>JBCBJS010000072.1:0-20835 GCA_038523095.1 Cyanobacteria bacterium J06626_6
CCTAGCGAAGGCAGGTTGGTCACCTTGGTTTTGTGGACTGGGGAGATACCCATTTCCGCTAGCGAATCCGGCGTTTGCTGCTCTAGGGTGAGGTCGCCGAAGTCCTGACCGAGCACGTTGGTCGCGCCCTTAATATCTATTTCGAATACAAACTTCTGGCCGTCGTCATCTAGGGAGGAATCTCTCTCAATCACGAAGAATTTGCCGTCGCCTGCAAACACTGCGTCGCCGATTTTATCGACATTGTTACCGACTTCAGGGTCTTGAATCAGGTACACGTATTCTGCGACGGGCGTTCCTGTAGCGGGGTCAATGCCCAGTATCCGAATCACACTGGAGGCATCGCCATCGGCGCGAGCCGGGTTGTTCATCGGCGTCTGGATGAAGGCGTAGAAGATGCCGGTTTCTGTGTCGAGGGCTGCGCCTTCGAAGCCTCGGTTGCGGCGGCGAGTGAGGTAGTCGCTGGGGAGCGTCTCGGTGCCGAAGTCTCCTTCAGTGAATGGGGTTTCGGGGTTGGCCTCTGTGGCTTGAGCTGCTGTCCCCTGAGGAACGTAGCGGTTGAGCAGCGTGCCGCTCTGGTCAAACTGGTAGATAGCCGGACGATATTCGTCCACCATCCACAGGTTGCCGTTGCCGTCGCGCAGGATGCTCTCTAGGTCTGCGCCGAAGGCATCGTAGTCTGCGCCGAAGGTCTCGAAACCGTCGAGTTCTGGCAGGTCTACGGGGTTGCCGTCAGCATCTACTGCCTGCCGATCGACGTTGGGAATATTGGGCAGGCCGGTGATGGGCGTGCCGTCTGGCCGGGTGAGCAACAGCTCGTCGGTGATGCTAATGTCACCGGTTGCTTCATTTAGCTCGAAGGCGACAACCCGCGCCTGGTAGTCGGGCAGGAGGAAAGGGCGATTGTTGCCATCGGCGTCGCCGTTGGGTCCGCGGTCTGGTACGGCTAGGAACTTGAGGTTGCCACTTTCGGCAACGCCATCGAAGTACAGGCCAGAAAAGCCGCCTAGCTCAATGGTGTCACCGGCTGAGGTGGTGAGCGGTTCGCCGCCGTTGTCAATGGGGCCGCGGTCTGTAAAGTCGAAGGTGGTTAGCCCGGGGAGCCCTTTGCTAAAGTCTTTGAGGCCGAGGGGTTGGATGCCTTCGACGGTGGCCGATTCGATGTCGATGACTGCGATCGCGTTGTTTTCCTGCAGCGTGACAAAGGCCTTCGTCCCGTCTGGAGAGACTGCAATGTACTCAGGTTCTACGTCTTGCGTGGCTGTCGCATCGGGAAAAATTCTGACGCCGTCAGCGCGCAGGTCAGCTTCTCGGCCATTGAATCGGAGAAAGTCGGCGGTGGACACATTAGCCTGACTCAGGCCGACAAATTCACCAGATATGTCAATAATGCTGACAGAGCCGTCTGGATCAACGCCGTCGTCGGGTTCCCCTTCATTGGCGACCAAGATTTTGTTGCCATCGGGTGTGAAGGTCACCATGTCGGGCAAAGGCCCTACGACAAACACTTGCACAGCTGATAAAACATCTTCGGATGCGATCGCTAGATCGATATCAACTAGGGCGACTACGCCATTGTCTGTCTGGGTTTCGGCTTCGAGAGCGACCGCGAGCAGTCCGTTTTTGTAAGCGATGCTGTTGGCACCGGCGATGGGCGCGCCAAAGTCATTAATATCAATCGTTGCAACTTCTACTGGCGCGGTTGGGTCGCTGATGCTGACGGCCTGCAGCTCTGTGCCTCCTGAGACGATGTAGATGAGCTGTCTGACTTCGTCATAGGCAACAATCTCAGCACCGAAGTCGCTGGTAAAGCTACCAATTCTTTGAAAGGAAGGTGTCATTGCCGAATCTCTATCCTTAATAAGGTTTTTTGGCTGCAGGCATTGAGGCAGACATTAAGATGGTTGTTTTTTTGCAAGACTTCATAAAAGTGAGCCTCTTTCAGGCACCATCAACAGGTCCAACAACATCAGATAAACTGCCGCCTATCCTGGCCGTTGTGGACACAGGTCCGCATTATTGTTTAGCCAATTTCTGTAAACTCTCTTTTGTCAGCTTTTAATATAGATTTCATCTATTCACGCGAGTAAGCAGCACCCGCTCAAGCTGTTTGCCCCCTGTAATCGATGCATTTGTGTTGTAAAAAGGGTGGTGGATATCGCTCAGAAAACCCTGCTTTAATTCAACGCTAGTAAACGCTATCAAATATTCCAGTTTCTAAGGTAAAGAGAAGGTTATGGAAGGGTTATCAAAAGTCTCTTTGGTCTGTAAGGATTTACCTGTAGAGTTAAAAAAACTGCAAACGCGATTGAGCCATCAACCAACCCCCCCTATATCAGCCTAGGCTTGTGATACGTCTGAGTTTTGTGATGACTGCTAGTACAGGCTCCCTATGCCAGTTCATGAATTGCTTAACTTTTATATTTGCTGGCATTGTCATTCGAGATTTTTACAGGGCGCGCAGCGTAATTCATCCATTTCGACAGGAAGTAGTGGGCCGTGCCGGATTTTTCAGTTGTCATCTGTACTTACAATGGGGCGCTTCGGCTGCCGCAGCTATTGGGTAAGTTGAGGGCGCAGCGGTTTTCCTGCCAAATGGATTGCCAGTGGGAGGTCGTTGTTGTCGATAACAATAGCTGCGATCGCACCGCAGAAATTGTCCGCCAGTGGCAGACAGATGGGTGGCAGGCGGATAAGGGGCAGACAGATGATCAGGGGGCGGCTCCCCAGCTATGGCGCTCAGATATTCCCCTGCGCTACTGCTTTGAGCCTCGTCAGGGACTGGCCTTTGCCCGTCGTCTGGCTGTCCGTGAGACCCAAAGCCCGCTAATTGGCTTTTTGGATGACGATACCCTACCGGATGACGACTGGGTGAGCGCAGCGATTAGCTTTGGTCAGCAGCACCCTGAGGCAGGCGCCTATGGCAGCAGCATCAGCGGTTTATACGAGGTTTCACCGCCGCCAAACTTCCATCGGATTGCCTGCTGCTTGGCAATTATTGACCGGGGGGAGCGGCCCTTTTGCTACGACCGGGAGCGGGGTGTGCTGCCCGCAGGGGCAGGTATGGTCATTCGCAGGCAGGCTTGGCTGGAGCGGGTTCCGGCTGTGCCAGCGCTTGCTGGTGTGAGTGCCCGTAGCCTCAAGGCCAAAGGTGAAGATGTCGAAACCCTAAGCTACATTCGCAGCGCTTGGCCTATCTGGCACAACCCCCAGATGAAGCTGTCGCACATCATTCCCAAGGAACGGTTAGAGCGACACTATCTGCTAAATCTGTTCTGGCGGATTGGCCTAAGCCGCTATCCGCTCAGAAAAATTAGCTACGGCTCCTGGCAGTGGCCTCTGATTGCTGCACTTCACTTTGTTAACGATCTCAAAAAGCTGCTGCTAAAGCTGTTGAATATTTGTCTGCCTGTCCGTCAGTGGGGGACTGTCGAAGCCTGTGAGCTGTCTCTACTCTTAGGCAGTTTGATGAGTCCTTTCTATCACCAGCGCTTACCAAAGGCTGGCAAGCTTTTTGACCGAGTCTCTACCGGTCTATCCGCTGGTGTAGCGATTTCTTCCTTCTTGCGCAGACGAAACGCTATTGTTCAGCGTTCTGTTTCCCATGCTTCTGTTTCCCATGCTTCTGTTGCTGAAAATATTGTTGAAGATTCGAATATGAGAGACCTTGACCCAGCTTCTGTGGGTCTTGTGATGATGGGGCAGCAACCAAAGTGATTTCACCGGGCTATCCGATTTACTTTTTCTTGCCAGCCGCTCTCTGGCCAGAAAACCTTCCCCATAGCCCTGATGAAAATTGGCCTGGCTACGGGTTGGGTATGTATGCTTGGACGATTCAAACCTATCTGCGACTGAGGTCGGCGGGAGTCGTCTGCGAGCTGACTGATCGGCTGCCCGATGAGGGAATTGTGTTTTGTCACAGTAATGTGCTGCGTGCGGTGCAGGTTACGCCTGCAGCGAGGCGATTTGTAATCTGTATGAAGGCGGAAGCGCCGAGATGTGCGATCGCTACAATGCATGTGGTCCAGAACCCCACTGAGGCCTCATTGGCGGGCGACTGCTATTTTTTACCCCACTGGCCGCAGCCGCAGCTGGTTCCAAGAGATCCGAGCCGGGGCGATCGCTTTGAGACGGTCGCCTTTTTTGGTCACCAAAATTCTCTTGCCCCTGAGCTCATGTCCCACGCTTGGCAGGTCGCTCTAGCAGAACGCGGTCTGCGCAGCCGCGCGATTTGTAATACCAATCCCTGGTACCAATATGAAACGGTCGATGCCAGCTGGAATGACTATCACGATGTGGACGCGGTGGTTGCGGTGCGCTCTTTTAGTGCTTTGCAGCGGACGGTGACGGGTGGGTTTTCGAATAAGCCTGCGACTAAGCTATATAACGCTTGGCTAGGGGGTGCCATTCCTGTTCTCGGTGCTGAAAGTGCCTACCGCAAGACGGGCCAACCGGGACGAGATTATGTTGAGGTGGTTTCTTTTTCTGATTTGTTGGACAGCTTAGACCGGCTGAAAGGGAATGCGATCATAAGGCAAACCTTCAGAGCGCGCGGGCAGGAACAATCCGAGCTGTACAAGCCCGAAAAGATCGTGCGAAAATGGCAGGTCTTTTTGGAGGCAGTCGCTATTCCTAGCTACATCGAATGGTGCGAGTACAGTGACTGGCAGCGCACGAAAGCTTTCTCTCTTGCGAGGGCGGCCAGCTTTTGGGACAGGGCTGTTCGGCGAGGTCAGCAGCAGATTCTCCGATCTTTTTCGAATAGTCAAATGAGTGCGGCGGTATGAAATAGAACAGACCTAATTAACAACATTAATCAGTTGTCTACTAACAAGAGATCTCATGAAACTCTTTTACTATCAAAGGTGCGATCAGAAACCCAATTTTGGCGATGAGCTCAATCGCTGGCTTTGGCCTCAGCTGAGTGCTGATTTGTTGGATGCTGATGAGTCTGCTGTGTTTCTTGGCACAGGAACCCTACTGAATGATAAGCTGCCTGGACGGGTGACGACGACTGATCGACTCGTTGTTTTTAGTACGGGGGCGGGGTATGAATCGCCGCTCTCCCATATTCCTAAAACCTGGGATATTCACTGCGTGCGCGGGCCGCTTTCGGCAAAGCAGCTCGGTCTACCAGAGGAGAATGCGATCGCAGATGGTGGCCTGCTGGTGGCCCGGCTGCTACAGCCAAAGGCACAGCGTTCTGGCTGTAGCTTCATGCCTCACATTCACCACGCAAATGAGGCCGGTGAACAGTGGCAGCGTATTTGCCAGCAGGCCAATATTCGCTACATCGATCCCCGTTGGCCCGTGGAGGAGGTGTTGGCGGCGATTGGGTCGAGCGATCGCATTTTGGCAGAAGCGATGCACGGTGCGATTGTGGCTGATGCCCTGCGGGTGCCCTGGATTCCCATCGTCACAGGTCCGCGCATATACACTTTCAAGTGGCAGGACTGGTGCGCATCGATGAATTTGTTTTACCATCCTTACCGGCTTCCAGCGCTCAAGTCCTACAGGCGCTGGGGACGGGGTCTGCGTTCGGGGCGGATAGCGCTAAAGCACTGGCTGGGCGCAGCGCTGGAGGGGCCAGTTTCTATGCCTCAGTATGAACTGATGGGAGATGAAGCTGCGATCGCTCGCAGGCTGGCAAATATTGCCAAGCAAGCACCGACGTTGAGTGCTGAAGCTGTCTTCGTTCAGCGGGTTGAACAGCTGCAGTCCCGCTTTGCCCAGCTATGCAAACGGCATTGTCAAGTCGGTTAAATGGCTTAGTGTCTCTGACACGCCCACGGTGGAATCGGCTGAAACTTTTCGAATAAAAAGTCAATCATTACCTGAACTCTTGGTGCTAAAATCCGGCGACTTGGGTAAAGGAGCCAGATGGAGGCTTCTGTAACAAGTGGAAATTCTGGTAGCACTTCGACAAGCAGTCTGGATTTTAGACTTTCGCTTGCATTCCAAACGGACTTTATGCCAATCCCCATTCCGCTCTCAAGCATTTTTCGCATTGCCTCGCCATCATTGATGGTAGATGAGAAGGAAACGCTGATGTTTTGTCCGTTTTCAAACTTCCACCTTGTTTCTCCGAGCGTGACGCATCGATGCGTTGCAAGATCGTCTGGTGTAGTCGGAGCGCCATATTGTTCAAGATAGGTAGGAGAGGCTACAAGCAGCCGCCTGTCAGCAGCTAACTTGCGCACGATTAAGGTACTATCTGCTAATCTCGCGTTTCGGATAATTAGGTCATAAGCGCCTTCGACGACGCCAAGAACTTCATCGGATAGTCGCAAGTCAAGCTTGACTTGTGGATAGCGAGACTGAAACTCGGCCAAAAGAGGCATGATATACATCCGTCCGAAGGAACCTGGCATTGTCATTCTCAGCAACCCCTGAGCTTCAGAACTTTGCCTCCTGACTGCGTTGAATCCCGTTTCTAACGTTTCTACAGTTTGTTGGGCGTAAGGCAAAAACAGCTCTCCATCTGTCGTTAATGAGACGGCTCTAGTGGTTCTATTAAACAAGCGAAATCCAATGGTTGCTTCGAGCTTGACTAAGCGAGCGCTCGCACTTGCAGGCGAAAGCGCTAGGTCGTGTGCCGCAGCGGTAACGCCACCTAGTTCTGCAATTCTGATAAATAAGCGAAGCGACAGAATATCCATTTATCAAAAATATCCGAATTATCATTTTGCTTCAAGCCTATTTATCTTCTCGCTCCGAATGATTACCATGCTGTTATCGATTCCACGAACTGAAAGGAGACACCCGTCATGAAGGCGATTGGTTATCAGAACGCAGGGCCTATTTCAGCAGAAGACGCTCTTGCCGAGTTTGAAGCAGATTCACCGAAGATTGGCCCAAACGATTTGCTGGTAGAAGTCCGAGGTGTTTCGGTTAACCCTGTCGATGTCAAAGTCCGAGCGGCTGCGCAGCCGGAGGGGGACCCCCGCATTCTTGGATTTGATGCAGCAGGCATTGTGAAAGAAATTGGAGCAAATGTCACTCGGTTTCGCCCGGGTGACGAGGTGTTCTATGCAGGTGATATCACTAGGCCGGGTACTAATGCTGAGCTGCACGCTGTGGACGAACGGATTGTGGGCCGTAAGCCAGCTTCTCTCAGCTTTGCTGAAGCTGCGGGGATGCCGCTGACTAGCATTACAGCCTGGGAGATTCTGTTTGATAGTTTTGGGCTGAAAGAAGGAGATGGTGAGGGTGAATCGCTACTTATCGTCGGCGGTGCTGGTGGTGTGGGCTCTATTTTGATTCAGCTAGCAAAGCAGCTGACAGCCCTGACGGTGATCGCAACGGCATCGCGCGATGATACACGTGCCTGGGTCAAGAAAATGGGCGCAGACCATATTATCAACCATCGCAATCCGCTGGATGAAGAAATGAAGGTGCTGGGTATCTCACCGAAGTATGTTGCCGCGCTTACGCATACGGCTCAGCATTTTGCGTCTATTGTCGAGCTGATTGAGCCGCGCGGTCACATTGCTCTTATTGACGATCCAAAGTCACTAGATATTGCCTCTATCAAGCCGAAAGCACTTTCTTTTAGTTGGGAGTTTATGTTTACCCGTTCAATGTTTCAGACGGAAGATATGGATGAGCAACATAAGCTATTGAACAAAGTTTCAGAGCTTCTAGATAGTGGCGCGCTACTTTCAACTGTCAACAAACATATGGGTGCCTTGACCGTAGAACATCTGCGCGCCGCGCATGAATTTCAAGAGAGCGGAAGGGCAATTGGAAAAACCGTATTGGATGGTCTTAGCCAATACGGCCAAACTCAGTAAACTGGGAATACTGCTCGGCGGGGTATCGCGGATAGCCCATCAAGCAGGTCTGGGGTGCTTCAAGCGTCCTAAGTTCACCATTCAGCAGGATTCAAAATGTTTGAACTCGACACTAAGAAAGAATTTTTTCCTATCTGTACCGTTTAATGTATGCGGGTCAGACTTATGACCCTTTTGTTTATCTCAGTTTTTTGGCAGGTCAAACTAAGCGGATCGCATAATGCATTAGACTGAGCTGTCGAATGATATATGCTAAGACTTTATGCCTACAGTTCTGTTCTGGAATCTAAACCGAAGAGGCTTAACTGAAGAAGTTTCTCAGCTTTGCAGAATTCATAGCGTAGATATTTTAGTGCTGGCAGAAGCTGGATTGTCTGACCTAAAATTTCAGCGCCAGCTAAGTCGCGAAACCGGCTCTGCTTATATTGCACCTTACAATGAGCTGTCTTCTCGCATAAGATTTTTCTTTCGATATCCTTCAGAATCAATTCGTCCCGCTGCAGACAGCTACGGCTTATCTATTAGGGAAATTCGTCCACCGCTTGGTAGGTCTGTTTTAATTGCAGGGGTACATTTATCAAGTAAGCGACATGCCGACCGTGAAGAGCAATTATTTCAGGCAAGGGATGCTGTTGCGAAAATTGCTGAAACAGAAGAGAACTTAGGGCATTCTCGAACGCTCGTCATAGGCGATTTCAATATGAATCCATTCGAAGGTGGCCTCGTAGATGCCGATTCTTTCCACGGTGTGATGACTATGCATATTGCGCAGAAACAAGACAGAAACGTAAGGAAAATGAAAAGAAAATTTTTCTACAATCCTATGTGGAGCCGAATGGGGGATGGTTCTGAAGGCCCTGCTGGTACCTACTACTATCAGCGTTCAAGAAATCGAGAATTCTTTTGGCACACCTTTGATCAGGCACTGATTCGACCTGCCTTGCTACCTTCTTTTCGAAGAGAGAATTTGAAGATACTGACTGCTGTAGGTAGCCGTAGCCTTTTAACTGAGGGTGAAATTAGCAGCGGTTATTCTGATCATTTGCCTATTATGATTGAGTTGACGACTGAGTTGGAAGGGCTGTAAATGTCTAGCGTGAAAAACATGTGGGGCGAGCTTCCCAAAACGGAAGAACTTCCCGATTTGCCAATTAAGGTTCTCAAGGAGCAAGGCTCATTACTAACTGAAGCAACCGACGGAACTTTGATCGGAGAAGTCGCCGTTCTTAACGGGGATAGCTCAAAATTTCGAGCTGCACTACGGATAAAAGCGCCCTCCCTGAATAACTATATTTTTAGTATCTTGCAGATTGAGTATCCGCTGATGATTTATCCTGTCGACATAGTCGATCAGACAGTAAATAGAAGAAGTATTTGCAAAAATCTGAAAGAGTATGAAGAGAGGCTGGAGCAAGTTCTGAGCTCAGATAGGGTCAAATCTGTAATACTTGCTTTGCTTGCGCAGATTTCTGCTAACACGTCCCTCGAAGACGCTTATGAAGCTGCTGGGCGCTGACTAGCGGCTCCATTTTACAGGTAGGTTGGCCGCTCGCCAGGCAGACATGTTGCCGTTGAGCTGCTGTACTTTGGAGAAACCGGCCTCAAATAGGATGGCTTCGACTCTGCTGGCCCGGACGCCTCGCTCGCAGTAGACGATGATTTCTTTGTCTGCGTACTCTTGTAGTGAATTGAGCTGATTGGGGACGTCTCGATGATCGATATTGACTGCGCCTGGAATATGGCTTGTGGCGTATTCTTCTTCGGTTCGAACGTCTAGAATAAGCGGGGCTGTGCCCTGTTCTACTTGCGTTGCTAGCGCGGTAGCAGTGATTTGATCAGCGTGGGACGGTGAGCTACAGGCCAGAAGCTGTAGGCACAGGAGCAGAGCAATGGCAACGCGAAGTCCTTTCTGTCTATGCGGAGTTGAGCACATGTTTGGTCTAATCAATGGGGCCACTCAATTGGTTTAATCAAGATGATTAACTGGATATGGAAGGACTTTTCAGCACTCACTGCTGACGAACTCTATGATTTACTGCGGCTGCGCCAACAGATATTTATCTTAGAACAGCAGTGTCTGTATTTAGATATTGATGGGTTGGATGAGTGTGCTTGGCATTTGCTGGCGATGAATGGAGCCGGGGAACTGGTTGGATACCTCAGGGTGGTAGCACCTGAGAAAAAATATGCAGAACCCTCAATGGGTCGGGTTTTGATTCGGCAGGATGTGCGGGGGAAAGGGCTGGGGAGCAGACTGGTGGATAGGGGAATTCAGTATGTGCGATCGCAGTTCTCAATTGAGAGTATTCGTATATCGGCTCAGCTGCACTTACGGGCTTTTTATGAACGTTTTGGCTTTCAGTCTATGGGTGAACCCTATTTGGAAGATGGCATTCCTCACATTGAGATGCTGTTAGCTAAAAAGCTGATGTAGGTGAATGATACTATCGGCATTTGGTGCCTTGTTAGGTTGACTGGCTGATAAGAAGGGGATGGGGTCGCAGGCAGATAGCTAAAATATTTCAGGCATCATTTTATAGAAGAGCAAGTTATTATCTTTACATGCTTTTCGGTTCTACAGACGTCGGTACACCATGCACCAAACGATTCAGCTACCAGCCTGGCGGGTTTTGATCATCGAAGATGACCCGCTTGTGCAGCTGGGAATTGAGCAGGCACTGGCTGACCATCCGCAGCTGAGCGTTTTAGATACGGTGGATGATGGCTACCTGGCGGTTGAGGCAGCTATTAAGTATGAGCCTGATCTGATTCTGATGGATATTGGTTTACCGGGTATCGATGGCATAGAGACGACCCGGCAGGTGAAGGCAAAGCTACCGGAAACGAAGGTGGTGATGCTGACTTCCCATATGGCAGAAACCGAGGTGCTGGCTGCTTTCTCGAGTGGTGCGGACGCGTATTGTATTAAGGGGGGGAGTATTGACGGGTTGCTGAGTGCGATCGCAGCTGTGGGGCAGGGCGGAGTCTATCTTGATGCTAAGGTGGCACATATTGCGCTACAGAGCTTTCAGCAAAGCGCCCGGTTAAATGAGACAGAAACCCCCATCGTGAGCGATCTTTCTGAGCGTGAACAGGAGGTCCTTATGCTACTGGTGGAAGGGCTCAGCAATCCTGAGATCGCCAGGCGGCTTTTTATCAGCACCAACACTGTTAAAGCCCATATGAGGGGCCTAATGTCTAAGCTTGCTGCGAATGATAGGGTTCAAGTTGCTGTTAAAGCACTGCGGGCTGGTTTGGTCTAGAATTGGACGGTAAGCTTCTGTTTTTCCATAAAAAGAGACGATTTCTCTGCTCTAAGGACAGGTCTTACAGCCAGCTTTTGGATGGCAGCCTCTACAGAGCAGCTGTTAGGAGCGCTTTTAGGAGCACTCTTTAAGATTTACCTTCCCATCGCTAACGCAATTTAGTTAGTTCATGTTTCCTGAGCAATCATCCTCTTCTCAGTCAACGGACCAGCTGGTGTTTGCTGACGAATCACCCACTCGGTATTCGTCTGATTTTGACGACCGCAAAGTGTGGAAAATTATGATGGTTGACGATGAACCTTCTGTTCATCAGGCTACTAAGGTTGCGCTGAAGTTTTTTACTTTTGAAGATCGTCAGCTGGAATTTATTTCTGCTTATTCTGCTGAGGAAGCTAAGCAGCTGATTGCTGGCAATCCAGATACCGTTTTAATCTTGCTTGATGTCATTATGAGAACGCAGGACGCTGGCTTGAAAGTTGCTCAGTATGTTCGGGAAGAGCTTAAAAATAAGACGGTGCGCATTGTTCTCAGAACGGGACAGCCAGGTCAAGTGCCTGAAGAGTCCGTTGTGGTCAATTACGATATCAACGATTACAAAACAAAGTTAGAACTAACTCAGGAAAAGCTATTCACGACGCTTGTTGCCAGCATTAGGGCCTACCGAGACCTGACAGCTCTAGAGGAGAGTCAGGCTCAGCTCTCCCATCTCAATGTAGAACTGCAGCAGTTCAATCAGACGCTGGAGGCGCAGGTTCGCAATCGCACCCAGGCCCTCACCCATGAAATTGAAGAGCGTGAAAAGGCAGAAGAATCTCTTAAGCTCTACATCCATGCCCTCACCCACGACTTGCGCAATCCTGTGATGGGGATGACTAACGTCTTGGAGGGTTTTCTTGGCCGTAGGCGCCAGGATGATCCTTCTATCGTGCAGATCCCGGGCTCGGTGCTGACGCGGATGCGTGCGGGGTGCGATCGCCAGCTCAAAATGATTAATTCGCTGATTGAAACCCAGGAAATAGAAATCTGGGGCGTTGCATTGCAGCGTCAGCCGCTCTCCCTGGGCGCGCTGATTGAGGCTGTAGTTGAGGAGTGGCAGCCGAGAATGGCCAAAAAGCGGCTGACAGTAAGCCTACAGCTCTCTGATGATGTGCCGCTGGTCGATGGCGATCGCACCCAGCTCTGGCGAGTGGTTGAAAATCTTATAGACAATACCTTGAAGTACAACCCGCCAGGGCGCACCTTGCGGATTAGCCTTTTGCCTCAGGTCGACTGTGTTCACTGTGAGCTGGTAGATGATGGTGTGGGGATGGCCCCTGAGCAAACTGAGCATATCTTTGAGCGCTACCACCGAGGGAGCATGGCAAGGCCTACTCAGGGGCTGGGCCTCGGACTGTATATTTGCAGGCAAATTGTTGAAGCTCACAGTGGCCATATTGGCGTTAGGAGTTCGCCAGGCGAAGGGACTGCTTTCTGGTTTGAGCTGCCCGTGAGTTTGGCTACTACCCCGTGAGTTTGGCTACTACGATAGATGGCGAATATATTGACAATTAAGCATACGGACAACTGAATGAACAACTAAGTCGCGAATTTCTAAAAATATGCCCTTCTTAAAACGGTTTAGTCAACTGCGCTTACAGCGGCCTTCTTTAGAGCTGATTTTGGTGGTCAGCTTCGTGCTGCCGCTGACGGTTAGCGTCGGTTTGATTCAGTACCTGGTCTGGAAAGATGAACAACGGGCGATAGAGCAGCTAGTTGCACAGCTACATCAGGCGGTGGGCGATCGCATCGAAGAGCGCATGGAACACCTGACGATCGCGCCGCAGAATGCGACACAAAGGGCTATCAGTGCCATCCGGCGAGGCGATCTCAGCGTTGATGATTTGAGTGGCTGGCAAAACTATCTGGCCGATCAGGGCAGCTATTTCGATTCACTGAGCTTTCTTTACTTTGGCAATCGATCTGGCGACTACACCGAGCTCTATCAGCAATCCAATCGGCCAGACCGGATTGTTTTTAGAGACGGCGCGCAGCCAGAGGCGGTCACTCGAACGATCCTTGAGATTGAAGGCCCCCAGACGCTGCAGCAGCTGACGCTTCCTTTTGATCCGAGGGAGCGCCCCTGGTATGAAGCCGCGGCGCGGGCGCGCAAAGCCACCTGGACAAATTTCTACGATTTTTATTTACAGGGTGGTCGTGTACAGCGATTTGGGATTCGTACTAGGACATTGGGCATTAGCTTTGTCCGACCTTATTATGGTGAAACGGGTGAACTGTTGGGGGTGCTAGGCGCTGATTTTACCCTATTAGACATCAACAACTTTCTACAAAACTTAGAGATTAGCCCGCTGGGTGAGGCGTTCATTCTAAACCGGCAGGGTGAGCTGATTGCAAGCTCTTTTATAGAATCGCCTTTCAATAGCAAAGACCAACCGCTGAGCGTCGATGAAACGCGCAACGAACTGATTGAGACAACTGGCGATTTTTTGCAGCAGCGGTTTGGTGGGTTTGACAATATCACTCAGATACAGTCTCTCAACTATCAAGACGAGAGCGGACGGCAAATGCTCCAGGTGCGGCCTTTTGCCGATGACTTTGGTCTAGATTGGCTGATAGTGGTGGTGGTCCCTGAGTCAGATTTTACGGGGACGATTCGTGAGAACTCTCGGATGACGCTGCTGCTTTCGTTAGCAATTTTAAGCGGTACGGTTCTTTTGGTCGGTTGGATTGCTAGGCGCATTAGCCGGGTGATATTGGAGCTGAGCCAGGCCAGTGAGCGAATCGCGGAAGGCGATCTTTCGCAGCAAATTCCTACTTCAATGGTTAAGGAACTCAATACTGTTGTAAAGGCTTTCAATGGGATGAGCCGGCAGCTAAAGCAGTCTTATGCCCAGCTAGAGGACTATTCTCTTTCGTTGGAGAACAAAGTAAAGCAGCGCACCCGTGCGCTTGAAAAAGAAGTGCGCGATCGCACCCGGAGTGAGCAGCAGCTTGCAACCCTAGTCGCAAATGTTCCGGGTACTGTCTATCGCTGCCGGTTTAACCCGGACTGGACGATGGAGTTTCTCAGTGAATCGATGGCCGAACTCTCTGGCTATCCGGCAAGTGACTTTATTCACGACCGAACGAGGACCTTTGGGTCGATTATGCAGGTGGATGATGAAGATGGCATAAATGCGCTGATTGCAGACTCTATTGAAGCGCGGAGACCTTACATCTTGGAGTATCGGATTGTGCATGCCAATGGCGATATTCGATACATTTATGATAAGGGCCGGGCTATTTTTGGCGATCGAGATGAAGTGTTGTATCTCGATGGTGTCTTTTTTGATATGACGCCTATGAAGAAAGCTGAAAAGGCCCTTAAGCAGAGTGAGCAGCGATATCACAGTCTGTTTGAGGATGCACCTATTCCACTCTGGGAGGAAGATTTCTCCCTGGTGAAAGCCTACCTTCAAGACTTGAAAGTTCTCCCAAATGAGCGAAACTTTGAGGCTTTCTTGAATGCGCATCCAGATATTTTATATGAGTGTATTCAGCGGGTTCAAGTGCTGGATGTTAACCAGGCTGCGCTCGATCTTTTTGAAGCTGAAAAGAAGGAGGATCTGCTTGCCCGGCTGGATGACGACCACGATGATGCAGCGCTGCAGGGCTTTAAACAGGAGCTGGTTGCACTCTGTAAAGGCCAAAGCAGAATAGAGATGGAGCTGGTCAACTACACCCTTACGGGGAAGAAGAAACATATCTTGTTTAAGGAGTTTGTGGCGCCGGGTCAGGAGCTGAACTGGGATAGGGTTTTGATTAGCACGCTTGATATTAGCGATCGTAAGCGTGCTGAAGCTGCTTTGCAGCAGCAGTCGGATATCGATAGTTTACTCAGTCAGGTTTCCTGCGCTTTTTTAGAGAAAGAGATCGATACGGCTATTGAATTTGCTTTAGAGAAACTTGTGGGATTCACAGGCAGCGATCGCGCCAGAATCTTTCAGTTCCAAAAGCACGGCGACGGTAAAGATCAGTTCCATCTCACCCATTTCTGGCGGCAGGGTGAGGTGGTTCCCTACTTGGCCAAACGCAAGTGTATCGATGCAGATACCTACGCCTGGTTCTATCACAAGCTGCTGGCGGGCAGTCCTTTTCAAATTATCGATATTGCCGAACTGCCGCCTGAAGCTGCGGCTTCGCAGGCTGTATTTAAAGCGCACAATATTCGCTCTCTGCTCGATGTGCCGATGGTCTATTGCAATCAGTCAGTTGGCTTTATCGCCCTCGATACCACTCAAAAGGTGAAAACCTGGAGCGCTTCGGAAATCAGTGTGGTGAAGCTCATCGGTGAGATGGTCGCTATGGCTCAGAACAAGCACGCGGTAGAGCAGGCACTCGTGAAGGCCAAGGAGGATGCAGAGGTCGCCAACCGGGCCAAGAGTGAATTTCTGGCAAACATGAGTCACGAGCTGCGATCGCCGCTGAACGCTATTCTGGGGTTTGCCAATGTGATGAATCGCAGCTCCCTTCTACCGGCCGAACACAGAGACGATGTTCAGATTATTAGCCGCAGTGGAGAATACCTGCTCAACCAGATCAATGACGTACTCGATATGTCCAAGATTGAATCTGGGCGAATTGTGCTTTTGCCAACAGACTTTAATTTGTATGCTCTCTTGAATGACCTTATTGGTATGTTCAAATTGCGAGCTGAAGAGAAGCAGCTGCAGCTGCTGATTGAGCGCGGCCCCGAACTACCGGCATATGTTCACGCTGATCAGGCTAAGCTTCGGCAGGTTTTAATCAATCTGTTGAACAATGCGATTAAATTCACCAATTCGGGCAGCGTGACGCTGCGGGCTACGCCTGTACAGGAGACATTGGCACCGGCTTCAGCAGAGTCTGCCCAGACGATAGCGCTCATGTTCTCGGTCGTTGATACGGGGGTAGGCATTGCGCCCGAAGAGTTTGGAACTGTGTTTGAACCCTTTGCGCAAACCGCATCTGGTCGGGAGGCTAAAGAGGGCACTGGCTTGGGTATGCCAATCTGCCGAAAGTTCGTTGAGCTGATGGGTGGGGGTATTTCTATTAGTAGCCAGGTTGCGCCTGCCGCTGCTTCTGAAGTGGCCTTCGATTCTGCAGTGGGCCGTACGTTAGAAAAAAGAGGTGATTCTGCTCACCAGGGCTTAGGCAGTATCACTATTCGGACCTTACCGACTAGCGGGACTACGGTTAGCTTTGATGTTCAGGCCAGGTTAGTCTCAGAACAAAGTGTGAGCGATGTGGATGCGGCGCGCAGGGTGCTGGGCCTTGCAGGTGGTCAGCCCGACTACAGAATTCTGGTGGTAGATGATAAATCGGCCAATCGCAAGCTGCTGCGTAGATTGCTGGAGCCGGTTGGCTTTAGCCTTGAGGAGGCGAGTGACGGGCAAGCTGCGATCGCTATTTACCAGGTCTGGCAGCCGCACCTGATTTTCATGGATTTGAGGATGCCGGTGCTGGATGGCTTTGAGGCTACCCGGCGAATAAGACAGGCCGTGCTGCCGTCAGATTTGCAGCAGCCAGGTTCATCGATAGAGAATGGGGCATCTGCAGCAGAGGGTCTCAAAATTATTGCGCTTTCTGCTAACAGCCTTGCAACAGAACGAACAAATGCGATCGCTGCTGGCTGCGATGATTTTATTCGTAAGCCGTTTACGGACAGCGAGATTTTTGCCTCTATTGGAGAACAGCTTGGTGTTCGCTATCGCTACGACGAGTCAGCTATGTTTGGTGTCTCCTCCCAATCCGCTTCTGGTCAAGACTCACCTCCCGTCTCGCTAAGCGTTACAGCTGTTTCAACGCTTTCTGATGAGCTGCTGTCTCGCCTGGAGGCGGCTACCCTCAGGCTACACTGGGATGAAATATTACAGCTAATCGACGTCATCCGTGCGCAAGATGCGACTTTGGCCGATAGTCTCGACCAGGTTGTTCACGATTTTCAGTACGGGCAGATTTTAGAGAGTATTCAAATGGCGAATGCAGCGCGGGGCTAAGCGCTGGACCTGCCGCAATTGAACTATATGAAACTCTACCCAATGGGTGAACGGAACCTACCCAGTTGCAGAATGGGGACTGTCTTACTTTTGAGGCATGGTAGGTAGAGACGCTGTGGTTTATTTGAAGCCCGGCAGCCTTTGAAGCCTCTATTGCTTTCGAAGCGTTGCTTAAGACACCTGCTAAAGGTGCAGCCCACAGCTTATGAGTAACACTTCTGCGCGAATGTCCTAATGCATCAGGACATTTGCTGTATTTTGTCATGAACACTATTCCAACCAGCGATGATATCTGTTATGCCTTGCAGCAGGGAAAGTTCTGCTATGTGGCGGGTGCGCAATCTTCGAAAGTGCCTCCACTCAGCATGAGAACG
This sequence comes from Cyanobacteria bacterium J06626_6, assembly GCA_038523095.1. Taxonomy (GTDB): domain Bacteria; phylum Cyanobacteriota; class Cyanobacteriia; order Phormidesmidales; family Phormidesmidaceae; genus Phormidesmis. Next base: position 17,448 of record JBCBJS010000072.1, read on the forward strand.
CTGAAAGAAATGGAGTATCGGGGCTACCGCGCTGTCCTGTTGTCGCTGCGATCGCTCATGCCAACCTTTCATGCGCAGGCGCGAGAGCCCGTTGGCACTCACCCCAAGTGGGAGTGCAATGTCATTACTGCGATTTGGCAACAGCTGCGCCCTACTCAATCAGATATTTTAGACCAGTGGCTACGGACAACTGAGCTGCTCTCTCCTCGGCAACGCCTGGCGCAGTTTGCGAGCGATTTGTTACTGCTCGATTTGTGTGAGGGTCCAATTGTAATCATTCTTGAAGGCATGGACAGGCAGATTGAGGCTTTGGGGGTGATGGATGCGCTCTTTCAATGGATTGAACATTGCTTTGAGCTGAGAGATACCTACTTGACTTACCATCACCTTAGCTTTGCTGCTTTTGGTACGGGTAATCCCGCTAAGGGCGCTTTAGTATGTGTTGATAGACCTGCAGAGGTGAGGCTTTCGAACGTAGCGCCTTTCCCACTTGTGAGAAACCCTGGAGATGTAGATGCGTGTTTTTCTCAGAGCGTATCTTCTTCTTTGCGCATGGGATATAGGATGATAGTGAGCTGAACGGCTACCCACGTACTCGTTGTGTCGAGTACACTTGGCACTGTGTCTGGACTCACCTATGCCTTTCCCAACCCAGTCTCCTACAGCCCAGTCTTTTTCAGCCCGGTCTTTTTCAGCCCAGCCATCACAGGCAGAGACATTTGGTGCTGACATTTTGGTTGTTGACGATACTCCCGACAACTTGCGACTGCTGTTGTCGGTCCTGGGCAAGCAAGGCTACCGGGTAAGGCCCGTTACCCAAGGACTGCTGGCCATTACAGCTGCCCAGCTAGACCCGCCCGACCTGATTCTGCTCGATATCAAAATGCCAGATATGGATGGCTACGAGGTCTGCAGACGTCTCAAAGGTGACCCGCGAACCCGGCATGTGCCAGTGATATTTTTGACGGTGCTGGACGATGTTGTAGATATTGTGAAGGGGTTTGAGCTTGGCGGCATCGACTACATCACCAAGCCAGTGAGAACTGATGAGCTGCTTGTCCGGATTGATAACCAGATTAAAATTCAGCTGCTGCAGAAACAGCTCAGCGCGCAAGAACTGTTCTTGCGCACTATTTACAACGGGATAGAAGCGGCTGTCTCGGTGATTGATGTGCCGGATACAGCTGGCGTAGCTGAGCGCGGTGAGCGGGCGGGCGGTGATTCTGCCGGTCATGATTTGGAGAGGCAGCCGCTGACGATCATCAATGTTAATGAAGCGTTTTTGAGGATGACTGGACTCTCTCGCAGTCAGCTGGAGGGCGCTGATGTGCGGCGATTTGTTTCGTCGGAGATTGTTCGCAGTCATCATTTGGCCTGCATAGAAACCGGTGAGCCGATCACCCATGAAGATACGGTTGAGCTCCACGGTAAGCTGACTTGGTGGCTGTCTACCCATACGCCGCTGCGCAATGACCAAGGGCGGGTCTATCGCCTGATTGGTACCAGCCTAGAGATTACGGATCGTAAGCAGGCAGAGACTCAGCTGGCGAAGCGCACAGAAGAGCTTTCCCAGGCGTTGGAAAGCCTAAAAGCGGCTCAGTCGGACCTGATTCGCTCGGCGAAGATGGCTGCCCTAGGAAACTTGGTGGCCGGGGTGGCCCATGAGATTAATACGCCGGTCGGAACGGCTATTATGACGGCCTCTACGTTGGAAAATGCCAGCCGAGACATTACGACGGAATTGGCGAAAGGAGAACTCAAGCGGTCTTCCTTTGAAAGCTATCTAGAGGTGGCGACTGAATGCAGCCATCTGATACTGAATAATCTTCAGCGGGCGGGCGAGCTGATTCACAGCTTTAAGCAGGTTGCCGTGGACCAGAGCAGCCTGCAAAAGCGGACGTTTGAGCTGAAAACTTACGTACAAGAGGTGATTACTAACCTCAGGCCTCAAATCAAGAGTAGCTCACATTGTGTTAGGCTCTCGGGCAAGGATGAAATTACGATCTTGAGCTATCCAGGTGCGATCGCTCAAATCATCACCAACTTGATCATCAATTCTCTCACCCACGCTTTTCCTGACGACGAACCGGGGCAAATCACGATTGACATTACCCAAGACTCAGCCTTGACGACGCTTCGCTACCATGACGACGGCTGCGGTATTTCGGAAACCGACCAAAGTCGAATTTTTGAGCCCTTTTTCACTACTGCCCGTGAAAAGGGAGGGAGTGGGTTGGGGCTACACCTGATATATAACCTCGTCACTCAAAAGCTTAAAGGTGATATCCGAGTGGCCAGTGAAGAAGGGCAAGGCACGACTTTCACCATCACCCTACCCAACCAGCTAGAAACGCCTGACCCGATCGAATAGGTGAAGACTACTCTGCGGGCTTGGCTCAAGTTCTCCGATAGCGGGACGCGAATTTGGGGAGGGTTCAGCCATGCTGGAGAGGTTGTTTTGAACAACCCTAGCGCTATCTTTATGGCTACTGATATGGCTACTGAGAATTCTGACAAGAAATTGACGATGACAAGCCAGTTTGCTCACCAGCCTATCGGCCATACGGCCTACAAGGTAGGAGGATGTCTCAGCTGGGATCATCCTAGCTACGTGTCACGAGAGAGCGATGCTGAGCTGTATCAGGCGATTACGCAGGGGCGGCTGTGCACGGTCCTAGGTCCCCGGCAAATGGGTAAATCATCTTTGCGTATCCGGGTTCGACGCCAGCTAGAACAGGCGGGATACTGCTGCGTGACTCTCTTTGCTAGCCAGCTGATCGATTCTCCCGAAGACTACTCTCGCTGGGATAGACAGCTGACATCTGCAATTTGGGATAGCCTCTACCCCAGCGACATTCACACGCTGCGGTGGTGGTTGAAAAAGACCGAATCGCTGCTTCCCCAGCAGCGTATGGAGCATTTCTCACGTGACCTTTTATTTAAGAAGCTTTCCGAGCAGCCGGTTGTTGTTTTTATTGACGATATCGATGCGCTGTTGAATATTCCTTTTTTTGCGGACGATTTGCTTGAGTGGATTTGGCATTGCTACTGTTTGCGCAAGATTTATCCTATTTACGACAATCTCAATTTTGTCATTTTGGGCAATGCCGATGGGAGGGCTTTGCTCAAGAACAAGCGCATGTTAGCCAACTGCAAGGCGATCGCGCTCAACAGCTTCGAGCTGGCCGATACTGGATCACTACAGCAGGGCCTAGCGCCGTACATTCAATCGACTGAACAAGTGCTAGAGAGCATTTTGCGCTGGACTGCTGGACAACCTCTCTTGACCCAAAAGCTGTGCAGTCTCTTTGGGCTTTGTTGCAACAATATAAAACAGCGTAAGGAATGCTGTCCTTGCCGTCAGGAGAGGAGGATTCTGCAATTAGCA
>JBCBJS010000073.1:0-20289 GCA_038523095.1 Cyanobacteria bacterium J06626_6
TGATCTTGTAAGCCCGGGCCTATGAGCCTGAATTTAGTAACAGGTGTGTTCGAAAGATTGTTCAAATGTTCTTGCGTACACTATCTTTTCGTGTGTGTTCCATTTTATTTTGTGGGTGCGCGCCAGCTCTTTGAGTAAACGGGTAACCGTTACCCGCGTACTCCCAATAGAGTCCGCAATTTCTTGGTGAGTCAGTCTGGGCTGTATTTGGTGGCCTTCTGCGACGCTCTCTCCAAATCGCTGCGCCAGCCAGCAGAGAAATGACAGCAGTCGCTTCTCTGCCTGACGACAGTGTGCAATTCGCAGCAGATCGTTGGATTGTTGAATTTGAGCGAGGGCAACGTCTGGAGAGAGGCTATGTGCCCTGCCCAAATACTCAGCGGTGACAGCAGTTAAACATCGCACCTCGTAGTGCTGCGCAGAAGAAATGGCGTAGCCCACGATGTCACCTGTTTGCCAAAATCCTAAAGGCACTGGGTCGCCTTCTGAGCTCCAGGTAATGGAGCGGACATACCCCTGTTGAATTCGCCACAGCCCGCGGCCTCGCGAGCATAAGTTTTCGTGGCGTTTGAACTGCAAGCAGTTCGACTGGTAGAACGCTTCAGAGTGAAAAGTAGAATATTGTCTATGTTGAGGTGATTTCGTATTAGTCACTGCGGTAGTATCTTTTAGGAGGAGAGCAGCGTGCAGTTACAGCGCTCTCCTCCTGAGGCTTTCATTCAATGAAAATCTAAATTGAGAAGCTGAAAGTGAGGACCGTTAGAGAACTGTTAGTAGAGAGATTCTATTCCCAACCTACCCTATCCATGAGCTGTACGGCGGCAGCCTGATTTTCTCCATAGGTCGAGACGTTCACACTATCGTCCTTAAAGCTGCCAAATTCTTTCACGACAGACGCTAGTTCTGCGTCTTCTACAACAGGATATTCGTTGTTGCCTTTTGCGAAGAACTCTTGGGCTTCACTACCCGAGAGATATTCGAGGAACTGCTGGGCGGCACTCGCATGGGGTGCATTGGTAACAACGCCAGCACCGCTGATATTGACATGGGTCCCTCGCCCCTCCTGATTGGGGAAGAAGACACCTATTTTTTCGAATACCTCTTGCATGGCTGGTTCTTCTGCCTCTAGATAGCGGGGAAGGTAGTAGGTGTTTGCGATCGCTAAATCACCCAGACCAGATGCCGCTGCTTCGATCTGTGCCCGGTCGTTGCCCTCGGGCGGGCGGGCAAAGTTGCTGACCAGCGCTGCTGCCCAGGCTTCTGTTTCTTCTAACCCATTTGCCTCAATGAGAGAAGCCACCAGAGATTGATTATAGATGTTGCCTGAAGAGCGGATAAGCACTTTACCACGCCACTCAGGCTCTGCTAAGGCTTCATAGGTAGATAGTTCGGCGGGGTCGACAGCAGCTTTGTTGTACATGATGACCCGAGCCCTCTTGGAGAATCCAAACCACTTGCCTTCGGGGTGCCTTAGGTTTTCAGGAATCCGGCTATTAAGCTCACTAGAAGAGATTGGAGCGAAGATATCCGCCTGATCGGCCCGCCACAGCATACCGGCATCTACCGTCATAAACACATCAGCAGGACTATTGGCACCTTCGTTGATCAGTCTCTCTAAGAGTGCGTCAGCCTTACCTTCTAACAAGTTCACCTGGATGCCGGTGAGCTCTGTAAAGGTCTCGTAGAGGGCATCGTCTGTGTTGTAGTGGCGAGAAGAATACAGGTTGACTACGTCATTTTGGGCGCTGGCTCTTCGGGGGCGAAAGACCTGGGTTGCGGCAAAGGCTGCAGTGGCAGCCGCCCCGCGTACCATCAGTGACCGTCGTGAAAATTTCATAACTTAACTGTGTTGGGGCTGATAGAGGGTAATAACTTTTTAAGTTGGCAGCATCATATCACTAATGAGAATGACTTTCAAATAAAAAATTAAAGTGGGCTGAAAAGCCTGTAATCATTGAAAATAGATTGGTTTTGGCGTTTTGGGGCAATTCTCTATTGAGAAATAATAGTAATAATTTATCTGTACCAAGGGTCAATGGCTCAATAGAAAAATAATCAATACTTCTGAAAACCTCAGTACAGTAGAGCTTTCAAAGATGAAACAGTGCTTATTTTTCTATTTTATCGATATTTTATAAAGACCTATTGTTAATAGTAATGCTTAGTATTGAGCTTAGCTGTGGCTGAAGTGCAGCAAAATGGTTCTTGTGGGTGTGATGTTGCGATCGCAACATCACATCGCAACATCACATTGAAGCGTTTTGATTGCTCTGCTGCTTTTGCGTCCTATTCAATAGCCGCAGGTTGACTAGACACCGGACCCTAACGAGGCTTTTGTTTTTCTTTTTGCTTTTCTATGCAGCGTGCACAAATGCCGTAAAGAGTAAGCTGGCAATCTAGTAGATGATAGCCAGCCGCTTTAACTGTTTTCTCTCCTATTGCGGTGATAGACTTTTCAGAAAATTCCAACGTTTGGTTGCAGTGGACACATACGATGTGGTGATGCTCCTGAAGCGGTCTATTGAGCTCGTAGTGCTTGTGCCCTTCTGCAAGCTCTAGCTCTCTTAGCAAGCCCATCGAAACCATTAAGTGAATGGTTCTATAAACCGTAGATAGGCTGATCCGCTCTCTGTCCTGCTCTAACGTTTTGTGGATATCTTCTGCACTCAGATGTTCACCCTGAGGTAGAGACATAAATATGCTCAGGACCTTCTGACGCTGAGGTGTCGAGCGGTATCCCCTAGCGTTTAGCTCGTCTTTGAGAGCAATATCTGACAATGAAGTCACGGTCAATTCTATACAAGCTAGTAATCATTCTTATTTGCAATACCTGAAAAAGTCAAGTTATTAGAAATGTAGACTTTAATACGATTTCATCGGTTCAAAGGCGCTTCGAGGGCGATCATACAGAAATGATGATGATTTTCTCCAGTATGGTTTGGACAAATCCAAGCGTTTGGGGTTGATGTTAAGAGCCCCTCGCAGTACTATTAACGGGAGCCTTTCTCAACTATAAGGATGACATCCCAATGGACAGTGTGGGCTTCGACTCTGCTTGCTTGACCGATTGGCTGCTAGTCGGTTGCTTTGTTTGCATATCTGTTTGGGGCTTGTGGCTTTCTCGGCGATGGAAGGCAGAGATTCGCTCGAGGAGGATGCGCTCTCGGCTGGCTGGCCGCTTATGGATAGAGCTACATGGCCAGCACGCTTTTGGCACGCGTAGAAAAGTGCGCCAAAAGAGATCCTCTCAAAGCCCGTACTTTGAGAGCGCAATCTCTAAGAACAAGAAGGTCGAGAAAAGGTTTATCCCTAGGCGCTAAGTAAGTAAACGAATAATTCCTTAGGCAACCCGTGTTATCTGCTCAAAAATTGAACCTAAAACCCGGTGTGGTTTTGTTGTTTTCTCTGGGTTGTCACAGCTTGTTTTTGGTGCTTCCTTGGCCGAACTATCAGCGACCAGTACCAGATAAGGTATCAGACCTTGCCCAGTCTCAGGCCGTGCAGCCGCCTGCTATGGATGTTGTGACTTTGCCTGTCAGTGTGTCCTCGGCGGCTGTGCAGCAGACTATCGAATCTCCACCCCCTTCTGGGCGACAGGAAAACAGGCAAACGGTTTCTGTTGCGCCTTTCGCGGAGTATCCTTCGGATGTGGCATCCCTGTCGCAGGTCAATGTTTTCTCTCCCGCTCCAGCTAGTCAGCCAATTTACCCGGATACCTATCCTGAGCCAGTGACCTCAGGCCCTGTCCCTGCAGAGCCAGTGCCTGCCGAACAGCCCTCACCTCTGCCAGAAAATGCGGCACTTGAGAATGCTGTTCCCCTTTCCGAGTCGCCACCTGAACAGGGCTCTGAGCACGAGGTGCTCGTGCGGCTTGGCAGCAACTTTCCGCACCTAGCAGGGGCCCAGGCGGGTTGCTATGGCTTGGAAAGCTGCCATCAGCTAAGTGGGAACTTTCGTCAGGCTGCTCAGCAGCTCATTGCGCAGCTGAAAAGCCAAGGCTATCAGCTGACTGAGAGAGAGGATATTGATGGCACAGGCCATCGAGTGTTTGAAGTGATCATGCCGGATGATCCCAATAACACCGTTTATCTCAACGTGTATTCGCCGGATGTTGGTAGCACAGTTTATGTGCTTACGGCAGATATTCTCAGCCTGGAACAGCTGCAGCAGCTAAGTGTTTGATTTGGCCAAGGCCGGTCAGTGGAAAGAAAATTGTGTTGGCTAGGTCTATTCGACCGGAGAACAACAGGGTGCTATCTGAATTTCTCTTAGCTGGCTGAGGTTGGCCGAGGCTAACAAGCTGGCCCAGTCCATGGCGATTTCTGGACTATCTGGATTGGCTCGATAGTTTTCACCGGTTAAGGTGAGCGTCTCTTGCCAGATTCCATTTTCTGCATAGAGCCTGGCTTGCTCTCTAAGGGTTGCTGCGCTCAACTTCTCTCTAAGGGCGGGTGATAGGGGCGACCGCTGTGTCCATCCTTCAACAAAAGAAGGGGTGTCTTGGTCGCAGTAGGCAAGAAAGAACCAGCGATATATTTCGTTTTGCTGTAGTTTGGGAGCGGTTTCTGGGAGGGTAATTTGTACGATACCGTCACCGCTAGTCTGGCTGGAAAAGCGCTCCTGGTATAGGGTATTGCCTTGATCGTCTTGGAGGACAAACTCCAGGGGTGTTGTGTCCAAAGGATAGGGCACGTAAAACCAAAAAGACGGTTGTTCTTTTGTGGTGAGACTAAACACAGACTCTGTGGAGGGAATGGGCTGCTCTGATGATTCGCCTGCTTCTGCGGTCTCTTCGACGGGTACCAAAGCGGTTAGCGGTGGCTGGCCGGTAATGTTACAGCTACCCCTACTTGCGCCTCCCTCGGAGCGACCGGTTGGTCTGCCACGGTCGGGTAGAGCGGGGGGGACAAAATTGAGGGTTGAGGGTTCGGTGAGCAGGTCGACCTGCGCGAGGGTGCGCAAGGTCGGCAATGTGCTCTGTGCCTGTGCGGGCGTAATGGGTAGCAGAGCGAACGATGTGAGTACTGTGAGCAGTATGGATGGGGCTTTCATAGTGAGGTCTTATGTGGATGGGTTGAATCTGTTGGAAAAACGGTTGGAAGAACGGTCCGCGAGCAGGGTGGCAGCTACAACGGCGACAGGTGCGATCGCTGCTGGGCTCCAGGGAACCCAGAGGTTTGCTTTTGACAGCAGCAGCCAACACAGCCCAAACAAGGCGAGTTCACAGACCATAAGCGACAGCGCAAGCTTGGGTAAAACATGGGTGGATTCGGTTTTTATCGCTAATAGTAAAGCGCTGCCGACAGCGGCCCACAGTAATATCCAGAGTGCATCCGCCCATTCTGGCGTGGTTATTAGCAAGGGCCGGTCGTTGAGTACGGCGCTAATTAGCTGGCTGGTCATGTGTGCCTGGAGGAAAACACCGTTGGTTTCTCCGTAGGGAGTGAGCCAACTGTCGCCTGAGCTATTGGCAATGGTGCCAATGAGAATAACGCGATCGCGCAACGCTTCTGTCGGAATGTCACCCTGCAAAAATTCTGTCAGCGTGATTCGATTGGCAATGTGCTCAGGAGACTGTAGGTTGCGATAGTTCAGCAAGAGCTGCCTGCCGCCCGCATCTATGCCACTGTAGCCACCTGCGCGATTGCCAATAGGGCGCACTGTCAGCTCGCCTATTTCTAACTCACCATCCGGTGAAATGCCAATAGGCACATTCTCTTCTTTCGAGAGATAGTTTAGCGCGAGGAGTGTTGCCAATCCGTACTCGGCGATGCAGGGTGAGGAGAGTTCTGGCGTGAGCGTAAGCAGCTGTCGCCTGACGTAACTATCTGGATCTTTTACAAAGTCTGAGAACCCAACTCTTTGGTTTGGCACTTCAGGCGGGGGCTGGATGCCTTCACTGCCAGCCTCTGTATCACTGCTTTTGCACACGGCTAGGAGATTTTCCTGTTCTGCTAAAGCGGCTGCCAGTTCAGGATAATCTGCTCTGGCTGGAAAGTCGCGGTAAATATCTAACCCGATAGTACGAGGTTCACTCTCCTGAAGCCGATTTATCACCTGCAGTAAGGCCGAATCTGACAGTGACCCCCTCCTGTCTTCTGGGTTTTGGGCCTGTATGTCTGTTTCATCAATGGTGATGATGACCAAGCGCGGGTCGGGCTGCTCAGTGGGTCGGACCCGCAGGAGCTGATCGAATGACTGGAGTTCCCAGCGCTGGAAAAAGCCAATGTGGCGAAGTACCAGCAGCAGGGCTGTCGTTAGGGTGAGAATGAGCAAACGGCTGGTTAAGGGCAGCGATGGCAGTGCGTGGAACGGCTCTGCAATGGAACGCAGAGAGAGTGTGTTGGATGCGGAGGCGTGAGCCCCGGATAGAGAAGGCTCGGACAGAGAAAGCTCGGATAGAGGTACGGGCAACAGAGAAGGCCGTAGGAGCGATGGCCAAGTGGGGGGAATCTCAGCCGGGTTTTGATAGAGGGTTGGTAGCCAGGCGGCGCAGGGAAACTTGTCTTCAATGGCCTGGAGCTTTTCGCGGGCTTCTCGGACGGCAAGATAGAGGGGTTCGCCCCGAGAAAAAGCCTCAATAAAAGATTTTAGAAAAGCGTGGGCAACTTGATCGGGAACCAGCTCTCGCATCACTAAGATTTGTGAGATGTGCAAGTCGGCGAGGGCGTGGGCAAGGCCAAGACCATCGCAAGAATTAAAAAGGGCAATTTTGAGACCCCGAGTAACGGCTTTTTTGAGTGCGTTTTTGAGTTGTTCAATGGTGATGCTGTTTGTTGGGCTGATGTAGAGCTTACCGGTTAGCCCTGAATGACAGGCTATATTTGCTGGGCTGTAGGTATCGCTCGGGCGATTGTTGGAGGATGTTGTTTGAGTGGTGCTATGTCCTGCAAAAAAGAGAATGTCCCAACCTTCAGGATGCCATAGGTGCTCGTCTAGGGTTTGGCGGTCGGGCCCCTCTAGGAAGGTGATTTTGGTGTTGGGTAAATGGTTGAGCAAGCTTTTGTCAGTTTCAATATCTAGCCCTTGGCTATGGCCAAGCACTGCTAGGATGCGAACGCTGCTGCGCTGACGGGGCGGGACGATAGTGGGCGTTTCGTAGGCGGGGGCGCTCAGGGTGATTTCTAAGTTGGGATAGCGATCGCACATTTCCCAAAGATGCCAGGGCAGCCGCTGTACGCTCTCTTGATCGGTTTGTAAGATAAAGCGAATGTTATCGGCTGGGTCGAGGCGCTCTAGTAGCTTGTTTTGAACGATGCGAAACTCAGCGGACTGCAGCCACTGGTTGAAGCTTTGGGTAAGCAGAGCAGATAGGCTGTCACAGTCTCCGATCAGTGAGACATTGGTAACGTATCCAGACTGACTGGCTTCTATACGATTGGTATGGCCTAGGTTGCGATAGGCGGCCTGCCACTGCTGATAGAGCCCCTGCAAATGAGGCGCCGCCGGTAAGCTGCCAGAGAGTTCCACAGTAGCGGGTGCACCCTCATTTCCAATCTGCAAGATCACTGGAAATCCTGTCATCAAGCTGCCGCTATTGAGTTTGAGCGTTACCCGCTTGTCCATCGCCTGTTTTGTTTAATGCTCTTATTCATGGCCTTTTCTGACAGCTTTTGCTTACGGCGTTTATCTGTGGCGTTTACTTACGAGTTTTATCCATACTTGATGGGAAGTAAATTGGCATTGAGGTCAGTACTTCCCCATTTTACGCTGAGTAAGTAAATTTACTGAAGCATATGCTAGCTAAAGCGCTTTAGATCCAGTTGATGCGATCGGACCATGTCTATTTGGTGGCTACAAGTAGCCCTGCGATCGCCCAAATTCTCGGAGCAGGGGCATGCAATGCCGCTGATAGAAACTGCTCAGCGTTCCCAGCGGAATATGGAGCTCGGCGGTGAGTACCTTCCAAGGGACTTCGGGGGGCAGCCTTGCTAAGATCAATCGCTGAGCAGTGATGTCTGGACGCTTTTTGATATGTATAGTTTCTAGCTGAGGCGTCGTTTTTGCCCAATGGCGCACTTCTGCCAGCAAGGGCGGAACCTCTGGCTTGGCCACCAACCGGTCGATAAGGTCGGTCGCTGGCTCGTCGTTGGCTGAATTTTGGAGTCGGCTGTGTGCCCGCATGGCTTTCTGCTTTTGAAGTGCGTTGTAGCCGTCTTGAAGCCGACGTTTGAGATAGGTATTTAGCCAGGTAACGATGCTGGCTTTCTCAGCATCGTAAGCTTTGCCAGTTGTGCCTTCACAAAGGTTTTGGCAAAAATAGATCCAAGTTTTTTGTAGGGCATCTTCATAGTAAGGAGAGTCTTCTCTCCAGAGCTGGGGAGAGACTGTTCGAATAATTGCTGTGAGCTTTTTTTGGCGTGTGGGATGTCCTACCGGATAGCGACATGCCTCGGCAATTACTTCTTTAAGATAGACCTCTGAATTCTTCATAGGGTACAACCCTTGAAAGCGAACCTAAAACTATCCGTCATAAAGTGGACGCACCCAACTGGGCTAGCCACAACGCAATCTTCTGGAGATCTATCAGTGATCACTAGAACTATTCTGCAGCCGATACGTAGTCAGTATGGAACAGCGACTTTCTTGGCAATTAATTTTGATATGGAGTAAAGAAACTCGAATCTTTTACGTAGAGAGAGCTCGGCGGAAAACTTCACCCAGGAAGAATAAATTTACGAATATGTTTCTGCAAAAAAAGAGAAATCTCTCCAGATAACTAAGTAAGGTGAGCAGCTGAAAAACAATTTTCTTAGACAGCTGTTGGCCACACGGAGAGTTTATTTTTTGGAGAATAGAACAATGTCTTCTATTTATGGAACGCCTGCTAGTGAAACGATCTACGGTACTTCTGGTGCTGATATTTCAATTTTTGGTAAGGAAGGCGATGATTTAATTTATGGTTTGGGCGGTGATGACATTATTGATGCTGGCGCAGACGATGATGAAGTCTACGGTGGCAGTGGTAATGACACTATTTTAGGGCGCGACGGCAATGACGATCTCAATGGGGGCTCTGGTAGCGACAGCATTTGGGGTGAAGGGGGCAATGACGATCTCAATGGGGGCTCCGGCAACGATTTCCTAATGGGTGGCCTCGGGGATGACAGGCTACTGGGCGTAGCTAGCCGCAACGCAGTTGAAATCGATGAGCTGACCGGTGGTGGCGGAAGGGATACTTTCTATGTTGGAGACTACCACAGCAACTTCTACAACAATGGTGGCAATAGTGACTATGCCCTAATCAAAGACTTCAGTAGCCTTGACAAAATAGTTCTTGATAACGGCATCTATACCACTGGTAGTTCACCAGTTGCAGGTGTTTCAGGCACAGCCATTTATCAGGGGAATGAGTTGCTTGCAATTGTGCAGGGTATGGGCGGCGGTCAGCGGCTGAGGTTTGACAGTACCGGACTTACAACAACGGTAACATCGCAATCAATGCTGCAGATCGATCAGGACTTGACTATTGAGATTCCACAGCAGAATCTCGGTGGGTTTAGCTTTCTCTAGGGCTATCTCCGCTGGTTGAATCTGTCGTATCGTCTGAAAGAGATTGTTCCTGCACTAGTGTTTGCGGAGATATCGTTCGCAGCATTGTGACAGGAACAATTCTACTGTATTTGGAGTTGCTGCATTACTGCATTCGGAGTTGAAGCTATCGATGCAGTAACGAATTGTATTGCATGGGAACACGCTGTGCTGCGGGCTGCGTTGCTAGTCTGTGACAACTTGTCAAGAAACCTCTGTTTGACGGACTTTTCCTAGAAAATGGCTGTGGGGGAGTGGCATTAGCAGTTAGGCGGGAGCGCGAACGATCCCCGCGAACGATACAGAGGAGAAGTCACTACGGAGAAGTCACTACGGAGAAGTCACTACAGAGGAGAAATCACTGATGCTGAGCGCAGCGCGAAAATCTTTTCATGGTCTTATAGAACTTCTGGTAGTTTGCTGTATTCGTCTCGCTTGGCCAGGCGTAGCGTTGAAATTTGTGCTGGCGGGCGCGGCGATCGCACAAACTACACCAGATGCTTCCCTCAGTGCTGAATCTTCCACTGTGCAGCCTGCTGCCGCCAGTATCAACGGCCGATCAGCAGAGGTTGTAGAGGGTGGCGCTACTAGGGGTGAAAGCTTGTTTCATAGCTTTCGCGAGCTGAATATTGGCGATCAAGAGCAGCTCTACTTTTCACCTGATGCTGCTATTTCTACTATTTTTACCCGGGTGACAGGGGATAATAGCTCGCAGATTCTAGGGACTTTGGGCGTTTTTGGTGACGCTGACTTCTTTCTTATAAATCCCAATGGCGTTTTCTTCGGCCCGAATGCTCAGCTGGACTTGAGTGGTTCTTTTTTGGTGAGTTCAGCGGATGAAATTGCGTTTGACGATACGTTTGCATTTGGGACGCGATCGCTCACCGCCCCACCGCAAACGCTGCTAACCGTACAGCCCTCTGCGCTGATGTTCAATCGCTTATCACCGGCTGCGCCGATTGAAAGTCAGGCACAGCTGGAGCTGGCGATGGGCGAGCGCTTTCAGGCGGTAGGTGGCGACGTCATCTTGATCGGCTTAGCGGACAGTCCCCAGGCCACTATCACGGCGCGGGAAGGCCTCGTCGAGCTGGGCGGACTGGCAGCCGCTGGGGCAGTGGGTCTATCGGCTGAGGGGCGACTGCAGTTTGCTGATGACGCTGCTCGGGCAAATGTTGAGCTGTCGCGGGCACGGTTACAGGTCAACAACGCTGGTGGTGGCGATATCAACTTAGTTGCCCACGATATTTCGTTAGATGACAGCCGGCTGACGGCGGGCTACCGCTCCAGGCAGGGGCTTGCGCAAAGTCAGTCCGGTGACATTACGCTGGATGCAACGGGAAATTTCACCACATCTAGAGCATCGATTTCAAATAGTTTGACGCAGCAGTCGAGGGGAACAGCCGGAAATATTTTAATTTCTGTTGGCGAGGATCTGTTTTTATCAAACTCTCAGATTACGAGCAATTTGGAAGGGACGGGTGCCAATAGTGATATTGATATTAGGGTAGCGGGCGATGCGACGGTAAGCGCTACCGTTATTCAAAATGCCGTCTTAGAGACAGGCGTCGGTAATGCCGGAAATCTCACCATTCGGGCTGGCTCACTCCTGATGGAAACGCCAAATCCTAACGGTAGGCAGGCCTTTGTCACGACGGATACAACGGGACAAGGTGATGCTGGCAGGCTACTGATTGAGGCGGATGCGCTAACTGTGGTAGGTCCGGGTATTAGCGGCCCAAGCGGCATTACTTCTACCTCAGGAGGCAGCGGCACAACCGGCAATGCGGGTTCGATTATTCTCAATATTCGAGGCCCTTTTGTGATGACTGAGCGGGGCAAGATAGAATCTGCTGTCACGAGGGGATCTACTGGCATTGGTGGGGATGTGAGTATCACCGCTGAGTCTATGCAGTTGAGTAACACGAGCTTTGTTCAAGTCAGAAACAACAGAGCCATCGGCCTCCCAGGCAATGTCGATATCAACCTCACTGGCGAGCTAACGCTCACCGGAAATAGCTTTGTAGATACGGCATTTTCAGCGCAAAGTATCGGTATTGAGCGTTCCTCAGAGACAGAAAATGGCAATATCTCAATCGATGCATCGGCTGTAAGACTTTCCGACCAAGGCTATATTCGGGTCTCTACTTTTGGCGGTGGCGATGCTGGCCGAATTGAAATTACGGCTGACCTAATTGAGATAGACGATCCCTACATTCAGGGTGAGATTTCTTCGGCAAGCGGACTGTTCAGCCGTACACGGCCCGGCGCAGGTGGCATAGGTGGCGATATTACGCTGCGCACTCAGCATCTTCGGGTGAACGAGAACTCGGTCATTAATGCCCAAACGGATAGCGATTTTCGGGGCGGCAGCATTCAGATTGAGGCTGATCGAATTGAGCTGACCAATGGGGGACAGATTTTGGCCTCGGCTTCTAGCGCGGGTGCAGCTGGAGATATCAATATTGTTGCGGGTGAGGAGATTGTGATTGCAGGTCAGGATGAAAACTATGCGCTGCAGGTGATTGATGCAACAGAGAGAGTTGGCTTGGGATTCATCGGCGATCTGCGGCGCATTCTGAACCGCGAAGGTGAAGACGGGGTCGCTTCTAGCGGTATTTTCTTGCAGTCTTTGGGAGAGGAAGCGAACGCGGGTTCGGCAGGCTCTTTGACAATTGAGGAAGCGCCAGGAGGAAACTTGAACTTGATTTTGGCCGACGGTGCGGAAATCAACGCTGAAACGGTTAGTACAACAGGCGGCAACCTGACATTTTTGGATCTGAATGCTGTTTTGCTGCGGGGCGGCAGCAGCATTACGGCTGAGGCCGGTGATGCTCAGCGGGCTGGGAATGGCGGCAACATTACTTTCTCCATGCCTGAGGGCATAGTGGTTGCTGTGCCGGATGAAAATAGCGATATCGTGGCCAATGCCTTCGAAGGGAATGGCGGAAATATTAATATTCTCTCTCGCAATATCATCGGCTTAGAAGCGCGGGATGTGCGATCGCCTGCCAGTGATATCAGTGCTAGTTCAGAATTTGGCTCCGATGGTCAGGTGAGGCTACAGACGCTGAATGTGGACCCGGATCAGGGACTGGTGTCGCTGCCAGTGAATTTAGACGATCAGAGCGATCGCATCGACCGCAGATGTCTGGCTGATAGTCAGCAAGAGGGCAGTTCCTTTGCTATCACTGGCACAGGGGGCGCACCGCCAAATCCGAGAGATATCATTCGCAACGAATCTGCTGGACTGATCGATTTTGGCAGTCAGTCTGCCGCACGTTCACCCGGGCCTGTGTCTGGGCCTGTGTCTGGGCCTGGATCTGGGCCTAGCGTTGGCGATTATGATATGGGCACGCCGATTTTCGAACCCCCTGATATTGCAGGCTCTCTCACTCAGCCGATGCCTGTTGTAGAAGCGCAAGGTTGGCAAAGAGACCAGCACGGCAAAGTCTCTTTGGTGGCTGAGCAGCCCTATCCCGAAGCTGCGAGTGGGCTGATACCTTCGCAGGCTTGTGTTCAGCAGCGAGGCGCATAAGCCATGACACAGCGATTTTATCTCCGACGGTTCTCTTTCTTTCGGTTGTTGTGTTTATCTCTTATTTTATCTTTGGGATTATCCTTCGGTAGGCCATTGAGCGCTGCGGTTATGGCATCTATGCCGCTACAGTCCGTGCCGCTACAGTCCGTGCCGTTGCCGTCTGTATCGCTACGGACAGATGAACGCCTAGCTCAGTCTTCTGATCCAATTCAACAGGGTAGGGCGCACTACGAATCAGGTCGGTTTTCAGAAGCTGCTGAAGCTTGGGCGCTGGCTGCACAATCATTGGCTACTCAGGGCGATGTGGTAGGCCAGGCGGGCGTGCTGAGTAATTTGGCTCTGGCCTACCGGGAAACGGGGGACGAAGATCTGTCTCAAGCTGCGATCGCACAGGCACTTTCACTCATTGAGGCCCTGCCCTCTTCACCCGAGACTGCCGCTCAGGTTTGGAATACTCAAGGCATCTTATTTAGGGGGCGATCGCAACCTTCTCAAGCGTTAGAGGCATTTCAAACAGCCGCTAAATTCTACCGCCAGGCTGATGACAGTGCCGGTGTTTTTCGCAGCCAGCTGAACCAGGCTCAGTCTCTGCAGTCGCTGGGGTATTACCGCCGTGCCCTAACTTTGCTGGCCGATTTACCTATCTCACTGGTAGAACAACCCAATTCCACGCTCAAAGTTCGCGGCTTGCAGCTGCAGGGCGATCTCTACAGAGCGATTGGTGATTTAACAGCCGCTCAAACTGCCCTAGAAGAAGCGGTGGTCATCGCTCAGGCCATGGAGATATCGCAAACCTCTTTGCTGCTGAGCCTAGGTCACACCGCTGAAGCGCAAGGAGATACCGCAGCAGCCTTGGCCTATTTTCAGCAGGTGAGTGACCGTGCTGAAACGGTGAAAGTCCGGCTACGCGGGCAGCTTAGCCAAATCTCGCTTTTACGCTCAGGCGGGCACTCCCAGGCACTGAGCGTGCTCTATGCGGCCATCGAGACGCAGCTAGATAATCTACCGACCAATCGCTTCGCGCTCAATGCCCGGCTTGACCTAGCGCGCCAGCAAATGTCTGACCCTGCCGTATCGCCAGAGTCGATAGCCCAGCAGCTTGCAGCAGTGCGGCAGCAGGCCCAATCTGTAAACGATCCTCGTGCTGAATCCTATGCCTTGGGTATGCTCGGTGAGCTGTACTTGCAAGGGCAGCAGCTATCAGATGCTCAGCAGACACTGCAGAAAGCGCTGTCCCTGGCCGAGGCGCTCAATGCATCGGATATTGCGTATCAGTGGCAGTGGCGACTCGGCAGGCTCAACCGCCAGCTTAATCGGCTAGAAGAGGCCGGGCAATATTACGAGAGTGCCGTTCAAAGTTTGCAATCATTAAGAGAGAATTTGATTGCGATCGCACCTGATCTCCGATTCGATTTCCGTGAAAAAGTAGAACCGGTGTATAGAGAGTGGGTAGATCTGCTGCTCTTGGAAGCTCAAAACAATTCTCAGAACGGACAACCCAGCTTGGTAAAAGCTCGTCAGGCCATAGAATCTTTACAGCTTGCTGAACTTGAAAACTTCTTTCAAGAACCCTGTGTTGCCCTGAGCCAAGAGATTGACCAGGTAATCGAAAATACGGTCTCTCCGACAGCGGTCATCTATCCGATTATTCTCCCTGATCGGCTAGAGGTAATTCTCAAGCTGCCCCAGCAGCCACTGCTGAGATATACTGCAGCCGTCTCTCAGCTAAACTTAGAATCTCTCTTAACCAGCCTGCAGCGAGATCTGCTGCTACCCTTCACCCTGAACAAAGTAAAAGAAGAATACACGCAGCTATACGACTGGCTAATTCGTCCGGCTGAAGCTGCCCTAGAGAACAACAATATCGACACCCTGGTTTTTGTTCTAGATGGATTTTTACGCAGCATTCCCATGGCCAGCCTTTATGACGGTGACCAGTACCTGGTTGAGAAGTACAGCATTGCCCTAGCACCTGGCCTACAGCTGGTGGATCCCCAACCCTTGCAGCGTCAAGAACTGGCAACCCTAATCGCTGCGCTAGGTGAATCCCGCCATGGTTTTTCAGACTTGCCTTTCGTATATAGCGAGGTCTCTCAGGTACAGCAAACCACTGACAGCCAAGTGCTCCTGAACGAAACCTTTACCAAAGAGAATTTCTCCGCCGCTATTAGCAACAATGCTTATCCGCTGGTGCACTTGGCAACCCATGGACAGTTTAGCTCTGACCCCGATGAAACTTTTGTTTTGGCTTGGGATGAACCGATTAAGGTGAATGAGCTGAATGCGCTACTGCGCCAGAGTGAGCAGAGCAGACAGCGGGCCATTGAGCTGTTGATTTTGAGTGCCTGTGAGACGGCTGCAGGAGATAAGCGAGCTGCCCTGGGCTTGGCTGGGGTGGCGGTCCAAGCAGGTGCCCGTAGCACGTTGGCCTCGCTTTGGAGTTTGGACGATGAGACCAGTGCTCTATTTTCTAACTACTTTTACCAAGAGCTAAAGAATCCAGAAATCTCTAAGGCGCAGGCACTGAGAAATGCTCAGCTGAAGCTACTAGGCGATGAAGATTCTCCTAATTCGACTTATCAACATCCGCGCTATTGGGCGCCCTACGTACTGTTGGGTAACTGGCTGTGACCTTTCCTCAAGTCCAAAGCCTATCAGAGAGAGGCTTCTACTGCTTTAGGGTGATGACTCAAGGCGTATCATCTGTCAGTATCTTGATATAGATATCTCTGAAAGACTTTATGAAGACCCGCTCGAATAACTTGGTCAGCCAATACTTAAAAGGAATTGGGAAGATTCCGCTGCTAACCAAGGAGCAGGAAATTACGCTGGGTAAAACCGTACAGCGTTTTATGGCCTTGGAAGCGACGAAGGAAGAATTGACCGAGGCTTTGGGCAGGGTGCCGACGCGCCAGGAATGGGCAGAGCAAGCAAATCTCTCGATGTCGTCGCTCAACCAGGCGCTCAAGGCTGGCCAACGAGCAAAGACCAAAATGGTCCGTGCCAACCTGCGCTTAGTGGTTTCAATTGCGAAGAAGTATCGCGGCCACAAGTTAGAGATGATGGACCTGATTCAAGAAGGCAACATCGGCTTGGATCGGGGAGTAGAAAAGTTCGATCCAATGAAGGGCTACCGCTTTTCTACCTACGCCTACTGGTGGATTCGTCAAGCCATTACGCGAGGTATCTCAGAAACGGGCCGAACCATTCGCCTGCCGAGCCACATCAATGAAAAGCTTACGAAAATGCGCAAGGTGCAGCGACAGCTGTCTCAGGCTTTAGGGCGTCCCGGTACCGTTGCAGAGGTAGCCGAGGCGATGTCTTTGCCGGTAAAAAAGGTGAGAGAGCTGCGGGTGCAAAGCCGCTTGCCCATCTCCCTAGACATGCGCATAGGAGATGACCAAAATACCGAGCTAGGGGCTTTGCTGGAAGCAGACACCCCATCTCCCGAAGAGTACGCAACACAAAAGCTGCTAAAGCGAGATCTACGACGGTTGATAGATACGCTTTCGGAGCGTCAGCAAGCTGTAATCAGCATGCGCTTCGGACTAGAAGACGGTCAGCGTAAAACGCTTTCTCAAATTGGTACGGCTCTAGATATTAGCCGAGAACGCGTCCGTCAGATTGAGCGTCAGTCATTGAGGCGCTTACGCCAAAAAGGAAAGGCGCTGAAAGAGTATGCGATCGCTGGATAAACACCAGGGCGCCTACGGCAATTTATTCTGGTCGCTCGCTGTGATCAGATGCACCAGACCATCGACCATGCGATCGCGCTCCAATGGCAAAATTTCACCACCGTGCAAAACGTGCTGAATGATTAGGTAGTGCACAATGGAGCCGACAAAAATTCGCGTAGTGACTTCAGGATCGGGGAGCTGTAGCTGAGTTTGCGACGCCAAGTAAGTCGAAAATCGCTCAATGATCGGCTTTTCGATCTCACGTACAAATCTTTTGGAGAGCTCTGGAAACCGTTCCGACTCTCCAATAATCAGCCGCATTAGCCGTATTAGCGTTTGGTCGCGAGAGAAATCGCTAATCACGAAGGTGGCAATCTGACGCAGAAACTCTTCTGTTGTCGTTTGAGCAGCAACATTGCCAAACATATGCTGTCGCATCTGACGATTTCTTTCTGTCAGATGGTACACGAGTGCAAAGAACAGGCCCTCTTTATCCTGAAAGTACTTATAGAGCGTTGGCTTGGAGACATTGGCTGCTCGCGCAATGCGATCCATACTGCTCGCCGCATACCCCTGGCTACTAAAGACTTCTAACGCGCCTGACAAAATTGCGATCGCTTTTTCAGATCGTTGATCGATATCGTGGTTGAGGTCAGACACAGGGCTCACTTAGACAGTTCCATAGAAGTTGGAAAGATTAAAAGATTAGTTGGTAGATGCCTGTACATTCTACTAAAATAGACTTGACTTTACTAAACGGTTTAGTAATATAGATGGTATAAGTAATGCACAAAAACCACTGCTGAAAGGCAGTGGGAGGGCATCTATGAAGGTGAGTGCTATGAACGTAAGTGCTGTCAAAGCGTCTGCATTAGGGAAATCCTCTCGTCGGTGGGCAATTATTGCCGGGCTCTTGTTCGTCGGGGCGGTAGGGCTGGTTCAGTGGCGGCTGTGGCAGGTCAGGGCCGCTGCGATAAGGGCGGAGCAGGCTGAAGTTGCCACTCCAGAAATTACAACTGTAACGGCCCTAGGGCGACTAGAGCCGGTCAGTGAACTGGTCAGAATCACAGCGCCTACAGCCACCCAAGAGAGTCGCATTGGTGAGCTACGGGTCGCTGAGGGAGAGGCCGTTTCTGCTGGACAAGTGATTGCTGTATTGGATAATCGCGATCGCCTCCAAGCTGCCTTGCAGCGGGCTGAGCAGCAGGTCGAAGTCGCCCGGGCTCAGCTTGCCCAAGTCCGAGCCGGTGCCAAATCGGGTGAAATTCAGGCGCAGCAGGCCGAAATCTCCCGGCTAGAAGCAGAGCGCCTGGGCAATATCGAAACGCAGAAAGCCACGATTGCCCGCATTCAGGCAGAGGTGAACAATGCCCGCGATGACTTCCAGCGCTACGAATCGCTCTACCAGCGTGGCGGCATTTCTGCCTCTGAGCGAGATTCTTATCGGCTCACGCTGACTACATCCGAGCAGCAGCTCGCCGAAGCCAGGGCAACTCTGAGCCGCATCGAAACGACGAGCGCTCAGCAAATCTCTCAGGCCCGGGCAACACTGGACCGCATTGCAGAAGTGCGCCCTGTCGATGTCGATATCGCCGAGGCAGAAGTGCGCTCAGCGATGGTTTCTGTGACTGAAGCGCAGGCAGATTTGGATCAGGCGTATGTGAAGTCTCCCATCGACGGGCGCGTGATTGACATTCACACCCAGGCTGGGGAGACGGTGGACAGTGATGGCGTTGCTACCGTCGGCCAAACGCAGCAGATGATGGCTGTTGTAGAGATCTATCAGGACGACATCAGCAAGATCAAGCCAGGTCAGTCAGCTGTTATGACCTCTACTGCGATTGGCGATACGCTCACTGGCACCGTGGAACGGATCGGTTTGCAAATTGGGCAGCAGCAGGTGGTGAATGAAGATCCAACGGCTAACATCGATGCCAAAGTGGTGGAGGTGTTTGTTCAGCTCGATGACGCATCTAGTGACAGGGTTGCTGGGCTGACCAATCTGCAGGTGACAGCGAAAATCACCTTTAGGTAAGCGGGCCGCTAGGGCAACTTTGTGCTTGATTGATTCATTGATATTCGGCGCTAAATATTCTGTTTAATCCAACTATCAGGAGTTGCTATTATGCTTGGCTTTCTCAAACCTGCTAAGTTGTTGCGCACGTTGAAAGATCGCACGCCGCTTGGACTGCTTCAGCTCAAGCACGATAAGACCCGACTGTTGACTGCGATCGCAGGTATTGCCTTTGCCGACATTCTCATTTTCATGCAGCAGGGCTTTGCAGATGCCCTCTACAAAAGCAATACCCAGTATCCTAGGGCACTGCAGGCGGACCTGATTTTGCTGAGTCCGCAGGCCAAGAACTTCTCGAGGCTACGTACCTTTCCTCGCAGACGGCTGTATCAAGCGCAGGATGTTCCAGGTGTTATCGCTGCTGATAGCTTCATGACGGCCTCAACGGAGTGGCGCAATCCCCAAACCCGTAAGAAGGCCTCTATGCTGTTCATTGGTCAAAACCCTGACAGGCCAGCTTTCAACATTCCTGAAATCAACGAAAAGATTGCCATAACCCGGCAGCCGGATACTTTCTTGTTTGACAAGGCTGCCCGGGGTGAATATTCAGAGATGATCGAAGAGATTCAACAAACCGGTAGTGCTCAGACCGAGATAGGGCTGAGAACGGTTTCTGTTGAAGGCCTGTTTGCGGTAGGGGCTTCTTTTGGTGATGATGGCGCGCTGATTACCAGCACGCAAAACTTTCTCAGGCTGTTTCCAAAGCGCGAAGCTGGAATGCCCAACCTCGGCTTATTAGAAGTTGAAGACAGCTATGAGCTTGAAAGGGTGAAAGCAGCGCTGATTGACCATTTGCCGGAAGATGTGATGGTCATGACCCAGCCTGAGTATGTGGAGTTTGAAATGAATGAAATCACAACCAACTCGCCGATTGGATTTGTGTTTACTGTGGGGTCAGCGATGGGATTTATTGTTGGCGTTGTGATTGTGTATCAGGTGCTTTCGACTGATGTGAACAGTCACTTGTCAGAGTATGCCACTTTTAAGGCGATGGGCTTCCGAAATAGCTATCTGCTGGGGATTGTTTTCGAGGAGGCGCTAATCCTCTCTTTGCTCGGGTTTATTCCCAGCGTGGGCGTAGCGATGGGCATCTACCAGCTGACGGCTTCAGCAACGGCACTGCCAATGGCAATGACGACGGGGCGGGCTGTAATGGTGTTTGTGCTGACGCTGGTGATGTGCGGGGCTTCGGGTGCGATCGCCACAAAGCGACTCCAATCTGCCGACCCTGCCGATATTTTCTCCTAATAGCGCCTGATTAAGCTTCTGATTGATTGTTCTTTTCCCGATTTATTCTGCTTTGATTTGTTCTTTTTTCAATTTGGTCTTCTTTCAATTTGGTCTTCTTGCCAATCTATTCCCTTTTGAACCATGGCTCAACCCACCGTCATCAAAGTGCAGGGGCTCGATCACTACTTCGGCTCTGGTCAGCTGCGCAAACAGGTCCTGTTTGATATCAATCTTGAAAT
>JBCBJS010000074.1:0-19879 GCA_038523095.1 Cyanobacteria bacterium J06626_6
AAAGTCGCCAACGACGACGCTATCCCTAACCTCATCAAGGCCCTATCGGATGAATACTCAGACGTGCGACGAGACGCTGCGATCGCCCTTGGCAATCTCTGCAATCCAGACGTCCTCCCTGCCCTACAGCAAACCCTCGACGACCCAGACAGAGACGTTCAAATCTTTTCTGGCCGCGCCATCCAAAAAATCAAAGACCAGCTAGCCGAAACCTCCAATGCCTAGCCATCCTTCCCCTTTTGAACGACCTCAGCACACCCCGCCGAAGACAGCTGCAGAAAGCCCTCTCACCATCGCACGCAAGCAGGCCGTCATTCGCTGCCTCAAGCAGGTCATCGCCCAACCTGTAAACAACAATATTGTGGACTTAGGCATGGTGCGCAACCTGCGCATCGTCGATAGCTACGTCTACCTCAAGCTGTACGTAGGCGCCCATCAGCTCGCACTGAAGGACCAAACTCAGCTCGCACTCGGTGACTTAAGCTGGTGCCAAAAGGCATACATCCAGCTATGCACTATCCCAAAGGTACGCACAACGCTGGCGGTGTCGAGTGGCAAAGGGGGCGTTGGCAAATCGACCACTGCCGTGAACCTGGCCGCCGCCCTCACGAAAAGCGGCGCTAGGGTCGGGCTGTTGGACGCTGATATTTACGGGCCGAACGTGCCACAAATGCTGGGCCTAGCACAGGCTGACGTAGACGTCATCGAAACGCAGGAAGGTAAACGGTTTAAGCCCTTAGAAGCCCATGGCATTCAGGTCATGTCAGTGGGCTTACTGGCAGAGCCCGACCATCCCCTCGCCTGGCGCGGACCGGTTCTCCACAAAATTATTACCCAGTTTATCCAGGAGGTAGACTGGGGCGAATTGGACTATTTGCTGATTGATTTACCACCGGGTACGGGCGATGCCCAAATCACCATTATTCAGGAGAGCCCGATCTGCGGTGTGGTAATGGTCACCACACCGCAGCAAGTCGCACTTTCAGACGTGCGACGGAGTATCTCTATGTTTCGGCAAGTAGGCGTTCCTGTTTTAGGGCTCGTCGAGAATATGAGCTACCTCATCTGCAAATGTTGCGGCGATCGCACGTCAATTTTCGGCAGTGGTGGCGGTGAGCAAATCGCCCAAGAATTAGCCATTCCGCTACTTGGCCAGGTGCCCATCGACAGCAGCATCTGCCAAGGTGGCGACCAGGGGATGCCCCTGCCCCTTGTCGACGATACGGCAGAACTTTCGCGGGTCTTTAGTGCGATCGCCGCCGGGCTCAATCAAACCTTTTGCCCCCATTTGCAGCCCGCACAGCTACTGCAAGCGACCGCTCCGAGTGCAACTCACTTTGGCAAGTTGCCGCTGCCTTCATCCTAAACCCATCCCAAGACACAGTGTAGGCCTGCCTCAGCGGTACGAATATCTAGCTGCAGAAGACAGACACAGACAGGTGATAGCTGATCAATACATCTTCCGACACGAAGTGAATTGTCAGCGGAGAAAACTCGATGTCCGGCACCCTCAAAACCCTCTTCCCCAGGCTTCTATTCTGGCTAGCAGCTGAGATCGTTCTCAACCTAGTCGGCCTCGACAACCTCGCGGACTACAGCGAATTCATCACTGGCCAGTCAGGAGAATACGCACATAGCAACGCTTTTATCAGCAGCATTTACAGTAGGGACTAACGCTTTAAGGCAGTCTATGAACAACTTGATACTTTAATGGGCTTGCTCAAAGCAAAGGCCTTATCCTAATGAGAACTCAACGTATACGTCAAAGACCAATTTCTTGAATCCTGCAGCTGACCGTACAGTCCTCGAAAGAGAATAAACCAGGCCAGTCGCGTTCTCAGATGCACCTTTACAGCGTAATAGCCCGGTCCTATGCCATAGGGCCGATGGTCCAATCGCTGCAGCATGAGGCCCTCCCTGCGGTACCGACCAATTCCTTTCACCGTCAGCAAAGTAGGTGTACGCAGTCGGTGCTGCTCCGGCAGCGCAAAGATACTGTATATCTGGTGTCGGCCTAGCCAGGGTTTAGCAACAGTCACCACAGGTAAGACAGAAAAAACACCATGCTCACCCTCTAAAAACAACGTATCCCGACATTGAGGATCGAGTAAGTCAGCAATAAACACCGTGAAAAAATCAGACTGCAAAATCCTACTCAAATCGCTTCATCTGAACCAAACCATTTTTCTTTGAGCTGCTGCAAGTATCCCCGTTCTTGCAGCGCTAATATCTCCTGATTAACGACTTCTAGCGCATCACCACTGCTTTCTGTAAAGGCAATTCCGTAGTCTTCTCTCGTTAGCGGGTCTTCAGCGAGTGAGAACTTTTTAGGATTGCGATTCGCCAAATATCTCAGCGTTGGATAGTCGTGAACAACAGCCTCTACCTCTCCTCGCGCTAGCGCCGCCACCACCGACTTAAAGTCCTGATACCCAGAGAGATTTACTGGCTGCGCCCGCACATACGATTCAGACGTGGTGCTATTGATAACGCCCACTGGTGCACCGCGCAAATCTTCGAACGAGAGACTGCTTGCAGCTAGCTGATCAACAGTCAGCGAAGCGATAAAATACGAAACAATAAAAAAGCTCACGCCCATCCACACACAGGCAATGATGCGCCCTGGCAACTTAATAGGCGTCACATCGCCATAGCCAAAGGTACCTAGGGTAACAATGGAAAACCACAGTCCCTGCCCAATACCACGGATAGGGTTCTGCGAAAAATGCTCATTGTGCTTATGCTCAAATATCCAAATAGCAGCACCCACAAGCGTACTGGTTGCAAACACAATCAGCAGCGGTTGCCAAACTGTCCAGCTAAAAAATCGACTCAGCAGAGATCGAACAGGATTGGCGGCAGCGGATTGCGTCATTAGCTGCAGACCTGACCGGAAAAAAGGGTAGGAAAAATCAAACCCCTTTGCCTCTCGCTCGGAAGTGATAGAAATGCCTGCGATCGCAGCATCCACTTCACCCGCAGAAAGGCCTGCCAGCATATCAGCAACAGATTGATAGCGCACCCACTCAGTCTGTATATTGAGGTCGCTGGCAATCTCATCCCACAGCTCAATACTGTAGCCATAGGGCGTCTTGTTCTCTAAAAAAACAAACGGAAAAATCTCTTTAGTACCGATTCTCAAGCGCTGCGGGTCGGGTGTGTTTTGCACCAAAAACGTCGCTGGCTGCGGGGAGGTCTGGGTAGCCAACTCCACCACAACAGCAGGAGCGTCTTGAGCTTGGGCGACATTAATCCAAAGGGGTAGGCTAGTCCAAAGGGGTAGACATAGCACAGTAAGCACTAAGCTACAGACAAAAAGAGCCAAGCGTTTCATGGGAATTTTTAAGCAGCTATTTGGGGTTTATATCCTTAGAGAATTCAATCCATCTCGTCAGTCATCAGGGCGACTTCTATGAAGGTGATCTGTATCTCCGCTCGCTAGTATAAACTGGCACGCTGCTGGGTTTCTATGCGCTTATCCGCGTAAAGGCCTAGATAGAAGACTGAGCAGACAGCCCGATCGCTTGCCCGGCTAACCAGCTAGTTGTCCAGGCACTCTGAAAGTTAAAGCCACCGGTCACCCCATCGATGTCCAAAATTTCTCCTGAAAAGTACAGACCAGGTATCAGGCGGCTTTCCATCGTTTTAAAGTCCACTTCTTTTAGCGAGACGCCGCCGCAAGTGACAAATTCATCCTTGAAAACACCTTTGCCGGTAATGTCGAAAGTGCTTCTGGCGACTGTCTGCACAAGCCGATTAAGCTGCTTTTTTGAAAGGGTCGCCCAGGTTTGAGAAGCATCCATATCCAACCGCAGTAGCAGATACTGCCAAAGCCGTTTGGAAAGACCTGCTAGCGGACTGTGGGTAGCGATCGCCCTTCTCCCATGCGCCTGTTTCATCTGCTGCAGCGTATCACTCAGCTGCGCCTCCGATCGGTCAGGTAGCCAGTTCACCACCAGCTGCGCTTTGTATTTGCGCTCATGTAGCAGCCTTGCTCCCCAGGCAGAGAGCTTCAGCACCGCTGGCCCACTGAATCCCCAGTGGGTAATTAGCAATGGCCCCCTTTGGCTCAGGGCTTTAGCGGCATTCCTCGCCCGGCGGCTCTCCGTACCTTCTAGCTTGAGGCGCACGGCAACTGGGTTTACCGCGACACCGCTCAGCTGGTGCAATCGCTTATCTGCCACGTTAAAGGTAAACAAAGAGGGCACGGGTGGCATCAGCGTGTGTCCCAGATTGCGGGCAATGCGATGTCCCGCCGGGCTACTGCCTGTGGTCAGCAACAGGCGATCGCAGCGCACAGTCTGCTGAGACTTTAGCGTCAGCTCAAACCATTCCCCGTGCCAAACCGCTCCAACGATAGGCGATCGCGTCTTGACTTGCACACCTGCCCGCTCCGCCGCTCGGCTGAGGCAAGCAATCACCGTCGCCGAATCATCCGTCACCGGAAACATGCGACCATCCGCCTCAGTTTTGAGCTTGACACCCCTACTGGCAAACCAATCCACCGTATCTTTTGGCTGAAATCGGCTAAAGGCACCTCGCAGCGCTTTTCCGCCCCGAGGGTAGCTCTGCACCAGCTGAGCCGGATCAAAGCAGTGATGGGTGACATTGCAGCGCCCCCCGCCCGAAATTCGCACCTTTGCCAGCGGCTGCGACCCCGCTTCGTATAGCGTTACCCGGTGTTCAGGATGGGCGGCGGCGGCGGCGATCGCTCCAAAATATCCAGCCGCACCACCCCCTACAACGGCAATATTCAGCCCCTGCCCGCCCATCTGCTCAGTCCTTCTAATTCAGTCCTTTCAGCCCTTTGCCCGCTCAACCTCAAAATAGCTGTCGTCAAATGCTTTATCGCCAACCATTTTATAGAGGCCAGACTCTAGGCCATAGAGATGTATCCCAATAAGGATAAATAGACCGACCCAATCCCGTATACTTTTATTAAGTAAGTTAACAACTACCTCAGCATTCCATGGCCAGCAAAGACCAAATTAGACAGCACCTTGCCCAGAGCGCAACCATTCGCCTCAACGTTTCTGAGCCCACCAAAGGAGACGAAGCCAAGAAGCTCAAAATGATGGAGCACGTGAAAAAGAGCCTGAGCAAAGACACAGAATCATAAGCGGCAGATTCATTGACTTGCACAACGTCGTTTGCATTGAACGCCTTCTTTGAGTTGAATGCTTCTTTGAGCTAACAAACCCTCAATGATGGGCCTCAGGCGACATCGCTGCAGTTGTCACCCCAAGCTGCTCAGCAATGTCGTCCGTTTTAGCCGCCATCACAAAATCATTCTGATGCAGCCCTTTAATTGCGTGGGTCCACCAAGTCACCGTCACTTTGCCCCACTCGGTGAGCAGGGCAGGGTGGTGCCCCATCGACTCAGCCAGCGCGCCTACCTGATTGGTAAAGTCCAGCGCCTGCTGAAAGTTTGCAAAGCGATATTGCCGCTGCACCTGGGAAATTCCCTCTGGAGCAATCACATGCCAGCCAGGCAGCTGCTGATGGTACTGGGCAATTTCTTCCGGAGTCGCTGGCGGCAGCGACCCAGAGCATGGAATGCAGGTTTGGTTGGCGAGTTTTTCTGACATGGCGTGTGGTAGAGCAATTTCCTCAGCAAGATGAACGGCACGCAATTTCAAGGCAAGCTGTATTTCGGCTATGGTAACTGAGTCTACTGCAGTCCCCAAACCGTCTCGTGAGCGATCTGCCCGCGCCTTCAGTACAGTTCACCTTTGTTTTAGTAGAACCGGGAGAAGCCGGTAATATCGGCGCGGCAGCTCGCGCGATGAACACGATGGGCTTCGGAGAACTGCGCCTCGTACGGCCCCAGGCAGACCATCTCAGCGGCCTTGCCAAAGCCTTTGCTCACAGGTCAGAGCACTTATTAGAGCAAGCGGGCATCTTTGAGACCTTAGCCGATGCGATCGCAGATACCGACCTTGCCTGTGCTAGCACCGCCCGCCACCGCCTAGCCAAGTATCACTACGTCTCCGCGCGCGATTTGCCAGGCACGCTGCAGGCAAAAAGCCCGAGCCTGCAGCGCGTCGCCCTCGTCTTCGGCAGTGAAAGGTCCGGACTTAGCAACGCCGACATTCAGCAGTGCGACCTCGTCACCACCATCCCCCAAGTCAGCCTGCAGCCATCGCTCAACCTAGCCCAGGCCATTATGATCTACAGCTTCACGTTGTCGGCAGCGCACACCCAAGTGCAGATTCAAGACCAGCGGCTAAATACTGAGACGATGCCAGTAGAACAGTACACAAGGCTCAAAAGCGCTTTGCAGCAGCTACTCACTCATATTGGGCTGAGCGATCGCTATCAGGCCTATATAATGCAAGCACTAGCCAGACTGGGCTACGAAGATCTCTACCTGATTCAAAATATTCGTACGCTCATTGAGAGAAAATTAATGGAGAGAAAGCTAACGGAGAAAAAGCTGCCGGAAGAGAAAAAGCTGCCGTAGATTTCATCACCTATCTTCTAATTGCTGGGAGACTCACTGCTAGGCAGACCCCTAGATGCGACATCGGCTGCTGCGATGCCATTGGGATCACGAGCTATGCGGACCTTTTGGAATCAGCTCGCCTAGCTAATGGCTTCGATGTGCTGGTTGTTGAAGCTCCGGTTGCAGCCTACATTCTCCAAACGTTCCCGATGAAGTGGAGCCTAGGGCAAGAGATTTCTGAAGGGCTCGGCTACTCGTGCCTCGTGCCTGAAGGCTCTTCCCACCTCATACAGAAGGCTTGTTTCGCCGCTCAAGCATGCCATTAGCTGTTGCAGTCCCCATCAGCACAAAACCGCAGCCTACCACCATGGCAGCGGTTATCGATTCGCCTAGGGCGATCGCACCCCACAGCATCGCAAAAGCTGGGATCAGGTAGGTCACCGTGAGTGCCCTAGTCGAACCAACATTTTGAATCAGTCGAAAGTACAGAATATAGGCCAGCGAGGTCGAAAAAAGCGCCAGTGCAACCGCTGCCAAAATGATATTTCCTGCAGGCCTCTGAGTCGGGACCGTAAAGGGTAATAGCGGCACAATCGCAACTGCCGCGCTGAGCTGGCTCATGGTGGTAATCGCGACGGGAGAGAGCCCGGCAAGCTGACGCTTGGCATAGGGAGCCGCGATCGCATACATCACTGGCGCAAATAATCCAGCTGCGATCGCTGCAATCACCATCGGTGTCATCGTCAGCGTCTGCCACCCAATCAGCACCACCACGCCAACAAATCCAAGCGCCAAACCAAACAGCCGAGACGAGGTCAGCCTCTCTTGAAACCAAATTGCCGCCACCACCATGCCAAACAGCGGCGTCGTGCCATTCAAGATAGACATAAACCCAGCTGGCAAAGAGATAGACGCAAACGCCAGCAGCAAAAATGGCAGCGCAGAATTCACGCACCCCACTAGAAGTAAGGGCCGTAGCTTAGCGCGCACCGCCGTCCAAACTCCCTCAGAGCGCATCAGCAGAGGCAGCAAAGCCAACCCCGCTATCAGCACCCGAATTTCAATCAGCCATACCGGACCCAATACGGGCGCTGCCACACGCATAAATAAAAAAGAGCCTCCCCACAGCGCTGCCAGCAGCAATAGCTCAGCCACATCCGAAAGTTTCATCGCCTTTAGCTCTCTCATATATCAGCGATAAATTCGCAATGGAACCCAAACACTCTACAGAAAACACTTCCACAAACATAGCGATTTTCGGCAGCCGTATTGCTTATCCCCTTTCAGTCCTTATGCGCAGCTAACAGTCACACCGCCACCGGCTCTATGCAAGCGGCCAGCTCATTGCGCGGATTATTCACCGTTGTACTCACCGGATAGGCAGACATCGCTTCAGAATCGTAGGGACGAAGTAGCGACTGCAAAGCCTCACGGGAGCGATCCCCAGGCTCTAGCCATTGGTCATAGTCCTGTGGAGGAACGATCACCGGCATCCGATTGTGAATCGACTTCATCAAGTCATTGGGCTCAGTCGTCAAAATCGTGCAGCTCTCCAGATAGCTGCCATCGCCGCTCTCCCAAATCTCCCATAGCCCTGCCATCCCAAAGAGCGACCGGTCGCCCACATGGATGCCCATTTGAATGTAATAAGGCTGTTTTTTAGCACCTGCCTTTTTCCATTCATAAAAGCCATCGGCAATCACCAGGCACCGACGACGCTTAAAGGCAGCGCGAAAAGAGGGCTTCTCAGCCGCCGTTTCCGACCGAGCATTGATCATTCGGCTACCAATCCCAGGGTCTTTTGCCCAGGAAGGCACCAAGCCCCACTGAAAAATGCGATATTCCCTTTGCTCCGGCGACGCTGTGATAGCAGAGACCGGCTGTGTCGGTGCAATGTTGTAGCGAGGGGTGGGAGCTGGCGTGCACTGCAAATCGAAGGTGCGTGCGATCGCCTCGCCAGACTTCGTTAGCGTGTAGCGACCACACATATGTTTCCTTCCATTACAAAAAAGCTTGCTCCTACCCTAGCAATATCTAGAACTCATGACAGCGGTCACAGGTTGCAATCCTGTACAGACTTTCCTTTCAATGCGTCCAAGCCCTAGGCATACGGTAATATCACTGACTTGATCCCGCACCCAGCCTACAGAGATGTCATGAAAGCTAAAAAATGCAGCTTCAATAATTTGATTCTGTATATTGCAATACGGTTTAGAAACCTGTAAAACATAAATAGCAATCAAAGTGATTGAATATTCAACTTTTTTAACGGTTCCATTTACTCACATCAAGCCTTATATCGTCTGTCTCGTCTAGAGCTGCTCAGCTCATAAGATCTCGCACCAAGACTTCTTGCAACAAGACTTTATGGATCAGCGCCTCAATGCCAGACGCCGTGGTGACAGGACATACTCAAACAACAAAACGAAGCTGGCTCTAAACCGAGTCATATTCTCTGCCCAATTTACCTACCAGTCTAGGGCTGGCATTCTTAAATGCTCACACTATCTGATACTTACGGGCTTGAACTTCACGCACAGCACACTCTTCAGTGCACAGACTACTTACTGATTGCCCAGCTCGCCAATCGTGAATCGCAGCGAGCAGGCGACGCACAAGCACTCTTAGAACAGCTTTCAACTTGGACTTTCGAACAGTTTTTTGGCTTTACCTGCCACCTGTTTATCACCACTGAGTTCGCTGAAACTAGAGAACAACTCTCTCGCATATTGCCAAAGTTTGGCAGCCACGCCGTCCTCTCCTTGTTCAAGGTTGCCCATCATTTTTACCCTCGTAGCGAAGTCAAGCAGCTAGCTTTGCAGAGCTTGCAAAGCATGGCATTTCATCCCCTAGCTGTTGGAATAAGTCAAATACTTGAAAGTGACGCAGCGGATGAAATGCTGCCCATTATCACACCTAGGCTTGTGCAGCTACTCTCACAACATCAAGAACAGCTTCTAAAATTACTCGCTGAGCAGCTCTCTCTCAGCACCTGGGAAAAGCTAGAAGCCCATCTCACACTCTCTCTTTCAGATGAAAGCTCTCTGGTCATGTTTGACCCCGAAGAGCGCCACATCAGAATCCGTATCAAAGACAATAAAGAACAACCTGCAGAAATTGCCTGCTAAAGCAACTTCAACCTAAAGCACTAGAAGATTTGACTAGGCCTTCAACCCACATTTGGTCTTCGGCTGATAGTTCAGGTGCTGGCATCGGCTGAGTGTAGTCAATGCGTAAGTCGTAGCTAGCCTGCTCACATACTTCCTGAAAAATGCTTTGGAGATCTACCCTAACCGCCTCGTCAGGTTCCTTAAGGGGTAGCAAAAATTCTGGCAGGTGATCGCGTAAGCCAAATGAATAGAAGTCAGCTTGAGGTCTACGATCAGCCCGGCTTACTAGTACGTAGTAATCACCCATACAGCTCGCACCAATAATTGGGAAAGGCGATTGGCTTCTCAAGAGGTCAATCTCAATGAAATGGGATGCACTACTCAAAATGGATGCTCTCTTTACCTCGTAGGTCTCTCTGCCTTTACCTGTTTTCTTATTAGCAGGTGATAGCAGCTCAATCGCGGTGACCACTTGGTTACGACCCAATTCGCGGACCTCCAAATATCGCTCTCTGATTTCTACGGGTACAGGCAATGTAACCGTTTGTGACATTGCCTTGACAGCAACATTGGAGCCTTTCGAAGGACTGTTTTTGTCAAACGCAACATCAGGTTGGCTATCACTCAAGACAACGGCATCTGGAATACCAATTAACAACTCACCCCCCAGGGTATCCATATACGAGCGAGTCTCAACCTCGACATAGTAGTGAGGGCGTAGAGCTGGTGCAATCCGATTCGCTAGGCCAACCATTAATCGGTTGTGAAAAGGTGACCAGAAGGCTGATTGCTCCAAGTATGGATTCATTCCTGGGAAGAGTGACGGCATAGCCCCAGCGGGTGAGTAATGTTTATATCGCAGCCATATTCATAAAACGGGAGAAAAACAACGGGACTGGTGCGATTCGAACGCACGACCTAGCGCTTAGGAGGCGCTTGCTCTATCCATCTGAGCCACAGCCCCAAAATTAAGTCCCCTACCGTCGGTCGGGAACTGACTACACAGAACAATATAGCAATTGTCTTGCTGCATCCGTTATCGCAATGCACAGATACATGCATACGCAGTCCTTTCACGACGCAACTATCCAGCGATCGCACCAGGGACCACCCCCCACTTCCAAGCCCGCCAGCTGGCTCGTGGCATCTAGCACCAGCTCATTACCCTCTATCAGCCATAGCTGCACCCGTAGCTCACCGCGAGTCGTATCCCGACATAGCCACTGCAAACCATCACGGGTAGGCACCCTTACCCCAGCACCCGACCCGGCTGTCTTCCCGGTTACCACAGTGCGATAGCGATAGTCCTGTGCTGCCAGCTGCCAATAGCCCCAGGGCTCTATTTCCCAAGTAAATCGGGCCTTCGTCGATAAAAATTCATAGAACTGTCCCTGATAGTGGATACCAATCAGGCCAACATCTTCTTGCCAAGTCAAGACATCTCGCACACCGCCCGCAGCCGTAATGCTCAGCCCTGAATGCTGAGGAAATGCATTACACTGCAGCCAAAACCACTTCGAGGGAAAGGCACCGCCCCAATTTTTCTCAGCGTAGGCAGGCGCTTGCTCAAACGCGTAATGTTTCCCGTACCAGCTCACCCAGCCCGAAGCCCAGCCGTGGGCCATCAGCACTTGCCAGCCCGGCTCAAAAACGGGCAAGTAAGATAGCCAGCCAGCCGTCGCTTTTGCAGTCGGCGCACCCCAGGCAGTGACGGGTTCGACTCGGTAATCCCACGCTGCGACAACATCACCTAACGGACCGAGCAACCGGCCCTGATGATGGTCAGCGCTGACCTGGTAGCCTTCTTGCACGTTCTGCGCGAAGGCCGCCGAGGTTAGGTAGCCAGGTGTTGGCGCACTAGCCACCCGCCAATGCCCCACCCCCAAACGGTGGGGCCAAGCCCAAAACTGGGCAACATCTGGGAACGTCCGGCAGTAGTAGGCTTCACCAGGGCCTAGTATCTGAGCGGCCCCACCACTGTGATCGCCACCCCCCGCCGGATCGTCGATAGAATACATGAAGGCGAAAGTCTCTGCGACCTGAGGCAGCGTCAGGCGAAAGTACCAGCCTTCAAAAAATCGACGGGTCTGGCCCCGCCAGTGATAGCCGCTATGAGGCCCATCGAGCGCCATTATTTTGCTTCAACCCAGCGAGGAACGTAGCGCCATGCCGTTTTTAGCGCGTCACGTCGCCATGGGTAGTCGGGTTGTTTTTCGCCGACAAGCGCCCAAAACTGTTTGGAGTGATTCATATGCACGGTGTGGCATAGCTCATGGACCAAAACGTAGTGAACAAGCGGACGCGGCAGAAAGAGCAGCTTAAAATTTAAGCTGATATCTTTGTGGTTTGAGCAGCTGGCCCAGCGGGTTTTTTGGCCCCGCACAGAAATGCGATGGCAGGGCAAGTCTAGCTCAAACCCTAGCTGCCGCAGCCAGGGGGCTAAGTCTCGCTGAGCGCGATGGGCAAGCCACTTTCTCAGCACGGCTTGGCACGCAGGCAAATGGTCTGTATTGCCTTGAATAGTTAAGCGTTGATTGCGCTGGGGAATGCAGCGGGTGCTGTTGCCCAGGGAAGGCTGATAGGTCACGGACCAAGCTTCTAGATCTGGGTCCCTTTGAAAACCACGCTGCAAACCGCGCTTCGCAGTTGGAGCGTCAACGGTCTCAGAGCGCCAGCGAAAGAGGATTTTATCGGGCTTTTCTACTTTCCACTCTTTCGGGGCCTGTTCATGGTCACGCAGTAGGCGCGATCGCGTCTTCAAAATCCAATCCCGCCGCCGCTCCAAAATCTCTGGCAGGCGGCTGCGGTCAAAGCGAGGCGGCACCACCACCTCCACCTCACCTTCCACAGAAATTTTGATAGAGACGTGCTTAGCCCGCTGACTTTCACGCACTGCGTAGGAGGGCATCTGGGAAGCTGCAGCAGGTACTGCAGGTACTGGCACATCCGCTTGGGCAAACTCAGTCGTGGAAAATAGGTCTAACTGAGACATGTCATTCGTCTATACAAACAGCAGCGCTAGGCAAAACATTGGAATAGCCATTGTGTTCATTATCGCCGATGATCTCACGAACGCTCCTCCAAAAACGTAAGATATCCTGCGCTCATTTCCTTTACTGCCAGCTCATAGAACTGCTTTCCATGCTCAGGCGTTGCCAAGTCGGGATTCGACCCCATTCGCCCATCGGCGTAAAAGGCACGGAAGTCAGTCGGATTATAAATTGAGCGACCAGTCGGTGCCACTTGCGGAGAGAGGTCAGCCATTTTTATCGCCTCTGGATACACAAACTGAGTCAGCGCGACTTCACTTGGCGTGGCGTGGGAGCCTTCTTGATCGCCATAGAGCCGCGCGACAAGTTCACCCACTGCGTTTCCCTGATACCAGTTGGCAAGCTTGCAGCGGACGTTTTGGGCATTTGGGAGGTTGGCATCTGCGATCGCTGCGTAGGTCTCTGAAAAAGCCGCCTTCATTGAGGCGATATTTCCCCCGTGCCCGTTGATAAAGTAAAACCGCTCAAATCCATGGCGTGCCAAAGGTTTTACGTAGTCTTGAATCAGCGCAATCAGCGTGCTTGGCCGCAAGCTAACGCTACCGGGAAAGGCCAGATGATGCAGCGCCATCCCCACATTAATCGTCGGCCCAACTAGCGCATCCGTCGCTTCACCCACGCCCTTCGCAACCGCTTCTGCGCAGATCGCATCGGTGCCAATGAGTCCGGTCGGGCCATGTTGCTCAGTAGAGCCGATGGGGAAAATAATGCCGCGCGATCGCCCCAAATACTCTTCAACCTCAGGCCAGCTACACAAATGCAACAACATACTCCCAAACCCGCAGCGTCAGCGCCACGATTATAGACGCTTCTTCTGAAACGAGACCCCGCTTTTCTGACGCCTGAGGAGAAAAGCCTCAGAAGAAAAAGCCTTAACCCAAGTCTCGGGAATACTAGTAGCATTCATACGCAAAACCAGCTACCTCAAACAAGCCACAAACCCACTTCAGAAGCAAGCTAAATTTTCAATTTTCAAATCCATGCTGCAAAGAAAAATTTACCGCCTGGCAGCCACAGGCTGCGAAATTCAAGTCTTTTTACGAGACCAAAACAGATGGATAAAATCAGCCATCATCCACACCGTGGACAGCGACCTAGTCACCCTGCACTACAAAATTGAAAACAACGGTGAAATTAGCACCTGGGAAGAAATGGTTCGTATGGACAGTATCGGTGCCATCAGCCGCAAGCTTCAGGCAAATGTCCCCTCGACACCACATCTGGCAAACCTTTCACCAGAGCACTTACCCCGAAGCCTAGCACCCGATCTTACTCCGCAGTCACCAAATCAAACACCTGACCGTCAACCAGTAAACGGGTAATACCCTTTGCCTGCAGGTAAGGGCGAGTCCGCGTAATCAGGCTGCCGTCTGGCACCTTAATCACGCGCTGCTTGTTGCGCGAAAACCGCCTTGCAACCCGGTGATTATCAAATACAGGCAGCGTGTTTGACGTTTCCTCTGAGCTAGGAATCTGTCCCAAATCGGCAAATTCGCGCAGCGGCCGCGTAATCAGCTCAGCTCGCATATCCACCACCAAGTAACAGGGCTTCGGCAAAACAGCCCGCGCCAAAGGCATAATTTCCACAGCGCTCTCCGGCTGTAGCTTTGGCTTAGGTAGCTCTACACCACCGTCATCAGCCTCGTCTTCATCGTCCTCTTCATCCAAATCATCATCATCGCCGAAGTCATCGCCCAGGGTCTCATCGAGCCCTAGCAAGTCGTCCTCATCATCCTCGTCATCTACAGCGAGTACAGGACTGGCTATCTCACCACCCACTTCCGGAGCTGCCTGGGCATCAGCCGCTGTCTCTAGCAATGGTAGCTGACCGTCTTCCTCCTCTTTTCGGCGGCTGCGCCGACGCCGAGGCTTCTTAGAAGGTGCTTCACCGGCTGACTCATCGGTGTCCTTAGCAGCTGTTTTTAGCTTTGGGGGGGCGACTTGTTTGGTCGGGGTCTCTGCCGCATCGGTATCGGCCTCGTCAGGAGTGTCAGCTTTAGCGGCGATTGCCTTGTCTGCACTCACTGACTTTCGACGCTTTGTGCGCGATCGCTTAGGCGTCTCAGACTTATCAGAACCAGCCATGCGCTTCTGCGCGATCAGCTCACTGTACTCCTCAGCAGGCAGCGCATTCTTCAAGATTCGGCTCACCGTACTGTTGCTGACTCCAAACCGCTCAGCCAAGGTCGAAGTCGTCTCTCCAGGCTGCCTATAGAGATCGATAATTTCGGTTTTATCCGAGTCAGAGAGTTTACGAGGAGCCATGCTGCCTAGGTCCATCACATTTGCTTCCCTAGTATGGCAGGTTTTCCGAAGAATAAACCCCTGTAGCCCTTGTGCTGAGTAATCTGCGTAACTCAACACAAGCGACGGTTTCACAAAGCCGTAGGCTTTCTACAGCTAAGCGCCGTAGGCTTTCTACAGCCAGCTGCGACGAGGCGCTTGACGCTTGATACGATCAGAAACGCCATGCTCCACCGCCGCGCTCAGCCCAAAAAACAGCGCAGACAAGACCCAAAATATTTCCCAGAAGGCACCCTGCCGGTAGATTCCCTGCCCGACTTCGTAAAGCAAAAACATATCTGCCACATACAGACACAGCCCCGCTAGTGCCACCAGCTTCCACGCCTCAGAATAGGTTCCTCCCCAAAAGGCCACCAGCAGCGCCACCGCAATAACCACCAGGACACAGTCACCCACCACATACAGCAGACCTACATGAGTCGTTATCCGGCTTAGCCGCCGCTCAATCGTGGCTGCCAGAGGGGGCACCCGGCGCTCAGCATTCGTAATCGCACCCGCCGCTATCCCCTTAGACTCCACTCGAATTGACTCAACGCTGAAGACATCACCCGTCACTGCCATTCCTTCAGCGGCCATCTCCGCAGCCAAGCTAGCGCCACTCGGCAGCTGAAACGCAATCCAGCTAGCTAGCACAATCCCCAATACGCCAGCCATCGAAATGCCTAGGGTCTGTGGCAGATTCAAAGTAATTCGCCTTGGCAGCACAGCCTGAAAAAGCCCAATGGCTAGGAAAAGATAGCTCACAGCGTAGAACACATCAGCCAGTGCTACTGCCGCGCTCACGCCCCAAAGGCTACGCCAGAGTATCACGGTCGTATCGCCTAGTGCGTAGGCTGCCATACCGACTGCGATCGCCTGCCACACTCCCCGCCCACTCAAAATGTCGGGATTCACCGCATTACGCCAGCACAGCACCGCCGCCAGCAAAAACGACCCCATCTTCAACAAGCTCACAAGGGTTGGAAACCAGTCTGCATCGGCACCTAGAAATAGACTGGCAAAAAAGCAGCAGATAGACAGTAACGCCCAGCCACCACAAGCATAGACGGCTGTCCTTTCCGCCTGCTGCAGCCCCATCGCTGCGATCGCCTTGTCATTCACATCCCAATCCCCGCCAAATAATAGACATGTAGATACAGCATTAGCCACGTCACTCCCAACCGGCTCAGCAAGTAAAACGCCTATGCCAGCAAAGCAACGTGGTCAGCAAGCGCAGATGGGTATGGCTTTCTCACTCTTGTCAGCTTTCTGAGCTGAGCCTTTTGTGTAGACCAAAATTCTCTAAACGCTAGCATCAGCTATTGAACTAGCCAGAGATTACCCAGCAACGAAAGTTCCAACCAAGTCATAAACACGGCTTTATCGTTACCCGGTAATACATCCAACGCGGAAAGCGTACGCGGCGCAAACTTAGACCGCCCAAAAAACCTAGTCCCCAGCCGATGCAGCTCCAGCAAAACCATGCTCAAATCGTTCTCTTCCCACCGAGGCGGCACCTCCACCAGCGGATTCATCCGCAAAATCGCACCAAAGCCACCCGCATCCTGAATGGGCTTTACCGCAGTCATCTCCAGTCCAGCACCAAACTTTTTGGCTTGCCTATCTCCCAAAAGCTGTTCTACATCGCCGTACAGCGCCTGAATCATCAGCACACAGGCCTTCGCATAGGAAACAGGTGCGACCGGATTGAGCAGGCCCTTATCAATTTTGACCAGTCGCCAGAGGCTGTAGCGATGAGGTTCTTCGAGCAGCACACAGGCTTTACCTTCGTTGTCGGTTAGGTCGCGCCAGGCAGCATGCGCCTCGGCCTCCTGTTGCGCATTAAAAACGCTCAGCAAACGAAAGGTTCGCTCCTGATAGGACAAAATAGGAACTTTCTTCGGTTGCTTAGGATGCTGAATACTGGTGATGTCAACATCAGCAGGCGTTAACACAAACATAGATGCGATCGCTCAAGCGCAAAGACCCATCCCAGTCCATCACTGAACCAGAGATCAGAATACGAAAATAGCGTACCCAAACCCCTAGAACCTCAAACCAACTATTGTCGATACAAAGCACCTCGCCACACCAGCATCAATCGAGCCAAGCTATACAGACATTTCAATCACAGCACGGCCCCAACCTTCTGCTGAGAAAGCCCATAGGACCATAGTGCGCTGTATCCGCTATCGAGTT
Organism: Cyanobacteria bacterium J06626_6; assembly: GCA_038523095.1. Lineage (GTDB taxonomy): Bacteria > Cyanobacteriota > Cyanobacteriia > Phormidesmidales > Phormidesmidaceae > Phormidesmis. The sequence continues at coordinate 17,088 of JBCBJS010000074.1, forward strand.
AGAATGATGCAGCCAAAATATGGATCCTTAGCTCAGCTGGATAGAGCAACCGCCTTCTAAGCGGTCGGTCACAGGTTCGAATCCTGTAGGATCCGTCGATAAATCAAGGCTTGTAGCCCTTTATTCATAAGGATTGGACACAACGAGTTTGCTCGGTTGTGTCTATTTTTGTCCGGACTTTTAGGGAAAAAGTAGGGAAGCCCTGCCGCTCAAACCAGTGGGAAGACCTCAGTCGTGATTGAGGAGCCTACGGGCTGAAAAAGAGAATGAAAAGTCATGTAGATGAGTAGCTAATTGCAGATGCAAACGCTCGACTCAAAGCTGCCAGAATTCGTGTCACTATTCGCTGTCGGGGTGAAGCGCTGTATCTTCGAGCGACGTTACCGCCTAAACCAGGTAGTCGCCGGGTCAAACCAGGCCAATACGATCTGAAGACTGGTCTTCCTTTGAGCAGAGATGGACTCCGACGAGCGGAAGCGGAGGCTCAGCACCTAGTAGTCATCAGGAGGCTCTTTACTTGCACTGAAGCAGTTTGACTGGTCAGACTGGCTGGATGAAGAGCCTCCTGAAGAACGTGCAATCAGTGAGTGGATTAGAGAATTTAAGCAGCACTACATGAGCACCCATAGTCTGAGTGAAACGACGTGGAAGCGTCATTGGCAGACGGTTTACGACAATTTGCCACAGGATGGACTGTTGGTGTCAGAGGCGTTAGTCGCGCTCGCTCTCGACACACCACCGAATACTCGCAAGCGACGCGAGTACTGTCTAAAGCTTCAAAAGCTAGCAGACTTTGCTGAAATAGAGCTTAATCTGAAACCCTACCGAGGCAATTACAGCAGCACGAAACCCCAGAACGTTAGGAAATTACCGACCGATGAAATGGTGGGTGAATGGCTGGCTAAAATTTCCAACCCTACATGGCGCTCTTTTTATGGAATTGTTGCTACCTTTGGCCTCAGGCCCCATGAGTTTTGGTTTTGTCACTTTATAGATGAGCTGACAATCCAAGTCACTGAGGGCAAAACTGGTGAGAGACAGGTACAGGCACTGTATCCAGAGTGGGTGGAACGATGGGAGCTTAGGGATATTCAGCGACCTAATGTGACGGCGAAGGTTTATCGCGATTATGGAGATTCTCCCTGCGGAGAGGCTACGCCAACGCGCCTCGACCCAATTTCGTCGATATGGTCTGCCATTCAGTCCCTATGATTTGCGCCACGCGTGGGCTATTCGAGCCAGCATTACTTTTAGACTGCCAGATACCATTGCGGCGAGAATGATGGGGCACTCGGTGGATGTGCATAACAAGACCTATCACCGGTGGCTCTCTCGGGCGAAACAGGCGGATGTATACCAGACAGCGATACAATCGGGCCCAAAGGCTCCAGAATAAGCAGCCGCACATGATGTGTTGGGCTACGATGTAGATAGAATGGTGACCGTAGCATTATTAGCTATGAGAAATTATGACTGAGCTTCTCCAACAGGCAATCGCAGAGATCGCCAAGCTATCAGATGAGCAGCAAGATGCGATCGCCACGCGCTTTCTCGCTGAGCTAGAAAATGAACAGGCTTGGCAAGCAAGTTTTGAAGCAACCACGGATACGCAGTGGGATAATTTAGCGGCGATGGTTCGTCAGGATATTGACTCAGGGGATACCGTTCCGCTTGATGAAGCTTTCCCTGCTAAAAAATGAAATCGAGTGTCACCAAAGATTTTCGAAAACGCCTCAGCAATTTGCCTAATACAGTCCAAGCAAAAGCTGATAAGGCTTATGCTCTTTGGAAAACAGACCCATATCATCGGAGTCTGCAATTTAAGCAGGTTAGTCAACGTCAACCCATTTATTCGGTACGTATAGACCTCAGCTATAGAGCTCTGGGTTTGCTCGAAGAAGGTCAGATTTATTGGTTTTGGATTGGCCCCCATTCAGAATACGATGCATTGCTAAAACGTTTGTGAAGGATGGCCGCTTGTCGAAATATCACCTAGCTCAACCCAACAACCCAACAACCCAACAACCCAACAGATATCAACAAAGTAAAACAGACAGACTTTTGTATTGTATGTTTGCTGATCAGAAACCCAACAACCCATACAACAACGCTCAAGCGAGATCTGAAAAAATATTTCAGCCAACACTAGCGATGACTTTGCCAATTTCTTGAGGCGAAGCTCCAGTGGCTAAAATCGCGCGAATCAATAATTCAATAGATACGGATTCATCACTATTTTCAGCATTGGCAACGCGCAGTTGACTGGAGCCTATCTGACTAGCGCTTTATCCGTAGTACTCTGCCACGGTGATTATGACAGGCTAGGCTGAGGATAGAGTCTAGAGAGCTTGGTGCGAGCATCTTCGACTGTGAACAACCAATTGACCGTCGCTTTCCTAGCATTGCGTTTTTCTTCCCAAAGGCCAACCACTTTGCTAAGTTGTTCAAACTCAGGAATCCGTCGGTTTAGACACTGTCTGGAAAGCGCAGAGAACTCAAACTCAACCATATTCAACCAACTGCCATGCTTCGGCGTGTAGTGAAAGCGAATGCGATCAAGAATTCGCAGCGCCTCGCTCGGCTCAAACGTTTTGTAGAGCGCCGTAGGTGTGTGAGTATTGAGATTGTCTAAAACCACATGCACTTCGCTGGCCTCTGGGAACAGGACGTCAACGAGGTACTGCATACAGAGAGAAAAGTCTTCGCTCTTTCGATGATGCGTGGGCTTTAGGTGTCGCCAGTTCTGTAACGGTTGAAAGAAGCCGAACAGATTGCAGGTGCCTTTGCGCTCG
>JBCBJS010000075.1:0-18869 GCA_038523095.1 Cyanobacteria bacterium J06626_6
AATACAAAGCGGTCGCGCTTCAGCCAGTCGTCGACGACGTCAAACCGTCCCCGTCTGGCGGGCGCTTGTCCCATTGCTATAGTCATTTCGTAAATCCTCTCAATTGGCGCTTGGCCTTATGTTTCGGCCATTGATTAACTAAGGGCCTTTTCTTAACTGTAGAGTTAATACTGGCTCTAAGTCCTTCGTTCTCTGAGCAGTTCAAAATCCCTAGGCATAGAATGCCAAAGCAAGTTAAATCGCTCAGATACCATCGGACCGAGGGTATGAATTATCCAAATCAGTCCAGGTTCGGGTAGCTAAAGTTCGCCACCCTAAAGGATTTTGGCATGTACTTATCATAAGGACTGATTCATATTTTTACAATCTGTCATGTAAGTTCTCAGATTGCTTGTCTGGGAAAAATAATCTGATTTGTTGGCATGTGAGGGCGCGATCGCACCTCTGCCAAAAAAAGAAGGAATTCCTTAAAACCCCCTTGTGTCAAGCAATACATAGATATTTTTTGGGGTCGATAAGCCGCATCCAAGTGCAAGTTAGCGCCTGTGCATTCTTAACCTTTCCTAAATTTTTGGCATTCAGCATGGTTTTTATTGAGAGTGCCATCACCACATGCCTGAGTAAACCGATACTATTTAGCAAGTGCGTCTTAACCCTCCGTAACTCTCCTTTATATTGATGCTGATGCGTCTCTAGCCTGATGCGCGCTCTGCCCATCGAAAAGGTCCATCAAAAAGCTGGTGAACCAAATAAAGCACAAGGATCTGACCTCATCTAACCTATGACCGCTTCTAAATCGCCTTCTTCAAGTTCCAAATCCGACAGCCCTAACGCTTCAGGTAGTGCTCCAGGCAACGCTTCAGGTCAAAAAATAACTGTGCTACGCCGGGATATTTTGGGTGCGCGGCGTCCGAGTAATTATTTCTGGGCGGGCGTCACAGCAATTGGTGGTGTAGGCTTTTTCCTGGCCGGGCTATCCAGCTTTTTGCAGACGAATTTGTTGCCCTTCTCAGATTTGCCTGCGCAACTGGTATTTATTCCGCAGGGTATTGCCATGGGGTTCTACGGTACAGCAGCTATCCTGCTGTGCACCTACCTCAGCCTGATTATTTTTTGGAACGTTGGCGGCGGCTTCAACGAGTTTAATAAGGGCACTAGCGAAGCGCGAATTTTTCGCTTTGGCTTCCCTGGTAAAAATAGAGAAATCGACCTTCGCTACTCGCTAAAAGATGTTTTGGCTGTGCGCGCAGAAATCAAGGAAGGACTAAATCCTAAGCGAGCCCTCTACTTAAAGGTCAAGGGCAAAGGCGAGATTCCGATGACGCGTGTGGGCCAGCCAATTTCGCTTTCGGATCTTGAGAATCAAGGGGCTGAGCTTGCTCGTTTTCTACAGGTTCCTCTAGAAGGTCTGTAGCCCTGAAGTCCAATCTTGATGGATCGACTGTTGAGTGGAATGGATTGTTTTCTCAATAGATGACTGTCTCAACGATGAAAGTGATACTCGACATCATCTGAGATCGGCTATGTCAGCGCATTTGCGGTCGACTTTCATTTGCTGAATGCCTGCCCGTTCAGTATTTTCTCTAAATTCTCCAGGTTCTTGAGAACTTTCGGCGACTTTGAATTGAACCGCGCTCCGCCCTGTGGCAAAATGAGCGACACTTTGAAAACTTTTGGGGCGGCTTTCTGATGTTCCGCTCAAACTTCTGACTTGATCTTTTGCAATCGAATTTCTAGGTCAGATGTTTGGTCTACACGTCTGCCCATCTCTGCCTAGGTTTGCCTGGGTTCTGGTCTGGCAGCTCAAACCACACATAGAAAAATTGGGAGCTCACATTCAAATGAAATTAGGGTTTAGTAGAGCCAACGGTATGCGACGGTTCGCGTTAGCTGCGATCGCACTTTTTGTCGTCAGCTGCAGTTCAGCCGAGGCGCCACCGGTTGCGACCGATGTTGCCCCGGTCCCTGAAACGCCCGTAGCTGCAGCCCCTACCGCGGAGGAACTCACAGCGGGTTTAGCCCGGTTAGATGGCACAGCAACCGTAGAAATTATGGTCGGTAGCGAAGTTATCACCGTCGAGCTAGACGGTGCAAAAGCACCAATTACAGCCGGTAATTTCGTCGACCTTGCTCAAAAAGGCGTCTACGATGGGACGATTTTTCACCGGGTGGTTCGCTCTCCTGAGCCCTTCGTAGCCCAGGGCGGCGACCCCCTCAGCAGCGATCCCAATGTGCCAAATGCCCAGCTGGGAACCGGTAGCTATGTAGATGAATCCGGTCAGCCACGACTGATTCCCCTGGAGATTCTTCCGGAAAATGCCAGTGAGCCTGTATACGGCAAAACGTTTTCAGAGGCACAGGTACAAGCCACGCCTGCTTTGAACCATCGTCGAGGTGCGATCGCCATGGCTCGCTCTGGTGTGAATACTGCCTCAGCGCAGTTCTACATTACGCTTGCCGACGTGGCCTTTTTAGATGGTGATTATGCTGTGTTTGGCTACGTCACCGATGGCATGGACATCGTTGATAACATTCAGCTGAATGACGTGATTAGCTCAGTGAAGGTCACTGCTGGTGCGGATAACCTCGTTCAGCCTGGAGGTTAGGTTGCCCGGGTAGGTCACCCACTTAAATTAGCCAGCCAAATCAGCTAGTCATCAGCCAGTCAAATCAGAATCAGCCAGTCAAATCAACCCCTTAAATCGTCTAGAGTAATTAGACTATCTGACTGAGTTGAGGGTCCGGCTTTAGTGGCTGCTGCAAACGATGTTGTCGTAACAGGACTGAGCCTTAAGACGGCTCTGGGCGCTTCTGTTCAATCAAACTGGCAACGGCTGATGGCTGGCGAAAGTGCGATCGCACTTCGTCAGCCCTTTTTAGATCTGGCTCCAGGCCCACTAGCCATGATAGGCAAAGTGCCTGTTCGGCTAGCGGCAATGACAGCGGCTTTGGCGCAGGAAGCCTGGCTGGATGCAGGCCTTTCACTATCCCATGCCGCCGGAGCAGAATGCGGGGTAGTTATCGGCTCTAGCCGCAGCCATCTTCCCGACCTCGAAGCCATGGCGCTTCAGCAAATCCAGACGCCCGGAACAGTAGAAGACGACTGGTGCGCGGCCTTAGCTCATCGCCCTGCCCTAACCGTCGCCCGTACAGTTGGTGCAACTGGGCCACTGCTCGCTCCCATGGCAGCATGTGCGACGGGCATCTGGGCGATCGCCCAGGCCGCAGATTTAATTCGCACCGGACAGTGTCAGCGGGTAATCGCAGGCGCAGTCGAATCCCCAATTACGCCGTTAACACTCGCAGGCTTCCGTAAAATGGGCGCCCTAGCCAAGACAGGCTGCTACCCGTTCGATGTCCAGCGAGAAGGCTTTGTGTTGGGCGAGGGCGGCGCTGTCATGGTTTTAGAATCAGCAAAACTGGCCTACGCCCGGAGCGTCAAACACATTTATGCCAAAATTCTGGGCATAGGCATCACCAACGATAGCCACCACATCAGTTCGTTCGATCCCAGCTATACCATGGGCCATCAGGCTGTGTCACTGTGTCTAGCCCTTAGCGGCTGGCGAGCAGCCGATGTCGACGCCGTGCACACCCATGGGACAAGCACCGCCCAAAATGACCAGATGGAAGCAAATCTGATTAGGGCAAAGCTGCGCGACCAAGTCGCCGTCATGGCCACTAAGGGGGCGACTGGCCACACGCTGGGTGCTTCCGGTGCCATTAGCGTAGGGATTAGTTTATTGAGTTTGCAGCAGCAGGCGATAGTGCCCTGTACAGGTTTACGGCAGGCCGATTTTGATTTGAATTTTGTACGCCTGGGCCAACCAGCTTCTCTAAAGAATTTACTTTGCCTCAGTTTTGGCTTTGGCGGGCAAAACGCAGCTTTGGCGCTGACTGCAGCTGAATGAGAGGGACAGGCTTACTCCTGTATGGGCATTTGCCCACAAGCGGATGAAACAGCTAAAGCTGTACTTTTGCACGAATTTTGCAGCCGCTTCTACACAGGTTCGGTATTATTTAAGACATCGTCATCAATGTAGGTGTCGCTGCAGTTGAGACGCTTGCAGTTTGCTTTGTCCTGGTTCAGGCTTTGTCCTGATTCGTATATTTAGCCAGGTTAATACGCTTGTCCTAGTTTTGGATTTAGTTTTAAGGAGTTGTATCTATGAAGCGCTTAAGTTTTTCGACTGTTTCTTCAAATAGAGTGTTAGCGCCTAGCTTGGCTGCGATCGCACTGACCGGACTCATGGCATGGATGGCACAGCCCGCGAAAGCGGATGACTTGCTTGAAGATGCTGCCATTGGTGCAGGCGTTGGCTTGGGTACTGGACTGCTGCTGGGCGACGACTTTGGTCTCGACGATGCCGCCAATGGTGCAGCCGCAGGTGTGGCTTGCAATTTAGTCAACGAAGAATTTCGAGGGGACGGCGATCGTAACCTAGTAGAAGATCTGGCCGTGGGTGCAGTTGCTGCAGGTGGTGTCGGTCTCATCACCAATGACGATAGCTTCATCGAGAATGCTGCCCAAGGCGCAGCTGCCTGCGGTGTCATTAACGTCCTCGATTAGGCTGAAACTGAAGACACCCTAGTTTTCACCTAATCATTGCACCTAATCAGTGTCTAGTTAGGAATAGGGCATACACCGCTTGTAGTAGAGCTCAGACAAGTCGTGTTGTCAGTTAAGTGCTTGTGTACGGCAAAAAGGGCAGCGCTGTTTATGGCAGCGCTGCCCTTTTAACTTGCCCTGCATGCCATACATCTGTAGATACAGATGTATGTTGAGATGCATACAAAGCCTACCTACAGAACGCTTTGCCGGTTGGGCAGACAGTACATCAGAATCGGGCACAAAATAGTGACAGATACTGAAAGTACGAGGCAGACTTCTAATCCTTGGAACATTTCGTGAGTCATTGTCAGGCTCTCCTTTGGGTTCTTATAAGCTTATTTTTTGGTTGCTTTTTTGCTGGGGCTAAGCGCGGAGGGAAATCGAGTATACACATTTGAGGAATACAGTCCTATCAGTAAGATTTCCAAATTTTCTGCAATATCAGCGCTAGAGCTCATCAATGGTTTTTAGTCCTCTGCCTTTAAAGCGTAAGCAGGGCAGTGCTTTGAGACACTACTGAAGCTTCAAAGCGAGTTTGATGATGAAGTGTTAAGTGCCTGTGTCAGAGACGATAAAATAAAGAATATGCAAACGTTTAACCACGTTCTTGTGGCAGAACATTTACACTCTGACCCTGCTTCCTTCCCCCATGCTTCACTGACTCGAACACTCACCGGCTCGAATAACTTGTGATCGCCATGCAACAGCAAGACAGTCAATATCTCGTTGATGTTCTCCATGCCGCGAACCGTATCCTGGAGTACATAAAAAGCACTTCACTCCAAACCTTTTATCAAGATGTCCAGCTGCAAGATAAAGTTATGCGGCGACTCTTGTCTATTGAAAAAGCAGCCAAACGGATTTCCCCTCAAACCCGTCACGAGCTATCGGCCATAGCCTGGTCCAACCTTATCGGCATGAAAGCTCGCCTCCTGCAAGAAGATCCTGTGATTGATGTCGACCAAGTCTGGAGCATCACTCAGGCCGAGATTCCCATTCTTGTTCAAGTGCTGGACAGGCACGTTTTATCAGAACGTGAAACAAATCTCGTACGGATACCCGCCCAAAAAGTGTAAAAAACTGTTGTATCACATACAACAAACCCTGGACTTGATAACAAATCCAGGGTCCTTATAGTTAGGGACTGGCAAGTAAATAACATTCCTGCAGCCCACTCTGCGAGAAGAGCAAGCTCTACATCCTATCCCTATTAAGGATAAGGACTCAGCAGGCTAAACCCTATCGGGATGTTCTTTGGTTGAAAGAATCCTAGCGACGTGGTTCGCGAGGTTTGGCCTTATTGACTCGTAGGTCACGGCCCATCCACTCTGCGCCATCGAGTGCATCAATGGCGGCTTGCTCTTCAGCATCAGAGCTGAGGTCTACAAACGCAAAGCCACGTACGCGGCCCGTCTCTCGGTCAGTTGGCAATGTAACGCGCTTGACGGTACCGTACTCAGCGAAAACGCTGTTTAGGTCCTCTTGGGTTACATCATAGGAAAGGTTTCCCACATAAACGCCCATGGTCTTAGTCTCCAAAAAAGTTAAACAGAAAATAAACAGTAAAGATCGAAAAAGAAAAGTAAAAGAAAGGCTGAGAAGCTGTAAATAAACTTACTAGGTGAGTCACCTGCAAGATTCTTTACCGCGTGAAACTCAAAAGCGCTCATCTTTGAAGTTCGTGAAGCCGGTGTTGGAGCTTTAGAAGTCTTGTTCTTGAAACAATCGACGCCCAAAATTTAGGTTTCAGGCATCAAAATTATCCAAAGACTGTATCACGTCCTTTAGAATTACTTTCTGAAGGTCAGCAGTCTAAAAGCCGACATTCTGAAAACTAGATTTTCTAAAAGGCACCCTCCTAGTGGCACACTCTCCCAAGAGACTTCATCCAAACGTACAAACACAATGAACCTTGAACTCCTTCGAGCTCAAGGTTCATATTTCATCAATTACTTAGCCATTTGTTGCACATCAAGCTCTTTAACGACGGGGCTCACGCGGCTTAGCTTTGTTCACCCGCAGGTCGCGGCCCATCCATTCAGCGCCATCGAGTGCGTCGATAGCTGCTTGCTCTTCGTCGTCAGAGCTAAGGTCTACAAATGCAAATCCTCGTACACGACCGGTTTCACGATCTGTTGGTAGGGTTACGCGCTTGACGGTCCCATACTCAGCAAAGACGCTATTAAGGTCTTCTTGGGTTACGTCATAGGAAAGGTTTCCTACATAAACGCCCATACAAGTAGTCTCCAGAAATTAAACAGGGCAAGTGAGAATGATAAGTCGGTCGGAAGCCTGTAAAAATTAAGGGAAACCCTTTTAAACAGAAAAGCAAACCTGTAGCCGATATCGATTTCTTCACAACCATCTTATAGCCAATTAGAGATTAGATCACAGCGCCTGATAAAAATATCGTCACAAATCGGTAACTTCCCCCTACTTCAAGGCCATAACCACAACGCCGCTAACCATGATTGCTGCGCCGATCAGCCGTTCGCGCAATCCTTTTTCTCCGAAGAAAAAATGACCAAATAACACAGATATGAGTGCGCTCATCCGCTTTACAGCGATGACTTGAGCTACGGGGGCCATTGTCAGCGCCATCATCTGAAATGTAATGGCGATCGCATTAAATCCACCCGTAATGCCCAAGAGTTTCCACGATTCCACAATTGGCATCACTCCCGTGCTATTTGTTCTCCAGAATACAAAGGGCACCATGCCCCCTGCAATCACTGTGAACAGTGCGATCGCCCATAGCAAAGGCGAAGAATTCACAACCCCAATCTTGTCAAAGTTAGACGTAATGCTCCAAATGAAAGCAACACAGAGCATCAGTCGGCTTCCCGGATTTCGCATCATCGCTATCAGCGGCTGCCAGACACCGTCTGAATCTGTCAACTGCTGTGAGGATGTTTGATGCGATATTTTTTTTATCTGAGTAGGTGACAGATTCAAAACATAAGAGCCAATCACCAACAAAACAACGCCCACCGCATCGGCAGCCGTAGGCAATTCCTGCACAATCAAGGGAGAAGTCACTAGCAAAAACAGCGGTGTCAGTGTCACGAGCGGCACTGTCAGTGATAGGTCGGCCAGTTTCAATGCCCGAACGTAGAGGGTGAATGCCAAAATATTCAAACCTCCTCCGACCAAGAGCGCCAGCCAAAAATTAGGCCGAATTGTCGGCACGCCAGTCACTAGCAGCAACGGTGTCATCAACACGACGCCCACAGCCATAAAGCTAAACAGCACGCTGTATTCATCGAGCCTCCTAAGACTTTGCTTACCTGTAGCATCTTTGCAAGCCTCAAACAAAGCGGTAAGCGAGGCAAATAAGAGCCACATTGGAGAAAGCCAGTAGGAAGAAAGCTGATAGGAAGAAAGCCAACGGGGAGAAAGTTAGCAGAATAAGTGATGAATGCTTAGCATTCGCTTAGATGTTGAAAAGGACAGATAGGGCCATGCCAGTAAGCAGAATGAATCCAATGGTGACGTTCTGCCGAAAGATATGACTGAATACCTGCGTAGATTTGGGCCTGCGCGCTAATTGACGATATTGCCGGTACCAGTAGTATGCAGCGACAGCCAGCGACAGCCAGTAGGGGAGTCCCAAAGGCATGGCTACTCCCAGCCAGGAAAGCATCAGCACCGTCCCTAGAAAGAATAATCCCACCGCCTGGGGGGCCCGGGAGCCAAAAAACAAGGCGCTAGAGTTGATCCCCAGCCGCCGGTCAAATTCCCTGTCGGGAATGGCGTATACCGTATCAAAGCCTAGGGTCCATAGCACCGTTGCCGCCCACAGCACCCAGGTTGCCAACTCAATGGAGTTTGTAACCGCACTCCAGCTAATCAGCACCGCAAACCCCCAGGCAATAGAGAGGACCAGCTGTGGCACTGGAAACACCCGCTTAGCGAGCGGATACAGCACAATTACTGGCACTGCCGCAACGCACAGCCAAAAGCTCAAAGGCGTCAGATAAAAAGACAGCACCCACGCGCAAACGAACGCAACAAAAGCGACCCCGATTCCCACCTTTACCGACAGTGCTTGTGCTGCCAGTGGTCGATTTTTCGTACGCTCAACCTGCCCATCAATATCCCTATCCCATAAGTCGTTGACAACACAGCCTCCCGCACTTGTGGCCAATGTGCCCAGCACAATCACACCCAGCAATGGCAGTTCAGGCAGTCCCCGCTCTGCCAAAAACACCGCCCACAGCGCTGGAATCATCAAAATCAGCCGTCCTGCTGGCTTATCCCAACGCAATAGTCGAGCAATCGTCATCCATGTGGAGACTGGAGTGTCGGCAGAAGCTGTGTCGGAAAGTCCATCTGAGACCGGTTTCATAAAAGCTTGTGAGTAAGGAATGGAAGAAAGCGGGTTTGGGCAGGGCTGCCCCGGGCCGTCTTTTACATTACTTCATATTTTACGCCTTCCTTTTCAAGACAGACTGACGGATTTATCCTCAGCTGACAAAGCGAAATAATTGAATTGTCTACATTGATGTTTCGGCTTCATACTTTGGAGACTGATGTCGTGGGTAATTCGCGAAACAAATTTTGGTTCTTATAACCAAATAAAAGATCCTGTATTATCTCGGAATTGTTTCGTCTGATACAGAAGATAAAGAAAGCAGTAGTCAAAACGAACAGTGGTTTATTCATCTGAGGAAAGCCTGTAAATCCCTGGAATCTCTTTGAAGATACCCTTGATTTCTTAAATTTCCTTGCTGATTAACTTGCACAAGTGAGAGCTTGCAGGCTAATAATCCACTTCCTTTTTGAGGATTTATCCAAAGGGGGATGACATCTCCATGCCTTTTATGGTTAAAATGACCATAAGTTGTAAAGGCTCGTACTTTAGAGAACGCTTAAGTTAATGGTTTTCATTCAAGACGGTTATGTAAAAGTAGATGAGTCGTCAGCCCGCCCACGGGCGACAGCTACCCAACTCATAGACCCGCTTTCAGTTGCGCCCGGCGAATATGGGCTGTTGACCGATCTTTATCAGCTCACCATGTCAGCTTGCTACCTCGGAGAGGGCATCCACAGTAAGCCCGCAAGCTTTGAGCTATTTACCCGGCGGCTGCCTGAGCACTACGGCTACTTAATCGCAATGGGCCTGGAGCAGGCGCTGGAGTATTTGCAGAACCTGAGCTTCAGCCCAGCCCAAATTCTGCAGCTGCAAAGGACGGGAATCTTTGCATCAGTGCCTGATAGCTTCTGGTCGCTATTGGAAAACTTTCGTTTTGAAGGAGACGTTTGGGCGGTTCCGGAGGGAACTGCAATCTTTGCAAATGAGCCAATGCTGCGGATAGAAGCGCCGCTGTGGCAGGCTCAAATTGCTGAAACCTACCTACTAAATACGCTTAACTATCAAACGCTTGTCGCCACGCGAGCGGCCCGAATGCGTTACGCCGCGGGCCCCGACGCAAAGATATACGAATTTGGCACTAGGCGAGCCTTTAGCCCCCAGGGGGCGCTTTGGGCAGCGCGGGCGGCGATCGCTGGCGGACTGAACGCGACCTCGAATGTATTAGCTGCTTTCAAGCTCGGGCGTCAACCCGTAGGTACGATGGCTCACGCCCTAGTAATGGCTCTCACGGCTCTAGAGGGCAGTGAAGACGAAAGTTTTGACGCGTTTCATCGCTACTTCCCCGGGGCTCCGCTGCTAATCGATACCTACGATACGGTAGAGGCTGCCAAGCGCCTGTCACAAAAGCTGCTAGCAGCTTCCCCCAGCGAGATGACGGTGGCCGGTGTGCGGATAGACTCTGGCGATTTGGCTGCGGGGTCTAAGGCAGTGCGATCGCACCTACCAAACGTGCCCATCTTTGCCAGCGGGGATCTAGATGAATACGCCATCGCGCAGCTGCAGCGTGAAGCTGCCTGCATCGATGGATACGGCATCGGCACCAAGCTCGTGACCGGTACGCCCGTCAACGGCGTGTACAAGCTAGTCGATATAGACGGCACGCCCGTCATGAAGCGCTCCAGCGGCAAAGTCACCTATCCCGGCCGTAAGCAGGTCTTTCGCCGATACGACGCTGGCAAAATTATCAGCGATCGCCTATCACTTACGATTGAAGGAGCCCTCCCCGGAGAAATCCCCCTGCTACAGCGGGTGATGCACAACGGGCAGCGGCTAACTTCACCAGAGAGTCTAGATTCAATCGCGCAGCGAACTGCCGATACCGTCAGCGCTCTGCCCGATTCTACCCGTCAACTCAACCCGCTCGATTCTGCAGCCAACTCCCTGACAATTACCCTATCCCACGGGTTAGAACAGCTCATAGAGCACACGCAGAGAAGACTGTCATGACTCACCCAAACAACCCTCGTCGCGTTGCCCTGTTTGGCACCAGCGCCGACCCCCCCCATCTCGGTCATCAAAGCATCTTAATGTGGCTAGCACAGCGGTTTGATGAAGTTGTTGTCTGGGCAGCCGATAATCCTTACAAGGCCAAACAGTCCCCCATTGGCGATCGCACGGAAATGCTCCGGCTACTCATTCAGACGCTGCCCCAGGGAGTGCCATCCCAAAGAACGCCAACCCAGAGAACCTCACAAGCGAAGGCTATTGTGGGTAACGTGAGCTTGAACCAGCGCCTGAGCGATCGCTACTCTATTCACTCCATCGCCCGCGCTAGAAAAATTTGGCCAAGCGCTGATTTTAGCTTCGTGGTAGGGGCCGATCTGCTTGAGCAGCTCCCCAAGTGGTACCGAGCGAAAGAAATCTTTGCCCAGGTTGATATCCTAGTTTTTCCCAGGCCAGGCTACGTCATCGAAGGGTCAGCCCTATCCACCCTGCGCCAGCTCGCTACCGTCCGAATTGCTCATCCCTCCGCCCAGTACGACGTCTCTTCGAGTACCTACCGTAACAAACGCTGTACTGAGGACCAGCAATCCGGCAGCCCGCAAGCTGGTAGCAACCATTTCTACCATCTTCCACCCGTTATCCGCGACTACATCATCGAGCACAACCTCTACCCATGCCTTCAACAGACGCCCAAAGCCACAATCTCGACGCGCGGCTAACCGCTGTTTCGACGACTGTTCCCACTACATTGCAGGCCGCAGCGCAGCCGCTAGCATCCCAGCCAGCGTCAGAATCTACAGCGCTAGCGGACTTCAAAGTGGGGGTAGATACCGTCATCTTTTCTGTCGATACTGAACAGAATCGGCTGCTGGTACTGTTGGTGATGCGACACCAAACGCCCTTTAGCGACTACTGGAGCCTGCCTGGCACGCTCGTACGTGTAGGCGAATCTCTCGAAGACGCTGCCGACCGTGTGCTCACCGAAAAAATTCGCGTCAATAATCTCTATCTAGAGCAGCTCTTCACCTTTGGTGGGCCTAACCGCGATCCCAGAGAATCTGAAGCTGCTTATAACGTGCGCTACCTCTCTGTTAGTCACTTCGCCCTAGTGCGCTTCGAAGATACCGCACTGATCGCCGATGGCGTCAGCGGTATTGCCTGGTATCCGCTGGCGCGCATTCCGCAACTCGCTTTCGACCACAATCAAATTCTCACCTACGGCTATCAGCGCCTGCGCAACAAACTGGAATATAGCCCCGTTGCTTTCGATGTTCTCCCTGAAACCTTCACACTCAGCGACGTTTATCAGCTATACGCCACTGTTCTCGGCGAAGATTTCTCCGATTATTCAAACTTTCGTACGCGTCTCTTAAAGTTAGGTATCCTGCAAGATACCGGCGTTAAAACCTCCCGTGGTGCTGGTCGCCCTGCCAGCCTCTACAGGTTTGATGCAGAAGCTTTCAAGCCACTTAAAGATAAACCGATGGTTTTTCTTTAAAGTTTGTTGTTCTTTTATCTCTTTTTTGTTTCTGGTTCGTTTCTGGCATCTCTTAAGACAGGTGCTGTAGTCCTACTATCCCTGCTTTTTAATGAAAATAGCGATCGCCCAAATCAATTCCACCGTCGGAGATCTAACTGGCAACGCCCAGCGCATTCTTCATATGGCAACTCAGGCCGCTGCTCAGGGCGCGGACCTTCTACTCACACCCGAGCTTTCACTATGTGGCTACCCGCCACGAGATTTGTTAATGCGACCCAGCTTCATCGAACAGATGCGTCAGCAAGTCGCTGCCCTCGCCCGGTCTCTGCCCGCTGGTATTTCAGCGCTAGTCGGTATCGCAGATGCCAATCCTGCCGCTGATGCGCGGGGAGAAAAACCGCTCTTCAACAGTATGGCTTTGCTGCAATCAGGCCAGGTAAGAGAGATTTTCCACAAGCGCCTGTTGCCTACATATGACGTGTTCGATGAAGATCGATATTTTGCATCGGGAAGTCAGGCAAACAGCTTTTTCCTAACGGCAAAGGGTGAAACGGTTCATATTGGCGTTACCATCTGTGAAGATCTTTGGAATAACGAATCCTTTTGGGGGAAGAGAGCCTATCCAAGCAATCCGACCAAAGAGCTCACAGACAAAGGTGTTGACCTGATGGTCAACTTGTCGGCATCGCCTTACGTCAGTGGCAAGCAAATGCTTCGAGAAGAGATGATCGCCCACGAAGCAAGACAGTACCGGCAGCCTATTATCTATGTCAATCAGGTCGGTGGAAATGACGATTTGATCTTCGATGGTCAAAGCGTTGCTTTCAACAAAGAAGGGACACTAGTGAGTCGGTTAAGCGCTTTTGATACTGACTTGCAGGTGGTCATCGTAGCGGAGACCACCAAAGATTTGCTTCCCGGAGAAATTCAGACACTACCTGAATCTAAGGACTCAGAAATGTGGTCGGCCTTGGTCTTGGGTGTAAAAGACTACGCCCGCAAATGTGGCTTCAACAAGGCCGTGATTGGACTGAGCGGCGGTATTGATTCTGCTTTGGTCTGTGCGATCGCAGCTGCAGCCCTCGGTCCGCAAAATGTCCTCGGTATCCTCATGCCTTCTCCCTATAGCTCTGGTCATTCGGTGACCGATGCTGAAGCCCTCGCCGCTAACTTGGGCGTCAATACTCAAAAGCTCGCTATCGCCCCTCTAATGACAGGCTACGATACCGTTCTAAATGATATGTTCACCGGTACTGAAGCTGGTGTCGCCGAAGAAAATCTACAGTCTCGTATTCGCGGTAACTTGCTCATGGCCATCTCAAACAAGTTTGGCCACCTGCTCTTATCTACTGGCAACAAGTCGGAGATGGCAGTAGGCTATTGCACGCTCTATGGCGATATGAATGGTGGCTTAGCCGTCATCGCCGACGTGCCCAAAACGCAGGTATATGCCCTTTGTCAGTGGCTCAATCGTGAGCGCGAAGTTATTCCCACCAATATCATCACCAAGCCTCCTAGCGCCGAACTAAAACCTGACCAAGTCGATCAAGATTCGCTACCCGATTACGATACGCTAGACGATATTTTAGAGCGCTTAGTTCAGAAGCAACAGTCGGCTGATGATGTTGTCGCTGCAGGTCATTCTGCGACCGTTGTCAAAAAAGTTATTCGCTTGCTCACGCGGGCCGAATTCAAGCGTCGTCAGGCTCCACCGGTTCTCAAAGTGACAGATAGGGCATTTGGCATGGGCTGGCGCATGCCCATTGCTAGCCGCTGGTCTTTGACGCTCACAGAACCAAATTCAGAAATGAGTTTAGAAGCAGATACTGAATCACCCGCCCCGCTTACTGAAGCTGCCCTAGTCTGACTGCCTGACCGCCTCTGGCAGCGCAACATAGCCCAATATCGTTTCTGGAAACTTGTCAGTTGCAAGCAGAAAGCCACGCTCACCTGAGCGAACATTATCGAATCTGGCAATCCCCTCCCAGTTACGTCCCTGCTCTATCAGCGCTAGCTGAAGCGGAGCCGTTTCTGTCAGGCTGATGCCCCCATCACCGTAGGCAAATTCTACTAATCGTTCTACGGTTTGTCTTTGGCGGTGCGTTTCCCCTCTGCCAAAACGAATCGTCAGCGGGTCCCTATCAGGAAAAAGATCGCGATCGCCTTCATAAAAATAGTTGACTGCCCAAAAGCGATCGCGCTCATCCAGCGCTGTCACATCCGTCACCCGGTATTCAATCGCTGGAAATTCTACCGAGGGAAGCGGTGTCAGATTGAAATCAAAAGCACTCATCAGCGGTGTTGCATTAACCTGTGACCCATTCGCTTCGTAGATCGAAATTACCGTTTCATCAGTCAGCAGTATCGACTCATCTGCCTTGTTCGGTGAGTTCGATTGCCCAGGACTTATGGCAAGCTCGCCGCTATCAATCACAAATTCGCTAAGGTCATCTGCCAGTGCTCCCTTAGTCACATATCCGCGAGCCGTATCCCCCTCAGCCGCCTCTATTGTCAAAAAAGCCTGTCCATCTCTAAAGGCAATGGCCTCAAATCCTTCAAATCCCAATATTTCACGCTCAAATTCTGGTGCGTTAAATGGGATAGCCAGCGGGCTCAATGGTTCACCCTCCCCTTCAATCACCGCCTGCACAATTTCTTCTCGCTGAAGTGCAAACAGATGATTTCCAAGCCGCTTCGGATACTGAGGCAATAGGATTAGATAGTCTTTGTACCAGGCGAGGCCGGAAATTTCTGAATTGCGATCGGCAAGCGGGCCAGATAACAAGACCGGTACGATAGCCACTTCCGGGCTACTCAGCGGTTGGCTTGCGATCGCCTGCTGAGCGTGCTTCAAACCTTCATTGCGAGCGCCCCGCTGCTGATAAATTCCGGCAGAAACTGCTGCACATAAGAGTAAGAGTGCCAGCACACCTCTAGTAACGGCTGTAGATTTCAAGTCGCGCCCTCTCCTTTTTGTTGTTTTGCCTCGCTGCCTTTTTATGCTGCTGTGACCGCCGCAAGTTCCTCTGGTTCTGTTTTATCTGGCGTTTTTTTATCACATAGCGCCGGTTCATCAGCCAAATACCCCTCCTCGCTAAACGAGAGCACAGACAAAATATCTTGTTGGAGCGTCGCGCAAATGCTGTCTAGCTTCAAATCGTTGAAATCGTAGCCAAACGGGTCTTCTATTTCGTTACCAATTTCTTCAACGCCAAGCAGTACAAAGCTTACAAGGGCGATTGCTGCGACCGTCCACCATCCTAGCTGCTCGGCAAGCCCTAGCGGCAATAAAAAGCAATACAACAATGTCAAACGCTTAAGATAGATCCCATAGGACAGCGGCATCGGTGTCTTGAGGATGCGCTCACAGCCGCTGAGTCCTTCTACCAGCTGATTAATCCGAGCGTTGATATCAATCCGCTGTCCCATATCGATATGGCCCTGAATTTCCTGATGCTTCAGGTAGTGGCTGAGCCAGAAAGTAATCAGCTGCGGCGGCCGGTTTGCCTTCTTGAGCTGAGCGACATCTTCCTTATCCAGTATCTCGCCCAGCTCTTCACTCGGACATTCATTGCGGAGCTGACACTTGACTGTGATCGCAAAACTAACCAGCCGATTCAACGCCTTTTCCTTCTCCGCTTTAGAGTTATCCGTCGGGCAATCCACCGCGATGTGAATTTCCCGCGCCAAGTTGCGCGTTGTGATCACCAGCGTGCCCCACGCCTTACGACCCTCCCAAAATCTCTCATAAGCCGTGTTGGTTCGAAACACCAACAGCAAACCCAGCACCAAATTGCATGCCACATTACCGGTCAGCGCCTTAAGGTTATCGCTATCAACCCACAGTTCTTGTTTATAGGTCGCCACAATAACCAGCGCTGCACTGCAAAACATCATCATTCGTGGCAAAATCCTAGGTAAAATCGACCCCTGTAGCCGAAAAGCCGATAAAAACCACTTAAGTCGAGTCATAACCGTCATTAGGCTGATGTCTCCTGCCAGATATTCTCACAGTAAATATTACCGCTCCGCGAGTTGATAGGCTAGAAACACAACCTACGTGAGAGTGCCTACGCCAATGACCGTTAGCCGTAAAACCGCTAAAAAACTAATCTATGACTTCATGTTCGAAAAGGAAAATGCCCAGCAGTGGGTCGAAGATGTTTGGGGACTTAGCCCATTTTTGGGACAGAGCGCTGCCAACGCGGCAGAAGTATTAGGTGTTTTCATTGATACCTGCTCTGAAAGGCAGCTCAACGATGTTGTGGCAAGTCTGTATGCCGCCCATCGAGATACCATCATGGAGCTAGAGTCAGCAAGCGAGTGGCGGGTTGCCATCGATCCTAGAAAGGACATGTAGTCAGTACATACGCTATGCGCTCTTGGGAAATTTCATGGGTAACACATATCCTGTTGCACCATCCAATGTGTACAGATAATGCTGTATCTAATCTACGTGACTTCAAATCTTGTCAGTATATTTACGTAGCAGTGTTCTTGCTAGCGCTAAGGTGAAAGAACCCACTGAAAGGAACAACAGACATGTTTTTTTGGAACATTAACTCCTCTCATAACCCAGAACAGGCTGAACCGGCACAAGCTAGGAACATGCACATCAAGAGTAAACAAATCAAGAGCAAACAAATCAAGATCAAGCAAATCAAGAGCAAACAAAGTGATGTCAATCAGGCGAGCACGCCTTTTGCAGTGCTAGCGGCTACATGCACGCTAGCAGTCACCCTAGTATCGCCTAGTCCCGCGGTCGCACAGCTACAAGAAGCAGTGCCATTCACCGGCTGCTTCGTTGAGTGGTCCAGCGGTAATCGCCTCAACCTAGACAGTATCTGCAGCGAATCCACATCAAGTTTTAGCGTTGCGGAAAATAGTGCCGGAAGCTCGACTTCTTCTCAGGGTTCATCTGATCCAAAGACAGTCATCTTCATTAATAGAACGTCCGTTATCGCGGGAGATGCAGCACCCCGCAGGGTATCTCCTACAGGTTTTGTCCCGACGTCTGGGGCTGACGTCCCAGGTGCATATGTAGGCCGCGATTACTACTATCAGCCAAACTTCGGTATACGCGGCAACCTGATTCCAGGCTTCCGCAGAAGACTACTCGAGCCAATAGAGTTTTCTCCGGTTCCCATTATTAGCCAGTGATATACATCGAGGAAACTGACTAAAATACAGCCGGTGGTTGCGCTATCTGTGATCGCGCTATCTGTAGTCAGACTATGCGGTCAAAATCACTTCCCTAGGCGATTTTTCTATCACTAGCGCATCCTTCGACCCCAAATTAGAGATATTCTGAAAGGTCGGAATCGTCATTGTAAATTGCGTACCCTGCGGCGATAGCTCCCTGCACATCAGTGTGCCGTGATGTTTCTCCGTAATAATTTCATGGCTGATAGACATTCCTAGCCCGGTGCCTTTCCCTACAGCTTTTGTTGTAAAGAAGGGATCGAAAATTTTCTCGCGGGCAGATTCTGGTATACCCGGACCATTGTCGAGTATATGAACACTGACCCTGTCCTCGCCGACTGACTCAGTCCGCACTCTGATTTCAGGCTGCCAGTCACTGCTACGGTTACTTTCAGCTTTTTCTTCTATTGCATCGATTGCATTACTCAAAATATTCATGAATACCTGGTTTAGCTGACCTGGATAGCACTTTACTTTTGGTAGCTTACTGTAGTCCGTAACTACTGATATCTCAGGATAGTTCGGACCTCCCTTCAGTCGACTATTTAAGATGAGTAGGGTACTCTCTATTCCCTCATGGATGTCTACATCTTTGACTTCAGCCTCATCGAGCCGAGAAAAAATGCGCAAGCTTAAAACGATGTCGCGAATACGGTCCGTACCGACATGCATAGACCGAATGAGCTTTGGTAAATCTTTAACCAAAAAATCTACGTCTATGTTGTTTCTTTTCGCTTTGATTTCGGCGGCAGGTTCGGGGTAGTACCGTTCATATAGGCTGCACAGGTCAAGTAGTTCATCAATATACTCAACCGCATGGTCAATATTTCCATATATGAAATTAACTGGATTGTTAATTTCATGGGCAATGCCTGCTACTAACTGACCTAGCGCAGACAGTTTTTCCTGATGAATGAGCTTAACCTGGGTTTTCTGAAGATTTCGCAGGGCCTGTGATAGATCTTCCGTTCGCTCTTCGACTCGTCGTTCTAGCCTCTGGTTGAGAGTTCCTAGGGCATTGTTTGCTTGCAGCAATTCCGATTCGGCCTGTTCTCTGTTTTTGACTTCTGTTTTGAGCTTTCGATTGTGTGACTGCAGCGCCGTTGCCATGTGCTGTAGTCGAAGGTGAACCCTGACTCTAGCTAATACCTCTTCATGTTGGAAGGGCTTGGTGATATAGTCAACTGCCCCTATCGACAGTCCCTGAACTTTGTTCTCAGAATCTGAAAGGGCTGTCATAAAGATGACAGGTATTG
>JBCBJS010000076.1:0-18225 GCA_038523095.1 Cyanobacteria bacterium J06626_6
CGCTCGCAGTGCACTTGATACAGACCGCTGAGCGCTCATTCCCGACCGCCGAGCGATTATTCCAGGCCATCGAGCAATCGTTCTCGATTATGGAGCACTTGATACCGACCGCTCAGCGATCGCACCTCACTGCGACTGATAAAGTCCCGTTGGTGGATAAACACTTGCCGACTGATACGGAACGATTCCTGAGTGCGACTGACTGTAGAAATCAGCACTGATGACAATAGCAGGCCGCGTTTTTTGTATCTCTTGCCCCTTCGTCGGGTCCAGATTTACTAGCCAAATCTCTCCGCGTTTAGGCCCCGACATCATCAGCGCCCCAATCGCCAAGATCTATTTCTGCAAACTCAGTGAGCGTTGGGTCAGTGGCAAAATCTTCAGCGGTTTTAGCAACTTGCTGCGCTAACAAAAGATGACGCTCATGGATCGGGAGCTGTGCTATCTCCTGAAGCGAGATCGCATCCATAGCTGCTTCCTCTCATCGCAGCCATATCATAGAGGATAAGACCAAGTGATGTTTGCCCAAGAGGCTCTGTAACAGTGGTTCAAATGCCGACTAAGCTGCTGACGCTAACAGCGTTTCTGGCCATGCCAGAAACAAAACCCACTAGCGAATACATAGACGGCCAGCTTCTTCAAAAGCCCATGCCGCAAGGGAAACGTAGCGCACTACAGTCAGAGCTAATTGGTTTGATCAATGCCGCACTATGCCCAGCTCGCGCTACTGGTTGCCTGCTTAGAATGGCTATGGCAAGACAGAGCGGACTTCTTCATCGGCGCAAATCTCACCATCTATTTCAGCCGAGAACAGCTCAAAAATCGCGACTTTCGTGGGCCAGACTTCTTTTTGGTAAAGAACACAGAAAAGCGCCCTCGCAAGTCGTGGGTTGTATGGGAAGAAGGCGGACAGTATCCCGACATCATTATCGAACTGCTTTCAGATTCTACGGCGAGGGTCGATAAGACGCTCAAAAAAGAGCTGTACCAAACCCGGTTTCGTACGCCTGAGTACTTTTGGTTTTCGCCCGAAACTTTAGAAATAGAAGGCTATCGACTGGTCAATCAGGTCTATGAACGTATTCAGCCTGATGAGATAGGTTACTGGAGTCAGGTCTTGGATCTTTATCTTGGGGTGAGTGAGGGGCAGCTGCGATATTTTACTGAAGAGGGCGATCGCATCCCCACACCCACTGAAGCGGCTCAGCAGTCGACAAATCGCGCCGAGCAGCTAGCCGAACAGCTCAGACGTTTAGGCATAGAACCTGAAGCCTAGAGGAAGTCTGCCGATCTCAACGGAAGTCCCGTAGCTCGGTAAGATTAAAGGAGATTCATAAAAGTAGGAATATCGCTCAGCTATGAAAATTGCCGTGACGGGTGCGACAGGCTTTGTCGGGACTCAACTGGTGGACCGCCTAGTCACCGAGGGCCACGATGTAACAGTCTTGACGCGCAGTGTGAGCAAGGCTCGCAAGGTCTTTGCCGGTAGTAAGTTTAAGCCTGTTGACTATGTGACCTATGTGCCGACGCAATCGGGTGAGTGGCAGGCGGCGATTTCTGGCTGCGAGGGCGTTGTGAATCTGGCGGGTGAGCCGATTTCTGAGCGCTGGAGTGCGGAGCGTAAGCAACGGATTTTAGATAGCCGCAAGGTGGGTACGCAGAAGCTGGTTGAAGCAATCATCAACGCCGAACACAAGCCAAAAGTCCTGGTTAGCAGTTCTGCAATTGGCTACTACGGCACCAGCGAGACAGCGGAGTTTTTTGAGACGAGTGAACCGGCGGAGAACGATTTTCTCTCCCAGGTGTGCCAGGCCTGGGAAGCTGAAGCAAACAAGGCTAAGGACGCCGGGGTGCGGGTGACGATTGTTCGGACAGGGATTGTGTTAGGAGATGGGGGCGCGATCGCAAAGATGATCACCCCCTTCAAGCTCTATGCAGGCGGCCCCATTGGCAGCGGTCGCCAGTGGTTTTCCTGGATTCACCTCGACGATCTCGTCAGTCTCTTCCTAAAGGCGCTACTCGATCCGTCTATGCACGGTGTTTACAACGGCACTGCGCCAGAGCCCGTGCGGATGAACGACTTGTGCAAAACGCTGGGCGAAGTGATGGATCGGCCTTCCTGGTTACCGGTTCCCGATTTTGCCATTGAGGCGCTGCTGGGAGATGGTGCCGTCGTCGTCCTAAAAGGTCAAAAGGTGCTGCCCGAACGGACGCAGGCGGCAGGGTTTTCCTATCAGTACGCTGAGCCAAAAGAGGCCCTAAAAGACGTTGTAGAGAAGATTGGCTAGAGATTGAACAGAGAGATTGGCCAAGGAGATTGAACAGCGCGCGCAAGGCACATCATTCTGTTTTAGCTGCCTGCTTTAGCTGCAGGTCTCTCTGGCGATCGCACGCAGTTTGCACTGCTCAATAAACCTTTGCGCAACATCGGGACGATCTCCCCAGTGCAAATGTAAGTAGGACGCGTGCAGGGCTTTTTGGCAGAAGCCTTCTGCCTGGCGGTTACCGACTTCGCCCCAGTATCTTTGCGTCTGATAAACAGGACGCGTCAGGGGTTTGCTCACGCTGGATTTGTGAAATTCATGCCCAACCAGGGTCTGTCCTTTTTTGAGTAAGGGACCATCGCAGACTGCCTGGGCCTGTCTGTAGCCTAGGGATAACCGTTCTCCCATCTGTACAGTTTGTGCCACAGCGCCCACCATGGGCCAAGCTCTACGATCAAAGTCAATCAGAGTCTCGCTGAGATACATCAGACCACCGCACTCTGCGTAGGTAGGCGTGCCCTGGTCGATAGCTGACCTTACCGCTAGTCGCACGGATTTATTCTTGCTGAGCTGAGCAGCGAAGATTTCTGGAAAGCCGCCGCCAAAGTACAATCCATCGGCGGGGGGGAGCGTTTCATCCGCCATGGGGCTCCAGAAGGTTAGCTGCGCGCCATTGGCTTCTAGCGCTTCCAAGTTGTCTGGATAGTAGAAGTTAAATGCGGCATCACGGGCGATCGCAATCCTCACTGGCCTCTCTTCTGGGTCAGCCCCGCGAATTTGGCCTGTCTGATTTTTGGCAGCAGTCTGTTGCTCAGCAGTGCGAGTCGGTTCAGCTGCTAGCCAGGGCTCTAGCTGTTCCCAATCGAAACTGCGATCGCCTATGCCAGCTAATCGCTCCGCAATCTGCGCGAACTCACTAATTTCTCCGGTCGGGACGAGGCCCAGGTGACGGCTTGGCAACTGGATCGCCTTTTCCTTACGAAAGACGCCAAAAATCGGCATATTGATGGCAGCTAGCGCATCGCTTAAAAGCTGAAGATGGCGATCGCTCCCCACCCGGTTCAAAATGACCCCTGCTACGTTCACCCGCGGGTCAAACTGCCGGTATCCCTGCACCAGCGCTGCCAGCGACCGGGCCATTCTGCTACAGTCCACCGCCAGCACCACAGGCAGTCCCAACAGCCTTGCAATATGTGCCGTACTCGCCGTGTCGTCTGTGCCCGTCGCACCATCAAACAGTCCCATAACCCCTTCTACAACAGCTTGTTCTACGCCCTGGCAGTGTCGTTGAAAGCTGCGCTGTACGTAGGCTTTACGGGTTAGCACCGGGTCGAGGTTGTAGCAGGGGCGGCCCGTCACCGCGCTATGGAACATTGGGTCGATGTAATCAGGCCCTACTTTAAAAGATTGCACCTGTTGACCTCGTCGCTTTAGCGCTGCCAGCAGTGCCAGGGTTAAGGTTGTTTTACCGGTTCCGCTGCGATCGCCCGCCAAGATAATGCTCACAGAGTAATGCTCAAGTTTGTTGGGTCATTTATTTTTGTTGGGTCATTTATTCTAGAGGGTCACCGTTCGAAATAGTGACCTCAGGCTATGGCGTGGGTGATGAAGCGGGTAATTAGGTGAACACAGGGGCGCTAACAATAATGCATTTCAACGTGTTTGAACTTTATGCCAGCTTTGGGATCTTCACAGTATGATTTAGGGCGACAGCGCCGGATCGCTATAATTGATACTGGAGAGATTATGCATAGCATCTCGTTGCTGAACAGTCAGTCTCTAATATCGGTGCACGCTACTTTGTTTTGTTTGTTTTCCGTCACGTTTCCTTCCAGGTACGAACTTTAAGTACGATGGCCCTTCAAAAAGATTTCATGAGTATCTCTTCCTCTCTATTCGGGCGTTCCAATCGCGCCGTACGCAAGCTTTCTATCCGCCTAGGGAGCGGTTTACTCGCCCTTGGTCTCAGCGTGGGTAGTCTTGGCGTGGGTGTGGCCCTACCTGCTTTTGCTGCAGATCCTTTTAGAACCTCTTCCCCTCACGATATCGGCGAGCTGACCGAAGCTGCCTTCCAGGCCATTTTTAGAGATGGCGATTACGAGGAAGCTCAACAGATTTTGCAGGCAGCTGAAACTGCCGAAGCTGATGAGCCGTTGGTACATGCCATGCTGGCTTCTATGGCCTATCTAGAAGGTGATGCCGGACTAGAAGAAGTCGCCAGACGGGCGACGCTTACTCGGGAAGCTGCAGAAGCGCTAGTGGAAACCGATCCGCTGCGAGGGCATCTGTACACGGCAGTCGGTGTCTTTTTAGAGGGAGCCTACGTGCTCCAAACAGAGGGCGTCGCCAAAGGAACGCCTAGAGCCTTAGGTATGTTGCAAACTGTTTTCAGTGAGCTAGATGCTGCCGAAAGGATTGACCCTACCGATTCTGAGCTCAATTTGCTGAAGGGCTATATGGATCTCATGCTGGCTGTAAACCTGCCTTTCTCAAACCCAGAAGAGGCAATTAGCCGGATGGATCAGTATGGTAATCCGGTCTATCTGACCCAGAGAGGCATTGCCATCGGCTATCGCGATTTGGCCCAGTATGATGCAGCCATGATTGCGGTAGATAAGGCAATCGCCGCCGCCCCAGAAAATCCAGAACTCTTCTACCTCAAGGCTCAGCTCCATGCTCGCCTTGGCAACGGTGACGAAAGCGTAGAGTATTTCAATCGTGCCCTTGCCTACGAAGACCAGCTGCCGGAGAATCTGGTCCGTCGCATTACTTGGGAAGGTTGCATTGCCGAAGGTGTTCCCGGACAAACCTGCTCTGACCGGGTTGGGTACTAGAGCGCTGAATATCCTGAACATGAAAACATCAGGACACTAGAATATAGGCTAACCAATACAGACGTAATGGGTGTAAGGAAAGGAGCCGCGATTTCCCTGGCTTGTATCAGATTTTTGACAGCCTGACTGACCGAGTTCGATTTTTGAGCCGAGCTCGTTTATGGGGGTTGACGCCTCGCCGAGTAGCCATAGGTCGAAGGAAAAGGGTTGCGATCGCACCACAGTCTGCAGCGTCTCCTCAGGTTTCACACCGCTCTCCGCATCGGTTTCTGCAGCTTTTTCCAGCAGTAAGAAGCGCGGTGCAGCCTGCCAGTTTTGCCCAGCTTCGCCCGGGTTAAACCTGCGATGAATTTCCCAGGCGATCGCCATGACCTCCAGCCCGATCACCATCGGTTGCGGTGTAATCAAAGCGCTATCGGCAATCAAAACAGGTCCGTTGGACTCTGCTTGAATGAAGCGAATCAGCCGATCAGCTTTGTAGAACTTCAGGTTGCTGCGCTTAAAAACAATTATTTGTGTCCCGACTAGGGCGATACACAGCACTGCAATGACAAAAGTTCGTCCGCTGAGCGCATGCGGTATGGCAGGTAGCTTTGCTTGGCGGAAGCTGAGGGTTGCCTTTTTCCCCGTTGAACCGATCTGCTGCCAATAAGGGGCAAGCCCCATACCAACCAGTACAACAAGGCTAGGCGAAAAAACGAAGGTGTACCGGTGCCCCCGAGTAATGTCAAAGCCCGTGCCATAGGTAACCAGGAAAAACAAAAAATTAGCAGCCAAAAAGAAACCGCCCAGAATTTGAATACCTAGGCGGAACTGGGGCTGCTGGAAACGGTACCTGAGCGAGCGCCCCAACATCCAGGTCAGCCAGGGCGCGTATAAAAGCAGCAGTAGAACGCAGGAGAGCACAATAGCAGTCACCGACAGCCAGCCAAACCCATTCGTGACCGGCGAGAGCACCGTATAAAACCAGCCGGCCAGAGACTGCAGTACCGGGTTGATTAACGTACTCCAGCTCCTTGTCTCGCGCCTCAAAAAGCTGGTCTGAGGGCTGCCGTAAAAGTTCAGCAACAGCGGTAGCCACAGCAAGGCTCCAGCAAAGGTTCCTGCGGCAGCGACATATACTCGCAGCCACCCCGATTTCCAGCAAATGGGGTATCCGAAGCGACGGCATTGCTGTATCAACAGCAGCATCAGCGTCAGTCCCGCTGCCAGCAGCGTCAAGCCAAAAAAGTAATGAACGCTCAGCCCCACAACGTTCACCGCGACCCATCCGCTTAGCAGTGCCCGGCTAGGCGCTCTACCTTCGTGTAGGGCCCGGGCAGCTACCACCAAGCAGCACAGTGAAGCCACGACCATCAGCGTGCCAAGCGTATAGTGACGGGCTTCCTGAGATAAAAAGACGCTGAAGGGCGAAACGGCCATTAGCACCGTGCAGAGACGACTGCTCAGGCGCTCCCGACTGCTTAGCCAGGCCAGCCAGTAGATGCCCGGTACGGTTAGCGCACCGAAGAGGGCTGAAAGTGCCCGTTCAGCCCACAAAGAGGCATAGCCATCACTGCCTACCCCCAGCCAGTGAACCCACTGCATCCACCAATGGGCCAGCACAAAGTAGGTGGGTGGATGGTTGTCTTCAGTAAGTAGGTGCTGAACCACATCCCCAGCGGTCGCGTCTGGTGAGTATTGCAGGGGCCGCAATACCGTTTCCAGGCTGATAACTTCGTTAAGGGGGATGAGCCGCGAATAATTACCCAGGCTAAACAGTGTCGTTGCTACCTCATCCATCCAAGGTGCTTTGATATTTAGCAAGCTGAGACGAATGACCAGTGCGATCGCCGTCCAAGCTATCAGCCAACGGACTGTTTGATAGCGCCCAGCTTGTTGACTGCGCCAGGAAAATAAGTTCATAAGGTCATATCAGAGCCGTGATGGGTGAGCCGAAAGCGAGCTGTCGGCAAAAAGGGTCAAAAAAAAGCCCCACCCGCTGACCTGCAGTAAGGCAGCGAGGTAGGACTAGAGACGCAGTTAGGAGGTATCTTGCCTACACCATATCGATTTCATACAAAAATGGGGGGTGATTTAAGAAGTTCTTAATCTAATCTCTCAAGAAATAAAAAAGAGATATGGAAGAATGCCGCTAAAAGGTCGCGATTTTTACCGTTCTCAGCCTGTTGATCGCAGCAGCAAGCTCAAATCGGCGAAATTCAGCCAGATCTCCCCTTCGAAACGGTCTGCCTGACGCATTGTTGACAGTGTCGTTCCCTCTCAATGCGTCTAGCCCGCCCCTTTTTATATCGTCCATAACGCTATCGAGAATGTCTGGCAGCGTACGCCGACCGTCAAAATAGTATTGCTGTGCGTACAGCATAGCCTGGGCGATCGCACTTACCTGGTGTGCCTCCGCAATCTGCTCAATCGCTCTCAGGTCAATCTTTTCATCGCCCAGGCTCAGGCTGTCGCGGCTCGATTTGAGCTTCAGAGGCCGATTTCCTTTGCGCCGATTTCCTTCGCCTGATGGCAAGCTATCCCGCAAGACTACTCTGGGTGTCAGATTACCAAAGTGCTGTCCCCCTTCTGCTCTTCTCTGTTCAGGGGCTGATCGGGCAATTTCCCGAGCCTGTGCTGTTACAATGCGGGGCTGGTAGCCCTCCATAGCAATCACCGTATCAGCCACTGAGAAGTAATCGCCGCTGCCCCCCATCACCAAAATGGTCGAAATGCCGTAGTCGTCATACAGCTGACGCACTTTGTCTACAAATGGCGTGATGGGTTCTTTTTCCTTGGCGATGAGTGCCTGCATCTTGCGATCGCGGATCATAAAATTCGTCGCCGCCGTATCCTCATCAATAAGCAACACCCTTGCCCCAGCTTCCGCTGCCTCTATCAAGCTTGCGGCCTGAGAAGTACTGCCGCTAGCGTTCTGGGTTGAAAAGTGCTCGGAGTCCCGTCCCCTTGGCAAATGGTTAATGACAGGTGAAATATCCACCCCGGCAATGCTGCGACCATCTTCTGCTCTCAGTTTTACCGTTGCTGGGTCAGCGACAACTTGCTCTCGTCCATCCCCGGGCACATGGCTGTATATTCCCTGCTCGATAGCCCGTAGCAGGGTAGATTTTCCGTGATAGCCACCGCCTACAATCAGCGTCACACCGGCTCGGATGCCTAGCCCTTTTACGGTTCCGCTGTGGGGCGTGTTCAGTTCAACCCTTGCTTCTGATGGGGCGATAAAGCAATCGGCGTCTTCTGTCAGAGGCCGTTCGTCAACGCCACTTTTTCTCGGTAGGCAAGCGCCATCTGCGATGAATGCCACAAGTCCACGAGTTGGCAACTGATTTCTAAGTGCTTCGGTATCTTTTAGGGTTTCTACATGACGCGTCAGCGCCCATTTATCGATGGCTGTGTACTTGAGCGATCGCGCTACCAGCTCAGGAATATCTTCACAGAGTAGCTCTGCTGCCATCTTACCTGCGATGCGTCTGCCAAAGGCCGGTAGCCCAACTGTCAGTCTGGCCTCTAGGACATCTGCTGTGATCCAAACGGCTGTACGCCTGAGTATAGCTTGACTTGGTCTGGCAATCTGAATGTTGCCACTCTTGCCTGAGCCTCGCTTTTTCCCAATAGATTGGGCCACTTGAGCCACTTGCCTAGTCAGATAGTCGGCGATCGCAACTCGGGACACATAATCAGTTATCCACTGAGTAGGAAATTTCGCAATTGTTTGGTTCAGCTGAATGCAGATTCGGCTAGGTGCGGCGAATGGGTCGCCCTGTATGTAGTCCACAGACAGTAGGAAATCAGAAAATGCGTAATCGCCTTTAATCGCCCTGTAGTTCCCATAGCTGCGGCCCTCGAGATTTTTAAGCTGCTCTTTCAGCTGCTCACCAGTTGTTTGCAAGACCATGACGCTATCCGTCTGTTCAAATTCTCTCTTCCGATTTATCGCAATCCTACTCGTAACAGATTCGTTACCAAATTAAGGATCGTTATCATAATCGCTTAAAGGTGCTTCCCAAGCGGAAAATACTAAAGATATGCGATATACGCACATTCTTTATCGTCTGGGTCCACTGCCAAGCTCTAAGAATACATAACGCACCGATATCCAATACACAGGGAGCCTCTACAACATGATTTTCTTCAAAGCAATCTCTATTCGCTCCCGCCTCATGCGAAAATCTCTGCTTGTACTCGCTGCTTTGGGTCTCATGCTGCCAGGGGTTAGCATTGCCCAGTCATTTTCCCGGCCCACTTCCAAGACAGCTGATACGGCTCCAGCGAGAAGCAGCACTGCGCTGCAAGATGGAACCTACCTCTTTGGTCAGAGTGAGCAGCCCAACCAGATGGGCGCAGCCTACACCGTGTTCTCTGTGCGAAATGGTCAAACCGTAGGTGCGTTCTATCAGCCTCATTCTTCTTTTGACTGCTTTTCAGGTCGCATCCAGCCAGACCGTCTGGTTGTGAATGTTGTCGATAGCTATGAGCAAACGGTCTATCCCTACGAGATCGCGCTAACGCTCAGCGATTCGCTGATTGCCGGAGAAGCTGCTGGCGCTTACACGCTTGAAGGCTTCCATCGGATTGACAGCCTCTCTCCGCAGGACCACGAGATCTTGGCTATATGCGAAGCCGATTTTGCCCAGTAGTTTGCCCAGCAATTACCCTCGTGGTCTGCCCGTTAATTTACCCGATGATCCGCCTGGTAATTCGAGAAAGTAATCTGCACGAACTACAATCCAGAAAGCGCGCTGCTTAAAATGGGAATAATAGGCCTCTGTCTATGTTTGGATCTTTCTGGTCAAGCTTTCTGGTCAGGCATAGACAGAGATAGTGGATAAATAAGGCACTTTGGCGGATGCCACACAACAATTAAGTTTTGTATCTTTAGATTAAGATGGAAATGTGGCGTTATCTGCGTCATCATCTGTCCATCGAACTATGCTCAGTAGGTGAGTTACGGAAAACACACCATCGGGTACGGCTCTCTCTAGTGCCGGAAGTCCTGAATTACAAGTATATTGACATAAGTAGATAAATAACTTAACTAAAGCCAGTGCGAATACATGGTCTGGCTACGCTTAATCTCAGTCATCTTTAACACGCTGTTAGAGGCAGTGATTACAGCCGTTAGCTAAGCCATCAAATCCTGGGTTAGAGGTCTCTCCAAATATGTTTGAGCATTTCACAAACACAGCGATCGCGGTCATCATGCAGGCGCAAGAGGAGGCCCGTCGCCTGGGTCACAACTTTGTCGGTAGCGAGCAACTACTGCTCGGCATCATCAAAGAAAACACCAGCATTGCTGCCAAGGTACTAGATGAGTTTGGCATTAACCTAACCAATGCCCGTACCGAAGTAGAGTCCATCATCGGTCGAGGTTCTGGCAATGGCCCAGTAGAAATTCCCTTTACGCCGAAGGTAAAGCAGGTTTTTGAGCAAGCCTTTCAAGAAGCTCGCAAGCTTGACCATCCATATATTGAACCTGAGCACCTGTTACTCAGCTTGACTCAAAATGCCGAGAGCGTTGCCTACAGGGTGATTGCGAACCTCGGTGTAGATCCTGAAAAAATTCGCGTGCAGCTAGTCCGCGTCATTGGTGAAAGTACGCCTGTAGCTTCTGGTCGAGTGGGCGGTAGCTCCAAATCAGAGCGCAAGTCTGACAGCAGTGTCCTAACTGAATACGGCACAGACTTGACATCAGTGGCCGCCGAGGGGCGGCTCGATCCTGTTATTGGACGGCACAAGGAAATAGAGCGCGTAGTTCAAGTTTTGGGCCGTCGTACCAAGAACAATCCGGTGCTGGTTGGTGAACCTGGTGTGGGTAAGACGGCGATCGCAGAGGGCTTGGCCCAACGTATCGTTAATCAGGACGTGCCGGAAGCCCTCATTGACCGCCGCGTGATCAGTCTTGACATGGGTCTGTTGGTTTCGGGTACTCGCTTCCGTGGCGACTTCGAGGAGCGCATCACGCAGGTACTTGAAGAGGTTCGCAAGTCTCAAGATGTCATTCTAGTAATTGATGAGATTCATACTTTGGTCGGTGCGGGCTCTCTAGAAGGGGGTATGGACGCGGCTAATCTTCTAAAGCCCGCCCTCGCTCGCGGCGAGATGCAGTGCATCGGTGCCACGACACTAGATGAGTACCGCAAGTACATTGAGAAGGATGCTGCCCTAGAGCGCAGATTCCAGCCGGTTATGGTTGAGCCCCCTTCTGTCGAAGACACGGTTGAGATCCTCTACGGGCTGCGCAGCCGTTATGAGCAGTTCCACCGACTGAATATCACCGATGAGGCCGTTGAGGCGGCAGCTACATTAAGTGATCGCTACATCACAGACCGACATCTTCCCGACAAGGCTATCGACTTGATCGATGAAGCCGGGTCCCGAGTTCGCTTGCGCTACTCCCGAAATATTCCGGCCAGTGAGCTACGCACCGAACTGCGTCAGACCCAGAAAGGCATCATTGAAGCTATCCAGCATCAAGACTTCGATCAGGCAGCGTCACTCCGCGAAACCGAGGCTTCCCTAACGCAGAAGATTCAAGACACCCTAGATGGCGATATTTCTATCACGAAAGTCCCTGAAGTCAGTGATGAGGATATTGCCGACATTGTGTCTTCTTGGACGGGTGTGCCGGTCAATGCCATCACAGAGACAGAGTCTGTCATGATGATGCATCTCGAAGATACCTTGCATGAGCGGGTGGTTGGCCAAAACGAAGCAGTAGAAGCTGTCTCCCGTGCTATTCGCCGCGCGCGAGTGGGCCTCCGCGGGCTGAATAGACCCATCGCGAGTTTGGTTTTCTCTGGTCCTACAGGCGTGGGTAAAACTGAGCTAGCAAAAGCACTTGCCCAGTCTGTATTCGGATCTGAAGAATCTATGATTCGGTTAGACATGTCCGAATTTATGGAATCTCACACGGTTTCTAAGCTGATTGGTTCTCCGCCAGGCTTCGTTGGTTATGACGAGGGCGGCCAGCTGACTGAAGCGGTTCGCCGCAAGCCTTATAGCGTCATCCTATTAGATGAGATTGAAAAGGCTCACCCCGATATTTTCAATATTCTCCTGCAGGTATTGGACGATGGCCGCTTGTCTGACTCCAAGGGCCGGGAAATTAGCTTTAAGAACACGCTCATTATCATGACCTCTAACATTGGGTCTAAGGTCATCGAAAAGGGTGGCGGTGGTCTTGGCTTCGAGCTGTCTGATGAGGACGGAACGACCAGTCGCTACAACAACATTCGCAACCTTGTGAACGAGGAGATGAAGCAATTCTTCCGGCCTGAGATGATCAACCGGATCGATGAAATCATTGTCTTCCGTCAGCTCACGAAGAGCGAAGTCAAGGAAATTGCCGATATTTTGCTGAAGCAGCTTGGCGAGAGGTTGAGCGATCGCAACCTATCTTTCCAAATGACCGATGCTTTCAAAGATCGCCTGGTAGATGAAGGCTATGATCAGCGATATGGTGCTCGGCCGATGCGTCGTGCTATCTCTCGTCTGGTCGAAGATCGGCTTGCTGAGGCAATCCTGGCAGGTACGCTCAAAGACGGTGACACTGTTGTCTTTGATGTCGACAAAGAAGGAGAAATAACTGCCTCACCGGCGAAGGAGCCCGCTCTTATCGGCGTTAGCTAGCGCTCAGCCGAAAGAAACAATATGTTAGCCAGGCAAAAGCCACGGAAGCTTCCGTGGCTTTTGCCATGTCTGCCTCGAAGTCCGAATTTGTCCTCCGCCCCCAAAAGCCCCATGACTAAGTCTGTAGAAAATAAGAAAACCGTAGTCGTTGTAGGTGCCGGATGGGCCGGATTAGGTGCGGCCCATCATCTTGCCAAACAAGGCTACACCGTTACCTTGCTAGAGGCAGGTGCTTATCCTGGTGGCCTAGTCGCGGGCTGGCAAACTGAACAAGGGCGTTCGGTAGAAGCTGGAATTCACGGTTTTTGGTACCCCTACAGCAATATCTTCGCCCTTACAGACGAGCTAGAAATTCAGCCCTTTACCCCTTACACCCGTTCGTCTCAGTATTCTCCGGCGGGTCTAGAAGTAGAGTCTCCCATTTTCCAGCGTAAACCCTATTTACCGACGCCGTTGGGTACTTTTATCTACACACGATTCAAGCGCTTACCTCTAGTCGACAGGCTGTCTGCCCTTCCACTGCTGTATTCGCTCATCGACTTCGACAACTCTGATGATGCCTGGCAACGATATGACAACATGACAGCCCGTGAGCTTTTTAAGCAGTACGGTGTTTCAGAAAGGCTCTATAAAGAATCTTTTGAGCCCATGCTGCTGGTTGGTTTGTTTGCCCCTGGCGAGCAGTGCTCAGCGGCAGCGGCGCTCGGCATGCTTTATTACTTCATCTTGGCGCATCAGCCCGATTTCGATGTTCGTTGGTGTCGCGGTACCGTCGGTGAAATGATCTTCCGCCCGTGGGTGGCCCACATCGAAAAGGCAGGCGGTAAAATTCTTGCGAATAAGCGCGTCACAGATGTCCGCACGGGGACGGATAATGCCATTGATGCGGTTATTTGCGGTGACGAAGTATTCAAGGCGGATGCAGTAATTTTCTCGGTGGGCATTACCGGGATGAAAAAAATTGTTGCGAATAGTGAGGTGCTGTGCGATCGCCCTGAGTTTCGAAACCTCTCAAACCTGGGTGGCATAGATGTTCTTGCCGTCCGCCTCTGGTTTGATCGCAAAATCAACATTCCCTTACCGTCAAACGCTTGCTTCGGATTTCATCAAACTACTGGCTGGACGTTCTTTGACCTCAACGCCCTCCACGATGAATATAAGAATGAACTCGGTAGCGTGGTCGAAGTTGACTACTACCACGCCAATCAGCTACTCAACCTCAGTGATGATCAAGTGCTACCGCTTGTTCAGAAAAATCTTGAAGGCTGTATTCCAGCATTTGGTGAAGCCAAAATTACAGATCACTCTGTCGTCCGCATTCGACAGGGCGTTAGCCATTTTTCACCTGGAAGCTACCGGTATCTACTACCCAGTACAACCAGCTTTAAGAACGTCTACATGAGCGGGGACTGGATTGTGACTCGCCACGGCTCGTGGTCTCAAGAAAAAGCCTACGTCACCGGTTTGGAAGCTGCAAACAGGGTGATAGCTGATTTGGGTACTGGCTACCCTGCCGACATTATTCCTATCATCCCGGACGAGCCCCATATTCAAGCAGCCCGCTTACTGAACCGAGCTATTCGCAATATTAGCGAACAGCTGCTGCCTCAGTTTTGGTTGCCTTAATGTTTATTTTTTGTTTGATTTTTTGCGTAGTGTCTACGCTCTTGACCCTTTCTTGGGGTGATAAGGGCGTCAGTAGTCTGATGACGGGTAGCAATATTTTCCGTAATAGCGACGATATCGTGTTCACTGAACGTCATCTGTAGTTTTCTTCTCTTTTTATCGAAAGAACAAGGGCACATGCCCCGCTGTTCCCTCGATGGCTGAATGCTCGATTTTGTTTGACTTAAATAAAAGCGGAGAGGGGGGGATTCGAACCCCCGTTAGGTGTGACCCTAAAACAGTTTTCGAGACTGCCGCATTCAACCACTCTGCCACCTCTCCAGATGGTTCTACATCTTACACCGATTTCTCTGAAAATCTAGAGTATGAACGACTGATGTGCATGTCCCTGATTTTGACTATCTCGTTGCCATATCCAAACGCAAATGGCGAGGTATATGGCGTAGCTCAGGACTACATGCCATCCTTTTACACCCGTGATTTCTATTGAGCTGCCTGGCAGCTGGTTGAACTTGTTGACTAGCCAAATCAGCAAATGAACGGGGTAATAAAGGTTAGCTGCAATAAAGCTGCCCGCTATGGGCATGAGCGAGGCTGCGATCGCACTGATAAATCCGCCCGTACTGATCACAATCACCAGCGGCGTCGCAACAGCGTTCAGAAAGATGCTGTAGATAGGCAGTTTTTGAAAATAGAGCAGCTGAAGGGGAATCGTCCAGAGGTAGGCTGCTATTGGAACTGCCAGCATGGCGGCTACTGTAGTGGGCATCCACTCTAGAAGCCGCATGATCCTACCGACTGTCAAGATCAGCCCCAGCGTAGCGACGACGCTTAGCTGAAACCCAACATCCCAAATCCACTGTGGGTTGACCAACAAAATTAGCATTGCTGCTGTAAGCAAGCCACCTAGAGGGTTGACCTTCTGTTTGGTCGCTAGACCCAGCAAAACGCCCGCTCCCATGAGAGACGCTCGAATAACGCTGGGCTGTAGTCCTGTCAGCCCCACATATATGAGAAGTGCGCTAGCGCCTGCTATCGCCCGGGTCTGGGGTCGCCGCGTCTTAAGTGCGCCCAGTACAAGTGCTAGCAGTAGAGAGACATGAAACCCTGAAGCCGCGAGCGTATGTGCTAAACCCGCTGCAATGAAGCTGTCCCTCACCTCATAGGGCAAATCGACCGCTTTTCGTCCCAGCGTCATGGCACTTACCAAGTTACCCGCAGGTTCTCCCAGCCAACGGTCTTGCGCAGTCACGACTCTGGCCCTCAGTTTCCACAGTGCCCATCGGGGTGGCGTTTGATCAGCTATAAACTCTATCCAGTGGCTCCTAAAACCAGAAAAGCATCCCTTTCGAGATAAGTACTCCCCAAACCCAGATTTCTCTTCATCTCTCTGCCTAATCGCATAGACTTCGCCCTTCAGGCCTATAATCTGTCCTGGATAGAGCTGTTTGCTAGGTTCTAGGGGCGCGCTCACATATAGCTTGCCGCTAACGGGTCTAGGTGCTTCAATACTGCGATCGCTACCCACTCCCCTAACCGATCTCGCCTGCAGGAAAAACCGACCCTTCTCATCACGGCTAGTTTGTGGCATCTGCAAGACTTCGCCGATAATCTGGCGCTCATGCCCAGATGCAAAACGGCTGATGTCATCAGGCGCAGGTTGAGGAATTCGGGCTATGCAGTAGCTTGCGGCCACGAGTCCTACAACGCCTGCAGCCATCCAATGCCGTCTGCTTGCGCCCATTCGCCAGCGTTGCGGAACAGTCAGACTACAGACCACACCAACAGCTAATAGGATCAAGCCCGCATTTGAAATTCCACCTATCGTTCGGCTTTCCGTAATACCGGTAACAAGCAGCCCCGTAAGATAGGCTGCAGCGATTACGATTGTTCCCCAAGGTGCCAAGAGTTTTGATTCTCCGCAGATGCTCTGCTTAGAGAACCCACCCGTTAGTTTGAGCTATCTCGCTTCGAGCTATCTCGTCATCTCGGCACTCTTTTCAGCAACCTGTCCATCAAAAAGACAGGCCCAACTGAGTACCAAAAAATGCATGTACAACCAGTAAGACAAGAGCTGTACTGCCAATGTAAGCGTGAGCAGAGCGGAGGGCTTCGCTGCCCTTTCCAAACTTGGTTACTGCTATGAGCGCATTTGTAGTGAGGAGTGCGATCGCTCCCATCCCTGTCCAAAAGTGCGGACTTTCCAAAATAGGCTGGCCCTGCATCACCAGCGACAAAATTCCGCCCGTAGCACCCAGAATAATGAACAGGTACATCAACGGTGCGACCTTCGCATGCTGCTGCTTTTGCTCCATAGCAACCCCGCTATCCGTTGCTAGCCGACCCTGCCAACCGGCATAAGCCGCAAACCCGCCCATCACAAACACCACAATCGCCATCATCACCGGATGTCCCCAATGCACAATGGGCTCTGGCAAATTGAACTGCGCAAACCAGCTTGCGATTGGCTCTATATATCCTCTCAATCCTGCGCCCACAACCTATATCCTCAGCAAATATCAAGACACTTAATATGTCTTAACATGTGCCAATCTACGCTTGCAATGCTTCAGCCGACTCTTCTAATGTCTGTGTCTGTCTTAGCAGGGGAAAGCCCAGTTTTTCACGTTGTTCCAAATATAGCTGAGCCACTTTCCTTGCAAGCCCACGCACCTGTCGAATGTACCTAGTGCGTTCAGTTACCGAAATAACCCCTCGCGCATCCAGTAGGTTAAACGCATGAGAGCACTTGAGCACGTAGTCATAGCTTGGCAGTACTAGTGCCTTGTCCATCAGCTGCTCAGCTTCCTGCTGATACAGTTCAAACAACTTAAACAAAAGCTCTGAGCTAGAGGCTTCAAAGTTGTAGGTCGAATTTTCAATTTCCGCTTGCATGTAGATATCACCGTAGGTCAGCTGGTCATTCCATTGAATCTTTGCCATGGCATCCACTTCCTGCAGATACATCGTCAAGCGCTCTAACCCGTAGGTGATTTCAATCGATACAGGCCGACAATCCAACCCTCCACACTGCTGGAAATAAGTGAACTGAGTCACCTCCATCCCATCCAACCAAACTTCCCAGCCCACTCCCCAAGCGCCAACAGCTGCATCTTCCCAGTTGTCCTCCACGAACCGCACATCATGGTCTTCCGGCATAATCCCCAATGCCCTAAGAGAGTCCAAATAGAGGTCCTGAATATTTTCAGGCGAAGGCTTAATCAAAACTTGAAACTGGAAATAATGCTGGTACCGATTAGGATTTTCTCCATACCTGCCATCAGCAGGCCTCCTACATGGCTCAGCGTAAGCAACTGCCCATGGCTCCGGACCAATCGCCCTTAAAAAAGTATGCGGACTCTTCGTTCCTGCACCTTTCTCTGTGTCGTAGGGCTGCATAATGATGCACCCCTGATCGGCCCAAAACTGGTTCAACGTAGCGATAACAGACTGAAAGTTCACCGGGTTTTCCTGCATTACATAGTGCTTCCAACACCATATAGACTCTCTGCCCCTACGCCAATGGTCACTAGGGCCAAGTCAGCGAAATCAGGTAGGCCTGCAGAGAAAACCAGGCAAAAAATAATTTTCTCTCAACCTTACTTCGGTCAAATTTCAGCTACAGGCCCGGCTTAGGTGAGTCTGGAACAATTTGATACAGACAGATGCGACCGAGAAAACCAATACAGATCCAGTTTCTTTTTGCCTACATCCTTGTCTAGATCATCGTAAAAAGGTTGAATCCCTTCTGTATCGGGCAATGCGCCAGCCATACGATATCTCTAGCCAAACAGTTGACAGTGTAAGGGGAGCTTGGTTATATTAGTTGAGCGCTAAACGCGGGGGCCACGAAAGTGGCAGCTACGCGA
>JBCBJS010000077.1:0-16940 GCA_038523095.1 Cyanobacteria bacterium J06626_6
CTTCCGGCGTGATACTCAGCAGGCTAGTTTGCTGACTGATAAAATGCAGCACGTTCCGGTGGCTCTGCATCACCCCTTTCGGTCGACCTGTTGACCCGGATGTGTACAGCAGATAGGCCAAAGCATTTGGTTCAACCGTCGGTAGCACTACATCGGACGTATCACTATTCAGACTATCGATGTTGATAATGACAATAGAGTCATCAGCTAGGGTCTTGGCCAGGGCTGCCGTACGACTATCCACTACCAACAGCTGCGACTGCGAGTCGCTCAGCATGTACTGCAGCCGCGCAGCGGGGTAGTTAGCATCGAGCGCCACATACGCTTTGCCTGCTTGCAGCGTACCCAGCAGCGCCGACACCATCGGGGCATCTTGTTCAAACAACAGGCCTACTTGACTCGTTGGCTGACCATGACTCACGATGGCTTTCGCTATCCTCCGGGCCGCTGCATCTAGCTCTCCGTAGGTCCATTCATACCTCCTCGTCTTGATGGCAACGCGACTGCGGTATGCCTCTACCTGAGCCGCAAATCGCGCTGGAATCGACTGGCCAACCTCCGTATGGGGAAACAGCTCTACGCTATGTGTCGTACTGTCTATTGATCCGTCTATTGCGCTGTAGGATGTAATGGATGGAGCCGACAGTTGTTGCTTCTGCACTGCACTCAGTAAGGACAGCGTCTCTATGGGCTGCTCCGGCGCGCTGACAATGCTATTCAACAGCGTCTCAAAGCTGCTGCTCATAAAGGCAATCGTGCTTTCCTTGAAAAGACTGCGGTTGTATACCCACTGCACAGACAGGCCCTGCTTGCCTTCTCGCACGTACACCGTCAGGTCGAACCGTGCTGAGGGTTTGTTGTTTATCGCAAATGTTTCAACTTGCAACTCGTGGAGAGAGAGCTGGCGCTTTCCTAAGTTAACGAAGTTAAACCAGACCTGAAACAGTGGTGTACGGCTAGAATCTCTCTCGGGCTGCAAAATTTCTACTAGCTTCTCAAAAGGTGCATCCTGATGTGCATAGGCTTCTAGCATCGACTCTCTAACCTGCGTCAGCAGTTCACGAAAGCTCATACCCTCAGCAAAAGATGTCCGCAACACCAATGTGTTTACAAAAAAGCCAATAAGCTTTTCGACTTCTGAGCGGCTACGCCCCGCAATCGGCGAACCCACAACAATATCGTTTTGCCCAGAATACCGATGCAACAGCGTGGCAAAAGCTGATAGCAAGGTCATAAATGGTGTGGTGTTTGTCTCCTGGCAGAGGGCTTTGAGAGAGTGGGTGAGCGCCTGTGGCAACCTGAGGACAAAAGTCTCTCCCTGAAACGTTTGGACAGCAGGGCGGGCATAGTCTGTCGGCAAGTGGATGGCAGGCGGGATACCGGCTAGTTTATCTTTCCAGTAGGAGACTTCAGCCTCTAGGCTATCGCCTTGTAGCCATTCTCGCTGCCAGTCTGCAAAGTCTCCGTATTGAATCTCTAGCTCGGGTAAGGGAGAGGGCATTCCCTGGGAGAAAGCACCATAGAGTTCTGTCAGCTCTTTCACAAACACACCCAAAGACCAGCCATCGGAAATGATGTGGTGCATAGTGACCAAAAGGAGATGAACGTTCTCCTCAAGTCGAACTATTCCTACTCTCAGCAGCGGACCCTTTTTGATATTGAAAGGTTTGTTGTGCGCTTCTCGGCACAGTTCAGCACTTGCTGCAATCCGAGATTCTGCCGGATGATGACGTAAGTCAAAAACGCTCAGCTTGAGTGAACCCACCTCAGAGATGACCTGTACAGGCTCGTCTTCGACTTGTTGAAACGTCGTACGAAGTGCTTCATGCCTGGAAACAATTTCGTTGATTGCCTCTTCCAAAACAGCTTGATTCAAATTTCCTGTGAGCTTGAATGTTCTTCTCAAGTTGTAGAGCGCACTTGGGCCATTGAGCTGTTCCAAAAACCACAGGCGTCGCTGAGAAAATGTTGCAGAGCAAGCTGTCACTGTCTCGTGGGAGACGTCAGGCATTGCACCTTTGGAGAAAGCATTTTCTGTAGCGGATGTTGACATGGGGCTTAGGGGTATGGGGTGCTTGGAGGGTTTTCCTTGGAAGGCTTATCAATAATAGAAGGACAGAGAGCGAGGTTCTTTTATTGCAAGGCCGTTTTGTGAATTTGCCTTCGCTTGCGCTTGGAGATAGTGACTGGTTGTACTGTGCTTGACTGCGGAGTCATTTTGTCGAGAACGCTGCTCAGTTCAGCAATGGTGGGGGATTCGAATAAAGTTCGCATAGGAACCTCCACATTAAAAACAGTACGAATTCTCGAAATCACTTGAGTGGCTAGCAATGACTGGCCACCTAGTTCAAAAAAGTTCGTATGAATGCCTACTCTGTCGAGATTTAGCAGCTGACACCAGATACCTGACAACTGCCTTTCGGTAGAAGTTGCTGGCGGCACGTAGGTTTCTTTAAGGGTTTGCTGTGCTCGCAGCTTTATCTGCTCCACCACAGCGTCAAACTCGCCCGCTTCGAAGCGGTGCTTGAGTTTTAGACGCTGTAGTTTCCCAGTTTGCGTTCTCGGAATCTCTGCGACCTGCAGAGGCACAATAAATGCTGGATTAAGTCCGAGGGTTTGAACAACTTGCTGTCGAATTTGCTTGAGTATGCTATCGAGAAAGCCTGCTTTAAAGGAGGTCGGATGAAAGCAGATCAAGAGCTCGTCTGTATTGCTGGACGGTCTGCGAACACCGCAAGCAGCTGTATATCCAGCAGTAACTCCCTCGACGTGCTCTACTGCCTGTTCGACCGTATGGCTATGAACGTTAAGCGCATTGATGATGATAATTTCTTTTTCACGGCCAGTGACCGTCAGTCGTCCGCTCTCTAGAAAACCTAAGTCCCCTGTATTTAGCCAACCATCATCGGTCAAGAGGGTTTTGTTTTGTTCTGGATTCCGATAGTAGCCAGCTGTCATTGTCGGTCCTTTGGCCTGTATGCGTCCAGTTTCACCTTCTTTCAGCAGGCGGCTATGAGCATCGACAATACGAACAGCATGATCTTTTGTGGGATGGCCAATTTCAATAAACAGATCTCCATCGGTGGTTCTCTCTAGAGAAAAGTGCGCCTTGCCAGCAGTGGCGAGCACGCCGCATTCTGACATGCCATAGATTGGACGTAGAACAGTGGGTGCTAGCTGAAACGCCTTTAGTCTAACGAGGGCTTGCCGGGCCGTTTTTGCCACGATGGCTTCAGCGCCAATTGTCATTCCCTTTACAGAAGACAGGTCCCAGCTTTTTGAGGTTTCTGTCAGTCGATCGGTAATCAGAGCCAGGAAAAAGTTGGTAATGCCAGTATGGGTGACACGGTGCTTTTCGATAGTATCTAGCCATATAAAGGGATTTTGAAGCATAGCTTCTGTCAGGATATGGATAGCCTTCGATGCTCTAGGCGTGGTTAACTTTAGGCCGCTAATGCTGCTTAGGGGTAGCCAGCCAAGGGCGACGACTTCTTGAGGTGCACTCTGGTTCGCGGGTATTGCGAGCAGTCTGTAGATGAGCGTTTTTACATCGAACGTCATTAGCTTGGGCAATCCCGTAGTGCCAGAGCTTAAAAGTAGCAGCGCTAGTTCGTCGGGTTGTGGGGTGTGGAAGTCCGAATGGGGGTCATGACGCTTGGAGTAATCTTTTGAGCTGTTTTTTGG
Organism: Cyanobacteria bacterium J06626_6; assembly: GCA_038523095.1. Taxonomy (GTDB): domain Bacteria; phylum Cyanobacteriota; class Cyanobacteriia; order Phormidesmidales; family Phormidesmidaceae; genus Phormidesmis. The sequence continues at coordinate 3,685 of JBCBJS010000077.1, forward strand.
GGAATCGCTTTTAATCTCTTCAATAGAAACAGCTTCTATATCTTCAATGGAAAAGACAGTAGGACAGGCGTTATTTGAATAAGATTTACTGTTGTTATCAGTAAGAGGTGATTGTTGGGTGGATGGTTGATTTTGAATAGAAGAATATAGGATATTTTGTATCTGCAAGAGCAGCGTGCTGTCGGTAATGACCGCCGCTTGCGGAATGAGCTGGTAGATGCCGCGGAGTGTTTCAGTTAGCTGATGGGCGTTGGCGCGATCGCACAACGCGGTCAAAGGAAGCGGGACAAATCCACCCATGAGGCAGCTCCAAAAAGCAGCCGCAAAATCGTGACCCTGGCTCAGCTGAAAAATGATAGGCGTCCCAGGCTGCAAACCGAGCGATCGCATACCTGCTAGCAGCTTTACAGCTCTCTCCCAGATCTGTGTGTAGGTCTGTACGGTTTCGTGGCCATCGGCCTGAATATGAATTAGTTGACCCTCGGGATAGCGAGCAACGGCCTGCGCCAAAGCCTCAGCAGGTGAGGAGGGCAAGGCGAGATTGCGGCTCTTGCCAAAGGCGATCGCATCCTTCCGGCTGGCGGCTGAACTGGCGGTTAAACTGGCAGCTGGGCTAGCAGGCGGGCTGCCTGACGCTTCTGACACTAGCTGAGACGGCGGACAGGTAGGGGTGACAAATTCAGTTTTTTTCATGAGATCTTGTACAGAGATTCGGTAGTCGAGGAGGCCGAAGGCTAACCAGTGGCTACGGGATAGAAATAATTAGACGGAAAAGGATTATAGAAGGGCAAATAAGTAAAATTGCGCATTTTTATTCACACTATCAGGTGATGGAATCCTTTGACCTTACCGACGGAGGGGTTTTGCGGTAGATTCTGCCGCATTAGGGGCTGCAAGGCAATCGCGAACTGTACTGCATCAGAAACTGGCTCAAACGGTCAGCAAGCGTAGCAACAGTAGGCGATCGCATCATTGAATAGTGGCTGCCGGGCACGGTGTGAACCACCAGAGCCCCCTGCACCAGCTGTCGCCAGCCAAAATCTTGCGGCCAGGTGCGATCGCCCGTATCGTCAGCAGCGCGAGTAGAGCGCACCGGCGTTTGCGCCTTGAAGAGCGTGACTGAACCGGCGTAAGAACGGGGCGTATAGGACTTCAACATATTGAGATGGTAGGTAAACAGCTGGAGTAGATGCTGTAACTCCGATTGTGAAAGGGTTGGGGGCAGCCGCTCAAACTGCTGGAGGGCGACATATAGCCGTGCGATCGCCCGTTCGGCACTGGCACTGGCATCTGGGCTATTGAGCGCGCGGTCAATCTGCTGCGTCTGGGACACAGAGCAGCCCAAATCGCGAGCAAACAGCACCATGAGCCGCTTGCTAGGCCTGCCTGTAGAAATATTTTCACCCGTATTGCCAGTAGGCACGCGGCTGTCGATCATCACTATCGGCAAGACCTCATCGCCCTGTTTGGCCAGCTGCTGAGCCATTTCGTAGGCAATTACCCCGCCCATGGACCACCCCCCTAGCTGATAGGGTCCTTTGGGCTGTACCCGACGAATGGCCTGAATGTAGTCAGTAGCCATGTTCTCTATGCTTTGATATCGCAGGTCATTCGTCATCGTTGGGGCCTGAAGTCCGTAGATGGCTCGATCTGTTGCCAGCTGATCGGCTAGCGCTTGGTAGCAAAAGACGCTGCCACCAATGGGATGAACGAAAAAGACTGGCAGAGAACGGGGGCTGGGCTGAATCTCGACCAGCGGTGTGTGCGCCGGGGGTTGTTCGGTGCCATCTTTCGTCGCTGCACTCTCTACTGCCGGAGTTAACCGGGTTGCAAGCTGCGCGATGGACTTATCTCGAAACAGGCTAGAGAGGGGCAGCTCACTATTAAAAGTCTGACGAATTCTAGCAACTAGGTGCACAGCTAGCAGCGAGTGACCGCCCAAATCGAAAAAGTCGTCGTGAATGCTGACCTGCTCTAGGTTCAGCAATTCGCACCAGATTTGCGCCAGCTGCTGCTCGGTAGGTGAGCGGGGGGCGACAAAGGCCGCATCCGAGGTCCGCTGAGTGGGGTCAGGCGTGGGTAGGGCCTGTCGGTTGATTTTGCCACTGGGCGTAAGGGGAAAGGCATCGAGTGCCACAAAGGCAGCGGGGACCATGTAGTCTGGCAGTGATTGCTTCAGGCGCTGCTTGAGTTCATTCGGGGTGACCGTCTGGCTCTGACGGGTCACCGGCATCCAGTAGGCAATCAGCCGCTGCTGATCAGCCCCATCCGCCCTGAGAACCACAACACACTGCTGCACCTCGGGCGATCGCGCCAGGGCCGCTTCTATTTCACCCAGCTCAATTCTGAAGCCGCGTAGCTTCACCTGAAAATCGAGCCGTCCTAAAAATTCCACATTGCCATCGTTCAAATAGCGGGCGCGATCGCCCGTTTTATACAGCCGTGGGTAACCTGCCGGTTCCATAAACCGCTGCGCAGTTAGCTCAGCGCGGTTGAGATAGCCCCGAGCCAGACCAGAGCCACTGATGTAGAGTTCGCCTGGAATGCCGATAGGAACAGGCTGCAGCTGGCCGTCTAATATGTGCAGCTGCGTATTGGCAAAAGGCCGACCGATGGGCACCAGCGCATCTTCTGCAAGCTCGGGGCGCTGACCATTCAAACCTTCTGGTTGTGCCGATTCAAAGAAGGTACTGTCGACGGTATCTTCTGTCAGGCCATAGGAGTTCACCAGTCGCGTATGTGCACCGCACACAGCTTGCAGCTGACGGTACTCGCGCATGTACCAGGTATCAGAGCCGACAATGAGCAGCTGCATGAAGTCTAAAGACTGCCCGGTCTCCGTGAGGTGCTGCATCAGCAGGCGGATGACGCCAGGGACAAATTCAGCGCAGGCAATTTGCGCTGTCTGCAGGAGGTGGTAAAGCTTTTGGGGCACGAGCCGGTAGTCGGCTGGGCAGAGAACCAGCTCGGCACCCGAGCAGAGCGATCGCACCCAGTCAGCGGTAAATACATCGAAGGAGAAGCCTGCCAGTTGCAAATGACTGCCCAGCTGCGGCAGCTGATAGGCCTGCTCCCAGCTCCAAAAAGCATCGACCAAGCTGTGATGCTCGACCATAGTGCCCTTAGGCTGACCGGTCGAGCCAGAGGTGTAAATCACGTAAGCCAAGTCGGTGGGGGAGGCAAAATCAGCTAGATTTTCGGCGCTTTCGAGAGCGATTTCTGCCTGGTCAGTATCTACACAAATCTGGGTGAAAACCTGGGCTGCAGTCGAGGTCGGCAAAGCCTCGCACAGCTCAGAATGCGTGATCAGCACTGGCGCTTGAGTATCTGCTAAGACGTACGTCACTCTTTCAATGGGAAGCGCGTCAGCATCTAGCGGAACATAGGCACCGCCTGCTTTGAGAACAGCCAATAGGGCAATGAGCAGGTCGGGCGATCGCGCCAGATAAATCCCGACCGGTACATCGGGTCCCACACCCAATTTGCTCAGCCGATGCGCCAGCTGATTGGCCCGGCGGTTTAGCGCTTGATAGGTTAGCTGCTGCTGCTGGTAAGTGAGCGCGATCGCACCCGGCTGACGCAAAACCTGCGCTTCAAACAGTCTATGAATACAGCCAGTATCGACCTGTGGCTGACCGGGTAAATCGGCCTCTGCAGAGCTCCACTGTAAAAGTCTCTGTCGCTCTGCAGCCGGCAACAACAACAGCGCATCGAGCGATTGACGTGGATTTTTTAGGGCGCTTTCCAGCAGGGTCCGAAAATGTTCGCCCATCCGCTGAATCGTCGCCCCATCGAATAGGGCAGCGTCGTATTTGACCAGACAGCTCAGCCCCTCTGCCTGCTCGCTAATTTCCAAAGCCAGCTCCAAGCTAGCAATGTCTGTTTCCAGCCTGCTGTCGCTGAAGCTCAGGCCGCCTGCTGCCCCGTCAGCGCCGACCGCTTCACTGGGCAAATTCTTGAACTGAAAAAGCACCTGGAAAAGGTTTGACCGACTCGGATCGCGCTCGATCTGGAGGGCTTCGACCAGCTTGGGCAGTGGAATATCCTGATGCGCGTACGCATCTAGCGCGGTCTGACGCACCTGCTGCAAATACAACTGAAAAGACTGCGCTCCGGTGGGCTGCGATCGCAGAACAAGCGTATTAAAAAATAGGCCGATCAGGTTCTCAGTCTCAACCGCATTCCGCCCCGCAATCGGCGAACCTACAATCACATCTTCCGCTTGCGTATAGCGATAGAGCAGCGTCTTAAAACCAGCCAGCAGCACCATAAAGAGCGTAGATTGCTCGCGCTGGGCAAACGTGCTGAGCTGATGCTTCAGCGATTGGGATAGTTCGAAAGTATATTCGGCCCCTTTGGTCTCAGCGCCTTTGGCCACTGCAGAGCGCCTAGGACGATCTGTCGGCAGTTCCAAAATGGGCAGATGGCCCGACAGCTGCTTTTTCCAATAGGCCAGCTGGGTGGCCATGGCCGCCGTTTTGAGCGATCGCTGCTGCCGCAGTGCAAAATCTGCGTACTGAATAGCCAAAGGAGGCAAATCGGCAGGCTGACCCGTCATCGCAGCTTGATAGAGCGCGGCCAGATCTTTGATCAAAATGCCCGTAGACCAGCCATCAAAAATAATGTGGTGGAAAGTCCACAGCAGGATATGCTCTGTGTCGCTCAGCCGAAGTAGCCGCAGCTTGAACAGGGGCAGCGCCGTCAGATCAAACAGCGTGTGAGCCTGTGCGATCGCCTGCCGCTTTAGCGCATCCGTCTGTTCGGAGGCTGGCAAATGGCTGATATCTTCAAGCGTTTCTACCAGGGATATCTCAGCTGGCAAGCGAGGCGAAATTATCTGCACTGGCTCGCCAGCAGAGGAAAGCTGAAAGTGGGTCCGCAGCACATCGTGACGACGTACTAACGCAGCTAGGCTAGCTTCGAGCGCCGAAATATCGAGGTTGCCAGCCAGCCGAATATGCGTCGGGCGGTTGAAGGCGGGATTGCCCGGATTTAGCTGGTCGAGCAGCCACAGGTTTTGCTGAGAGAAGGAAAGGGGAGCTTCGGTGATGGTAAGTTCAGCACTTTGCCATCCGGTTCCATTTGCTCCATTAGGAGAACCGACTGATTGGCGTTGACGCGGCAGCATGTCCGCTGACTGACGACCCTTCTGCTGAGACCTGAGCTTCTGTTCGAGTAGCGATCGCTTGGCAGGAGAAAGGGTGGCAATCTTGGCGGCGAGCCGAGCGCTTTTCTGCTGCGACTGCGCTAACGTTTGCTGCGCTTGCGCTGACAAAAGAGAAAGTTCATCAACAGGTTGATCTGGAGTAGCAACAATGCTCTCTAGCAGGGCTTGAAACTGGTTAACCATAAAGCTAGCGGTCTCAGGCTTAAACAGATCCGTACTGTAGTTCCATCGACCTTTTAGCCCTTTCTCTGTTTTCGTCATCGACAGATTCAGGTCAAATTTGGCTGCATTCCACTCAACTTCTCTTTTACGAATGGAGAGACTGCGAGCTTGCGAACTGTTCTGCTGATCGCTGAGAGATGTGCGTTTAAGTGGTGTATCGGTTTGGCTGATTTCCAGAGCCCTCATCCCCAGCCCTTCTCCCGAGGGGAGAAGGGAGTCAGATCTGAAGTCCCTCTCCCTCTGGGAGAGGGATTTAGGGTGAGGGCTCTGGGAGAGGGATTTAGGGTGAGGGCGACAAGGTAGATTATTTGTTTGCCGTTCCCCAAGCGGCTCGCTTGGTTGTTCTCTTTGCTGACCGGCTGCCGTTTGCAGCGCAAACATCACCTGAAAAAGGGGATTATGGCTCAGGGTGCGCGCTGGGCGTAGTACCTCAACCAGCATTTCGAAGGGCAGATCCTGATGGGCATAGGCCTCTAGTGCACCCTGCCTAACCTGCTGCAGCACCTCAGAGAAACGAGGATTGTTCTCTACTTTTGTCCGCATGAGCAGCGTATTTGCAAAGAAGCCGATGAGCGGCTCAATCTCTTGCCGGTTTCGATTGGCAATTGGCGTACCCACCACAATATCGGTGGCAGGCTGCCCCTGCTGACTGTAGCGGTCACTATAGCGGTAGAGAAAAACAGAGAACGCTGCTAGCAGCGTCATGAATAGAGTGGTTTCTCTCTGCTGGGAAAGGCGGTTGAGCTGCCGGGTCAGCGCGGGCGATAGCTGAAAGGTCAGCGTGGCACCCTTGGGCGATCGCACGGTTGGATAGTCGTAGTCTACCGGGAGCATTAGGCGCTCTGGCGCACCGGCTAGCTGCTGCTGCCAGTAGCTGAGCTGACGCGATCGCACCTCACCCTGGAGCCATTGCCGCTGCCAGTAGGCAAAGTCTGCATACTGGATAGGCAGCGGCGCCAGCGCAGCCGCGACACCTTCTGCCTGCTCTCGGTACAGCAGCACCAGCTCACGCAAGAAAATAGACATCGACCAGCCATCTGCCACAATGTGATGCAGCACCAAGATCAGCACGTGGGACTCGCGCTCTAGCTGAATGAGCTGGGCGCGCAGCGGAAAGTCTTGACTGAGGTCGAATGGTGTATGGGCAAGCTGGTTAGAGAGTTGCCGTACGGTGTCTGTCTGCTTTTGTAGAGGGTGCGATCGCAAATCTATTTTCGGTAGCTCCAGCGGCAGCTCATCGTGAATTAACTGCATCGGCTGCCCGTCCACGAGCTGAAAAGTTGTTCTCAAAACTTCGTGGCGCTGCGCAATGGTGTAGACAGCTCGCTCCAGCGCAGCTGAATCTAGCGGACCACTCAGCTCAAGCACGGTGGGCACATTGTAAGTTGCCCCTGTCTCTTCCAGCTGAGAAAGAAACCACAACCGCTGCTGCGCAAAGGAAAGCGGTAGACTCAGGTCACGAGAAGCTGGCTCAATGGCCGACAGTTCAGGTACTTCGCGGCTTGAGCGGTGGCCAGCTTCGATAAGGGCCGCCAGTCCAGCAATCGTCGGCTCCTCAAACAGGCTGCGCACCGGCAGCGCAACAGAAAGGGCCGTACGCACCCGAGAGATGACCTGAGTAGCTAGCAGAGAATGGCCGCCCAGCTCAAAGAAATTATCGTGGATGCCGACAGCATCTAAGCTAAGCAGTTTCTGCCAAATGGCAGCGAGCTGTGCCTGTAGCTGAGTTTGCGGTTCGACCAAATCTGTATCCAATTCCCTGACGAAGTGGTCAGGCTGGGGGAGCGATCGCCGGTCTACTTTGCCATTTGGCGTAAGCGGCAACTGCTCTACCGCAATAAACGTCGCCGGAACCATATAGGACGGCAAAGACTGCTTGAGGAAACGGCTGAGTTCGCGGCTACTAGGCGGACGGCCCAGACAGGTCATGTAAACGATCAGGCGCTTATCACCGGGTTGCCTTTCCCAAACAACCACCACGGTTTTTTCTAACTGCGGATGCCGCTCCAGCGCCGTCTCAATCTCTCCTAGCTCAATGCGGAAGCCTCGGACCTTCACCTGATGGTCCAGCCGACCGGCAAATTCGATACTGCCATCAGCCCGGTAGCGCGCCAAGTCTCCCGTCTTGTACAAGGTATCAGCCCCATCCTGGCTGAAAGGATTCTGGATAAATCTCTCCTGAGTGAGTTCTGGGCGATGCAGGTAGCCTGCTGCCACGCCATCTCCACCCGCATACAGCTCGCCATACACCCCAATCGGCACTGGCTGGAGATGCTCATCTAGCACGTAGGTGCAGGTATTTGAAATAGGGTAGCCAATGGGGATCGGCTGTTCTATGGGTGCGGTGCGGGGGACCGGGTAGCAGGTCGTGAATGTAGTATTTTCTGTGGGGCCGTAGCCATTGATAAAGGTACAATTCGGCAGCTGCGATCGCGCCTGCCGCACATGGGCAACCGATGTCACATCACCACCAAACAGCATTTGCCGGGTCGACTCTAGACCCTTGAGCCCGTGGTCCACCATAACGTGGAAGAGACCAGCAGTGACAAAGAACATGGTCACCTGATGCTTGGCGACCGTCTCGGCAATGGTCTCTGGAGAGGGCTTCGCATGGGGAAAAAGCACCACGCTAGCGCCATTGAGCAAAGCCCCCCAGATAGAAAAGGTAGCTGCATCGAATGCGATAGGCGCAAGCTGTAGAAATACGTCTTCACTGTCAATCGAGACAAAATTAGTGTTCTTCACTAGGCGCGAAATGCTGCGATGACGCACGCACACACCCTTGGGCGTGCCCGTAGAGCCCGAGGTATACATCACGTAAGCCAGCTGGTCAGCGGGCCTATCTTCAAAAGTTTTTTGGACTGAGACAGGATTCAAAAAGAGATTTGAGCGAGACGTTGCATCGTGGTCACTGAGGAAGAGTCTGTCTACCTCTACAACCTGAGAAACTATCTCTGCTACGGCCATAGAAAGATGACTCTGAGTGAGCAGAATAGAAACTTTGCTATCTTGCAAAATAAAAGCGATTCGCTCTGACGGGTAGCTAGTATCCAGAGGGACGTAGGCGCCGCCAGCTTTGAGAATAGCCACGATGGAAACGATCATCTCCAGAGATCTTTCCATATACAAACCAATCAAATCACCCGGCTCTATGTCCAAATCCTTAAGATAATGCGCCAGCTGATTGGCTCGCTGATTGAGCGCCGTGTAGGTGAGCGAGCAGTCTTTAAACCGGACAGCGATCGCATCCGGTGTAAGCGCCACTTGCTGCTCAAACAGCTGATGCACAGCCTGGTCACGAGGGTAGTCAGCCCTTGTATTCGTCCAGTCAAACAACAGCTTTTGACGATCTGCCTCACTCAGAATTGACAGCTTGGATACCGGCGTTTCCGGCTGTTCCACAATGCTAGAAAGCAGCGTTTGGAAAGCTACCTGCAAGCGATGGATAGTCTCTGACTCGAATAGGGCCGTCGCATACCGCCAGGTTCCCTCCAGCCCATCGGCAGTAGCCACCATGGACAAACCAAGGTCAAATTTCGCGCGATCGCCCACTGCAATCTTCGAGTGAGCCTTCTCCCAGTCTCGAATTGTCAGAGAAGGCGTCGTCAGCGCCAGTGGGCTTTCATTTTGCAATGAAAATACCACCTGAAACACCGGGTGATAGCTCAAGGTACGTTCAGGATTCAGCACCTCTACCAGCTTTTCAAAAGGAAGGTCCTGGTGTTCGTAGGCCGCTAGGGCCGTCTGCTTCACCTGTTCCAACAGTGATAGAAAGCTGGGATTATCGCCTAGGCGAGTCCGCATGGGTAGCGTATTAGCAAAAAACCCAATCAGCGGCTCAATGTCCCGCTGCGTTCTATTGGCAATGGGTGAACCCACCACAATATCTTCAGCATGGCTGTACCGATACAGCAGCGTAGAAAAGGCCGCCAGCAAAGTCATGTAGAGAGTTGTTCCATTTTTGGCTGATAGCTCAGCCAGCTGCTGGCTCAAGTCACTATCTAGCTTGAACGCAATGGCAGCACCGGCAAAATCTTGAACGGGTGGCCTCGAATAGTCGGTGGGAAACGTCAACAGCTTAGGGGCATCTGCCAGTTGCTGCTGCCAATAGGCAAGCTGCTCAGTCAGGCGATCGCCCTGAAGCTGCTGCCGCTGCCAGTGGGCAAAGTCTGCGTACTGAACCGATAGCGCAGGCAGCGAGGCAGATTTTCCTTGGGTAAAGTCGTGATATAGCGCCGACAGCTCTCGCTTGAAAATATCCACTGACCAGCCATCGCTGATGATGTGATGCATCGCCATTATCAGCACATGCTGCTGCGCGCTGCGCTTGACTAAGCTGAACGATATCAGCGGCCTGCTGCCGCCCAAGTCGAACGGCGTACGGCCCAACTCATCGACCAGTCGCCCGATCTGTTCTATCTGTTCAAATTCTGTTGACAGCTGCAAATCAGCCACCGGAATGTGCACAGAAGCAGCCGATAAAACTCGCTGAACCGGCTCGTTGCCCTCCAGGGGAAAAACAGTTCGTAAGCTTTCATGCCGCTGAACGATTTCAGAAATAGCCTGCTTCAGAACAGAGGCTACAAGCAGGCCCTCCAGCTGCAGCGTACAGGTAATGTTGTAAGTCGTGCTTTGTGCCTTGTTCTCTAGCTGGTTCAGGAACCACAGGCGCTGCTGTGCAAAGGAAAGCGATAGTCTCTCTTCGCGTGAGGCGGTTGGAATAGTGACTTTTTGGGCACTGTGTGAGGGCTGTGCGATCGCCTCCTCCACAACCATCGACAGTTCTTCCAGTGTTGGTGATTCAAACACCGTCTTCAGCGGAATTTCTACCGCAAATACATCCTGAATTTGAGAGCTCAGCCGAGTCGCCAGTAGCGAATGCCCGCCCAGCTCAAAAAAGCTATCCCGAAGCCCAACTGCATCTAGATGCAATAGTTCACACCAAATCTGGCCCAGCTGTTTTTCAGTTTTTGTTCTGGGTGCAACAAAGTCACCTTTATTAGCCAGTAAGCCTTCAGCAGGTTCCGGCAAAGCCTGCCGGTCCACTTTCCCATTCGGTGTGAGCGGAAAACGATCCAGCACTGTAAATGCAGAGGGCACCATGTAGCCTGGCAGCCTTGTCTGCAAGAACTGGCGAAGGTCACGGCTACTCGGCGACGCTTCGCGAGGCGTCACGTATGCGACCAAACGCTTCTCACCATTCGGCAAGTCCTGAACAACAATTAACTCATCGCCAACCAGGGGATGCTGTGCCAGCACAGTCCCAATCTCACCCAGCTCAATGCGAAAACCTCGAATTTTCACCTGATGGTCTTTCCGACCGATAAACTCAATCTCACCGTCTGCTAAGTAGCGCGCTAAGTCTCCCGTTTTGTAGAGTCGCGCATTGGGCGCAGCGCTAAAGGGATGATGAACAAAGCGCTCAGCCGTCAGCTCAGGGCGGTTGAGATAGCCCCGTGCCAAACCGTCACCGCCCACATATAGCTCACCTACAACACCCATCGGCACAGGCTCTAACCGATCGCTTAGGATATACACCTGCGTGTTGGCGATAGGAGTGCCAATCGGTACGGTGGTATCTGCTTCACTGACGGCTGTGACCTCGTAGCAAGTCGAGATGGTTGTATTTTCTGCAGGGCCGTAGGCATGGATAAGCCGCTGCGGCTTCCCTTTCTCCAGCACCGTCCTCACCCACTTCGGGTCAGCAGCTTCCCCTCCAAAAAGTAAATACCTCAATCCAGAAAAAGTCTCTGGCCGTACGCTCGCGACCTGATTGAACAATGCAGTAGTGAGCAGCAAACTGCTTACCCGATGCTCTCTGAGCTGGGCAGAAAAGGCACGGGGTGAAAGCAAAACAGCTTTATCGATGAGCACCAGCTGCGCGCCATTGAGCAAAGCACTCCATATCTCAAAAGGGGCAGCATCAAACGAGGCATTTGAAACTTGAGCAACGCGATCGCTCGGCTGTATGTCAATGTAGTTCGTCTGGCAAACCAGCCGGTTGACGGCGCGATGGGGAATGGTGACGCCTTTGGGTCTGCCCGTAGAGCCTGAAGTGTAAATGACATAGGCCAGATCTTCAGGCGTGGTATTACAGGGGAGATTGTTATAGCTAAACGAGCCTAAAAAGGAACAATTCTGCTCCAAAGCACCTTCTAGATCAATCAGGGTTGCTCTACTTTGAAAGGGACTGTTCTGAGACAGTGATGCCTGACCCAGCAGAATCGAGATTTGCGTATCTTCCAGCATGAACGTGAGCCGTTCTGCAGGATACTCCGGATCCAGCGTGACGTAGGCACCGCCAGCTTTGAGAATGGCCAGCATACCCACCAGCATTTCTAGCGATCGGTTGAGGTAGAGACCAATGAGGCTGCCGGGCTGTGCGCCAAGGGTTTGGAGGTAGCGAGCGAGCTGATTGGCGCGCTGATTGAGCTGCTGATAGGTGATTTTCTGCTGGTTTAGCGTGGCTGCGATCGCACTCGGCTGGCGTGCCACCTGCGCTTCAAACAGCTCATGCACACACTCATTTCTAGGGTAGTCCGTCTGGGTTTGATTCCAGGCAAACAGCTGCTGCTGACGAGCCGCTGGTGTCAGCAGCATCAGCCGGTCAATAGACTGACTAGGATCAGCAACAATACTCTCCAGCAGCGTCTGAAAATGTGCCTTCATCCTGCTGATGGTCGCCGGTTCAAAGCAGACTTGACTGTACTCAAAGAGAATCTCAAATCCCTGAGCAGTTTCTTCTAGATAAAGCGTCAGGTCAAACAGCGCAACTCTACGATCCACCTTCACCGGCGTCAGCGGCAAGTTATCGCTTTCTACAGCAGCAGACTGAGGCGTGTTGATATAGTCAAACACCACGTTGAACAAGGGCGACTGGCTGAAGTCTCTCTCTATCTGCAGCTGCTCAATCACCTTTTCAAACGGACAGTGCTGATGGGCATAAGCCTCCAGCGAAACGGTTCGCACGCTTTGTAATAGCAGTGCAAAAGAAGGCCCGCCAGCGAGATTCGTGCGAAACGCGAGCGTATTCAAAAAGCAGCCCAGCAAGTTTTCACAGGACTGCAGCTGACGACCGGCTACCGGAACGCCCACGATAATATCGGTTTGCTGCGTGTATCGGTACAGCAAGACCTTAAAGGCCGCCAACAATGTCATAAACAGCGTGGCGTTGTGCTGCTGGCTAAGCGTCTTCAGCTGACTCAGCAGGTGAGGAGAGAGCACTAGCCGCTGTATTTGCCCGGCGCGCGACGTTTCTTTGTGCTGGGAATGGTCGAGAGGGAGGTCGAGGATGGTGGGCTCACCGCTGAGCTGCTGCGTCCAGTAATCGAGATGGCTTTGAAAGTCGCGTTGCTGAAACTGCCGCTGCTGCCAAAGCGCAAAATCAGCATACTGAATAGGCAAAGTAGGCAGTGGCGCCGAAAGCCCTCCTTCGCACCTCTCTTCGCACTCCCCTTCGCACCTTTCTTCGCACCTCTCTTCGCACAGAGCAGTCAGCTCCGTCAGCAACAGATCCAGCGTCCAGTGATCTGAAATGGCATGATGCATCACCAGCAGCAAATATCGCTCGCTGCCATCCATACCCTTACCGTTACGATGGTCCGCTTCAGACGCTTTTGCATTAAGCACTAAAAACGCCCCGCGCAGCATCAAGTCCTGAGAGAGATCGAAAGATTGCTGAACGGCTTTCTCTACATAGCTATTGAGGACCTGTTCTTTGCCAACTTGGCTGCTATCTAGTTCAACAACTGGCAGCGGCAAAGTCCACGCTTCATGAACAATCTGCCGTAGCAGGGGCAGCTTCAGCAGTTGCCAACGCTAGAGGCGATTAACCAAACCCTGGGGCAGCTGGTGGGAGCCGCGCAGC
>JBCBJS010000078.1:0-16518 GCA_038523095.1 Cyanobacteria bacterium J06626_6
ATGAGTCTCTCGGTTTTGTGTGGTAACTAAACCTTAACTCATACCCCATCCGTAACCCCTATTGGTGCAACAACGCCGTCTCTTTGTTGAAAATATGCATGAAAATATGCATGAAAATATGCAAACTTCTGACACTGTATCGGATGCGTGTTTTTGCGGAGACTTCAATACCTATTTAAATGATGGTCAGAATGGATTAAATGGCTGCGTCAATGGCACAAATGAGCCTGCAAATGGAGCGATAAATAGGCCGGAGCTTTTGTCAGTTTCTCCTTTTCCCGAGGCTGTTGATCGATGGATCGACCATTTGACGAGGCTGCATGTCGTGGATAGCTGGTACCGACAGGACGACCTAGACTACCTCTGGAAAATCTTTTATCAGCTGAATCAGTCCCCGTATAAAAAACAACTCTTGGGGCTGTGCGAGCGTATTTTTGCCGGAGACCCTGTACAGTTAGACCAAAATCCGGTTCAATCTGAGCTGTTGCTAAGTGGCTTGGTCGTCGTTCGTGAGGGTCAACTGTACTTGAGCAATGAACTCTATCACCATATTTTCGCACCCCTTTTAACTGAAAACTACCCAACAGGACCGCGACAGTTTGCCCAACAGTAGGACGACAAGCCCCCACCGTCTCAGCGATGCTGCGAAAGACACTAACCTTTTTATCGGTATGACTGGTGTGAGACACGCTTATCCTCCGAGATTACCTTTGACGGGGCTCCGATGCAGACAACATCCCATCATGACTTCACATTTCTCGTATCGCGTGGGGGGTGGCTTGGCCTGGAATGACCCTACTTACATCGGGCGTCAGGCCGATAGGGACTTGCTCGATGCTTTGCAACATGGACACTTTGCCTACGTGCTGGGGCCAAGGCAGGTGGGCAAGTCTTCTCTGCGCATTCAGACCCGCCACCGCTTGACTCAGCTGGGCTATCAGTGTGTGACTATCCATGCCAATCAGCTGACCGATAGTCTGCAAAATGACGACGCTGCGTCTTGGCAGATGGGACTTATCTGCGCGATTTGGGAAGGGTTGTATTCGACCTACTCGGACGGATTTTTGCAGTGGGTGCAGGCGACGGCAGGGCTGAGCGGGGTGGCTGAGGGGGCTTCGTCACAGCTGGAGCGGCTGGAGAATTTTGTACAGGCGTTTCTGGTGACGGCTCTAGAAAAAGCCTCAGTGGTGATTTTGATCGATGAAGTCGATGCGCTGCTAGATAGCCCGTTTGCCTACGATTTTTTCTCGTGGGTTGAGCGGTGCCATGGGCGCAGGGTGATGGAGCCTGCTTTCAGAAATTTGAATTTTGCTGTGTTTGGTACTGCTATTTCGGATGACTTTCCCTGCTACAAATCTTTGTTCTCTTTGGGGTGTCGTATCGACATTGCGCCTTTTACGCTGGTTGAAACCTACGCGCTGAACCAGGGATTTGAGGGTAAAGTCGATGAGCCCACGATGCTGGTGAAGTCTATTTATCGGTGGGCGCAGGGACAACCTTTCCTGACGCAGAAGCTGTGTCGAATCCTGAGGGACTTGCTCAATAGCCTGATCCAGACGGACTGTGCACCGCTGGCGCTTTCAATGAAGACGATCGACCACTGGGTGGATGAATCGGTGCGATCGCACATCATTCAAGACTGGCCAACCCAAGACGATCCGGTTCACCTGCGGGCGATTGGCGATCGGCTCACCCGCTCACCCAACCGCAAAGCGCTGCTCACCCTCTACAAGCGAGTTCTACTCGACTCGCCGCCGGTTCCTGCCTGTGCTAGCTACACCCAGGCTGAACTGCTGCTGAGCGGTATTGTGATTGTTCAGGGGCATCATCTGGCGATCGCTAACAATATTTACCGACACGTTTTCGCTCTAAAGTGAATTGCTTTTTCTAGCTTTTTACCCTACCCCTCAGGCAGCTCATCCGTTACGTTGTAAGCGAACAATTACTCAGTAACGCACAGCGAGAACGGCATGGCTGCAGAGCTTGGATTCACACTCGACCTGATGAAAGTACTCGGGGCAGCTGCGGTTGGTGGCTATTTGGCTAGCCGATTAAAGCAGCCGGTGCTGCTGGGCTACCTGGCCAGTGGACTTGTTATTGGCCCGCTGGGGCTAAAGCTAATTAGCGATACGGGAAATATTCAGGGCCTTGCCGAACTGGGTGTGGCCTTTTTGCTATTTGCGCTGGGCGTGCAGTTTTCTCTAGAAGAGCTCAACCGCGTTCGCAATATTGCTCTGCAGGGCTCGCTCTTTCAGATGGGGCTTACCGCTGGATTGGTGAGCCTAGTCGCGCTGGCTTTTGGCTGGGTAGATGGGGCCGGTCAGGGGCTTTTTTGGGGGGCGCTGCTGTCGCTGTCTTCTACGGCGGTAGTGCTAAAAACGCTGACGGAGCGAGGGGAAATCAATACCCGCCACGG
Source organism: Cyanobacteria bacterium J06626_6 (assembly GCA_038523095.1). GTDB lineage: Bacteria > Cyanobacteriota > Cyanobacteriia > Phormidesmidales > Phormidesmidaceae > Phormidesmis. The sequence continues at coordinate 2,417 of JBCBJS010000078.1, forward strand.
TCAGATTATGCTGGCTGTTTTGATTGCTCAGGATTTGGCGCTGGGGCTGATGCTGGCGGTGGTGCCAGCGATCGCTCAGGGGTCTGGGGAGACGCCGCTGTGGCAGGTGATTGCGCTGGTGGTGCTGAAGGTGAGCAGCTTTTTGTTGGGGGCGGTGCTGGCGGGCCGGTGGGTGGTGCCGGTGATTATCCGGGAGGTGGCGATTACGGAGAGCAGCGAGCTGTTTTTGCTGACGCTGATTGCGCTGTGCCTCGGGGTGGCGCTGGTGACGGCTGAGCTGGGCCTTTCGATTGAGATTGGCGCGTTTGTGGCGGGGCTGATGATCGCTGAAATTGACTATGCCGACCAGGCTTTGGCGAAGGTGCTGCCGCTGCGGGATACGTTTGCCAGCTTGTTTTTTGTTTCGATTGGGATGCTGATTGACCCGCAGGTACTGGTGGATAACTTCGGCGGCATTTTGGGGCTGGTGAGCCTGGTGATGGTGGGTAAGGCGCTGATTGTTTTGCCGATTGTGCTGGGGTTTGGCTACTCGCTGAAGACGGCTGTGCTGACGAGTTTGGGGATTAACCAGATTGGGGAATTTTCGTTTGTGCTGGCGATTGTTGGCCTGGAGAATGGTCTGATTTCTCAGGAGGCGTATTTGCTGCTGCTAGGGACGACGGCGATTACGCTGGTGATGACGCCGCTGGCGTTTAACCTGGCCCCTGCTCTCTCGACCTGGCTGTATCAGCGGCCAGCGGTTCTCCGGCTGCTGAGCCGGTTAGAATCGCCGGATGCCAATGTCCATTTGGATGAGATGTCGGGGCATGTGGTGGTGGCGGGCTATGGCCGGGTGGGCCATGTGATTGTCAATTTGCTGCGGCAGCAGGGGCATCCGGTACTGGTGCTGGAGAACAGTGAGGCGGCGGTGCAGACGATGCGCCACGAGAAGATTCCGTTTGTGATGGGGGATGCGGATTCGGAGTTGATACTGGCGAAGGCGTCGCTGGCTTCGGCGAAGGCGCTGGTGATTGCGCTGCCTGACCCGATCAGTACGCGGCTGTTGCTGCGCCGGGCAAGAGCGATCGCACCGCGGCTAGACATCATTGCCCGGGCCCATACAACCAAGGAGCTAGACCAGCTCAGTCAGCTGGGGGCGCAGGAGGTAGTGCAGCCGGAATTTGAAGCGGCGCTGGCGCTGTGTACCCATCTGCTGGCAACGTTGGGACAGATAGACGATCAGCTGGATACGACGATGGCAAAGATTCGAGCGAATCACTACCGGAGCCTGCGTAGCAACGTGTCGTAGTTGTAGACTTCAAACGTGACTCAAGGCAACTCAACGAACGCGACACAAGTTTTCTATGCGCATTTTAATTACGGGCGGTGCGGGCTTTTTAGGTCAGCGACTGGCCAGGTACTTGCTGGCTGACGCCGCACTTGAGCAGCTGGTGCTGGCTGATATTGTGCTTCCTGCCGCGGGCGGAGAATCCGATGAGCGAGTGAAGACGGTTCAGGCTGATCTGACGGATGCAGCGGCGGCGAATGACTTGATTACGCCCGATCTGACGGCGGTGTTTCACCTAGCGGCGGTGGTGAGCGGTCAGGCGGAGGCGGCCTTTGACCTGGGGGTGCGGGTGAACTGTGATGGCACGCGCCACCTGCTGGAGGCTGTGCGTCACCGCGCACCGGGGGCAAAGTTTATTTTTGCGAGTTCTTTGGCGGTGTTTGGGGGGGATTTGCCTGCGCTGATCACCCCGCAGACGGCAGTGATGCCCCAGTCTTCTTACGGGACGCAAAAGGCGATTTGTGAGCTGTGGGTGAATGACTACAGCCGGAAGGGCTTTTTGGACGGGCGAGTGCTGCGGCTGCCGACGGTTTGTGTGCGACCGGGTAAGCCGAATGCGGCGGCGTCTTCGTTTGCTAGCAGCATTATTCGGGAGCCGGTGCAGGGTGAGGCGGCGGTTTGCCCGGTGGATGTGTCTTTGGGTCTGTGGCTGTCGAGCCCTGGGGTAGTGACGGCAAACTTGGCTCACGGGCTGGCGCTACCGGCTGGGGCATTTGGCAATACGCGCACGCTCAATCTGCCGGGGATTACGGTGACAGTGCAAGGCATGATCGATGCGCTGGATGATGTGGTGGGGCAGGCGGCGGTGGATCTAATTGAGTATGCGCCGGATGATGCGGTGTCTCGGATTGTGGCGAGCTGGCCGAGTCGGTTTGATGTGGAAAGTGCGATCGCGCTGGGCTTTAGCCGTGATGATAGCTTCGCTAGCATTATTCAGGCATTCGTAGCTGAATCAATGGGCACAAAGCCAGGTGAATTTTCGTAACAGAACATAACGGAATTTTGGGAAAGACCCTCTGTACCTAATCGGTTAGTCAGCTTTCTTCGGGTAACCGCTATCGTGGAAGGGATGGTTTTGTGAGGACTCCTATGCTGAAGCCCGTCTTACATGCCTTTCAGATGTTCATCAAAGGTGCTACTGGCAAAGATCGTCAGGCAAAGCACCATCTGTCCGACCATCTGTTCAAAATTCAGGTTGCTTACGACCAGCTGCAGCAGCAGTTTGACCAGCTACAGCTCGAAAATGAGCGACTGCTGAAAACGACTGGCGAGCTGGAAAAGCAACTGTTGCACAATCAGACCGAGCTGGAAGAGCTGATTGCCCTTGCTGATGCGGACGCTCAGTTTCTGGTTGCTGAAAATCAGTCTTTGCAGCTCAGACTACGGGAAAGTGAAGACGAAAAGGAGTCTCTGCGGGCTGCTAAAGGACAGCTGCTGGGCCATGTTTCGGTGCTTGAGCGGCAGCTCGATCTAGAAGGCTACAGGACGGGCAATGGGCGAGCTGATGCTGTCCGCGTTGAGTTAGGGAGCGCCGACGGGGTCGATTTTTCCCAGGTCTCGCTGGCAAATATTTCCCTGGCCTTAGTTGGCGGGCACGAAACGACTTACCGGGAGGTGCGGAAGGCGCTGCGACAGTACGGCCTCAAGCGCTGCATCCACGTACCGCCTCACAGCATTGCGAGCAACAGCCGTCAGCAAATCAAGGACAAGATTGGCAATTGCGATCTGGTGGTGACGATTACTAGCTACGTGGACCACTCTGTTTCTAAATGTGTGAAGCAGCTAAAAGATGCGCAGCTGCTGGCGGGTGAGTGCATTCGGGTGAGCTGCCATGGCAAGAGCGGCTTGGTGCGGGAAGTGCTTCAGTATTTTGCTGAACCGGCGGCTACAGTTTGAATCATCTATTTTGAATCATCTATTAAGAGAAATCACTGAGGTGAAGGGGCGCGCTAAGCTAGTACCGCACGATTTACTCGCCCCCTTTAGTAGGTATAAAATGCAACGCTCTTTTGCGCTTTCCCCCCGGATGATTCCTGCTGCCCCGGTCGTGAGCGTGCTACTGGTGACTGCGGGTCTGGCTGCTGGGCTTACGGGCTGTACGCAGGTGAGCACTTCCAATTCGGTGAGTGATTTTCAGGCGACAGCAGCGACGACTTACACCTGGCAGGTGGAGTATATCCCTCGCAATGCGGGCCCAGATCGTCCCAACGACCGGCGGATTGAAAAGTTTGACTCGACGACGGTGGTCAATGTCAATGGCGTTCGGCCAGATGCTGCTGGCTCTGGGCCGGATAGCAAGGGGCTGTGGTGGCCGGTGCTGCCGCCGGAGCCGACGGTCGATGAGATTGAAGATCGGCGCCGGAAGGGGGAGACGCCGAGGCCGCCGGAGGTGGTGAAATCTACGGCGTTTAAGATGACGTTTGACCGAGCGGGTGAGGAGAAGACGCTGCCGACGGGGCCGACGGTGTACCGGCAGGCGGTGAAGGCGTTTGAGAAGGAGCGATCGCTGATGCTAACGCTGGGGGCGCAGGACGGGTCGGTGGTGCAGGCAGAAATAGAGTAGGGAAAACGCACTTTACCGCCGGTGGCCAATTCAGTGCTGGCTTCCTAGTGCTGGCTTCCTAGTGCTGGCTCCTAGGTGCTGGCTTCGGGGTGGGCGTCGCGAGAGCGCTAGACTCAGCTGGGTCCATCGCCTAAGATTGTGAGCGATCCTTTTATTTTCAACTCATGGCTAAGCCCCGCATCCTTTCTGGTATTCAGACGACTGGCAATATGCACCTGGGTAACTATCTAGGGGCGATTCGGAACTGGGTGGCGATGCAGGCGGAGTATGAGTGCTTCCTGTTTATGGCGGATCTGCATGCGATTACGGTGCCGCACGATCCCAAAGAGCTGGCAGAAAATACGATTAAGCTGGCTGCGACCTACATTGCCTGTGGGATTGACCCGTCGCAATCGACGATTTTTGTGCAGTCCCAGCTGCCAGAGCACAGTGAGCTGGCCTGGATCTTTAACTGCATTACGCCGCTGGGGTGGCTGGAGCGGATGATCCAGTTTAAGGAGAAGTCGGTGAAGCAGGGGGAAAATGTCAGCGTGGGGCTGATGGACTATCCGGTGCTGCAGGCGGCGGATATCTTGCTGTATGAGCCGGATGTGGTGCCGGTGGGGGAGGACCAAAAGCAGCATCTAGAGCTGACGAGGGATATTGCCGCTCGGTTCAATTTTCAGTTTGGCAGTGAGGAGAGGCCTATTCTCAAGGTGCCTAAGCCGCTGATTCGGAAGGCGGGGGCGCGGGTGATGAGCCTGACGGATGGGACGAAGAAAATGTCGAAGTCTGACCCGTCGGAGCAGAGCCGGATTGACCTGACGGATTCGCCACAGGCGATTACGAAGAAGATTAAGCGGGCAAAGACGGATCCGGAGCGGGGGCTGGAATTTGACAATCCGGCGCGGCCTGAGTGTAACAACTTGCTGGGGCTATATCAGCTGCTGTCGGGTAAGTCGAAGGAGGCGGTGGCGCAGGAGTGCCGGGAGATGGGCTGGGGACAGTTTAAGCCGCTGCTGGCAGAGACGACGGTGGAGGCGCTGCGGCCCATTCAAGAAAAGTACGATGAGCTGATGGGCGATCGCACTTACCTACTGCAGGTGCTGGCGGATGGAAAGGACCGGGCGCAGGCGGTGGCCGCACCGACGCTGGAGAAGGTGAAGCGGGCCGTGGGCTTTGCGCAGGCGTGAATTTTGCGCTGTGAGTGAGTGAGCGGATGTGAGTTATTAGATGCTGTGAGTGGGCGGATGTGAGTGAGATGCTGCGCTGAGTCAGTGAACTCACCCGTATGATCAAAACTGCTCAATTATCATTAATGTCAATGGTTGGCTATCTCGATAATTGATGGGGAAACTCGGTAAGATGGCCGATAAGCGTTTGTTGTGAGGGGCCATGTTACGAGGGCCTAGTGCGCGCCGCCCATGCTACTCACTGGGGTACATATGGCCAAGCGTGCAACCGATGCTTGTTCTGCTCTTTGAATTTTGTGTTTGGCTATGCCTGAGAACCGTTTTCGCGATGCGATCGCCTCTAAACGCTTTGCTGTGACTGCTGAGGTGATGCCGCCTAAGGGGGGAGATCCTGGCCATATGCTGGAGATGGCGGCGTGCCTGAAGGATTGGGTGCATGCGGTGAATGTGACGGACGGTAGCCGGGCTGTGCTGCGGATGTCTGCTTTGGCTTGCTCGGTGCTGCTGAAGCAGGCAGGGGTTGAGCCGATTTGCCAGATGACGGGACGCGATCGCAATGCGATCGCCCTGCAGGCTGACCTGATGGGCGCCCATGCGCTGGGTATTCGCAACGTGCTGGCGCTGACGGGCGACCCGATTAAGGCGGGTGATCATGCCAAGTGCAAGCCGGTGCACGAGCTGGAGTCGATTCGGTTGCTACGGCTGATTCGGCAGCTGAATGGCGGGGCGGATTACAACGATAAGGAGATGAAGGACGGGGCACTGGCGATTTTTCCTGGTGGGGCGGTGGACCCCCAGTCGAGAAGCTGGTCGGGGATGCAGAGCCGGTTTGAGAAGAAGCTGGAAGCGGGGGCGCAGTTTTTTCAGAGTCAGCTAATTTCGGATTTTGACAAGTTAGAGAAGTTTATGGATCGGGTGGCGGTGGGGTGCGATCGCCCTATCTTGGCGGGTATTTTTCTGCTGAAGTCGGCTAAGAATGCGGCTTTTATCAATCGCTGTGTGCCCGGGGTGAATATTCCTGAGCACATTATCGACCGGCTGGCTAAGGCCGAAGATCCGCTATATGAAGGAATGAAGATTGCGGCAGAGCAGGTACAGGCCGCGCGTCAGCTCTGCCAAGGTGTGCATATGATGGCGGTGAGAAGGGAAGATTTGATTCCGCAGATTTTGGAGATGGCGGGAGTGGAGCCTGCTGCTTGCCAGCACACAGAAAGTCTTGTGAGTACAGCTATGTGAAACCAGAACGTGGAAGAGGATAACGGTCACCCTACACGCCCATCTCGAAAATACAAGAGACGATGCTTATCCCTATTACAATGCGCCGCTAGATAGCCTCAACAGCTTCTGTAATACCCTTGAACAAAGACAAAATTAGCAAGGCGCTAAGCCACTGTGGTTGGGGAGAGAACTGGCTCTGAAGAATATTTCCTATGAGAGATGCATGGATAGGGCAGATCGGCGATTGTGAGTTACTAGTGTCTCTCTCCAAATACCCATGGCTTTGTACAGGATTGATGATTTCTCGCAGGATAAGTTACGTCAACCTAACTATCTGAGCCTTTACTTTAACGATCGGCCTTTTCAGCAGGTGGATGTGTACAGTGCGGAGGGGCGCAGAATTGGTCGGGCTGAGGATCTGTTGGTGGATGAGTCTGGGCGGATGCGCTATTTGGTAGTTGATGCGGGCACCCACAAACGGCTGTTACTGCCGTCGGAGCGGTGGGAGCGAGTTTCTGACCAGGGCCGGATGTATATCAAATCGCTCAATCGAGAAGAATTTAGTAGCTTGCCTGAGTATGAGGTCGCGGATAAGGCCGAGGGTGGAGCGGTTGTAAAACTGCATCAAATCGCAGCGGTGGGGGAATCTGCGCCTGTGGAGGTGACTATGCCGGTCGACTATCAGGCCGTTGTGATGGGCTCTCAACCGGTGCGATCGCAGGCAGCTTCTGAACAAGATGAACAAGATATAGATAAAACGACAGACCCAAAGGCATCTCCGATTCAGCTATTTGAAGAGCGTTTGGTGACTCAGACGCAGCGGGTAAAAACGGGAGAGGTGAAGATTTCTAAGCACACGGTGACGGAAGCGACTGAAGCTTTGATACCGGTGACAAAGGAGAAGATCATTATTGAGATTGAGTCTGTTTACGGTGGTCAGACCCAGGTGGATATGGGTGATGCACAGGTTGCTGAAGATGGCTCTGTACGCGTTGGCATTTATGAGGAGCAGGCGACCGTTTGTCGTCAGGTTGTTCCCTATCAAAACGTGGCTATTCGTAAGGAAACGGTTACCGATACGGTGGTGAGCCAGGAACCGCTGCGACGCGAAACGCTCAATGTGGAGACGGAGGGCACACCAGTCGTGGTGACTAATGACACTGTGCCATCCCAGCCGACGCCTCAGCCAACACCTCAGCTTGCGCCCTAGCCTATTGACTAAACGCTTTAGCCAAATGGGGTAAGGGAGAATCCACTACTATGCGGCGATTAACCATTCAAACGCCTCGGGGCTATGGCCGCCAAGTGCTGGACACGGCGACTAAGCACGACGGGGTGCACCTAGTGCTGACGCAGGCTGCGGATAATGGCGGGCCGATAGAGATAGTGTCAGCGCTTATCCCCAATCGCCAAGTTGGCGACTTTCTCGCTGCCTTAGAAAAGGCCCTTCCTGAGGCTGAAGTGGCTTTGGTGCCAGGCGCTGTGCTTTCGATGCAGCTGCCCACCGATGAGATTCCTCAAGCTTTGACAGATACCCAACCACGTAGCTCGATTGAGGTTTTTCTAGGTGGTGTACAGAGCATTGGCTCTTGGCGAAGTTTTTTAATTTATGCGGTGTTAGCTGGCATCATTGTTTGGATTGGGCTCTATACCAATAGCGTCTTTCTGCTGGTGGCTTCTATGCTGATTGCGCCGTTTGGCGGACCGGCTATGAATGTGGGAATTGCCTCAGCAAGAGGAGACCTAACGCTGATTAAGCGCAGTATTTTGCGCTATGCGGTTGGGCTGCTGACGATGATTGCCGTGACGCTGTGCCTGAGTTTGCTCTTTGGCCAGTCTGCGGCGACTGCTCAGATGGTGTCTGCAAGTGAAGTGTCTGCAACGGCGTTTTTATTGCCGCTAGCAGGTGGGGTGGCAGGGGCGCTGCAGCTGGTGCAGTCTGAGCGCAGTAGGCCTGGTTTCAGGGACTGCGATTGGCATGTTGGTGGCGGCGGCTTTGGCCCCTCCGGCGGGGATGGTGGGAATGGCGATCGCTGTAGGTATGCCTGAAATGGCGATCAACAGTGTATTTTTGTTGTTGCTTCAGCTGGTGGGGATTAATATTGCCTGCGCTGTTGTTTTTCGTTTGTATGGGCTCAGCCCGAAGGGGCCGGTGTACACGCGGGGCAGGCGAATGCTGTTTCCAGCTGCGATGGCTTTTTCTGGGCTGGCACTGGCGTTACTTCTGGGCTGGCAGTTTGTTGTTACACCTTCTCCTGACTTGTTGCGCTCTAGCCGGGCCCAGCGGGCGGTCACTGTGATTAAGTCAGTTGTCGATAATGATCCCTATGTTGCGCTGGTGGAGAGTGATGTTTCTTTTACGCGGGCCAGCATTCCGGGACAGAATACTTTGTTGAGCAATGTTTATATTCAGCCTAGGGGAGGGCAAGATGTTGCGGCTGACTCTACGACTCGCCGATTGGCGGAGGAAATACAGCGGCGGATCTTAGCAGAAGAGTTTAATGTGACGCCGCTGGTGAATGTCACGCTGCTGGAGCCGCTTGAAGAGTAGGGGTTTGGTTTCTCTCTTTCTATCAGTGTTGTTCTATTAATATCGAGCGTTAGGATGGGGAACGACTCGCTAATACTCTTTGACTTCGTAGGCACTAAAAGAATTCCAGATGTCTTCTTTGTGTTCAATAAATAGCTGTTTGCCAATGTCGTAAGCGACTCTTGGAATAGCAAACTGAAGGCCGGAAAGGTGCGCTCTAAATCCACTCAGTAAGGCGCCGCCTGAGCACAGGTAGTAACACCGCTTGAGATAGCTGTGCGCTGACGTGTTTGGGGTGAATTCTAGACTTTTTCCTAGGTAGGGGTACTGGGCCATTTCAGGATGGTGACTGTCTGCGGGCGGGGTGTAGTGGTCTTTCCATCTGGCAATGTGGGGGGATAGGGTTTTGAGCTCGGGCTGCAGGCGAAGATCGGTAGTGAAGCCGGTGCCGCACACCATGGCATCGTGTTGGAGGGTTCTATCGCCGTAGGTGCCGACGATTTTACCAGCTTGGTAGTGGAGCTGCCGGATGGGTGCGCCGGTGTAGAGGGTGAGCTGGGGATGGCTGATGGCTTGGTAATAGGTGTGGGCGGGGGGGAGCTGGCCGAGGCGAAATTCGGCGAGGGTGTAGGCCCACTTTAGGCTGTCGGGCAGGTCTATGTAGTGGCGGTGATAGCCGTTCCACTCGCTCCAGCGGATGCGGTTGATATTGGTCAGGGCCGGGCGGCGAATGGCAATATCGACGGATTGCGCACCGGCTTTGAGCATGAGTAGGGCGTTGTCGAAGGCGCTGGCACCGCCGCCAATGACAATGATCCGCTTTCCGGCAAAGGCGGGAAAGTCGATGCTGTCCATGGTGTGGTGATAGCTATGGGCGGGCAGGCTTTCTGTGATGATGGGGGGGATGTATTGCCCGCCTGCACACTCCATGCCGGTGGCAAACACGAGAAAGCGAGCCTTGTAGCGTTCTGGCTTGCCTTGGTGGAGGGCCTCTAGCCAGAAGCACTGTTCGCTCGCGTGCCAGGAAATATCTTGGATATGGGTGTCGTTTTGGATGGGTAGGTCGAGAATTTTGCCGTACCAGTCTAGGTAGTCGGCCCAGAGCGGGCGGGGGATGTAGCGAATTCGTTGCCAGTAGTCGCTGCCGTAGCGAGCCCGACACCAGCGGCTAAAGTGGAGGTTGGCGATGCCCCATTCGAGGCCGCCGGTGACGTGTTTGGGCGTTCGGAGGGTGGCGTTTCGGGCGAAGGTGCGCCAGGGGCCTTCTTGGCCGGGGCGGCTACGATCAAAGATGCGAACGCGCTCTATGCCATGCCTGCGCAGGCCGAAGGCGGTGGATTTGCCGCAGTGGCCTGCGCCGAGGATGGCGACTTCTAAAATGGTGCGATCGCGGCTGTAGTCCCAGTTTTGGCTGGGGTAGTTGAGGGTTTCTAGGTCGGCGTAAATGGCTTCTGTTAGCTCATGGAGACGCTTATTTGCGTCGGGGTGGGGATCGGGAAGTATCCAGAAGTCTTCGGTCTTGAAATCTGTGGGCAGCGGTAGCGAAGGCTGGGTAGAAGTCATGATTTGATGAGCATGTTCATGGCTGATAAAGACGTGGCCAGCTGCTGAAGGCATTGCAGCTGGCTATAGCTTTCCGCAGTCTTGGTCTAAAGATATCAAGGCTTTTTAGAAGCGGGGTAGAACAAAATAATTATTTCTCAATTAGGAGCTCAAATTAGGTCTGGTGATGTGGTGAACTGCGGTGCAACTGACGATTCGATGGGGTGACGATTATGGGGACGATAAAGATGTCTCTATTAAATAGTGAAGATGGATAGGGAATTGGTTCGTTTTGGACGGTTACGGGTTGGGGTTGTCATGTCTAAAAGGGCTATAGTCTGAACTATATGTGAGCAATTAGTGCGCAAATAGTGCGGGTGGCTGCTTTTGAGGCAGATGAGGATAGGACTTTGGATTTGACTGCTGCGCTGAGATGGGTTGACGCTGCTGTAACGACTCATACAGGGTGTTCCCTGCGGGAGCCCGAGATGGTGATTTTGAAGGGGACCTGGCGAGGGCTGACCTATGAGCAGATGTCCAGAGATTCTGACTACAGTACGAACTACTTAATGCGGGACGTTGCGCCCAAGCTCTGGAAGCAGCTCTCGAATGTGTTTGGACGCTCGGTGGGTAAAACAAATTTCCGAGTGGCGCTGGAATCGTTTGCGGCGGCCAATGGTCCGATGGTGAATGGGTCCCTGTCGGATGAGTCGAGGGCCGGGACGGCGCTGCCTGTGGGTGCGGCGGTTTTAGAGTCTGGGCTTTTGGGTGAGGCTGAAGAGGGTTGGGCGAGGCAGACTCCAGTGGGCGGTGGCCGTCTGTGGAGTTCGGCTCGGGCCTCGCTGCTCTCGCCGACTTCGATATTTCCCACTGCTATGTATGGCTACGCTGAGCCGCTGTCGCAGCTGAAGCTGTGGCTGACGGAGGCGATCGCAGATGCGGGGGCTCGAAGTCGGGTCATTGGCGTGTGGGGATTGGGGGGAATTGGTAAGACGCTGCTGGTGGAAACGGCACTTTCTCAGCTCGAAGCGCCGTTTGAGGGGATCATTTGGTGTCCTCTACAGGACAGGCCGACGCTAGAAGAGCTTGGGGTCAGCATACTGAGCAGTTTGGGGGTGGGCCCCCAGGCTGGGCGAGCTGATGCTCGGCTTTTGTCGCTGTTGGCTAGCCATTCGTTTGTGATAGTGCTGGAGGCGGTGGAGGTAATACTGCAGCCCGGGCAGCTGGCGGGTGATTACCTGGCGGGATACCAGGACTATGGTGAATTTTTTCAGTCGATGTTGGGGTCACGTAGCTGTGTGGTACTGACGGGTATTGAGGGGCCTGCGGCGCTGATTCGGCAGGGGGAGGATGGTGGCCGGGGGGTGCGATCGCTGACGTTGCGTGCGCTTTCGGAACCTGCAGCGGTTGAGCTGATGCAGGCGGAAGCACTGGCGGCCCGTGAGTGCTGGCCGACGCTGATTGCGCGATATCAGGGGCATCCGCTGGCGCTGAAGGCGGCAGCACGGGTGATTCGAGAAATTTTTAATGGCCGGGTAGATGCTTTCTTGAATCAGTCGTCGGTGCTGTTCAACGATATCTTTAGGCTGCTGGCTCCGTCGTTTGACCGGCTTTCGGCGTCTGAAGTTAATGTACTGTACTGGCTGGCGAGTGCGGAAGCGCCATTGTCTTTGGCTGACCTGCGGCAAACGCTGCCGCTGTCTCTAGGACCGTCGGATTTGATTTCTTCAATTGATTCGCTGAGGCAGCGATCGCTGCTAACGAAGCAGCTGCAGGGAGATTTGCCGATGTTTCACTTGCCCTCGTTAATCAAGGCCTACGCCTTTCATCAGTTTGTGGGTCAGTTTAGTCAAGATGGCGTCCAAGACAGTCCGCCGGTTGGTGCATTTTCAACGGGGGCTGTATCGGGGAGTACCTATGCGCCCGCTGTACCGGTGATTAATCTGAGCCCGCAGGCGATTAAGCCCGTTAAGCTAAGCGAGTGGTTTATGGGTCAAATCGATGCTGAATGGCGTGCCCTAGACTGGCTGTTTGAGTCGGCGGCGCGTCCTGCGATGCGGCTGCGCAGTGCCTATCACCTGCGGGACAAGGCTTTCTTGAAAAGGTGTCGGTCTATTGATCTGGGCAGCTCGTTGCTCAGCAAGCGTTCTGCGGTTCCATCTTCTGTGGCTCCATCTTCTGCAGCTGTAAAGAAGGACGATGCCGTGAGGGCGATTTTGTTGGTGGCTGTTCTCCAAGAGTCGGAAAATCTCTATAAGGTATGTGTGCAGGCGCAGCCTGGTAGGGATGAAAGCCGGTTGCCTGATAAGCTGGCGCTGCGACTTTTAGACGCGCAGCGCGCTGTCTTGGCGACGGTGATGGCGGAGCAAGAGGATACGTTTATTCAGCTGCCTTATTTTCGCGGCGTGCTCTCTGAATCGTTTGAGATTGCGGTGGTGTTAGGAGAGATTGTTCACAGTGAGAGATTTGTGATTTGAAGGGGTGGGCATGAGAGAGTATTTTGTTCATTTAGTTTCTCAGGCAGGGGTTGAGCGGCAGGAAAAGGCATTCAATCAGTGGATAGAAGGAGCTGACCAGCTTTCTAAGGTAGAAGTCGCTGAAATCTTGGCAGTGCGCGAAACTGTAGAGAGCCTGAACCTGATTTAACTCCAGAGATGGTTGCCCGTTTTCAATCGCTCATTCACAAGCAGTCACAGACTTAGCTGTTGTTGTGCAGCAGCATAAATAATACTTGGCTTGGGTAAAGGATCACCACAGGCTTCGTAGGCGATCGCTAACGACTCCAGTACCTCGACACCTTGAGCAACGGCCTCTTCATAGGTTTCTCCGTGCGATCGCCATTTTTGTCCTGGAAAATCTGGAAACCCGACTAAAAAGCAGCTATCTGCCTCAGACCACTGAATCACCATTTGGTACTTAAATTGATTTGTCATTTCAGTTACCTTTCACTTGCTCAATAGCTTCCAAAACCTCTTTTTCCTTATAGCGCTTGGCATCTGAGCCATCCTTAACCGGATACCGTTATTTTCCGCTTTGTAAAGCGAATGTATCCAGTTTGCATGACTACCCTTGCCTGGGATTTCGCAAAATTTTGCCTTTCGCAGCATTTACTTGAGTTCCCTGATCTTTTTAGGCATTTGATTAGACTTTTGGCGGATCGGTTGCACAAAATCATCTACGCATCGCGATTACCGATTACGTTCACAGGCTACGAAGAGGTTGGTGTCGTATACGTAGACGGGTTTTCTTTGGGGAGGCAGGCGCTGTGGGTTACTCGTCATTGTGGTCGATTGCGCCCATGAGTTTTATGACGGAATTATCTCATCGCCTTCCATCGGTGGAACGTCTGGAACGCGACCTAGGATAGCATCAAGCACTGCGTCGTCAGCGTTCTTAGCATAGCTTTCAAACAGCTCATAGACGTTGCCTTCTTCTTTATGTGCAGGCATTCCATTCTTCCACAACTCGTACTCGCTGATATCAATTTCTTCATTCCAAATGAGTGCGTAACCACCGGACTCGATTTTGAAGTTTTTGAAGAAGGCAAGATTGTGTAAAGGCGCAAACATCTGTTTTTCGAGAAGTGGACGAATATCGTACACCTTAGACTCCTGATTGGAAAAGTGAACGGACAGCATATAGCGGTTAATAACCTTTGCGTTGATTATTCGTGGATACTGCATAGTTTTTTGTTGTTGAAGCAGTGTAATATTAGAAGTTTTCAACGCGCTAGGAGATACTGTAGCCGTT
>JBCBJS010000079.1:0-16182 GCA_038523095.1 Cyanobacteria bacterium J06626_6
AGTGGATATACCTTGCCAGTATTTGCCTGTGCGGGCGCGATCGCAGCCCTCCACCAGCTCAAAACCCAAACCACTTCAGAAAGCATTTCCCTCAACCTCATTGAGCCTGACGAAACCGTAGAAATTCCCATTGAGCAGTCGTCTCTCCTCTCACAAAAGGCTGCGCTTGCGATCACCCGCAGCGATCCTGGAGAGAATCTAGACCTCACTCGCAATACGCCTATTTGGTCGATGGTGAGCTGGGGCGACGCCGAACAGCCTGCTCAAATTCAGATCGAAGGCGGCGAGGGCATTGGTCGCCATTCCGGTGGAGATGCCATCTATGCCTACGCAAAAAAACTTTTGACAACAACGCTGTTAGCAAAGTTGACAGCCGAGGAAAAAATCAAGGTGAAGATTATTTTGCCAGAAGGGCGACGACTGGCGCTGCGCACCTCGAATGCGGCATTTGGGGTTGTGGATGGACTTTCTTTGCTAGGAACTAGCGGTATTGCACAGCCTCTGAGCGCGCCGGGGCAGCTGGCGACCTGCCGGGAGGCCCTGCGGGAGAAGGTTTCTGAGTGTAAAGATCTCGTTTTTTGCTTAGGTGAGAATGGGCTAGATCTGGCCTTGAAGGTCGGGATCAGGCCTGAGCGACGGCTCAAGACGGCCAATTGGATTGGGCCTTTACTCGTAGAAGCAGGTGAGCTGAGGGCGCGCTCTATTTTGCTATTTGGCTACCATGGCAAGCTAATTAAGCTGGCAGGCGGAATTTTTCATACTCACCATCATGTTGCTGATGGTCGGCAGGAGATTATGGCTGCGTACTGCGTGAAAGCAGGGTTAGAAACCTCTGTTGTACAGAAGATTTTGGCCAGCCCGACAACTGAAGCAGCGCTACAAATCTTGAGAGAGTTGGATCGCCATCACACGGGTAATTGGATGACTCAGGTCTATGGCAGTTTGGCCGAGCGGATTGATGAGCGATCGCGCCGCTATATCCAAACCCATACTGAGCAGTCCGTTCATGTAGGCAGTGCCCTTTTTGACCGTCAGCGACACCTCATCGTGACCAGCACAATCGGCAAAACTTTGATGAGTCGCTAGAGCTTGCAGTGCTTCAAAGGGGCAGGGGGTTTGCTACTGTAATTAAAAAGCAAATTAATAAATTAAGACTGCACTGGTAGAGATATTTCTGATAGGCCCAACTCTGATAGACCCACTTCTATTTGGCCCACTTCTCACAGATTTAGTCGATAAATCTTAGCCAATAAGCCTTGGATTGCAGAGATTGGGTTGTAGAGAGTCGTCACCTGTGTTCGGCGTATGTAATTTAGAGCACATCCCCTCCTCAAAATAGGCATTACCCTTTCTCAAACGATTCCGGTTCCACTTTAGTTTTGGATGCGTGGATAGAAATAGACGTTTTATTTCCCATATCTGAGCTACCCCTTTATTAAGACAGCGGTGCTCTACCGATGCTCTACCAAAGAAGCCAGCCATATAGCCATATATCTAAGGTGTTGTGCTAGCCAACGTTCAATACCACTAGAAAAAGCAAACCAGACAAAAGGGACTATTGTGACTTCTCAAACACCCACTTCGCAGGCTCAACCCTCCTCACAGGCTGCGGACAAAGCTGTCACCGTTGACACCTCCGCGCTGAACCGTCAGATGCTAGCCATCTTAGATTTTGGCTCACAATACTCTGAACTAATCGCCCGGCGCATTCGTGAAACTGAAGTGTATTCAGAGGTGCTTTCCTACCGGACGACGGCCGAGCAATTGCGAAAGCTTAATCCTAGCGGCATCATTTTGTCTGGAGGGCCTAGCTCTGTGTACGACGCAGGTGCACCCGCGTGCGATCCAGATATTTGGAACTTGGGTATTCCTGTGCTGGGGGTGTGCTACGGCATGCACCTGATGGTGCAACAGCTGGGCGGACAGGTCGAGCGAGCTGATCGGGGCGAATACGGCAAGGCGGCACTGCTGATTGATGAGGCTGCAGGGCTGCTAGACCAGGTAACCCACGCTTCGACCATGTGGATGAGCCACGGAGATTCGGTAACACGACTGCCAGAGGGCTTTGAGGTGCTAGCCCATACCGACAATACGCCCCAAGCTGCGATCGCCCATCCTCAAAAGCACTTCTATGGCGTTCAGTTCCATCCGGAAGTAGTTCACTCCGCTGAAGGCAGCAAGCTCATTCGTAATTTTGTCTACAACGTGTGCGCCTGTGAGCCCACTTGGACCACCGAGGCCTTTGTCGAAGAGGCCATCCGTGAAGTACGCGCTAAGGTTGGCAATCAGCGTGTCTTGCTGGCATTGTCTGGCGGCGTCGATTCTTCAACGCTGGCCTTTTTATTGCACAGAGCAATTGGCGACCAGCTCACCTGTATGTTTATCGACCAGGGCTTTATGCGTAAGCGCGAGCCTGAGCGACTGATCGAAATCTTTAACAATCGTTTTCATATAAATGTGGAATATATCGATGCGGGTGAGCGATTCTTAGCCAAAATGAAGGGCATAACCGACCCAGAAGAGAAGCGCAAGGTTATTGGTCACGAATTTATCCGCGTCTTCGAAGAAGAGTCAACCCGGTTGGGGCCTTTTGACTATCTTGCGCAGGGGACGCTCTACCCAGATGTGATTGAGTCAGCGGATACGAACGTAGATCCGCAAACGGGCGAAAAGGTCGCTGTCAAAATCAAGAGCCATCACAATGTGGGAGGCTTGCCAAAGGACCTGCGATTCAAGCTGATTGAGCCGCTGCGTAAGCTCTTTAAGGATGAAGTTCGCAAGGTGGGTAAGGCCGTGAACCTGCCGGATGATATCGTGCGGCGGCATCCGTTTCCGGGACCTGGTTTGGCGATTCGCATTTTAGGGGAAGTGACGCCTGAGCGACTGCGCATCCTACGCGAGGCCGACTACATTATCCGGCAAGAAATTCGCCGTAGCGATAGCTATCACGACTTTTGGCAGGCATTTGGTGTACTGCTACCAGTGCGCAGCGTCGGCGTGATGGGCGATCAGCGTACCTACGCCTACCCGATTGTGCTGCGCTTAGTCAGCAGTGAAGATGGGATGACGGCTGACTGGTCGCGGGCACCGTATGAGCTGCTGGAGAGCATTTCTAACCGGGTTGTAAACGAGGTAGACGGTGTGAACCGCGTGGTGTACGACATTACGTCTAAGCCGCCTGGAACGATTGAGTGGGAGTAGGGACAAAACAGAGAAGGCAGAAGACAGAGGAGGCAGAAGACAGAGGCAGCAGAAGACAGAGGCAGAAGATAGTGTGGGCAATGCGCTTCTTTCTGGAAGGCATCAGAGAGACCGTGTAGTCGCTTCTACAGCCAGTAATCGTTTTCTGCCCATAGCAGGTTGGCTACAGCTGAAAGGTTGCGGCACAATGTACCCATACAGGCAAGTTGATTGCCTCTGCTTTTCAGGTCATATCGTTTTACTTTCCTATCACCATGAACACTGACACCTTGCTCGAACTGGTCCAAAAAGGCTATCGCGTTACTTTGGGCGCAGCGTCTTCTGCGGTAGAAGCGGTTCAAGATCCCCAGCGCGCGGCGGATGAATTCTCAGCTATCGGCACAGACTGGCAGCGCCTCGCTGACAAGCTAGAAGTGCGAGGCGCGCTGACTGAAAAAGAGGCTCGCGACTTTGTAGAAGGCGTCACCAGCCAGATGCCTGAGCCCTTCCGCAGCGTGTCTTCGACCTTTACCCAGAGCGCGCCACCTGAACCACCCACGGTTACGACTATCGCTACGCCCGTAGTAGATACTGAGCTGCAGGCAGAAGTTGCTTCTCTAACCGATGAGCTAATTGCCATTCGCAAGGAGATTGAAGCGCTGAAGAACAAGGACGCTTAAGCATCATTGTTTATCAGGTGGCCTATTGGGTGGCCTACTGAACAAATTTCTGCTAAACCTTGGCCTGCTTAGGGTTTGGCGCTACTCTGCAGCTGAGCAAACCAGTCAATCTCTTGGCCAACCAGCGGTGGCGTTGGTGGCTGAGCATAGTCTACAACGACTTCGTAGCCTGCTCTGAGATAGACACTATCAATGAGCGTTTTCAGCTCGATAGTTGGCCCCACATCTTTTGCTTTCAGCGGTAGCTGAAACTTTGGAATGTTGTCGCTGAGATTAAACGCATAGAGTTCTGCCCTCGGCCTTTGCTCACTTCGGCTAACCAGAATTCGATAGTTGCTTTGGACATTGCCGTGTGTGAGTGGCATGGCCCGGTGACTTCGTAGCAAGTCAATTTCGACCAGATGGCTCAGGCTACCAAGCACATGCAGCCTTTTTTCTAGGTATGTGTTGCGTCCTTTTCCAGGTCGTTTGTTTACTGGTGATAGGATTTCTACGACCGTTATAACCTCTCCTGTTTGTACTGCTTTTATTTCTAGGTAGCGCTCTTTGATTTCTATGGGCATGGGAATCACTACTGAGAGCGGTTCCGACGGTTTTTCTGCGATCGCAACAGTTTTTGGTTTGCCGGTAGCAGTCGCTAACTGTGTGGGTGATAGCGCTGTGCTCTTTCTTTGTTCTACTGTCACATCTGGAATGCCGACCAGGATAGAATCGTCTGCGTCCAAATCGTAGACGCGCTGCTCGATGGAAGCTCTGTACTTTGGCAGAATTTGCGGGTTCAGTGTATCTGCGATCGCCACCATCAGCCGACTGTGCACCTCTGGCCACAGCTCAGGACTTTCTAAATAAGGATTCATTCCTGGAAACATCATCCCTGTAACCTGCTTTTAGCGTTTTTGACGGTATCGTGATAAAAATCTCTAGCTAGCATTGGATGCTGACTTTCTCTGAAACTTTGTCATGGATGCATTATTGACGAGAGATATCTATGCGATCGCACTTCCCATGCTTCCTTCAGGCGGCACATCTTGCCAGCGGCCTTGCCCTACGGCGCGAATGGCTTGCTTCAGCGACACATCGCCTGTGTAGAGCGCCTTGCCGACGATAGCACCGCAAACACCAGATGGTACGAGTGCTAGCAGACTAAGCAGGTCTGTGATGGCGCTAACGCCACCGGATGCGATGACCGGTGTCTCGATAGCGGTGGCCAGCTCTCTGAGCGCCTCTAAATTAGGGCCTTTCATCGTGCCATCGCGCTTGATATCGGTGTAAACAATGGCTGCAGCGCCCTGATCGCCCATTTGCTTGGCCAAGTCAATCGCTAAGACTTCTGAGGTTTCTAACCAGCCCCGGGTGGCAACTTTGCCACCGCGAGCGTCGATACCGACGATAATTCGTCCTGGAAATTGGGCGCTGAGCTGACCGACTAGGTCTGGGTTCTCTACTGCGGCTGTGCCCAAAATTGCGTACTGTACCCCGAGGTCAAACAAGGCACGAACACGCTCGGCATCCCGCAGGCCGCCGCCTACTTGAATGGGGAGGTCAACGGCTTGAGCGATCGCGCTAATCGCCTGCCAGTTTTCTGGCTTTCCTGCCTTAGCACCGTCTAAATCAACCAAGTGCAGACGGGTTGCCCCTTCTGCAGCCCACTGCCTAGCAACCTCCACCGGGTCGTCGTTAAATACCTGAGACTGCGCATAGTCTCCCTGAAACAGCCTCACGCACCGCCCTTCGAGCAGGTCAATTGCTGGGATAACGTCCATTCGGTTTGTCCACCAATAGTGGGCTTAAATAGTAGGCTTAAATTGTATCAATACGATGGCGCTGCACGGCTTACGAACGGCCTGCACCAGTATTGAGTGAGCTATTGAGCTTGTCGGTGACAACCGCTGCAATACAAAAAGACCTGCGTCAGCTGGCGCAGGTCTCAGAAATGTATCAAGGAATCAAAAAGCTCATAGCTTTGTGTTCGCGCCTAGTGTTCCCATGGGGCCGTAAGGAGTTCAGAATTTAGAACAATAAAACGGAACCTTCAAGCTCGGCTGATGCTTTCCAAGATCCTCTGGATTCTTTGACCGTCTGGGGCTCTAGGATGCGATCGCAAGTAGCTTTCCAAGTCTTGCTTGGCGAGCGCATGGTTTTGCAGCCGGTAGTGCAGGAGACCGCGATCGCGCACTTGGTAGTGTTCACCAGGCACGAGTAACAGCAGCTTATCGAGTACAGAAATCGCCTGGTCATAGGCCTCAAGCTGAACGTAGACCGCTTTCAGATTCATTAGCATTCTGGCTAAGAACGGTTTTGGCATGACGCCGCTCAAAAATTCCATGCGCCATTCCCCATTGGGAAACAGCTGGTAAAAGCGCTTCTGGCAGTCGGCCAAAAACATCACCTCTCCCCTGTGAAAAGGATCGACAAAGACTTCCATATCTTCGACAACCGGGCGAACTAAAAAGTGTCCTGGCATGCCCACGCCGACCATAGGGAACCGAATTCGGTGAGCGATTTCTAGGTACACCAGGGAGAGTGAAATCGGAATACCCAGCCTTCTATCAATTACACAGTTGATTAGGCTATTGTCGGGATCGTAATAATTTTGCTGGTTACCAGAAAAGTTGAGTTCCCCAAACAGGTAATCGTTAATAACCTGAATGACTTTGAGGGGGTAGCGACCTGCAGGGAGGCGCGATCGCACCTTAGCAGCCATCTCATCTAGCCTTTCTAAATAGACCGCTGGGTCCATGTCCCAGTAATCTTCTTGGGCGATGTAGAGCGCTGCAGCTGCTAAATTTATTCTCCCATCGGACTTTTGAACTTCTTGGTAGAAACGCTGCCCGGCAGGAGAAAGTCGCATAGTGTTAGCTGGTAGAAGAGGCTGCTATGGGTCCTATTATCGCAAAGACACAGAAGCTTTTTTGGGAAAAATCACCACGCTACACCTAGCTTTCCGGGGGTAGGGTCGCAGGTGTATTGCTAGTGACTTTGCCGTTACCGAAATTGTTGATAGTACCGGCTAAGTCGATGCCTGAAGTTTGCTTGAGCTGGGTCATGAAGGCGGCAGCCTGGGTGGCTAGATTGCCAGATTGGGTGTCGATGACGGTGACGTTTTGAATGGCGACATCGGGCACGGTGGCGGTGAGGGTCTTGAGTAGGACTTCCAGCTTTTGCAGTAGGAAAATGTCGCGGGCGCTTTCACCTGCAGAGAGCCAGGATTCAGCGAGGCTGCGGGTACCTTCGGCCTGCGCTTTGCCTTCTTCAATAATGGTAGAGGCATTGCCTTTTGCCTGTGCGATCGCCCGTTTGCACTCTGCCTCAGCCGGTGCAATCACATCTGCCTTGAGCTGTTCCATCACCTGCTTGATGCGCTCTTGCTGCACCGGTACATCTGCCTGGATGCGGGCTAGCTCTGCAGCGATTTCAGCCTCAGCTTCAGCGACGAGTGCAGCGCGCTTGGTCAAGGCATCTTGGGTGCGCTGCTCGGCGGCAGCTTGGGCAATTCCAATGTCGCGCTCTAGGCGACGTATTTTGGTAATCTTCTCGTTTTCGGCGGTTTGAACTTCTGATTCTGCCTTGGCCTCTGCTTCGGCGATGCGGGCGTCGCGCTGCAGATCGGCCTGCTGCTTACGCCCGATAGAATCCAGATAGCGAACATCGTCAGAAATGTTTTGGATTTGCAGCGTGTCGAGGACCAGTCCTAGCTTTTGGAGATCTTCTTCGGCTTCATCGAGCAGGCTTTTGGCAAAGGCTGTTTTATCTTCATTGACTTGCTCGGGGGTAAGGCTTGCCAGGACGCCTCGTAGGTTACCTTCTAGGGTTTCCTTCGCCATCTTCTCAATCTCTTTGCGAGGCTTACCGAGTAACCGCTCAATGGCGTTGTGAATGGTAGGCTCCTCGCCAGCAATTTTGATATTCGCGACGCCGGACACATGGAGGGGAATGCCGCCTTTTGAATAGGCGTTAGAGACCTTTAGCTCAATGATCATATTGGTCAGGTTCATTCGCATGACCTTTTCGAGTAGGGGGGTGCGAATGCTGCTGCCACCTTTTACCAGCCGGTAGCCCACCTTGCGGTTACCCATCCTGCGACTGCTGCCTGCAAAGATGAGAACTTCGTTGGGCTGGCAGATGTAGTACAGATTCTTAATCGTGAAAGACCCCAGGCCTGCTGCTGCCAGCAGGATAATGATGATGCCTTCCATAGCTAAATTCTCCTTGAAGCTTAAGGGTTTGCGGGTCGAATTGGAGGTTCTTTGATGGGTTACTGGTTAGCGGTAGCAGGCGCGCTGACCGGGGTGACGACTGGGGTCACTGTATTGACCTTGTTACGTGTTGCGAGCGTGCCGACAACATCAATGCCAAGGGTCTGCTCAACCTGCGCTAAAAACTGTCTGACAACTTCGGGATACACGTTGGCTAGGCTGGCGATCGCTTTCCCATCGCCGTTGTCGATCACGTTGATATTTTCTAGCTGCATGCGGTGCGGGATGGCCGCCGCTTCCTGCAGAATCATCTCTATCTGCTGCAGTAAGAAAATCTGGTTCGCTTCTGTACCGGTTTCTTGCCAAACTTTGGCGAGCATTTCGTTGACTTCCGCAGCGGCTTTGGCATTTTCGGCGAGGCCAGCGGCTGCCCCTTTTGCGTGCAGTGCCTGCGCTTCGCGGCGGGCTTCAGCGGGGAGAACTTCGTCGGCTTGCAGGCGCAAACGCTCTAGCTTGGCCCTCACTGCCTGGAGCTGTTGTTCTGCTCTGGCCCTCGCTTCTTTGGCCGCAGCAGTGGTACGTTCCTCTTCCGATTTTGAGCGCTGGTCGAGTTCAGCTTTGATTTTTCGCAGTTCGTTTTGTTTTTCTTGGGTAATCGTTAGGGCCTGAGACTTAAACACTTCAGCCCGCTTTTGGCAGTCGGCTTCAATTCGTTCTGCTTGGCCTAGCGCTTCGGCTTCAGCGATTTCGGCGTCGCGAACGATTTTGGCGATTTGGCGGCGGCCAATGGAGCTGAGGTAGTCGACATCGTCGGTGACGCTTTGCACTTTTAGCGTATCGAGCTGGAGACCTAGCTTGTTGAGGTCGCGGGCGACGTCTTCGGCAATGCGCTCAGCAAAATTGAGCCGGTCTTCGTTCACCTGCTCTGGGGTGAGGTTGGCCACCACGCCGCGCAGGTTGCCTTCTAGGGTTTCGCGGACGACGCGGCGAATCTCTGACCGGTTGCGGCCCAGGAATCTTTCGATGGCGTTGCCGACGATGCTGCGCTTGCTGGAGACTTTTACATTGGCGATCGCCTGAATATTGAGCGGCGTTCCCCCTTTTGCGTAGGCATTGTTCACTTCTACCGGGATGGGCATGGTGGTCATGTCCATTTTCTCGACCCGTTCGATAATCGGGATAACGACGGCGCGTCCTCCGAAGATGACCCGATAGCCCACTTCCTTGCCGTTGGCCTGCTTGTACTTACGCCCAGAGATAATCAAGATTTCGTTGGGCTTGCAGATCCTCAGACAAGTCTTTAAGAAGGTGATGACCGCGATTAGAACAATTAGGGTGAGTCCGATGGTGCCGCCTAGCGCTGCACTGTTGGTATTGAGAGTTTGCGATTCAGGCGTGTTCAGCGTGAGCTGTCCGACCGGCTGAGTTGCCCTCGCCGCCAGATATGGGTCAGATACTCCGGCGCTGCTAGGCGAGGTATGTTCGGGAGTTTGCAACGGTATGGATTGACTCATGGTTAATAGCTCCGTAGGTCAGAAGAAGATGTCGGTAGAACAGGCTGTTGATTGTCTGCGGGGGTGTGGATTGTCTGCGGGGTTATGGATTACCTGAAGGCTCAATCGCATTGTCTGTCGAGACCACCCAAAGGCGATTCTGGGTGCGGCCCACCACCAGGACCGAATCCCCCGGCTTAAAGGTGCGGGCTTCGTCGGTCTGTGCCACCAGGTGTAGCGTGCTGCCACCCACTTCTAGGCACACTTTCCCTTTGCTCTTGGGGTCGAAGGGCAGCTCCACGGTGCCGACGAGGCCCGCAAAGTCTTCATTGCGCACCAGGCTATCGACCCGGCGATGCTTGAGCTGACGCAGGGCCATTACCAGCGCGCCGCCACAGAGAACGCCCATGATGAGTGCGATCGCAAAGATAATGGCAACACCCAGCCCTGGCTCTAGCACACCCATCACCAAGCCCGTCAGCCCAAAGAAGAAACCACCAAAGGTCCAAAACTTAAAGCTCGTGAGAATAGACAGCCCAACTGGCAAACGTCTGCGACGACGGGGAGATGAGCGCAGCAATTCGACATCGGTGTCGATCTGCAAATCGGTGTCGGTATCTGCATCGGCGTCGGCATCAAAATCGGCATCAGCATCGATATCTGCGTCCGCATCGAAGTCCGCATCCACATCAACGTCCGCATCCACATCGACGTCAAAATCAGCATCGGCATCGACGTCCATATCGTCGAGCAGGTCGCCGCCACCGATGAGCGACAGGGTGACAAAGGCACCGCCAATTGTTAAACAAAACCAATAAACTGACTGCACAGTACTTGCTCTAAAGAAGACGGCACGGGTACCCGTCCAGATACATCAAGGACACTTGCTATATCGTGTATGGAGATACCCATAAAAGGGGGTTCATTCCCGAAAATCTTCACAACTGTAGCGTTTGAAAATCCTAATGCATCAGGACGTTTGCTACATAGGACAGAGAAGACCTCAAGAGAACTCAAAAAGAGATGAACGAGCCAAAAAAGGGGAACACCCTTTGCAAGAGCATTCCCCAACGCGACAATCAAATTAAATTGTTGGCCTAGCGGTTGCTAGCTGGGCTTCTTCTCAGGCAGCAAGCACTTGTCAGAGTCGCAGCCTGCTGGACCTGCCTCCAGCAGCTCACCGGCATCGTACTGCTCTAGCGCGGCGTGGAAGTTTTCCGTTTTGCGCCGCTGCTGGACCTCTTTGAGCTGCGCTTCGTACTGCTCCTTGCTGATCGGTTCGAAGGGCAAGCGTGGGAAGGTCTGCAAATCGTCGAACCGGGCCAGCAGCGCGGCCGACACGTAGCCTTCGTCGTTTTGAATGGCCTGGGTGATTCGCTCAGCGAGGGGCTCGATCTCATTTTCCCGCAGCTCGACGGTTGCAGAGGTATTGTGCGCCGTGTAGTGGCGCTGCACCTGCATGTAAAAGTCAAACTGGGCCAGCGCTGAGAATTTTTCAATTGCCACCTCGTCTGCGCCAGGTAGATTTGCCCAGTCTACTTCTACGGGCAGCTCTACGAGCCATTCTGTGCAGCGTGGATCGAACGGATCATCCAGCAGGTTGCCGTTTTCATCCTTATCGGCTTGAGATGGGGTGACGGCGTAGCCATAGTCTAGGCAGGCTAGGGCTACCGGATCGTCCTTGCGGAAGGTGATGCGGCGAATGAAGCGCTGCGCTTTTGGCGGGTGCCAGCCGGAAGATGCGCCTGTGAGTAAGCTCTTGGTGCCTGCGGGCTGCACTGTGGTGCACCGGTTGGGGCGACGAATGCCGTGGCGATCGCAATACTCCCAAACGGTCTCATGCACGACCTGCTTCCAGCGGCTGAGATAGTCCTGCTCCTTCGCCTTGAACTCCAGGCCTTTGATGGTATCTGGGCGGCCCGCAGCAAACCACTCTAGCCATTCCACGCCAAACGCCTTCACGCAGAAGTCGAAGAAGCCAGTGAAGGACACGCCAACAATAGGGTCTTCTTCCCGGGACTTTTGGTAGCGAGGTTCAGCGAAGGTGTGGTTGAGGAGCGCGGCAACGGCGATCGCACCTGCCTTAAAGGCCGCTTCCTGCTCCTGATAATTCTTTGGATTGATCTGATTTAGGTGAATTTCAGCCAGATTACAGTGAAAATCCTGACCGATAATCTCACCGCAGGGATTCAGGCCGTATCGACCCTCACCTTGCGCCCTTTTTTCAGCTTCCCCGGCCCACTGAATCGCTCCTTCACCCGAGTAAAACTGCTTACGAACCGCTGTTTCAATCTCCTCGGGAGACGGCTTCTCGTGGAATACCCGCGTATGATTCGCCATTCTCAGCGCATCTTTGGTGGGGTCAATGCTCCAGTTGCCGTTTTCGTCCTGTCTCCACAGATTTTCTTTGGCGCCTGTGGCCACGTCGTCGTCGCTGGCGAACTGTCGCATGCCAGCGCTACGGCGAATGTTGCCTGCGACGACACAGGCTGCCGCCTCATCGATCAGTAGGCAGCACTCGATGGAGTTGAGCTGACGGCCTTTGGCCGCATTCAAAATGTTGGCGCAGCGCTGATACAGCCCTGGCAGCTTCACCGGATTGGCCACACCGCCAAAGCCATTGAGCCGCTCGCCCGCCGGGCGGATGTCGCTCAGGTCAATCACCGCTTCGACTTCGCCATCAAATCGCTCGTCGGCAGAAAGCTCTAGCAGCGTCTGGTAGGACTTCACCCAGCCCTGACGGCTATCGCCTGCGATGATTTCTACCCGGCTATTGGCTGTATCGACCTTGACTTCAGCTTCTTCGCGGCGCTGGCTGGCGATAGTCATGCCGACATCACCGCGCATGGTCACCTGGATGGTGTTGCGAATGGCGGGCAGCTGACTGATGTACTTAGGCTCAAGCACTGCGCCGGTGCCGCAGCCCATCATGGCCAAATCCATCATCAGGCCAAAGGCGCGCCAGTCTACGACATTGGTGCTTGTGCAGTTGTAGGCACCTGAGTAGTTCTTAGGATTTTTGCTCCAGTCGGTGCCGCCAACCCACAGCCATCGGCCAGATGGCATTGCCTTGAGGTCGCGCTGCATCTTGAAGACGAGGTTGCGCTCTTCGTCCGTGAGTTTACCGAGTTCTGCTAGCCCTGTGAGTGTGCGATCGCATACTTCCTGCCAGGTCTCCCGCTTACCCCCTTCAAACCGGCGGCTATAGGTCCGGTAAAACACCGGATAAGCCGCTGGCGCGGTAGCTGGGAAAGGACTTTTCGTACGCGTGCGCTCGAGTTCTTGAACCATGGTGATTGTTGAAGATAGGTGATTGTCTGAGTAGCCGTTGTATTTGCTGAGTTTTTTGTGGGGGTAGAAGTCCTGAGAGAAAAGCGATTTATCTGTTCGGCTGATCTATCCTATGTAGCGCTCTATCGGGGCAATGCGAGGCCTGACAACTCTAGATGTAGCTTTATAAAAATAGAGAGTAGCACACTTTATTGGGTTTGCTAGCGTTTGTTGCAAGTTTGGCTGAGTTACAAGCGCTACATGTGGAGTTTTGTAGCGATCGCATCAAAAATAGTTACACCTTCACGGCCATTCTGCATCGCCTGCTTGGCTGTCACTGTAGCAATGCAGGCGATCGCCCCCATCCTTGCCACCCGAAGTAAATCCCCTCTGAAAGGATGGCGCACTAAAACTGTGGAATTTGTGATGAATCTGTCCAAAATTGCGGTGGTTCTTCCTGTATAAGGGAATTATTGCCCCTCCTGAAGAGTTGTCATGGTTGAAGCGTCTGGTAATGGTAGTGTCGCGATTGGTAGAGATGCCAATAATGCCAGCATCACTACGAACATTAATCAAATACTGCCAGAACCCAAGGCGGCGTTGACGGGCGAGAAAAACAATGTGCCTGACGGAGGGAGTGAGAACTTCGTCGGGCGAGAGGACACGCTGGAGGCACTACACGACCAGCTTTCTTCTGCTGATGCTGTGGTGATTACGGCGATTAATGGCATGGGCGGCATTGGTAAAACGGAGTTGGCAAAGCAGTATGCGGGAGCCTATGCGGCAGACTATCTGGATGGGGTTTGCTGGCTGCAGGTAAGGAATGCTGAGGTGGCATCGCAGATTGTGAGCTTCGCGGGGGCGTATCTGGACCTGAAGATACCGGAGGGGCTGGAGCTGGCGGCGCAGGTGGCGTATTGCTGGAGCCACTGGCCGGGCAATGGGCGGGTGCTGGTGGTGTATGACGATGTGCCTGAGTACGAGAAGGTGAAGGGGTGGCTGCCACCGGAGTCTGGACGGTTTCAGGTGCTGATGACGACGCGGCAGCAGCAGCTGGCGAGGAAGGTAAAGCCTTTTCAGATTGAGGTGTTGAGTGAAGGGGATGCGCTGGAGCTGCTAAGGCAAATCGTGGGGGGAGAGCGGACGGACGCGGAGGTGGAGACGGCGAAGGCGATTTGCGAGTGGGTGGGGTATTTGCCGCTTGGGCTAGAGCTGTTGGGGTGCTATCTGGAAGAGAATCCGGAATGTAGCTACGGGAGGCTATACCAGCGGCTGGAAGAGAAGCGGGTGACGACGAGGGCGCTGCGGGATATTTATGATGGGATGACGGCTGAGCGAGGCGTAATTGACGCCTTTGAGCTGAGCTGGGAGAGCTTGTCTGAGAAGGCGCAGGCAACGGCCTGTTGGCTTAGCCTATTTGCGCTGGCGCAGATTCCTTGGACGGTGGCGGAATCTACGACGGCAGAAAGTGAAAGGGAAGCGCTGGAATATGCTCGCGGTGAGCTGGTTGCGCGAAGCTTGCTGCAGCGGGCTGCGCCAGGGATTTTTCAGCTGCATCAGCTGGTGAGAGAGTACTTTTTGGTAAAGCTAGCTCAGCGAGAAGATACGGATGAATTGAAGCAGACTTACTGCAAGCTAATGGTATCTCTGGCTCGTCAGATACCAGGTATACCCACGCAAGTGCTTCTGCTACGAATGACACCACTGTTGCCACATATTTCAGAAGCAGCAACACACTGGCAGGACTGGCTCAGCAATGAAAACAACGAATTAGCATGGCCCTCTGTTGCTATGGGCCGATTTTATGATGGGCAAGGAGCCTATGCACAAGCTGAACCCTGGTATGAAAGGTGCGTGGCTGCAGCTAGGAGCCGCTTCGGTGAGGATCATTTGTATGTGGCCGATAGCCTTGGCAACTTAGCCAGTCTTTATCGGAAACAGGGGCGGTACACCGAGGCCGAACCCCTCTATAAAGATGCACTCTCCCTCAGGCAAAAACTCCAAGGCGAGAACGACCCGGCCATGGCCGATAGCCTCAGCGGCTTAGCTATTCTCTACGATAGGCAGGGGCGGTACGCCGAGGCCGAACCCCTCTATAAAGATGCGCTCTCCTTAAGTAGACAACTCCAAGGCGAGGACCATCCGGATGTGGCCATCAGTCTCGACAACTTAGCCGGTTTCTACGTGAGACAGAGGCGCTACGCTGAAGCCGAATCACTCTGTCGAGATGCGCTCTCCCTCAGACAAAAACGCCTAGGTGAAGACCATCCGACTATGGCCGATACGCTTAACAACCTAGCCCTTCTCCACGAGAAACAGGGGCGGTACACCGAGGCCGAACCCCTCTATAAAGATGCGCTCTCCATCAAACAAAAACTCCTAGGCAAGGACCATCCGGATGTGGCCGTCAGTCTTAACAACCTGGCCCTCCTCTACGACAGGCAGGGACGCTACGCTGAGGCCGAATCCCTCTATCAAGATGCGCTCTCCATAGATAAAAAGTCCCTTGGTATGGCCCATCCGGAGGTGGCCAATAGTCTCAACAACCTAGCCAGTCTCTACCAGAAGCAGGGACGCTACGCTGAGGCCGAACCCCTCTGTCGAGACGCGCTCTCCCTCAGACAAAAACTTCTAGGCAAAGACCATCCGGCGGTGGCCAGTAGCCTCAACAACCTGGCCGGACTCTACGAGAAGCAGGGACGCTACGCTGAGGCCGAATCCCTCTATCGAGATGCGCTCTCCCTCAGACAAAAACGCCTAGGCAAGGACCATCCGGATGTGGCCGTCAGTCTTAACAACTTGGCCAGTCTCTACCAGAGCCAGGGACGCTATGCTGAGGCCGAACCCCTCTATCGAGATGCGCTCTCCCTCAAACAAAAACGCCTAGGTAAGGACCATCCGGATGTGGCCATTAGTTTCAACAATCTAGCTAGCCTCTACGAGAGCCAGCAGCTATATGCCAAGGCCGAGCTTCTATATCTGGAGGCGATCCAAATCGCCGTGCCTCGACTTGGCCAAAAACACCCGAACACTCAAGCATTTGGACACAACTATATTGGATGCATTACCGCCGCCCTAAAAGCCGGTCTGCAAGACCAGTTGTCCGATAATCCTGCCACACAGCAATTTTTGGCGTCTCTGAAATCCCAAAAGTCTCCGTAAATGAGCACAAAAAGCGGAACAAAAGGAACAACCCAATTGCTCAAACAAGCCGTCGTAGTATGCAAACGCGCTACTGATGCCAACGAAAATGAGCGCCTCATGGCGAAATATGTGATGAATCTGTCCTAAATTGCGGCGGTTCTTCCTGTATAAGGGTGTCAGTGGCTTTCCTGAAAATTTGCAATGGTAGAAGCGTCGGAT
>JBCBJS010000080.1:0-16079 GCA_038523095.1 Cyanobacteria bacterium J06626_6
GATTACGCCAATAAAAGGCAATGCGTCGCCGCTCACCTTCCTATTCAAGCAGTCTCAGCCAGAGCATTGGACGCTCTCGATTGACACGCTTCCCCCGGGGCTCTACCGAGTGGCAGTAAGCGCCAAAGGCAATAGCAACAGACCCTCGCTTGCAACGCTCAACAGCTCATTTGAGGTAATCGACACCAGCCAGCTCTAGAAGCCGGTATAGCCTCTGTCTGCACTTCCCTATCGCTGTGAAACGCTGCAAATCGCCGTGTATCTACTGAACTTTGAGGTAACTTTCCGGTTTCTTCCTCGCAGATCAGAAAACGGGATACTGACACCATCTACCGCTTATGAACTCGGATACACAGACCAATATCGCTCAGGCTGACACAACCCGCGCCAATACAATACTCGTAGAAACCTTTATTGAAGCTTCTTTGCGACGCCGAGAAGTTCTCATTTCTAACGCAGACTTTCAGGCGACAACTATCTACGGCACCAACCAGCTCACCAGTAGCCATGACGGCGTACTCATCAAGGTAAATCTTCAGCAGCAGCCCATACAGTTTCACCTGCGCCGGAAATCAGCCCATCGCCTGTTCTTGCAAGAGCAGCTCAACCGCAGTCAGTTTCTAAAAACGAAAAGCATTCAAGACCATCACTTCGATACCTACTGCTACTACTCTGTTAAGCGGGGCTATCACTTTAACTGCAACAAAGGCCACGCCCTTTGGAGAACTTGGCGAGAGCTAAAAGCACGTCTGAAGACTACTGGCAGAGAGCATAAGCTACTCATACAGCAAGAACAGAAGTGGCCAGTTATTCAGGCTATCCACGTGAGTAATGAGCTGATGTTCATTGAGACGCAAGACAGCGGGGAAATCATTCAAAACTTCAGTGAGCCAGTGCTCTGGCTAGAGAAAGAAGCCTAGAAACTATTCCTCTAGAAACTATTCCTCTAGAAAGACAGCCCCAAAAAGACAGCCCCAAAAAGACAGCCCCAAAAAGACAGCCCCAAAAACAGATTAGAAAAACAGCATGCGAACGGCCACCCCAAGCATTGCCACCCCAAATACCCGTTTAAGAAGTAGGGCAGGCAGCACTACTGCCAGCTTCGCACCTGCCAACCCACCCAAGACAAACCCCAGGCAAATGAGTCCCGCTGCCTGAACATTCACATAGCCCTGCTGATAGTAGGTCCAAGCCCCCAAAATGCCGATAGGCGGAACCAGCATAGCCAGTGTTGTTCCCTGTGCCTGGTGCTGAGAAAATCCCAGAAAAAAAATAAGCGCTGGGGTTATCAAGACCCCACCGCCAATGCCAATCAAACCACTCAGCGTCCCAACAGCCAGTCCCAAAGCCAGAAATAACAGCGTATGCACAGGTGTCTCCCTCTAGATCAATCGTCGTCGTAAGTTTGCTGACAGCAAGTCCAACAAGCTAACCGCCACAATCAGAATAATCAAAATCGCGCAGACCTTGGGATACTTGAACGAGCGAAAGCTCTGATAGAGGGATACGCCAATTCCCCCCGCACCCACGATACCCAGCACAGATGCAGAGCGGACATTGGCCTCAAAGCGGTACAGGGTGAACGAAATCCACAGCGGAATGACCTGCGGAATGACGCCAAATAAAACTTCTTGTAGCTTACTGGCACCGCTTGAGCGTACGCCCTCAATCGGCCCGATTTCAATATTTTCAATCGCCTCGGAGAAGAGCTTCCCGAGCGTGCCAGTCGTATGGACAAATAGTGCCAGCACACCCGCAAAAGGACCTAACCCCACTGCCACCACAAAAATCAGCGCAAACACCACTTCATTGATAGCTCGCATCGCATCCATAATCCGCCGGGTTGGCTGTACCAACCAGACCGGACAGAGATTTTCAGAAGCCAAAATTGACAGCGGCGCAGCCACTATGGCGGCGAGCAGAGTCCCCCAAATGCCCATGCCGACAGTTTCAATAATGTCAGCCAGATAGAATTTCCAATCGCTAAAGTCTGGTGGGAAATAGCGGCTGACGTATTCAGCCATGGTGCCACTGCCCTGAAAGAGTTCGACAACGCTAATATCGCTGACTTGAGCAGAGTAGATGAGGACTGCGATCGCACCTATCAAATACACAATCCGCAGCATCGTAATTCGCTTTTCTTCCTTGGATAGCATGTCTTCTACCCGAGGAGACATCTGAACTGATGCCGAATGATTAGCAGCGCGGTCAACCGTAGGCGGAGAAGTCATGGGATTGCCAAGTAAGGATTGCCAGTAAGGATTGCCAGTAATAAGCAGCGTAGTTAAAAGGTAAAAAAAGAAAGGGTAGAAAGCGTTGGGGCTGCACCTAACCTTTCTACCCTGGGAGGTTCAACACTTGTGATAAAGCTTTCGAGAAAGCCCTATCTTTTGCAGCTAGTTCAGTGACTCTAGCGCTTTGTTCAGCTTATCTAGCTTGGCTTCTTTTGCAGCCGCATCCAAGCTGTCATCATTTTCGACCTCAAGGATCTCCTTGCCGATGTTCAACTCACGTACAGTATTCCAGTCGGCATCGCCAGCTTCATCGAAGCCTTGCCATTCCAGAGCACTCAGAACGGCTTCGTCGTCATAGCCATAAAAGAACGTTTTGATCTCTTCTTTGAGGCAGTCGGGCAGATCCTTACGGTAGGCAAGCGGATCGCTAGGAATCACAGGAGATGTCCAGATCACCTGAATATTTTCAAAGGCTGCCGGGTCGCTCTTTTCAACATCAACGAGGGACTCGCTGTTGTTGGTTGCAACATCTACCTGATTATTAGCAACAGCTTGGGCAGTGGCTTCGTGGCTGCCTGCAAAAATCAGCTCAGAGAAAGCCTGTTCAGGGTTCACTCCGTTGCTGGCAAATACGTAGTAGCTAGGAACCAAAAAACCCGAAGTGGAGTTGGGGTCATTAAATGCAAAGGTGAGATCACCAGCGTTATCAATCACGTACTCATCGCCATTGCCCGCTTCTACATCAATCTCACCAACAATGGGATTCTCCTTATTGGTAATCAGGTGAGAGTAGTAGCCCTTCGTGCCGTCCGATGCCACCGTTTGAGCAAAGGCTTCAGCTTCAGAGCGCTCAGCCGCTTCGATGTAAGACTTGCCGCCGTACCATGCCATTTGGATTTTGCCTGCGCCCATCGCCTCAATAACGCCCGCATAGTCGGTAGCAAAGAACCCTTCAACCTCTCTGCCCAGGCCCTCTTCCATGGCCGCCAAGAACGGCTCCCACTTAGGCTTGAGGTTGTCTTGAGACTCAGTCGAAATAATGCCAAATTCTAGCGTCTTAATGTCAGGCGCGCAGGCACCACCAGCCGCGCTAGTCGTATCAGCTGCACCCGTTGCACTGTCAGTGGCGCTGTCAGCAACGCTACCGGTATCGGCTTCTTGGCTACAGCCCACTAGGGTCGCAGCACTCAGCAGAGAGGCTGCCAGCAGGGCGGTCCATCTTGTGTTTCTTTTCTTCGGCGTATCTTTTAGCATGATTCCTTTCAAGAGATTTCTATGAGATAGGGTTTTCAGAGGGGGTAGCTCGCAAGCCCATGAGCTAACGGACTACCAGAGAGACCCTTTAGCGAAAAGACTTTTTCACTAAAGGGTGAAGTCGCTATGGCCGCGGCGCACCAGTTCTTCAGCGGCTGCACCATATATACGACCTAGGGTTTCGTCATTCAGCGCTGGGGTGGCCCCATCAAAGCGGACCTCGCCCGCCTGCAGCGCGACAACGCGAGGGAAGTAGGCGCGTACCATCTGCACCTGGTGCAGGGAGGTAATCACCGTAATCCCCTGCTCATGATTGAGTTCAGTGAGCAGCTTCATGACCCGATGTGCCGACTCCGGGTCCAAGGAGGCAATGGGTTCATCAGCCAGAATGATTTTGGCACCCTGCATTAGGCAGCGGGCGATCGCCACCCGCTGCTGCTGCCCGCCCGAGAGCAGAGCAGCCCGCTTGTAGGCCTGCTCAATAATGCCAACTCTCTCTAAGGCAGCAAGGGCCTGGGCCTTTTCTTCCTGGCTAAACATTCGAAAAGCTGAACGCAGCAAAGAAGTCCGTGCAAGATTCCCAACCAGCACATTCTCAAGCACGCTCAGTCGGTTAACTAAGTTGAACTGCTGAAAAATAAATCCAACTTGGCGGCGCAGGTGGCGCACCTTGGAATGCAGCTTGCCGCCAGACTGGAGCGTAGCGCCAAAAATTTCCACCGTTCCCGCATCAGCCTGATGCAATCCATTCAGGCATCTCAGCAGCGTAGACTTGCCAGAACCGGAGGCGCCGACAAGAGCAACCATCTCACCGATGTTCACAATAAGGCTAGCCCTTTCCACTGCCAAATTGCCGCGAAAGGACTTTGTGACCTCGCGCGCAGCAACCGCCGCAGGACCTAACAATTCCGTCTTTTCAACTGGTCGACTTTCTAAAGAGGTCACAACGCCTGCCGCAAAGCACTACATTATCCACGCAAGCATTGAACCACAGGCACCTTTGTGGTGCTTTAAGTTTCCATAGTTATTTAGTTAAGCCAGGGTTAATGAGACATTAAGCAGAAGGCTCCGTTTTTCTGCGAAGCAAGCCCGTAATTAGCGCTAACCCAAACACGCCGAGTAGCGCTAGGATGAGCGCAATTTTCCCTCCGGAAAATATTCCCGCACCTAGCGCTACGATCGGCGGATTGGAGATGGCAATACTCAGCATCAGCGCGGGCAAGAACTTGTGCCAAGGTGTGCGGGCTAGGCCTACCCCATAGGCAACAAAGTCAAAAAAGCTGGTCATCATAAACGCACTCATCAAAAAGAAGTTGCGCTCCAGGTGCTTTTTGCTGAAGCTATCAACTCGGCCCATGAAGCGATCGCCCACTAGGCGACTAACGAGCGATCGCCCAAACCGAGAAGCGAGCCAAAAGCTCAGCGAACAAGAGAGCAAGTCCGAAATACACACGACTGCTAGCCCCTTGCCAAACCCCAGCAAGCTGCCCGCCAAAATTGAATACGCCGTCCCAGGCAGGGCTGGAATCACCACGCTGGTAAAGCGCAGCAAAAAAAGCCCTACAGGCGCCCACACGCCCAACCCCTCAACGAATGTCCTGATATCTTCACGAGTAACCCCGAGCCGGTTCAGCGCGATCAGCGGAACAGCCACAATCGCTATCAAAGCCAAGAACCCTAACAATCGCTGCGTTCGCTTATCCATGGC
Source organism: Cyanobacteria bacterium J06626_6 (assembly GCA_038523095.1). GTDB lineage: Bacteria > Cyanobacteriota > Cyanobacteriia > Phormidesmidales > Phormidesmidaceae > Phormidesmis. Next base: position 5,197 of record JBCBJS010000080.1, read on the forward strand.
CATCGTTACAATAAACGCTACCAAACAGCATAGTCGCAATCCATTGACCCACAAAAGCGCCCACCAAAAATTGGTCAGCACTCAGTCGATATAACTGGCCTGGTTTTCTTTTATACCGCTCAAAATTTGGCCTAAAATGACCTAAGCCGCAGAAAAAGCCCTAAAAGACCAGCAAATGTTCAAGCACTACCTACTCGCCGCGCTCCCCGTCCTTTTCCTTTCGTTTGGATGTTCCGTAGGCAACCGAGCCTTTTCATCCGGCGAATCAGCGACCAGCTCCACTGCAATCAGCGATGATAGTGACATCATTTCCGATGAAAGTGGCGCAGGCAGCGAAGATGGAGCCAGTGCCCCGGAAGCAGAGAGCAGCGGTCAAGATAGCAAAGACGACGAAGACACCGTAGGCATCGAGCAAAAGAATGTAAAGCTGATAGTCAAGAACCAAACCACGGCCGGACAGATCGTTGTCGAGCAGGTTGCCACTGCCCGAGATGGCTGGATCTCCATTCATAAAAGCCAGGAAGATGGTGGTATCAAGCTGCCCGATAGCATCGGTGAAGCCCGTGTAGATTCTGGCAATAGTGAAGACGTGATTGTAGACCTGTGGGAAGCTCCCGACGTTGACGAAAAGCTGTGGGTACTCCTACATATTGACAATGGCGAGCGAGGCATCTACGAGTTCCCAGAAAAAGATCAGCCCGTTCGCAAAAATGGTGAGACCATGGCCCGCTCCTTCATCATTCAAGATCCAAACTCTGAAGAGAAGGACGAAGAGGAGACATCTGAATAGGGGCTGATAGAATTGATTGCGATCGCGCTAGACAAGCCCTCAGACACAGTGCATAATGGTGCTCTTGAAAACTTACACGGCGCAAGTTTTTTCACGCGGGTATAGCTCAGTGGTAGAGCGTTTGCTTCCCAAGCAAAATGTCGTGGGTTCGAATCCCATTACCCGCTTCCTTCCGAAAGCCCTTGAAACGGTTGAATTTCAAGGGCTTTCGCCTTTCGTGGCAAGGCTTTTCGGCGTTGCCGCATTCTGACTTATGAACATTGAGTTAGACGTTTTTAGGTGGATTTAGGCAGTTTATTGGGGTACGATTGGGGTACAGATTTGGCCCTGTACCCCAATTTTTTACGATGGCAAATCCAGTAAAACGTCGAAAAGCTGCCAAGGGAACCGTCAAAATTAAGAACTCCCGTGGGTGGCTGCAATTGGTTTTCACCTTTAATGGTCGTCGCCGTTATCTTTCGTTGGGCGTCGAAGATAGTAAGTCTGCTCGTTCCTTAGCTCAGATGAAGGCTAAGAAAATTGAGCTAGATATTCTGTCGGGCAATTTTGACGAGACGTTAGCAAAATATAAGTATGGTGCTGCTGGAGATGCAGCTGAGTCTCAGAAACCATCATTGGCAGAGCTATGGGATAAGTTTGTGGACTTTAAACGTCCACAGCGTTCGCCGAATACTATGCGTACGATGTATCTGACGTTTACGAACTACGTGAAGAAATTGCCTACTCACGATTTAGATCGAGCTTCTGAAATTAGAGACTATGTTGTGGAAAATTTCCCTTTGAATTCTGGGAAACGACTTATCACACGGTTTTCTGCCTGTTGCAAATGGGCAATGAAATCTGGACTCATTGCTGAAGATCCTTTTGCAGGCATGGCAACAGAAATCAAGTTGCCGAAAACGAAAAAGATCGCAGGGTTCAATCAAATCAATCCCTTTTCTTTGGAAGAAAGAGATTTAATCATCCACGCTATTGAGACAGATCAATTCCGTCCGGCCAGTTCAGCATTCACGCACAGCCAGTATGCTCCAATAGTCAAGTTTCTGTTTTTTACAGGTTGTCGCTCTTCAGAGGCGAGTGCTCTTCAATGGCGAAACATTTCTCAAGATTGCAAGCAAATTACCTTTGACCAAGCAATAATTTTGACAGATAACGGTAGGCGAATCCGTAAGGGATTAAAAACTCAGTCGAGTAGAATTTTTCCCTGCAATAAATCTCTGGAGAACCTGTTGATATCCATTCGTCCCGAATCCCCAAAGCCAAAAGACATGGTGTTTCCGTCACCTAGCGGCAAGCCTATAAATCTAGGGAATTTTAGAGGACGCACTTGGAAAACTGTTTTAGCCGGGTTGGAGATTCCATATCGTAAGCTTTATCAGACGAGGCACACCTTCATTACACACGCGCTAGAAACTGGAAAGCTAGATGCGAAAGACGTTGCTCGTTTGGTAGGGAATTCTCCAGAAGTTATTTATCAGCACTACGCAGGCCAAAAGCGAGAGCTGGTCGTACCAGAGTTTTGAGAAGCTTTAATAAACAAATCTAAAGAGAGGCAAAATGCAGCGAGCCTCTGTATCTCTAAAATACAGAGGCTCGCAAAAGGCTTCAATTGACTACTTGACATAGAAAACCTTACAGTTTGTTCTTTTGGTTGCTCAGTAAACTGCGTTGATAAGTTTCTATTGCTTTCAAGTGAGCAACTGGATCATTCCGGTTGTGTAGCCAATCTTTTATCAGTTCGAGGTTGTAGCGAATACATCGACTGTTGATTCGTACCCAGTGTAGACCTTCTATCCATTCACCATTGCGGCGATATTTTTTAAGTGTAGAGCTACTGAGATTTAGGCATTCGGATGCCTTGCGCTTGCTGACGAAGAGAAGCATGGTAATAACGCTTGAATAGTTTGCTTGAGTCGCAAGCGCAGTGAGATTAATCTTTCTCTATTTCAGAGTTTCGTAACGGACTCTGCTGTTGAGACTGCACTTGCTTTTGTTGTTGAACGGTCTTTAGCACCGTAGAGCGCACGTACTGGCTCATAGGTGCTAAAGGCACGTTGTGGTGATGCACTTGATGTTGAAGGTAGGGACTCTGATGGAGAATGCCGACCGTTTGCTTTGGCGAATTGCCAACCCTGAGCGATAAAGAAGCCACGGCATCGTCGAGTTTGACAGCGGCCCAGTCGTTTTCGGCAAAGCGCTGGTAGAGGGTGTCGTAGTCTAGATTAGCTTCGCCTGTGACGCGCTTGGCGAGATCTAGGTACTGCTGCCTGGCGACTTTGCCAGATTCGTTGCTGGGTTGCTTGGGCTTGAGTGACATTAGGTTGCTCTCACTACGCGGCTATATCAGATTCATCAAAGAGTCCGCCGAGTAGCGCGTCCTCATCAAAATCTACACCTTCAGTACTGGGACTGGTAGGTGCTTGGTTGGTAGCTGCGTTGGTGTGTTCTGAGGAAGCTTTAGAGTGAATCGCAAGAGAAGGGGATACTGAGGCAGAAGCCATTGCTTCCTGAACAGCCTCAGTAACAGCAGCTTTTATTTCTTCCTTGAATTCACTGGAAGTCTGCGATCGCTCCAAGTCGAAGGTTTCTCTAATGAGATCAATCTGATGGGTTAGAGCATCGACAGATTCTCGTGCGATCGCCTTTTTCTCATCGTCACTCAACTGCTCATCTTCCTGATAGGCAAACGGTCGCCAAAACGCCGACATCGCATCTAGGCCCTTGAGCTTCCCCTTACGGCTAGGCAGCTTATCGCTCTTCAGCAGATATTTGAATACTCGACCAATCGGTGTATCTCGATCTGCATTGAACGCAAACTGGATGCGCTGTCTATCGTTAGTACTATTGGGAGAACGCTTACGAGCCATGATGAGTGCTAAGAAGTTTGGTTGATTCTTCTGGGTTACTATGCAGCTACTTTGGTTAGTTTACCGATGAGCCCCTGGAAGAGGCCATAGCAATCCGCCATTCGTAATGGAATCGATGAATTTTGAGCAGCTTCTGGCAGCTGACTAACCACATCGGTTAGTTGCGGCTGCATAGTATCGGCAAAGATGAGGCGATCACTCAATCCAAGCGAACTGAAATAGTCGGTTAGTTCAGTTCGCAAAATAGAAGAGCCACCGCCACTGAGCACAACATCCACTGCGCCATCGGTTAATTGCCCCAGCAGATTATCTTGGAGATAAATGCTGACTGACTGCCAATAGGTTTGTCTGACAAACGTAGCTTGGGGGCCAAAGTCAGCCACACTGGCTTGAGCTTGCGAAATTTGCTGCGATCGCCCAGTGGTGAGTGTCAGCATGAGAGCCGTGTAGTCAGTGGGGGGCACCCCGGCTGAGCGAGTTGCTTTTTCAAACGCAGGCCAAAAGCCGGGGCCATCGGAATTGGATCGGCCTGCACGAAGCGAGCCACCCTCAAAGCAAAGAATAGAGAGATTGCGATGACCCATCATGAGGATGAGAGTACGTCGCTGATTGATCGAGCTGTTGATGATATCAAGCTGTTGTTTTCGATTGAGATAGAGCCCGAAGCCTTCCGGGAAGAACTTGAGGATGAGCTGTACCTGTTGTCGTTTGTCTCGACAGATAAAACCCTGCTCGCAAATGCCATTGAGTCTATGGGCGATTTGTTCACGGGTTCTAATTTCAGTTAGCGGTAAGGGTAACCAAACGAAAGCTTGGTATTGACTTGGCAACTGTTCTAGCTCAGCGATAACGCCCAGAGCAGCAGCAATTTTGTAAGCGGCTTTCTCGGACTTGTTAGCACTGATGCTGGTGGTTTCTAAGAACGCTTTGGCAGCTTCTCCAACGAAAACAATCTCATTGTTGAGCTGAAGCCAAGTGCTGTCTTGAGGACGACCACCCGCGTTGAGGCTGGGTAATGCTGAGTCGGTTAGTCCATTCGCAACCGCTGCATCCATCCAAAGTGGCACAGTCTGTCCGGGCTGAACACGATAGAAGAACTTGGAAGCTGAAGCGCCAATGTCTCCAGCAAGGTGAATGGTGGGCGTACCCACGGTCGTTTTAGTCATAGCGTTTTGAAGCGAGCTACACCGCAATATTAATCGCACTTTTATGATTATGGTTCACCGTGGTTAATAAAAAGAAATAATTAACCTTGATTTCTCCTATTGGGTTAGATAAGGTTACTTTGTCGGTGTTAGTAAAAACATCGTCTTCGCAGCTACGCCCTTTTGGGGGCTTCGCGAAGAAAGCCACACAGGACGCCAGGTTTCTGGCAAAAAATCTCGTAAACCCCGCAGCACAATCGGTTTAAGGATTTTTCTGTGTTTTGACCTGTTTTGACTAATCATTCGCTCGTTTCAGGCGCGAATTGCCATGCTGTCTACAAGCAATCTCTCAGCGGCGCAGGCTGAGAACTATTTCGTTAAAGATGACTACTACACCGAGGAGGAGCAGCATGAGGCTTCGTTTTGGTTGGGGAAGGGTGCGAAGAATTTAGGGCTAACTGGCACAGTGGAGAAGACTGTGTTTGGTGAGCTGCTGAGCGGGACGGGGCCAGGTGGTGAGGTGCTGTCAGGGAAGGAGATTGACCCGAAGAAGCGGCGGGCGGCGACGGATTTTACCTTTAGTGCGCCGAAGAGTGTGAGCATTGCTGCGTTGGTGCAGCGGGATGAGCGGGTACTGGCGGCGCATCATCAGGCGGTGGCGAAGGCGATGTCTGTGCTGGAGGAGCGGTATGCGCAGACGCGGATTTCGACGGAGATGGGGCGGCGTCGGGTGACGACGGGGAATGTAATTGCGGCGGTGTTTCCCCATGCGACGAATCGGGAGGCGGAGCCGCAGTTGCATTCTCACTGTGTGGTGATGAATGCGACGCAGTTGCCGGATGGACGGTGGTTTAGCTTTGCCAATGAGGGGGCGATCGCAAACAAAAAATTGCTCGGTCAGATTTATCAGAATGAGCTGGCCACAGCACTCCAAAAACACGGCTACGTCATCGCACCAAAAGCTCACGGACAATTTGAGCTGGTGGGCTATTCGCCCGAATTACTCAAACTGTTCTCGACGCGCAGACAGCAGATTGAGTCGTTGGTGACGCTGTGGGAGGCGGAAGGGAAAACGCTGTTTAGCCAGGATGGACGAGTCTTGAGATCTCGCTTGGCGATGTATGAGGCGGCAGCGCTGAAGTCTCGGAAACGGAAGCCCACGCCGATGCAGCCTGAGCAATTGAGACAAGGATGGAGGGCACTGGCGCAGGTGGAAGGGTTTGCGTTGCCAGCGTTGCCTGAATCAAAGGGCACCGAAGAAAGGACGATTGAGCCAGCAGCAGATTCGTCGATGTCGCGACCAGAGACTTTGGAGACTGCGATTGACGCTGATGTGCAGCTTGCTGTTCAGCACTGTAGTGAACGGGAGGCGGTGTTTAGACGAACGGCGCTGGAGCGGTTTGTGTTTGAGCATCGGCTGGGTCAGAAGAGTTTTGACCAGTTGCAGCGGGCAATAGAAGGCAATGCTGAGCTGGTGCAGATTGATGAGAATCGGATGACGACGCAGGCTGCGATTCGGCTGGAGTTGGAAACGATTCGGTTGATGCGTGAGGGGCAAAAGCGTGTGGAGGCGATTGCGTCCCTCTCTCAAGTTGAGCAACGGCTTTCTGAGTCTTTGACGGTGGAGCAGCGGCGGGCGATCGCACTCGTGATGACGGCTCCAGATGCAGTAACGGCTTGGCAGGGGTCGGCGGGGGTGGGGAAGACGTATGCGCTGAATGAGGTGAGGGAAATTGCACAGTCGCAAGGCTATCAGGTGCAGGGGTTTGCGCCCAGTGCTGAGGCGGCTCACATGTTAGGTGAGGCGTTGCGAATTGAGGCGGGTACGGTGGCGGGGCTTTTGGTTTCTCAGGCGGCTGAGGAGGGGGCTCGGAAATCTCTGTGGATTGTGGATGAGGCGGGTTTGCTGAGTATGAAGGATGCTTATGCGTTGCTGTACAGAGCGCAGAAGGAAAGGGCCAGGGTGCTGCTGGTGGGGGATACGAAGCAGTTGTCGGCGGTGGAGGCAGGGAATCCGTTTAGGAGTTTGCAGGCGGGTGGGATGACGCTGGCTAGATTGGATAACAGTTTGCGGCAGAAGACGGAGGACTTGCGGTTGGCAGTGCGGCTGGTGGCGGAGGGGAAGATGGCGCGGAGTCTGGATGTGCTGGAGCAGGCGGGCTGTTTGCAGGTTGATGCGGATTTGGATGCTCAAATTAACCAGATGGTTAGTGATTATTTGGGGTTATCTGCTGCGGAGCGAGCGGAGACGTTGCTTTTGGCGGGGACGAATCGGGAACGGTTGGCGCTGGTGGGGCGGTTGCGGCGGGCGTTGCAGGCGGAGGGTGCGTTGGGGGAGGATGCGTTGGCTATTTCTGGTCTGCGGCGGAAGGATTTGACGCAGGTGCAGGCGCAGTCTCTGGTGGCGTATGAGCCGGGGGATGTGTTGATGCCGACGCAGGATTATAAGAAGCAGGGGTTGGTGAAGTATGCGCATTACACGGTGAGAAGTCTTGATCGGGAAGCGCAGCGGTTGGTGGTGGAAACGGCTGAGGGGCAACTGTTGAGGGTTGATCCGGCGACGTGTCAGCGGAAGGCGGTTTATGCTGTGCAGAGGTTGGATGTTGGGGTGGGCGATCGCCTGCGGTGGACGAAGAATGACCGGGCGGCGAAGACGCGCAATGGGCAGCAGTTTACGGTGGCTGAGGTTTTGGCTAATGGTGTTGTGCGGACGGTGGATGAGGCGGGGCAGGCTCGATGGTTTTCACTGTCTGGGTATCAGCATGTGGACTATGGCTGGGTGAGTACGACTTACAGCAGTCAGGGGAAGACGGCGGAGCGGGTGTTGGCGCTGATGGGTGAGCAGACGATGAATAAAGAGTCGTTTTATGTGGCGGTGTCGCGAGCGAAGCAGGGGCTGAGGCTATATGCGGCGAGTAAGGATGAGTTGTTGCGACGGGTGCAGGTGTCGCGGGCGAAGGAGAATGCGAGTGACTATGTTCCGTTGTTTAAGGTGGGAGAGAATTCTGCTGAGACTGAAGGAGAAAAGCAAGATGAAAAGTTGTTTGTCGCAGCGGGTGAGGGTGGAAAGGTTGAGGAGAATAAGCGAGATTATCGGGGGCTGTGGCGGCGCTATCGGCAGGGGGTGGTGGCGAGTAGTGCAGGGGAGTTGGATTATCGGGTGGGGCGGCGAGCTTTTTTGGATGGAGTGGAGCCGAGGGTAGTGGCGCTGATGTTGGTTTCGCAGGGTGAGGCTGTTCGGCAGATTTATGATAGTGATGGGCGGGCGCGAGCGGTTAGGTATGTAAATTGGATGACGCGACGTATTTGTGGGAAGGTGGCAGAAAAGGTGTCTGTGCCGAGGGCGGTACCGAGGCGACAGGTTGAGCTTGAGTAGTTAGTGTAAGTTGTTCTTTTGAGAGTAGCGACTGCTTTTTCTTTCAGGTTATGGGGTGCTGATTGTTGCTATTGGAATGGCATAAACCTTCAGCGGATGGTTCGTAATACGCTGACGACTTCGTATAGGTCGTTGCCGGGATTATTGAGAGAGTATGTTCTTGAAAGTGCGTAGAGTCCTGCTTTTGGGTCTAGCTTTACGAATTCAAGGTCGGTGCCGTTGGTGACTAGGCCAAATTTTGGTTGGGCTGTTTGTTGATCGCTGGCCATGTAGGCTAATGTCTGCGGTAGGCCAACGCTTAGGCTCAGCTGCGAATTTTTGGCTTCGACAATGGCGACCCAGACCTGTTGATTGACGACGAGAACGTCTATTCTGCCGCGAATGATTTCTTCGCTTGCTGTGATTTCTAGTTCTGTTGTATATTCTGCAAAGGTCAGGTAGGGCTTTTCATAAAATCCAGCGACTGACAGTAGGGGAGAGACCACGACCATTTTGACCAGCGGTTCTTGAACGAGGTCTTTGGCTAAGTACAAAAAGCTGCTCTGTGCTTGGTCTAATACTTTTTTATCGTATTCGCTGAGTGCGATCGCGGGTTGTTGCCATAGGGTGAAAAAATCAGGCTCTCTGGTGCGCTGCACTCCAAACTTGTCTTCTACGTCGCGCAGTGTAAGTTGGTTAGCTTGTCGTACCTGAATCATGGCGAACAGAGAATGCTATTGAGCTTCAGTATAGCGGAGTTGGACAGGTTGCCCACGAAGCATAGAAAGCTAATAAATTTAGTAGAAAAGTCTGCGATGGTCAAAGACTGACCTTCGGTCATCGCATCAATTTTCCTACGGAAGGGCTATCTCCAGAAGAGCGGCTACGCCTTTGGCCTTGCTAGGCCGATAGGCTATGCGATCGCACCACTTATAAGGTTGCTAGCGGCTTGGGTGTAGTGGATTGAGCTACAATGCGTATGTTTCAGACTATAGCGTAAGGCACCGGAATCCCTCATGAGCGTTGACGAACTTATCAAAGCTGCCAACCAACTGAATGAGACGGAGCTAGATCGCTTTTTGCAGCAGGTGGTCACCTTGCGCACTCAACGTAAAGCGAGTGTGCTTTCAGTTGAAGAAGCTCAACTACTCGACAAAATTAATCAAGCGATTCCAGCCACTCTACAGGAACAATACCAGCGTTTAAGAACAAAGCGTGAAGAAGAATCGCTGAAGAGTCAAGAACATAGTCAGTTAATCGAGCTGAGCAAGCAGATTGAGCAGCTAGGTGCCCAAAGATTAGAAGCGTTGGCGACCTTGGCGCAGTTACGTCAAGTCTCTTTACCGGAATTGATGTCACAGCTAGGTCTTGAGCGTACTAGCGATGTCTAGCCAGTACGTTTCAGTTGCGCTAAAACGCTTAGTCTTTAAACGAGCAAATGGAAGATGTGAATATTGTTGCAGTCCAGCAAAGTATGCGATTGACTCGTTGGTGATGGAGCACATCCAACCGACTAGCCAGGGCGGTCAGACATCAGCAGAAAATTTGGCACTGTCTTGCCAAACTTGCAACAACTGCAAATATACAAAAACTGAAGCGCCTGATCCAGTCACGAATTTGATAGTTCCCCTCTTTCATCCAAGAGAGATGCTATGGGCAGAGCATTTTGCATGGAACAGCGATGCGACGCAAATGATAGGACTGACACCTATTGGACGGGCAACGATTGCCCAATTGCAGACTAATCGAGATAGCGTTGTAAACATACGGCGTGTATTGACTGTGATGAACGAGCATCCTCCCGATTGATAGTCTCTCCACGATGACGCTTTCTGTCGGTACTTTTACTGAATCAAAATACGGAACGCTTCATTCTTCATTAATTTTTGTCTGATTGCGCTGTGTTTGCGTCTTTTACCTTCTATGCTAAGAAACATTGGTTCCTAGAAGGTCGTGCTATGAAAATGTCTACGGCTCTCATCTCTGCTGCTGCGGTCGGCACAGCCGCTATGATAGGTGTCGCCGCGCACAAGGGGGGTTGGTGCCCGCGTTGCAGACTTCACAGTCTACTACCAGCGATGCATCCACAGCTGAGCTTGTTTCTGACACCTATCAATCTGACGTCATAACCGTTACGCCAATTAACTTACTCACTACCGGTCAAGATCTAGAACACGGTACTCAGTACGTATCCGAGTCATGGAATCACTTTCTCGCCTTTGAAGAAGATGGCAACCTAGCTGTACGAGATCGCACCACTGGTGAGTACATTTGGAAACTCGATAGCCTTGATAATGTTGACGTTAGCCGGATTGCCCGAGTTGCGTTTCAGGGCGACGGCAATTTCGCCGCTTATGATGCCAATGGTAACTGGGTTTGGTCGGCGCTGAGTGGAAGCCCTGACTCTGCATCTTCTTTGCAGGTGACGCCTGAGGGAGTGCTGCAACTGGTCTCGCCGAGCCGAGGTGTTTTGTGGGCGAGTAACGAGGGGAGTGGTTCGACCGTTGCTGACAGCTCGACGCCCGAAGTAGAGACGCCGGAAGCGGTTGCAGAAGACCCTGCGCCTGCTGAGGACGTGCGTACTATCGGTGGTATCTACACTAAAACCTGGGAAGGATATGACGAAGTAGCGGCAATCGACATTCCTGAGAGAGTGTCTCTAATTTTGTGTAAGCGCTTTTTTACTTAAACGGAAAAGCGTTCTGGGAACAGAATAGCAAAATGCG
>JBCBJS010000081.1:0-15830 GCA_038523095.1 Cyanobacteria bacterium J06626_6
TGGAGGTGGTTGGCGATATCTCTGATGCGCTCAATGAAATTAGCGATCGCATTCACCGACCGCAAAATCCGCTGAACAGCAATCAAGTCAGTACCCAGATTGCCAGCCTGCGAGCTGAAATGCAAGAAAACTACGAGCAGTACGGCACCGACAACGGTTTCCCTATCAAGCCCCAAAAGCTACTCTACGACCTCCGTCAGGTGCTGGCCCCCGAGGACATTGTCATCTCTGATGTCGGCGCACACAAAATGTGGATTGCCCGCCACTACCACTGTGCTCGCCCCAATACCTGCCTGATTTCCAATGGGTTTGCCTCCATGGGGATTGCTATTCCTGGCGGTGTGGCTGCTAAGCTCGTCTATCCAAATCGTAAGGTTGTTGCCGTGACGGGCGACGGTGGATTCATGATGAACTGTCAGGAACTGGAAACCGCTCATCGTATTGGCACTGCCTTTGTGACGGTGATCTTTAACGATGGTGGATACGGTCTCATCGAATGGAAGCAAGAATCTCAATATCACGAATCTTCCTACATAAAGTTCAACAATCCCGACTTTGTAAAACTTGCTGAAAGCATGAACCTAAAGGGCTATCGAATTGAGTCGGCAGAAGACTTTGTGCCAACACTCAAAGCAGCGCTGGCCCAGAACGTACCCACTGTGATTGACTGCCCGATAGACTACCGGGAGAATTTGTTGTTTAGCGAGCAGGCGAAGGTTTTGAGCTGTCCGCTTCCTAGGGGGTAGGCTGCTTGATATACTGATGAAGTGAAATTATGACTGGTAATAGGGAAGGTGCTGCGGGTTGAGCTTCCAAACATTATTAAGCCCAATAAGATTGAGCCCAACAAGATTGAGCCCAACAAGATTGAGCCCAACAGGGTTGAGAACAACAGGATCGAGAACAACAAGTCGGCTGCGATGGTGCCTTGCCTCTTTAGCTGTCGTGGGGCTTTGTCAGAGCTGCTCAGTCCCTCAAGATTCGGTCAATGCAGCCCCTTCTCCCGACCCGGCGCTGACTGAGCCGAGCCCGGCTGCCCAAGACGCGGTAGCTCCAGACTCTCTTCCAGTGGCCCCCGCAGCTGAGAGCCAAACGCTCCCTCCGCCGAATTTGCCGAATACCCAACCTCCCAATACCCCTACCTCAGCTTCAGACAATCCTGAACAGCCTGACTTTTGCGATCTGCTGACCCAGATTCCCCAGCCAGCGGCGACCCCCACCTACACCGTTATCGATGAGCAGCAATCACCTAAATACGAGGTGCCAGGTACCGATGTCTTTCGCACAGGCACGCTGCCAGCCTACGCAATTGAGTTCGATGAGTATGCCTTTTTGAGTACGCTGCAGGCAACGCGTACTTATTTCAGCGAGCAGAGCTGTCAAGATCCTAAAATTCTCAAAAGTGGAATACTCGGTACCCAAGATGTTGAAGTCTCAGATGTGCTGGATACGCTGGATTTTATGATTCAAGTGCTGAGTGAAGATCTGGTTGCTGGCCAGCCCACTCGGCTCAAGGACTCAAGCTTTATCAATCAGAATTTCAAGGTTGTTCGCTGGCTGGCCTACGACCCTCAAAATCTCAATGAGACCCGTTTACGGATTACAAAGTACGCGGTGTTTACCCATCCTGGATCGCGATCGCGCACGGAAGTTTTCAACATACCCGTTTACCAGCTAAAAGACGATTTGACCGATGAGTCTTTTATTGCCAACTACACAAAGCAAGAGGTGCTGAGCGGCATCTATGAGCCAGGCGGCGCAGAATTTGGAAAAGTAGAAACGCTTGCCTACCTCAGTCGTGAGAGCTTCGAAGATGCGCTGCTGCAGGGCACCGCCTTTGTCACTTTCCCAGATGGCAGCTCCACCTATTTCAACGTCGATAAAAATAATGGCATTGCCTACGTTCCAGGGCTTGACCAGTGGCAGCAAGAGCGCTACTGGTATTTCAAAGAAGTGAATCAGCTCAAGGGCTACGGGCACAGCAGCGATACCAAAATTCCCATCGATCCAGGCGTTACCTTCGCGGGGGATGTGCTGAATATTGGCCTCGGAAAAATCATCGCCATTGAAGACAATAACCAAAACATTCGCCTTGGCATGGTCGCCGATACCGGCGGTGCCTTCTTGCCGAATTTGCACCAGCTGGACTTTTTTGCTGGGGTATTTCCGAGTCGCAGCGCCTACGAGCAGGCAGTACAGCCGCTGCCAACTTACGCCCGAACTTATGTGCTGCTGAAGAAGTGAGAAGGGTCTTCGCTGATAGTCCTATAGGCTCCTGCGGTACGATGGTTGTAGTGAGTATTACTGGAGCCCGGCGTTGTGGTGCAGGCGAAGCCAAAACTTCTAACAATAGAAGACTTCATCAGCAACTATGGTGATGACAGCCGCTACGAACTGATAGATGGAGAGCTGATTGCCATGGAACCAACCGGCATCTATGAGGAAGTTTCTGCATTGAAGACCTAAATAAAAGACCGGGCCCGGCCTACTGCTGAGACCTATTAAACGGTCTGCAGCGTCCAGCTATGGTCTTCTGCGAGCTTTAGCAGGCTGTGGTGGTAAGGCTTTAGAGATGTGCGGTGACCGACGCTGACGTAGGCAATATCTGCAGCGGCTAGGTGCTGATATAGCTGGGCTTCGTTTTCTTGGTCGAGGGCGCTAGTGGCTTCATCTAGAATGGTGTAGGCCGGTTTGTGAATGAGAACGCGAGCGAAGCTCAGTCGCTGCTGTTCTCCTAGGGAGAGGACGTCGCCCCAGTCTTCTTCGGCGCTGAAGCCACCAAACCGTTCTGCAAGGCCAGCGAGGTTTACTTGCTCAAGAACGGTGTTTAGGGCTTCGTCTTCGATTTTGGTGTGTGGGTGGGGATAGCGTAGCTGCTGTCGCAAATTTCCAAGCACCATGTAGGGCTTTTGCGGGAGAAACAACAGATTGGAAAGATCCGGTCTGGCGATGGTGCCGCTGCCCGAATTCCATAGACCGGCGATCGCTCTCATCAGAGAACTCTTGCCGCAGCCGCTAGGACCCATTACCAGCAGCGATTCATGGGCCGTCACAGAGATAGATAAATCCTCAATGAGCGTCCGCTGACGATTAGGCGTCTGCAGCGTAACATGCTGTAGAGAGAGCACTGGTGAAACTTCAAAATGGATATTGAGGGGTTGGAGTTGTTCTGTTGGATTTTGTCCTCTTGCACTCTCTTCTTCTAAGACCTGTTCGCTTTTAGTTTGTTCTGTTGATTCCTGCTCTAGCTGCTTCTGTTCCTCTTGATTTTCCGTTGACTCATCAACGATGACCTCTGCATCGGTTGATATGGTAGGCTCTATCGCTTCTGCAAATTCATAGAGTCTGTCGATGCCTGCGCCAAAGGCCGTCAGAGACTGTAGCCTGGCCACAATTACGTTCAAGGAGAAAAAGACTCGGATAAATGCGCCTTGAGCTTCACTGACTTTCCCCACTTCGACTGCGCCGCTAAAGACGGCTGGCGCGACTACGATGGCGGGTAGCACATAGGGGACAAATTCATAAAAGTTGGTAAGGCCGTTGAGCGTTAGCTCCCACAGGAGCAGCTGCTTGTAGTTATCAAAGGCGGCCATAAATCGCGATTTTATCTGCGCTGACTCTTGCGCTTCACCCTGGTAGAAGGCGATCGCTTCTGCATTTTCTCTGACCCGCACCAGGCTAAAGCGAAAGTTGGCTTCTTTCTTGAGCTGCTCAAAGTTCAGCTTTACCAAGGGCTGGCCGAAGACGCCGACGGTGACTAGGGTGCCTAAAACGGCGTAGGCAAGTAAAAAAAGCACCAGCTCCCTGGAAATGACCCACAGCACGCCGCTGAAGGCAATGATTTCAAGTACAGAATCTGTGACGACAAGCGCTAGGGTCAAAGACTCTTGGGTGAAGCTCTTAACGTCTTCGGCAATTCGCTGGTCGGGATTGTCGATGTCGCTTTTGAACTGGTTGATATTGTAGAAGGCGCGGCTTTGAAAATAGCGCTCGATAAAGCTATCGGTGAGCCAGCGACGCCAGGCTAAGCCCAAGCGATCGCGCAGATAGGTGTAGCCCGCTAACAGCGGTGCGTAGGCGACCAGCACACCGATGAATATGGCTACTGTTTGCCAAAAGCGGCTTTCATTTTTGGCAGAGAGGGCTGAGATAAGTTCGCCCCGCTGATTGTTAATCAGTACGCTGAGGCCGGTGTACGCCAATAGCAGCAGGGCAATCAGAGCTAGTAAGCCGAGCGCCTGCCATTTTTTATCACCGAGCCAGTAGGGCTTTGCGATCGCCCAAAACCGCCTGAATACCTGAAAATTGAATCGCTTGTACATAGTGCGCCATCCCAACAGTTACAGAATAAACGAGGATGACGGCCTGAATAGTCAATCCATTGACTGAGAAGCGTCTTTTACAGAACAGTCTGACTTGGCGGCTGTCGCTTAAAATCTTTGGGGTTGCTAAAGGCAAAGTCCAAAGTAAGCTGCTTCAGCTTGGGGACATTTCATGGGATTGAGTACTAATGGGATTGAGTACGGACTGTATACAGGTTTCTCAGCAGCCGCTGCGACAGGTGCAGGTGGTGGAAGTCGAGGTCGATGTTGCCCACAAGGGCGCTTTGCTGATTACGTTTGTGGATGCTCAGGGTGAGCCTTTTAGCTGGGCGCAGGTTTCGCAGGCATTGGTGGCAGATGCTGACTTTAGGGCGCGGTGGAACCAAACCTGGGCAGCGCTGCCGTTTGATTTTGAATGGAAGCCGGTGCCGATTCATCCCTACACAGCTGAGACTCACCCCTTTTTCGCCATTGTGTTTCCAGCGACTTTTCGCGCGGCAGACCCGAGCGACTTTCAGGACTATCTAACGTCGCTGCCCCCCGAATCGCTGACCACTACCTTTGCCAACTTTTCCGGTGATGCCCAACTGCTGGTCCCCCAGAAAACGGGCGACTATGGACATATTGCGGCGTTCTGTCGGACTGCGCCCTCTGCTGCTATGCATGTGCTTTGGCGGCAGGTCGGAGCGCTGTGTCAGAATGCGATCGCCCAGCAAAAGGCAGTATGGTGCAACACCCACGGCCATGGTGTACCTTGGCTACACATCCGGTTTGACAGTCGGCTCAAATACGCCTCCTTCCCACCTCGGGGCAGTATTAGCGCCAATAGTCAGGCCATCTGGTATCAGCAAATCTATCAACCGGCCATCTGCCATGACAGTCACTCAGCCCAATAGCTCGCCAGATAGTGTGTTGGAGATATCTGTGCGGCAGCAGCAGCCTGAGAAGCGGACAGCTTGGACTCGGTTTCGGCGCGATCGCATGGCCTTGCTCGGTTCAGCTGTGCTGATTGTGCTGATGGGTAGCGTCATTGTTGGTCCGCTAGTGTATACCGCTTCCTACAGTGAAATAGACTTCACTAGGGCATTACTTCCCCCTAGCTTGCAGTACCCTCTAGGTACAAACGACTTGGGTCAGGACCAGCTGGCGAGACTGTTGCGCGGCGGACGGGTCAGTCTTGCCGTTGGCATTACGGCGATGCTGGTATCTATCTCTTTTGGCACACTTGTGGGCATGGTGGCAGGCTTCTGCGGCGGGCTGATTGACAACGCGCTAATGAGGCTGACAGATTTGTTCTTGTCGCTGCCACAGCTGCCCTTGTTGTTGTTGATTATTTATTTATTTCGAGATGCGATGCGGCGCCTGGCGGGGCCAGAGCTGGGCATTTTTGTATTAATTATTTTGGTGATTGGTGGATTGACGTGGATGTCTACAGCGCGGCTAGTGCGAGCGGGATTTTTGGCAACGAAAGAGAGAACGTTTGTAGAGGCGGCTAGGTCGCTTGGTGCCCGGCCTACTCGGATCGTGTGGCGGCATATCTTACCGAATGTGATTGGTCCGGTGATTGTGGCAGCAACGCTTGGGGTGGGCAATGCCATTATCACAGAGTCGACGCTGAGCTTTTTGGGCATCGGTTTTCCGCCGGATGTCCCGACTTGGGGACGCATGCTCTTCGATGCGCAAAACTATATCGCCAGTGCGCCTCACCTCGTGATTTTTCCGGGGCTGGCGATTTTTTCGACTGTTTTGAGTGTGAACTATGTGGGAGACGGCTTGCGAGACGCCTTAGACAGTCGTTCTCGTTGATCAAGCAGTCTGGCAAAACGGTGTTGTTACTTAAGTGAAAACACGATCTGTTTCTGTATCAATACAGAGAAAACGTGTGAAACTGAGTGAGATTTTTGAAAATCAGGAATTCTACTGAAAAGATATTACGGACTAAAGCCTAATATATGGATGTTCTCTGTGCCTAGATTCTAAAAGCCATTGAATAGAATTTGTGTTAGAGCGATTGCGATGGTGGGTAGACTTCAAACCAAGTTGGCTTGATGAATTCATCTCTCCAGCTATCTGATAACTGACAGCCAAGGTTGTTGATAGTTCAGGCTATGGCTGTTGCAATGGCGTGCAAGTACCTCACAACTTTTCCAAGCTATTGACATTTCTCTTTATGCGATGGCTGCTGTTACTAAGTTGTTGACTAGTTTGTTTTTCATATCTCTAATATCTAAGGGGTTAGTGCTGTACTAATGGCAAGCAAGTGGAAGCGGCAACAGATGTTGTCTGTAGTCATCTGGTCAATTTTTGCGGCGGGTGCCGTTGAGTTTGGTCAGTCTCGGATTGCGTTAGCAATGCCTGAAAGTGAATCTGCGGCAGAGGCATTGCCACAGCTGACTGCGGAAGAGGGTGAGCCTACTGTGCCAGTCGTCAGTGCGCCCGAAGTTAGTGCACCGGCAGGTGGTGTGCAAAATCTTGCTCAGCCAGCGATCGCACCTCAAGTCGCTGCGCCCACTGCGGTCAGGCAGCAACAGCCGGTAGCACAGCTAAATTCAGCCTATGTGCTCGGCCCCGGAGACACCATTCACGTCGAAATTTTCAACGTACCAGAGTACAGCGGCAGCCAGCAGGTGCTTGCAGATGGATCAATCAATCTAGCGGCGATTAGTCCTGTCAATGTCAATGGCTTGACGCCTCAGGAAGCTGAGAAAGCCATTTCTGCCGCCTATCGTTCGGAATTGCGGTATCCCCAAATTACGGTGGTACTGGAAGCACCTAGACCGATGCGGGTAGCGATCGCTGGTGAGGTGGGCGCGCCCGGTCTCTACACGCTCACACCGCAAGGCGATGCGCAAATCCCCACGGTTGCGCAAGCAATTCAGGCAGCGGGCGGGGTGACTCAGGCCGCTAATCTGCGCAATGTGCAGCTACGCCGTGCTAATGCCCAGGGGGGAACTGAGGCAACGACCCTTAACCTGTGGGCACTGCTCAATCAGGGTGATGTCCGGCAAGATCTCCCTCTGCGAGATGGCGATGCCATTGTGATCGGTGAAACTGACACGGTGGATTTGGCAGAGACAAACCGCCTATCAGCGTCTAATCTCTCTTCTGCCGTGGAGCAGGACATGGTTGTTGCGGTGGTTGGAGAAGTTTTCCGCCCCGGTGCATACGAATTTGGCGGTGCTGATGCGAAGGGCCGGACGACGGTAACCCAGGCGGTACAAACGGCTGGCGGTATTAAGCCTTCTGCTGATATTCAGCGAATTCAGGTGCGCAGGCTGACCCGAAGCGGCGCTGAGCAGCTGATTGATATTGACTTTTGGCAGCTGTTGCAACAGGGGGATCTCAGCCAGGATCTGGTTTTGCAGCAGGGCGATACGGTGATTATTCCTGAAGCTCGTGAGACGACGCCGGATGAACTCTCTCAGATAGCGGCTGCGAACTTCTCACCAGAAGGTGTGAAGGTGAATGTGGTGGGTGAGGTAGCAAGTCCTGGTCAGCTGCAGGTGCTGCCCAATACGACCTTAAACCAGGCGGTGCTGGCAGCTGGTGGCTTTACAACGCGCTCCACTGAGACAGTCGAGTTGATTCGGGTGAATCCCAACGGCAGCGTGACTCAGCGGCAGATTGAGGTGGATCTCTCTGAAGCCTTAGATTCTGAAAAGAATCCGCTGCTCTTGAACAATGATGTGGTGCTGGTAGGCCGTAATGGCCGCGCTCGGTTTGGCGATTCTTTGGGTAGTGTGCTGGGTCCAATGATGCAGCTGCTCGCACCCTTTAGGTTGTTCTTTTAAGTTTGTTTTAGTGTCACTTAGCTAGGGTTGACTTCCTACCAGGCTTGTTCCTATTCGTTGCTTAAGTCGTCTTTATTCAATAATTTTTATCGTGCGATCGCATGGAAACTTCTCCCTCTCCTCTCTCTCCAGCAACATTCAATGGAAACGGTACCTCCCCCGTTCCCATTACCTCTGCATCCGTTGATTCGTCTTCTTCTATGCTGGCTGCCTGGCAGCTCCACGCGCAACAAGAAGAAGACAGCGACCTGCGAAATCTGCTAGCCATGGTCCGGCGGCGAGCATGGGTGATCGCCGGTGTCGCTGCTGTCGTCATGACACTGATGACCGGACGAGCGCTAAAGCAGGAAGAAATCTTCGAAGGGCAGTTTCGAGTCTTGGTAGAACCGGTTAATGCGGAGGATGACTTCTCCGATTTGACCTCTGTTTTGGGCGAGCAGGTACCGAGTAAGTCAGGCCTAGACTACGAGACTCAGGTGCAGGTCTTGCGCAGTCCGGAGCTGATTGAGCCGCTGGCGGAGCAGCTAAGACAAACCTATCCAAAACTCACGTATCTGAAGCTGCTAGAGAGATTAAAGATTAACCGGGTCGGCGATACTAAGATTTTGGAAGTGAGCTACTCAGGCACTGACCCTGTGCAGATTCAGGTTGTTCTTGACCGTCTCTCGAAGGCATATTTGAAGTACTCCTTAGAGGAGCGTCAAACAAACTTACGGCAGGGGATTAACTTTGTTGAAAATCAGCTTCCCGATCTGCGAGCTGAGGTTGATAGTGTTCAAAGCCGGTTGGAAGCCTTTCGCCAGCAGCATAATTTTATTACGCCGGATGTGCATGCGACCCAGCTCTCTGCGCAGGCCGGTAGCCTGACCGAGCAGCGCCTCGAGCTAGATCGGCAGATGGCTATAATTGGCCAGACCGCTGAAAATTTGCAGGATGAATCTGGAACGCTGGGCGCCCTAGAAGAGGCCCCTATTTATCAGCAGCTGCTCAGTGAACTGAGGTCTGTGGAGACCAAACTGGCCGAGGAACTCACTCGGTTTTCTCCCGACAGCCTGTCAATTCGCGTGCTAGAAGAGCGACGGGCAAATATTGTTCCTTTGCTGCAGCAAGAGGCGCAGCGCGTTGTGGGTACAAAGCAGGCAGTTGCCGTCAACGACTTTGAGCTGGCCAATGTGCAAAGTAGTTTGCTCTCTCAGGCGGAGCAACAGATTGCGCAGGGGATGAGCGCTCTGCCTTCGCTGATTCGTCAGTACACTGACTTACAGCGAGAGCTTGAGATTGCCACTGATGCCCTCAGTCGCTTTCAGGTGACTCGGGAAACGCTTGAGATTGAAGCGGCGCAGACAGAAATTCCCTGGCAGCTGATTGAAGTGCCGGTGCAAGAAACGCAGCCGATTTCACCAAACTTGCAGCGGAGCCTACTGGTGGCCTTTTTGGCGAGCATACTGGCGGGATTGGCGGCTGCCATGCTGCTAGAAAAGCTGGATAATGTCTATCACAATATTGATGAGCTGAAGGCGGGAACCAAGCTACCGGTGCTCGGCATGCTGCCCTTTAACCGTGAGCTGAGAGATGGCCGTACACCTGAAAAAGGTGCGATCGCTTCTCTTGTAGATTCTCTTTCCCAGATTCGTCTGAGTAAGCCACAGAGTGATGCCTATGGCTACGGCAACAGTGAATCTAGCTTCTTGGAAGCGCTGCGGGTGCTGCATACGAATATTCGCATGCTCAGCTCGGACCATCCTATTCGCTCAATCATCGTTAGTTCTGCGATGCCGGGGGATGGTAAGTCTACGGTGTGTGCCAACTTGGCTCAGGTGGCGACTGCCATGGGTCAGCGCGTGCTGATTGTAGATGTGGATCTGCGCAAGCCTCAGGTACATGAGCGACTCGATGTCGACAATGATTTGGGTCTTTCTAACCTGATTGCAGACGATCTGCCTTTGAAGTCTGCGATTCAGCAGCTCACGCCCTCTGGTCAGCTGTTTGTGCTGACGGCAGGGCAGATTCCGCCCGACCCGACTAAGCTACTGGCCTCTCGGAAAATGCAGCAGCTAATGGGCACGTTTGAGCGCTGCTTTGACCTAGTGATATACGATGCGCCGCCAACGACTGGCCTGGCAGATGTCAGCCTGATTGGTCAGCGGACGGACGGACTGGTGCTGGTCTCCCGGATGGGCCGGACGGATCGAAACGTGCTCAAGCAAACGATTGAGACCCTTAAGTTGGCGCAAATTACGACCTTGGGCGTGGTGGCCAACGGCATCAAATCGAACAGATACAGTGGCTATCGCTACTACAACTACGGTCCCAACACATCGAACATGCTCTCTAACAATATAGAGCTAGCGAGCAGCATACAGCCTTCTACTGCTGACCTATCCGGTTCTGACACTTCTTCAACCAACCATAATGACCTTACCTTCTAGCCCGAAATCGTTCGGTTCGTCGGTGCTTTCGCGACAGGTACAGTGGCAGCACCCAAAGCTGGTTCAAAGTGGCATCGACCAAACGCGTTTGGCTATTGCTGATGCACCTGTCGGAGCTGAACCCTTTTCCTTTTTGGTGATGGGCGATACGGATGCGGGCGTTTCTGGCGGTGCTGCTTCAGATGCTGAGAAATCTCCATTTGTGGAAGCTTTTGCGCAGCAGGTGCAATCCTATGCGCAAGAGAGCCAGTTTGTATTGCACACCGGGGATGTCACTTACCCAGCTGGCACATACCAAAACTATTTCACAGGATTTTTGTCGCCGTACCAGTCGCTGCTTTCTAAGCTGCCGAGTAGTCCTGCTTATCGCAGCGGAGAGATTGTTTTCAATCGTCCTCTTTTGCCTGTCCCGGGTAATCATGACTATGCCAAGCCTGCGCATATCAATCGGCTGTGGCTGGCTTTGCAGCGTCGCTGCTGTGACCTCTTGCGCCAGCGTTTTGGTATCGATTTGGGCGGCTATGGCGGCCATGGCGGAGAGGCCTACGGTCAGACTTTTTTAGACGACTTGTCTAGATTGTCTGCGGGCGATTTGGCGACGCATTTGGCGTCGCACTACAGCGCTTCTATGTCGCCTTCTAGGGCTTCTGCCCGTTCCCTCCCGGCAAACCCCGCCGATGGGCCTGCCGGGAGGGAACGCACAGAAGCGCAAGCCGCGACCTACTGTCTGGACTACCGCCCAGGGCAGTTTACGCGGCTGCCTAACCGGTACTACACCTTTCACTATGGGGGGATTGATTTCTTCGCACTAGATTCAAATACTTGGAATGTGGCACCGGAGACAAAGGGCTGTGACCATGAGCAGCTGGCCTGGCTGGAGCGTGAGCTGATTCGCTCTTGGCGATCGCCCGATGTCACAGGGCGAATTATCTATCTCCACCATTCTCCCTACACGACTGAATCCTATCGCTGGCAGCAGCCGGATACGCTGTGGGTGCGCCAGCACTTGCGGGGTGTGTTTGATCGGGTGGCTTTGGCGCTGAGTGAGCGTGAGCAAAGCGTTCCTTTAGTAGATGTGGTGATTAGTGGCCATGCCCACTGCTTGGAGCACATGAAGACGGCACAAACTACCTATGCCGATAGTCAAATGGATTGGCTGGTTTGCGGCGGTAGTGGCTTTGGCCTGAGACGGCAGCGGCGCATGGGTAAAGATCTTTTGGAGAATGTTTTTCGGCGAGGGCGCAGTGAGACAGACGTTGTTGCAGAGTCTCAGCTCTATGCGGGTGTGCATGGCAGCTCGCGTAAGCAGCGAAAGTTTCACAGTTTTGTACGGATTGATGTGCAGCCCCACCAGCCTGAAAAGATCGTTGTTTGCCCCTTCATTGTGACGATGGTGGATGGCAAATGGCAGACCAAGGCGCTGGCTTCTTTTGCTGTTGGAAAGCCACTGACCGACTATGCCAAAGTCAAAACTAGCGCTAGGGTTAGTGCCTAGGGCCCGTACTGGCTGTGTTTAGTGTCGACTGTGAGAATAGCTCTAACCTACGGAGCTGGCGTTTGGTGCTAGATTTCCGGTAATGTGTTTTATCAAGAATTCCTGCTTATTTTTTACCCTTGCTGCTTAGTTTGAGCTTGGCATTGGGAAAAGTAACTACGTAGATACAGCACCTACTTTTAGGAAAGATCTACTTCAGGGATAGTCAGTTATTAAAGCTTTGTCGTTGCGCTGCAACATTAATGATAACGATTGATTTTATCACCGCGGTCTCTTTGGGGTAAGTGCTTTGATACCTGCTTAAGCGCTATCACAAATCGCTTTCTCTCATCTACATGGCTAGTTTTGTACTAAGGAAGGATAAATGGTGCTCGAACAGCCTTTAGCTCGGAACATTCGAGTCGCTAAAGAACGCCCAGTGAACCTGACAGCTATGTCAGAGGCTGGTGCGCTGCAGCTGCTGATTCTGACGCAGTTTTTCCCGCCTGATTTTGCTGCGACTGGTCAGCTGATTGAAGAATTGGTGGGGCAGCTGGGCCGGCAGGGGGTGGATGTGAGTGTCTTTACCGGTCAGCCTGGCTACGCGTTTGCCGAGCAAGAAGCGCCTAAGACGGAGCGGAAGGGTCGGGTTTTGGTGAAGCGATCGCGCGTGAGTCAGCTGGTGCCCGGTCGCATTCGCGGTAAGGCAATTAACGGCTTGCTGTTTGCGGTGAGAGCGATCGCCCACTTGGCTAAGCAGGCAAGGCGCTATCAGGTACTGTTGGTGACGACAGCGCCACCTTTCTTGCCGGTGATTGGATATCTTGCCAATCTTTTTCTGCGTCTGCCCTATGTCTGTTTACTTTATGATCTCTATCCCGATATTGCAGTTGAGCTAGAGGTGGTAAAACCTGACCATCCGATTGCTCGGCTGTGGCGATTTATTAACTGTCAGGTGTGGCGACGCTCTGCGGGCATTATTGTTCTCAGTGCTTCGATGAAGCAGCGAATTGTTGAACACTGCCCGGAAGTAGAACATAAGATTTCTGTTATTCACAGCTGGTCGAACGATCGGCAAATTGTTCCTATTCCAAAAGAAGAGAACTGGTTTGCCCAGAAGCACGGCCTGACTGAAAAATTTGTTGTGCTCTATTCGGGCAATATGGGCCGCTGCCACGATATTACGACCCTGCTAGAGGCCGCCCGGCATCTCAAGGATGAGCCGATTCTGTTTGTTTGCATTGGGGGCGGGGCCAAGCGAGAGCCGCTAATGCAAGAAGTAGAAGCCCTTGGCCTGCAAAACTTTCGGTTTTTGCCTTACCAGGAAAAGGCTGTACTGCCCTACTCGCTGACGGCTTGTGATGTGTCTTTGGTGAGCGTGGCTGATGGCATGGAGAGCCTGGTTGCACCTAGTAAGCTCTACCCGGCGATGGCGACGGGTCGACCGATTGCGGCTATCTGTCCGCCGCAGTCATACCTTAGGCCGCTGCTCGAAGTTTCTCAAGGAGGCGCGGCCTTTGGCAATGGTGATGCTCGAGCACTGGCTGACTATATTAGATATCTTTCTCAAAACCGAGATGAATCGGAGCGTCTAGGAAATTCTAGCCGCTGCTACATGCAAAATAATTTCACGCTCAAGCAGATCGCGGGACAGTACTTGCAGGTGCTAAAAGCTGCGCCTACAAAGCGCCCGGCGAAGAAGTAACGAATCGGACTCAGTATGCCTGAGCGTTTACGGTTGGTGCATTCAGAAAGCCGCGCTTTAATATGATTCACGCTTACTGAGGAATTGTGATGCCAGCGCAGAAAAAACGTAATCGGAAGCGGTCTAAGCGGCGGGGAATTTTTTGCCCTATACATGGCTGCTACCTTGATAGCGTGAGCCAGAAGCATCGGCTGTATGCGGATAAGGCGGAGCACCTGCGAGAGCGCGGTATGGGGCGTAAGGTTTCGCTGATGGTGATGGCCAGCCATACGACGGTGGCGCTCGATGGTGAGTGGCTAGAGGCCTTTTGGTGCGAGGAATGTCAGCAAAATGAATGGTACTGGGTAAAGCGCTCTGAAGCGGGCGAATACAGTTTGCACAAGGTGCCTCACGATTTGTGGCAGCAGGCGCAGGGGGTGATTTTGGCGAATGGCAACCCAACAGTGAGCGAATTTACCCGCAGGCAGTCTCGGCGGATGAGCTACCAAGGGGCAAAGGATTTCGCTGCGATCAGATAATCGGAATGTGTTTGAGGACACGCCAGGCAGTATGATTTGGGTGCTGATTGTTGCTTAATTCAGGCTAGAGCCTGGCTGAGTGAGAGCGCCCCTGTCCCACTGCTGCTATGAAGATCCTGCATGTTATTCCTTCGCTAAGCCCTGAGCTGGGTGGGCCGCACTTGGTTGCAGTGAACTTGGTGTATGCGCTGCGTCAGCTGGGCATTGATGCTGAGATCGTATCGACTGATTTTGGGTTGACGGTGCCTTGCCATCAGCGGGTAGATTACTGCTTTGAGGGGTCTCTATCGGTGCCGGTTTGGTTCCTCCCCTATGACCGGCCACCGCTAAAGGAGTTTATTTTCTCGCGGGCGGCGACGACTTGGCTATGGCAAAACGTGGCCAAATACGATGTGTTGGACAATCACTATCTTTTTTCCTATTTGCCGACCTGCGCAGCTGCGATCGCCCGGTGGAAAAAGGTTCCCTACACTGTTCGTACTATGGGCCAGCTAGCCCCCTGGGCCCTGTCGCAGAGCGAGCGGAAAAAGCAGATATATACAACGCTTATTGAGCGACGAAATTTAACCCGCGCTGCGGCGATTCATTGCACTACGGTGGCCGAAGCAAAAGATATTCGACACTTTGGTCTGAAGACGCCGACGGTGACGCTGCCTTTGGGGGTGCCGTTGCCGGTTGAAATAGCGGATGCGCCAGCTCAATTGCGCGATCGCTACAATATTGCGCCGAGCTGTCCGGTGGTGTTGTTTCTCTCTAGAATTCACTACAAAAAGCAGCCTGATTTGTTGTTGCGATCGCTCAAGCGAATCAAAGAACAGGGGCAGCCATTTCACGCGCTGATTGCGGGTTCTGGGGATGAAGACTATCTCGATGCGCTCAAGCTATTGGCAAACGCGCTGGGGATTGGCGAGCAGGTGACGTTCTGTGGATTTGTGACGGGTAGAGACAAAGATCTGCTGTTTCAGGGCTCGGATTTGTTCGCGCTCCCTTCCCATTCTGAAAACTTTGGGATTGCTGTAGCGGAGGCGCTGGTGGCGCAGCTGCCGGTAGTGATTACGCCGGAGGTGCAGATTTCGCCGGATGTGGCCAGAGCTGAGGCTGGGCTGGTGGAGGAGGGTACAGTGGAGGATCTTACGGGTGCGATCGCACAGCTTTTGGCTTCGCCTCGCTTGCGCAGGGAGATGGGGCAGCAGGGGGCGCATTTGGCGCGGACGTGCTATTCCTGGGAGTCGATTGCGAAGCAGCTGGTGGTGGCTTATGGTGCGATCGCAGCTCGCAAACCACTGTCAGAGAATTTACATCCGTACAGCTCGAAAAACCTACCCATCCATCGATAAAATCAGTTCCCGACCCGTAAACGCACGGAAGACGGCTTAGGGGTGAATACGGAACTCTCAGTAGGAATGCTGTTTCTAATCTTCAGCAAATCGGACATCTTAATGAGTGGAAGAATCAATCACTATTGTTGATTTTAGAGTTGGGCTTTGACGGTCTACGGATCTCAGTCTCTCTGCACGTAGCCTTCAATGTCTGATACGAAGGCCGAATGCAGGATAGATCTATTTGGTTTTCATTTGCTTTTCTATGGGAA
>JBCBJS010000082.1:0-14676 GCA_038523095.1 Cyanobacteria bacterium J06626_6
TCGACTGAGCTACCGTACAGTGCATCAAAACTGGCGGCGGTTGATTGCAGATATTCCTGAGTTAGAAGGGGCGAGACTGCACGATCTGCGTCATACCTTTGCAACTGAGCGAGTGGGGCTGATGGGAATTGAGGAGCTGAGAGCCCTGATGGGGCATGAGTCGATTATGACCACGCTGCGCTATCAAAAAGTCACCTCTGCTAGAGCTGAAACAGTAGCCCAGAGTGCTCTAAAGAAACTGGCTACTGAAACGATGCAAACTTAGAGCCTGAACATCGGTTGACATTAAATAAACAGAGAATACTGTATTCTCTGCGCCAGCAAACTATGGTTAAGAACGGGAGTCCCGATAAACCAAGCTTTGAGGCTGAGTCTTAACTGTCTCGATCTGGATTGCGACGTTTCGGGGGGTTATGCAAAAAGCCCCATAGTCGATACAACGCCCGCGCCGCTGGCCTTTTCCTGAGATGCGCATTCGGGTGAGTTCAAACACCTGCTGCCGTGCAAAGTAGCCAACTAGACGGTCGTGATAAAGATGAATTTCGATGCGCTGACCTATCAGGCGCGATGGCACGCTGTAGAGAATGCAGCGCACGTCTATTGTGCTGTGACAACTAACTTTTGCACTGAGAATCTCGTAGTCTGCGACGCGACGTTTGGGTAGAGATTGCAAGGTTGCTTTCTCCGTCTCATACTTGTCCTCACACTGACGATTAAGTCCGGCAGCGGCCTGGTCTATCACCGCCTGATACTCGGCAACACTGGAAAAGTCGCGGCTGCCGCGCAGGTAGATGGCCTGCTTGATGCGATTCTTCAGATGACCATGGGGACTTTCGACAGACCCATTTTCATTCGCCTTACCTTTGTTGTTTCTCGTCGGCACCATCCGGTAGTGCTCGCACAAGTCGTCGTAGAACTGCGTCAGTTCCTTAGTCCGGTGTCCGCCTGAATTACGGTAGGCCGCGCTCAGGCTGTCTGTACGATGTTCTTTGGGAGCACCACCGCTGGCTGCTAAGGCGTTCTGCAATCCTTCGGACAA
Source organism: Cyanobacteria bacterium J06626_6 (assembly GCA_038523095.1). Taxonomy (GTDB): domain Bacteria; phylum Cyanobacteriota; class Cyanobacteriia; order Phormidesmidales; family Phormidesmidaceae; genus Phormidesmis. The sequence continues at coordinate 1,040 of JBCBJS010000082.1, forward strand.
GGCCACGAAGCTCTCGCCGCCCTGGATAACCTGGGCATATTGCCAACCGCTATAGGCTAACCGGTAGTGGTAGATTAGATGCTCAAAAGGCTTGCCGCCAATGGTGATCTCCATCCCCTTCAGCTTCGTGAAGTCTGATAGGCCCATCACCCCTGGTTCGTGGCGCAGCATAAACATCACTTCTGGCTCTGGCCCGTGTAGCGCTTTCCACTCGCGTACTCGACGCTGCAACGTCCGCAGCACCTGCCGATACTCGCCTGGATACTGTTCTTGCAGATACTCGAATAACGTTGTTGGTTTTAGTCTTGGTTCCCGGCGCAGCATTGGCTCTAGTTCTGGCTGCCAGACCTCTGCTAACGGGTCTCGGCACTGCGGTGCTGTGATGACCGCTCCTCGGTTGGAACGGTGGCGATCTGCGTCAATCCGCTGACCGGTGCGCTCTGATATTTCGGCTATCGTGGACGATGCCGACTGGGTCAGCCCCAGCTTCCTCGCGTTCATATAGGCTCTCTTCTGGTATAAGTGAATGGCTTTGGGCACAGGACATAGTTCTCTTTAGTACGAGATCTACCTGTGCCTTTTTCTTTGTCTTTCGGCAAGTCGCTCTATTGAACTGGCGCTGCTAGTCAGTCTCACTCCGCTCTGGCCGAACACGACAACCCGGTTTTACAACCCGCCTATGTCACTGTCGCCTAATACTCAATGATGACTTGCAGCCTATCGCTAGCTCTCATCTTGCTTTTGTCCATCAGTGGCACGCTGCGGCAGCTCGCAACGATATTTCGATTGAGGTCTTAGAGCAGACGGTACAGCAGGCTAAGCGTAAGGTGTATCGCGTCTCTGGAAAGGCAGAGAAGTTTCTCAACGATTTGAATGCGGATATTGAGCCGGGTTGGTCTGGCCCTGGGCAAACCAATCACATTCTCGGGCGCATCACTATGCGTTCTTACATCTTCGGCCACATACTCGGCGCTGAGGGGCCGCTGAACGGCAAAACGCTGATTGATGAGATCGTTAGGGTCGCTAGGGCACCACCAGGCTTTAAGGACTTCTGTGGCCACCAGAGAGACCTGGTTAAGAAGGCGAAGGCATGGGCGCACTCGATTGAGAATGAAAGCCGCTATTTTCCCTATGCCAGTGGTAAGGCGTTCAAGGCAAAGGAGGGGCCAACCTGGAACCAGCAGCAGGCGGCTGAGGCGAGGGAGCATATCAGGCAATGTGTGATCGAGCTATGTCAGCAGGATGTTTTTCCTGAAGGGATTACGCCAAGATTTGAGTTGCTCTGCACTTGTCACATCTCAGGGGAGACGCTCTACAAGAATCGTGACCTCTGGCATCCGGTCTATATCAGTGAGCAGCAGTTAGCGCTTGTGGAAATCCCCCCGCACCCCCCAGTACTTCACGTAAGAGACGGGTCTACTTGCGCCGTGGGCGCAGAAGACCCGTCTAAAGGCACAAGCTTATTGGGAGCAGGAGGCCGTAAGAGACCCAATAGCAAGGGTTCTAGCGATGATGTTGCACCGAAAAGTGAGCAATTACCGCAAGCAGGCCGTAATAAACCATCTGACGCGGCTTGGAGCGCTATTGAGGCCGCTAAAAATGCTCAGCAGGTAGAGCGCTCTGCGCCGCCTGAGCAGCTCTCGTTGAATATTCAGTGGGCTTTGCAGATTGCTCGCAGCAAATACCGCGAACAGGTGGAGGCTAACCAGCAGCAATACAGACAGGCGCGAGGGCAGCTGTCTCAGGCTGAATACAAGGCCCAGCTACAGGAATGGATAGACTCGGGCGATCCAGTCTTGGTCGCTGAGGCTAAGCGAATACTGAGCAAGATGGCACAGGCTTCTGGATAAGGGGTGATTAGGGCGACAGCGGCTCAGTTGTTTCAGGTAGGGGGCAAGGCTTGTCCGTTTGGTGGTCCTAGACTTTGGGCGGTTGGGCGCGATGAAGTTCCAGGCAAAGCTTGGGGGCAGTTGTGCAGGCTCGCCGGGGAAACGTAGGAGACGGTGCGATCACAGAAAGTATTGTCCAGCGAGGCGCTGGACAATTTGACAGAGAAATCACTTCCAGAGCGTCTAAAGACCAGAAACCATAATATGGAAAATGGTTTCTGGTCTTTAGTGCAGGGATTAGAGCTATGCAGCAATCGCCACAACAGGCTTTAGAGCTACTATGGCTGGGTCGTTCATTGCTTCTTGCGCTCGCTGCAAATCGTGATTGAACTGCATCTCTAGCCATTGTTCAGGACTGCTTTCAAATACTCGGCCCAGTCTTGCAGCTAGTTCAGCATCAATCGCTCTATTTCCTTTTATAAGCTCATCTAAGACGGAGTCGCTAATACCCAGCGCCAAAGCCGTTGCAGGGACATCTAGCTCGAAATCATCCATTGGGCCGTGAAGTAGAATTTGGCCTGGGTGCATTGCGTAGATATCGCTCATCTTCGGTTCCTCCTGTCTTTGTGATAGTCCAGAAAATCAATCAGCTTTAGAGCATTCTCTTCTTCGTCATACTGAAAAATCAATCGGTATGGATTATCCTTTTTAAGCCGCACTGACCAGTAGCCCTCTCGATTATCGTCTAACGGATGTGGATACCAGCTTCTGTAGGTTTCAAGCATCTTAAAATGCTCAAATGTTTTGATGATGTTCAACCGCGACCGAATCTTATCAGCCAGTTTAATCATCTCTTGATAGCGCTTGTCCTTTCGCTGCTTTTTGTCCAGCTTCGGTTCTTTATTCAAAACGATATCTTTGAGAACCGGATCTGCTACATCGTTAGCGCTTACGATTATCATATCTTCACCCCTTTGATGCGGCCGAAATATTCAGGGCAGTCTACGGATTGAGAGTACCAAAGACCACTAAAGCTATCCTGGCCTGTGACTCATTTTTATAGAATCGGTACCCTAGGTTCACGGAGCTTATCTGATAGATTTTCACCCAAATTGCTACGGGTGCAATTTGTACTTACGCACAGTTAGCGCGATCGCATCCCGGTGGGCCTCATCCAACGAGTCAATGTACATTTGCACCACCATATTCTCGCAGAACTTTACAGCTGCAATTCCCTCAGCTTCTGAAATATAGTTTCGCGCAATCTTTGGATCACCCGCCATTAGTAGCCAGTTTCGTTTCATCTCTACCGCAGGCATACCGAAAAGCCCTTCGTAGATGCGATTGGTTAGCTTGCCGTAGGTGGTGTTATGGACACCTAAGTCACTCAGTAAGTCAGTATAGGTTTTGCGAGCCGCTTTACCTGACTCTCGCTGGCGCAGCCACTGTGTAGTAGGCCTTCTGAGAGCGTAGCTGAAACGAAGTGCCATAAGCTCGAAAGTATTGATATACAAGGGTTTCATAATAGTCTATTTGTACTTGTTTTTTAGCAAACATCCAAATATGAGGCTAAACCCTAACGAGTTTTCGCCGTTTCAGGCAATGACGAAGCCCTTATGGCACTTCGTTGCACGTACGCTGTCACTGCCCCTGAGATGAGTGCGATCACAGCAAAAATAGTCCAGCGGAGCGCTGGACTATTGCCGGTACCCAAAAACTAACGACTTAGACTGCTACCAGTGATTCAGGTTCAACGACCTCTAAGCCAGCCTCGGAAAATCCTGCAATGTAGTCATCAATCCAGCTAGAAAACGCTTGCACAAGCTCTTCAACTGTCTGACCTTCACAAATAAAATGAACCTTAGGCGCATTGATGAGTTTGGCATAGAGGCAGTTATCTTCAACATCGATGGTCACTTGGCCTACATAACCACGGTGAGAAATAGTATTAGTCATCTTCTTCAATTGCCTCCTTAAGCCCACTATCGGTTAGAAACACTCTTAATTTGCTGAACGTAAGGTGTTTTCAATCTCTTATCAGGATGAGGACGGTGCATTCCCCAGCTCTCTCCGTTGTGCTCAAAAGCCACGTTGGGAGAGCCCTTACACGAAATTCTATTCTGACAAATCACACTCAATAGGCTGTCAACCTTAGAGAATTTGAGTTTTCGGGTTATTGGCTCTTCCCAAATAGCATCGTAGGTCTTCTATTGATTGCTATTCAGCTCAATGACCATTATGTCCTCACTTCACCTTTGAACAATTGACTCCACCCGCTTCAGGGTGCTGCAAATATCTAACGGAACCCTGATTGAAAACCCGTTTAGCGAGACTTTCAGAGCGATACACACCACTTCTCATCACCGTATACCCCTGCCATCAGGTCGGCAACGCGAAAATACTGCTGAATCTGTGGAAAGCAGATAGTAGAACCTCCTCCCCATACAACTACGTCGCTAAGTTCTTGTGTAGAAGGCTTTGAAATAGGCTTTATCTGCTCACCATCCCATTCCTCCATCTGAAGCCGAGCTACACGAATAAGGTGCTTCGAGTCATCGTCTAGCGATATCTTTAGCTCACCATCACGCTCTATGTATTCGACCGCAATCGCAAGCCTATTATCTTTAGTGTTCGCCATTCTTTGCTTGCCCTCTCTTTATGCTTTATTTTGCTTGAGAATTCTAGAATTCTCAAATTTCAAAACTATTTAGAAAATTCTAAGAATTTTCGTTGTCAATCCGCTAATATGCACTTGCTTATGATGATCCTTGAATAGCCAAAAGATGACCCAAGCAGTTATTTCAGTTATGGCTAATAGTGGTGGCGTAGGGAAAACAACACTCACGGTAAACCTCGCATATCAGCTTGCAAAACAAGGTAAATCCGTTGCTATGTTTGGTTGTGACCCTAACGGATCGCTCACTTTATTCTGTGGTTTAGAAGATCCCCCGATAGAAAGGACGGTAGATCATATTCTTCGCCCTGAATTCAAAGGCGACTATCCCCTGTACCCTGTTTGGCGTGACCAGCTCGAAGGAATTGAGGCCTGTCTCGGTGGATTACCCCTAACAAAAACTGCGCAGCGTCTAGTCCTCGATCAGCGTGGAGCTTATTTGCTAGCAGATGCTTTTGAGGATTATCCACTTCCACACGATGTCATTTTGATTGATTGCCCTGGCACTATTGAACAGCTTCATATCTCGGCTCTCGCTGCCAGCACAGGTGTGCTTGTAACGCTTAAACCCGAGGACAAAGACTTAGATGCTATGGGTAAGTTACTCGAATGGATCAGTACCACCCGTAGTCAGCTGCGGTTGAAACCAGCGCCCGAAGTCATAGGTGTTGTTCCTAATGGAGTTAAAAAAAGGGCGATGCACAGGGACAACCTAGGACTTTCCAACATAGAAGGAGTCGTAGGGCTCACTGATGTAATGAAGCAGCTCAATATCCCGGTCTTTCCACCCATTAAGGACAGCGCTAACATCGCAAATGCACCGGCTGTAGGAATCCCGCTAGGTCTACATAGGCCGAAAGACCCTAGCAACGCCATCTATGCCAAGATCGCGTCCTCCATTATCGAAAGGATGTCATAGATATGCTGAAAAGAAAGCGCGACATCAGTACCATGTTTTCTGGAGCAATGGCCGCTCAGGAAAGCGAAACGATTACACTCTTAAAAGAAGAAATCGAAAGCCTAAGGTCTGCTTCTGGCCAATCGCTACAACTGCCAATTTCAGATATTCGACCTCTTCAGCTCCCACACAATTTAAAGCAGCCTCGACTATATTTCGATCCCATCAAAATGGAACGGCTCAAAGAGTCGATAGCAAAGCATGGTGTTCTAGAACCCATCTTAGTTAGACCGAGAGCTGGTGGCGGCTACGAAACTATCAGCGGGGAACGTCGTTGGCGTAGTAGCTGTGAATTAAAGCTTCAATACATCCCAGGCATTGTTCGGGAAATGTCAGATGAGGTCGCGCTCGAAGCTGCCTTGATTGCACATCTACTCAACGAAGAAATTTCCACCATTGAGCAGACAGAAAGTATTCTTAGCCTGCTATCCCTTCACCTTGGTCTCTCAACAGAAGAAGTTAAGTCAGGGCTGTACCGCGTCAAGAATGCCAATACTCGTGGGAGTGAAAATTCTAGAATTTTCACTGAAGAAGAGCTAGCAGCTGTTACCCAAACACTCGGCGAATTCGGGATGAAGTTATCAAGCTTCGTCTCTAATCGGTTACCAATGCTGAACTTAGCCCCAGTCATTTTAGAAGCGGTTAGAGAAGGAGATCTTTCACCGACGAATGCAGTCATTTTGAATCGTCAAGAGCCAGAATTACATGCCGGACTGGTTGAACAGGCCAAAGGGTTAACAAAGCAAGGCGTCGTAGCCCTTGTTAAAAAAATCGAGACAGACCATTCAGATGGCAGAAAACGTAATCTGACGCCATCTATGGCTGATCGGATATTGGAAAAACTCAAGGCAGCTCGAAAAAGAAAGCACGTATTGAAATCAGCAGAAGCTCAAAAACGCTTACGAAAAATAGAGAAGCTGCTAGACGAGATAGAGGTACTCAATATCTGAGAATTCTGGAATTCTCAGATATTGAGTACGAGGTCAGGTACTTGAGAATTCTAGAATTCTCAAGTTAGAGGCTTTATGTGTAAGCAACATTTACCGCTGAAAATTGATACTCCCTATGCTTGAATCAGGCCAAGTCATACCCATCAAATTCAAAGAGCGCGAGTTCAGAGCAGTCGTCATTGACCCTGATGGATTCGGCTACAACCGTCCAACCATTGGGCTAGGTTACAGGGCAATGAGTCGGCATACAGATGTCCCGGTGAACACGCTGGTGCAAAGAGTTGTCGAAATTCCTGAAGCCACAGAGGGTGATCCAAATAATGCGGGAAAGTTTCTAAAGCTCCCATCTGGAAAGCTTTTCAGGGTGATCCAAATACCTGCGAACGATGGGAATACCTATCAAGTCATCGAAGCCGCAGACTGGGTTGCTCTCGCTAGTGACTGGGCTAAGAATCCAGGTAAGTTACGTGCCAAAGCAAAAAATGGCCTGATTGACTTCTTGGCTTGGTTCGCTGCTGAAGGCTTATATGCGGAAGCGTATACGTTTCTGAAGCAGACTTACACACGCGAAGATAGCAAACGTATTCAGCAATGGTTAGTTGCTAGGCAAGCTGGAAAACCGACGAGAAAGGATTGGGCCTATGCGATCGCGGAGCAAGGAGGCAGCAGCCCATATAAGTTCGGCAAGTGGACAAACTACGTCTACCGAGGTCTATTTGGGATGGACGCCGCTGAGATTAAAAAGCTTTGGGCGTCACCCGTTTCTGGCTCGCGCCATATTGCCCGAAACTACATCCCAGAAACAGTTGGGCTTGAAATGGTCGAATTCTGTGAAAAGCTAGTCGCGGTATTTGACATGGAAGATTTAGAGAAGGCGCACGACGAGGCAATTAGAATGACACAGATCAAGTTCAGACAGCAGCTAGATTCAGGAAAATTAGACATATAGGTTCAAGCGTCAAGGTGCTTAGATCCCCTCATGAGAGAACACTGAGGATTGCCTGGGTGCATTCATCCGAACCTATTCACCTTTTCTCAGATAGCCCTTAAGTCATCCTCACAAGCCACCCCAGCGGAGAAGGCATTCTTAAATCAATGAAGCAAACACATTGATTCCCACGGAGACAACTCATGAAAAACTTCTTCTTTTCCGCTCTCGCTTTGTCCGCTGCTACACTAACTTTCGCACCTGTCGCTAATGCCGCTGAAGCTAATCCTTCTATCCAACAGACACGGCTAACCTTCCTCGACTCCCAATCAAAGGCTGTTGAGAATATCCAGCAGGCTCGCCTTGAGTTTCTTGAGAACCAGACTAAGGCTGTCGATAACATCCAAGTGACCCGCCTTGAGTTTCTGGAAAATCGAACTAAAGCGGTTGAGGATATCCAAGCCACTCGCCTCGACTTCCTCAACAATCAAACTAAGGCTGTCGATAACATTCAGCAGGTTCGCTTGGAGCAGCTGAATAGTCAGTCCAAAGCAATTGAGAACATCCAGGAGTCTCGCCTTGAGTTTCTGGAAAATCAAACTAAGGCAATTGAAAATCTACACGAGACTCGCCTCGAAGAGAGAGCTCGTCGCAATAAGACTAGCCTTCGTTAAGCATTCACACCTCATGCTGTCGGTTTGATATAGACCAACGGCTAGGGCTATGTGTATCGGACAGTGAGCTGAAGTAACTCAGCTCACTGTCCGATACACATTAAGTTTGGATGCCTACTTTAGTTCTCTTGTGAGGGTTCCATGCTTCATTAGCTGAGGCATCCTTTTCTACTCAGATGGTGTACTGAGAGGGTCTGCGATCATCTGCTCTCTCAGTGCTGCTTGTTCTATAAACTGTCGTAGCCACGTTGTATTCGGCGCTTCGAGATCGCACTCAACAGTGCTAAACCTTCTTGATAGTTTTGGCAGGAGTGCTCTAAGCTCTGGCCTTGCTTTGCACGAACGCGGCCCCAGCGACGCAGGACAACCCACTGCCCAAATAGATTTTGACGCAGTTCGCACGAGTAGTACCTACTTCCTTTTAACCAGTCTTGACGTTGCCAGCTTTCGACTTGGTAGTTTATGGCTTGCATCGATGAGTCCCGCTCGACTGAGTAAATCCTACTGCCTATCGATTAAATATGCGATCGCACAGTCTACTCTGCCGACATCGCTAAATTAACGCCCCTTTTTGCGACAGATCAAACGCCTAGACTCAAGCATTAGCAGTCGATCCAGAAACTCAGACGGCAGCACTTCAGACCGCTCAAAAAACGCCCCCTTTTGAGACAGACCAGATACCTACGCTCAATCATTGACGGGCGAGCACACAGCGCAATCAGCACAAGTTCCGACAGCAAGAAAACAATAGTTTTTCATAAGTGTGTACGTATGGTGAGTCGTATTTTGACAACCTGTATATAGGCTACTCTTATGCATAATACAAAAATACTATGAAAGACTAAAATACTGATATATGGACAAATAAAGGCTTTAACTTCCAATTGTAAGGATGCATCCAAATAAAATAGATTCTGTTATGAGAAAAGTCGCCAAAGTCGCTGATGAGCTGAGGCAAGACTTACCAGATGGCTACGAAGGCAGTTACAGAACCATCCCAGAACACTGGGATGAACAATTCTTGATCGAAGATGGGTTAAAAGCCTACGAAGATATCCGAAAAGATTTAGAGAAATGGAATGAGAAATTCTCAGACAACTCCATTGATGCAGTCATACGAGAAGCTATCAGTATCACTAAGAAGCATGGTATCGAAGAAGCTAAGCGACGGTTTGTAGAAGAATGCAGCAAGATAGAAAATTATGCGACTGAGGTAACCGTATATATCCCTCTAGGAGGCATACAGATAGACAATCAAGTTCAAAGCCCTATTTCTCTAGGTAATATTGAACTATTGCATATAAATGATGAAGTTCTTGGCGATATAAAGACGCAGTCAAGTGCCATAACCAAAACGATGAGACATTCATCAGAAGAAATAGAGCATTTCATTGAGGAAGACAATCGGAGCTTATCTGAAAATTTCCTTCATAAGGTCTGCGCAACGTATCGAATCGTAGCAGAACCCAGTAAAGCTCTGGAAGTAGCAAACAAAGAAACCCAGAAGGTGTTGAACCTGCTCAGGTATGCTATTCCGAGCTTGTATAACAGAAGCCAATTAGATATCAAAGTTGACATTGATTCCCTAGTCCCCAACAGCACCCAAAAAACGATAGTTTTATCGCCTACTTTCTTTGGAAAACAGGCAAGGCGTTACCATCAAAATTGCTATCTTGATCTCAAGGCAATAGATATTCTCGAAGCTCTTGGCGTTTTTGAAGTATCAAAAATATTAGAGAAGCCAAGAGCAGAGCTAAACGGTTTTGAAGACGTACTTTTAAGGGGCATACACTGGTTTGGGAAATCTCAGACGCACCCGGATGTAGAGAACGAATTTCTGAATCTAACCACTTGCTTAGAAGTATTTTTCACCCCTCCCAGTGGTGATCCTATCAGCAATACTATTGCCGAAAGCACAGCCCTTTGGATCGGACAGGACTTAGAGGAACGTAAGCGAATTAAGAGGCGAATTAAAAGTTTATATGCTCAAAGAAGTAAGGTGTCTCATGGTGGTAGTAACTCTATCACAAAGCAAGACATTGCCGACCTTAGAATACTAGCTAGAAGAGTAGTTACAAAAATGATTGAACGTCGAAGCCAAATTATGGAAAAAAGAGATATTAGTCGCTGGATTGAAGATCAGAAACTGAGTTAGAAATAGGCAAGGCCTTACAACCAAGAAACAGTCACAAATCTGCGATTGCATACTTAGAAGTTCATTATCAAACATGTATCGAAAACGAAGGGATACTGTTGGCCAATCCAGTAAATCCATAGAGCGGTAGTGTGGGAGATATGCCCTCATAGCCGGAGAAGACAAGCGATGTGTATGTTCCCGCTGCCGATAGGCTCAGTCCCTGAGCAGACCGCTCTGGTGGCCAAAGCTTCCTTTCCCAAAGGCAATCCCTACCTGACGCTGCGCGACGAATTTGGCACGGTGTTCGATGACAGTGACTTCGAGGAGCTGTTTGCAACCGTTGGGCAACAATCACTACAGCCATGGCGAACCGCGCTGGTGACTATCCTACAGTTTCGAGAAGGATTGTCAGACCGTCAAGCTGCTGACGCGGTTCGCTCTCGCATCGACTGGAAGTACCTGCTTGGACTGGAGCTGACTGATGAAGGCTTCGACTACAGTGTCTTGAGTGAGTTCCGTAAACGACTAATAGATAGCGGTAATGAGCATCTGCTGCTAGACAAACTGCTACTTCGCTGCAAAGAGAAAGGACTGCTCAAGAAGCGAGGACAGCAGCGGACGGATGCAACGAGAGTAATCGCTTCTATCCGCAAGCTCAATCGCTTAGAGCTGGTCGGTGAGACGATGAGAGCCGCCCTGAATGAGCTGGCAACCGTCGAGCCAGAATGGCTATCAGCGATTGCGTTAGATGAGTGGTACGAACGCTACGAACGCAGAGTAGAAACCTATCGCCTGCCGTCCTCGAAGGCAAAGCAGGATGCTTACGCGCAACAGGTTGGCGAAGATGCTTACTATCTACTGGCCTGCTTGGAAGCTTCAGACATCGTTGATTGGCAAAGTCTACCGAAGATAGAGGCGCTCAGGAGAGTACTCGAACGGCACTATGAGTACAAACCAGACGCGCCAGTAGAAGAGCGCGTTCGGTGGAAGTCAAAAAAGGAACTATCCCGTACTAACGCTGGTATCGAGTCGCCCTACGATATGGATGCGCGTTTTCGAGCTAGGTACGGGGTGAGCTGGGTGGGCTACGTTGTCAACGTTAGTGAGACTTGTGACGATGATCAATGTCATCTCATTACTCACATAGAAACAAGCGATGCAAGTGTGCATGAAGCGCAACGTACGCAAGCTATTCATCAAGCGCTAGCCGACAAAGACTTACTACCGTCAGAGCACTTTGTTGATTCTGCCTATGTCAGTGCAGAGCATCTAGTCAATGCAAAACAACATCAGATTGAGATGGTCGGTCCGACCAGGAAGAACGCGAGTTGGCAATCGAGAACAGAAGGAGCCTATGACGAAACACTGTTCGACATCGACTGGGAAGCGCAGCGCGTTACCTGCCCTGAAGGGAAGTACTCTCAAACCTGGAAAACCTTTGTAAAAGGCGACAACAGAACTTACATTCAGACTAGATTCAGCAAGAAAGACTGTCTAGCTTGCGATGCTCTGTACGACTGTACGCGCGGCACCTATCGAGTACTTGCTTTTCTCCCTCAACCCCAGTACGAAGCACTACAGCAAGCTAGAGCAGTGCATAGTAGCGTGGAAGGAAAAGAGCGCTACAAGCGCAGAGCAGGTATTGAAGGAACGCTTTCGCAGGGTGTGAGAGGCTTTGGTATGAGACGCTCTCGCTATCGAGGATTGGCAAAAACGCATCTACAGAACGTACTGATAGGCGCTGCTATCAACATCGACCGTCTAGTTAATTGGCTCGATGGCATACCCAGAGCTATAACGAGAACGTCTCGATTCAAGGCTTTGGAAGCGGCCTAACCAGAAAAAGTGGGATTGGCCAACAGTATCCGAAGGTTTTTGGCAAGTAAATATGTACTATAATTAAAGGCCGCTACAGTATCCTTTGGAGCAGCTCACTGTTATGGCAGAACTGAGTGCAGAAGAGTTCAGGAATCGCTATCGAGATGGAGAGCGAGACTTCAGGGGAATGGATTTGAGCGGGCTGACTTACCTGGGCACTATCGACGGTGCTGACTTCTCTGGAGCCAACCTGAGCGACTGTGACTTCGTAGATAGATACGTTGAAGAATCGAACTTTACTAGGGCCGATCTAAGACGCAGCACCTCTTGTTTCTTTGTACAGTGCAACCTAAAAGACGCCAACCTTAGTTCGGCCACCTACGAAAGCTTTGGAAACTGTGATCTTCGAGGTTGCGACTTCACTTCTCATCGATTTCAGCACCAAGGAAGCATCTCCAGGTGCGACGCTAGTAATGCGATCTTTCGAGAAAGCATTTTTACCGGGGATGTCAGATTCAAGCGCTCCAGTTTCAGAAACAGCCAATGGTCGAATGTTGGAACATGCAGTGGATATGACGCTTGCATCTGGTTGAGTGGTGCGGACTTCACTGGGGCTAGTATTGTTCAAAGTATTGAGGTTATGGAACCTCAAATCTTCATAGGACATGTCACTTTAGTGAATGGGAAACTGATTGAGCAAGGCGTTAATGTGGATATTGGGCGTTCCGTACCGATCAGTTTCTTGATTCAAGGGGATGTGAATTATTAGACGTCTCACTATCTAGACCCTACGAGACATAGGGAAAACGTGTCGCTTTTGATGTCTCAAAAATGATTTCTCGAAGGGTCTAAGACATTCTGAAACAGTCTAATGCCTTCGTGACTTTGACTCACAGATGCGTCGAGTCCCAAATCGATTTCGTATCGGCAAACATCCGAAATCGACATATCTTTCCGTCTCGAAACTCGTAAACATGGGCAGCAGCTGCGTTCATCTCTTTTCTAGTAGTACGCTCCTTGCCAGAGTACGCTCCAATCACAACGACTGTATCGCCTGCATCTAGAAAGCTATCGATACGGTAAGCAAAATTATCCCAGCGACTAGCATTAGACTCGAAAACGCCACGAACAACTTCAGCAGCTCCCCTATAGGTTTGACCACCTGGGAAGCCTTGATTCTGTATCCATTCGAGATCTTCAGTGCAAATCAGTAAAAAAGTATCGTAGTCTTTCTCTCTGAAGGCTGCGTATAAAGCTTTAACAGTTTCGACATTGTTCATATCCTTACCAAACAGAAACTAGCTGTTGAATCTGACTTCTAGCATCCGCCATTCCTACTCGACGGGACTCTTCGCACAAGTCTAGTCCGCTCGCATGAATAAAGCGAATATCGGCAACTCCAATAAACTGAAAAGCGAAACGCAGCGCAGGTTCTTGTGCATCCCAACCTTCGTGGGGTGAGCCTACATCGTAGTTATCACCGCGAGAGGTGATGAATAACACTTTCTTTCTTCCAACAAGTCCTTTGAACTGTCCGTCTAAGATGGCAAAAGTTCGCCCAACTCGTACGATATGGTCAATGTATGCCTTGAAGCTGAGAGGGTGACACAAAGGCCAAACCGCCGATGAATTGCAGGGTTCGACATACAAAGAGAAGAAAAGATAGGCT
>JBCBJS010000083.1:0-14637 GCA_038523095.1 Cyanobacteria bacterium J06626_6
TGATCAATCATTTTCCTTTTCTCCAAGTACTAGATGCGGTGTACATTGAATCGGTGCTTGTGTCGCTCTATTTGAGTTAGAGAAACATGCCGCTTGAATTAGAGGAACATGCCGCCAGAGACTTCAATCCGCTGACCGTTAATCCAGCGGTTATCTTCAGAGAGGAGAGAAGCGATCGCACCGCCAATATCATCTGGAACACCCACGCGGCCTAGAGCTGTTTGCGAAGCGATAAAGTCATTCATATTTTTGTTGTCACGCACTGCGCCACCCCCAAAATCCGTTTCGATTGCGCCAGGCGCGACTGTATTAACGGCGATTTGTCTCTCACCCAGCTCCTTCGCCAGGTACCGGGTCAGTACCTCTATTCCCCCCTTCATTGCACCATAAGCAGAGAATCCTGGTAGCGCAAATCTGGCAAGACCGGTTGAAATGTTGACAATTCGTCCGCCATCTTTGATCGCCGGGAGAAGTTTTTGCGTTAGGAAGAAAACGCCCTTTAGCTGAATATTCATTAAGCGGTCAAAATCTTCTTCGGTTGTCTCAGCAAAGGGTTTATTGATGCCAATTCCGGCGTTGTTGATCAGAAAATTAAATTGTTCCGTTTGCCAGACATCTTGGAGCACCTGATTAACCTGTAGGACAAACCCATCAAAGGTTTGGGTATCAGCACTATCCAGCTGTAGGGCAACCGCTTTGCGGTCCATCGCTTTAATTTCAGAGACAACCTCGTTGGCTTCAGCCTCGCGGCTGTGATAGGTCACAATCACATCGACGCCTTTCTGGGCGAGCGTCAATGCGGTGTTTTTACCCAATCCTCGGCTCGATCCGGTCACTAATGCAATTTTTTGAGTGTTCTGTGTCATGGCCTTATCCTTCCAGTCTTTACGTGACATGGGTCAATCGTAGGCCGGAAGAGCTTAGCGCTAAATACCCAAACCTGGCAGGTGATTGCCTAATCCTGTCAGACGAGAGGTTGGTCGAGAGACTATTTTCTATAATGAGCCCATAGATAATGGTTGTAGGCATCGGAACTCGGTATGAAAACTGAAACGATTAACCACAAGGCGAGGGCGCAAATCCGCTCCGACAGGAGTGTCGCGAGTTGCTGCGCAGAACTAGCGCTGCGGGCAGCGCGGCACACAGACGGTAGGGGTAGTAGAGTGCACCCGACTGCGATCGCTCAGCTAGACTTCCTGCGAGACGATGCTTCCACGACGGTATGCAGCATATACGAACCAGCGATCGCTATCATCGTCCAGGGAAAAAAAGAGATATTGCTCGGTGAGGAAGCCTACCAATATGGTGCCAGTCAATGTCTGATAGTTTCTGTTGAACTGCCGGTTAGTGGATTTGTTGTGGAGGCAACGCCCGACAAACCATACTTGGGCCTTCTCGTAAAACTGTCCCCGCTCCAACTCTACGACATTGTTAGCCAGCTCCAATTCAAAGGCGAAACACAACCCAGCACAGGGACAAAAGAAAGCTCATGTCGGGGTTTGTTTGTCAGCGATGTCGATTTGCCACTGATTGATTGCGTGCTCAGACTGACCCAGCTTTTAGATACGCCGCAGGATATTCCATTTCTAGCGCCACTCATTATCCGCGAAATCTACTACCGCCTGCTCACGGGCGAACAAGGCGAGGCGATTCGTCAAATTGCTACTGCTGGCAGTCATATGCAGCGTATCGCCAGCGCAATCGAACGACTCAAAGCTGACTTTGCCCAATCACTACGGGTTGAGGCGCTAGCAAAGCAAGCTAACATGTCTGCCTCATCCTTTCATCGCCACTTCAAAGCCGTCACTTCGATGAGCCCACTACAGTATCAAAAACAATTGCGGCTGCTAGAAGCGCGTCGCCTGATGCTCGCGGAAGATGCCGATGCTACCCAGGCAGCCTACCAGGTAGGATACGAAAGTCCCTCTCAGTTCAGCCGTGAATATTCCCGCATGTTTGGAGCACCCCCCATCCAAGATATTCAGCAATTACGGATAGCCTGAGCAGCAACGTTGAATCAGTCGCCGCCATCAATCGCGCTTTTACAACCCTCTCCAATCTATATCGACACCCTCTACCAAAATGGTGCCGTTATAAAGCTGTAAAATCGTGAGAATAAAGAGTAAAAGCAAGATCAACATAACACCCATCAGCGGTGCCGTACCCCAGCCAGGTGTGACCTTACCCGCATTGGCGTTGAGCCGTCTAAAGGCGTATTGAAAGGGGGCTGTCTTGTTTGAAACGTATTTTTGTGCCATCTTCAATTCCTATTAAGCTGCGGGTTGCCGGGAGGTCGGATCGCCCACTTTGGAGAAATATCCCCACTCCACCTGCTCAGCGCTGAGCGTCGGGTCAATCCCTGAGAACACATCTTGAAAGATTGCTCGCAGGCCGTGCCAAATATGGCCAAAGAACCAAAGCAACCCAAAGCAAACGTGGAAGAAGGCAAAGAAACCACGATTGCTGGTTCTAAAGAGTCCATCTGAGTCATACACACTGCGGTCAAACTCGAAAGGTTCACCAAGCTGGGCTCTGCGGGCGTACTTTTTCACCTCTTTCGGGTCGCTAAACGTCTGCCCATCGAGTTCTCCGCCATAGAAACTCACGGTGACACCCGTTTTCTCGATTCCGTATTTAGACTCTGCCTGCCGGAAAGGAATATCCGCGCGAACAATCCCCTCTTTATCGAGTAAGACCACTGGGAAATTCTCAAAGAAGTTGGGCATCCGGCGAACGGTAAGCTCTCTTCCTTTACCGCCTTTAAAGGTAGGGTGGCCCAGCCAGCCGGTCGGCAACCCGTCACCATCAACCATTCGCCCTACTCGGAACAGGCCCCCCTTTGCAGGGCTGTTGCCAATGTAGTCGTAAAATGCCAGCCTGATGGGAATGTCTGACCAGGCTTCTGAAAGACTTTGCCCCTCTTGAACTCCCACCTTCACGCGTCGGTCAATCTCCTGTTGAAAGTAGCCTTGATCCCACTGGTATCGGGTCGGCCCCCAAAGCTCCATGGGCGTTGTTGCAGTCCCGTACCACATGGTACCAGAGGCAATAAACGCACCCGAAAAGAAAACGGCTAGCCCGCTAGCCAACGCACCTTCAATGTTGCCCATTCTCAGACCTCTGTAGAGATATTCAGGTGGCCGAACCGCAATATGAAACAGACCGCCGATAATGGCGACAAGGCCGAGGGCGATGTGGTGAGCAACAACACCGCCTGGATTGTGTGGGTCAAATCCGGCAACTCCCCACTCGGGGGCAACCCCTTGCACATGTCCTGTCAGACCATAGGGGTCTGTAACCCACATGCCAGGGCCAAACACCCCTGTCAGGTGAAATGCCCCAAAGCCAAAGCAAAGAATTCCTGCCAGCGTTAAATGAATGCCAAAGATTTTAGGTAAATCGATAACGGGTTCGTCTGTTTTTGGGTCAAAGAAAGTAGCCAGATCCCAATAGACCCAATGCCAGCAGGCGGCTAGGAATGAGAGCCCAGAAAAGAGAATATGCGCGGTCGCAACCATCTCAAACGTCCAAAATCCCGGATTGGTAAACGTCTCCCCCGTAATACTCCAGCCCTGCCAAGAATTCACCACGCCCAGGCGAGCCACAAAAGGCATCAAAAAGCATCCCTGCCGCCACATCGGATTCAAAATTGGGTCGCTCGGGTCAAACCGGGCTAGTTCAAATAGCAGCATTGAACCCGCGAAGCCCGCGCATAGCGCATTGTGCATAATATGCACCGCAATCAGTCGACCCGGATCGTTCAACACAGAGGTGTGAACACGATACCAAGGGAGTCCCATTTGAATATCTCTCCTAACTAGATAACTAATACAAGATTCTGATGATTAGCTACAGTGCTTGCCTCCCCTCATCCTCACCCCTTCTCCATTTGGGAGAAGGGAGCCGGATTCAAAGTCCCTCTCCCTGGGGAGAGGGATTTAGGGTGAGGGGCTGACAAGATGCTAAATCATGTCCGTTCTACAGTATTCTTTCAGCCTGTCATTAGTCCTCACGCAAACCAGGATCAATGGGTGCCATCGAAAGCACCGGCTCATTCTCTCTATCTAGCCCAGTTTCAAAGCCCGCTGCCGCCGCTCTCGCCCGTCCTGCGTGCCAAAGATGACCCACCAAGAAAAAGAATCCGAAGATAAAATGCGCTGACGCTAGCCAAGTTCTCGGTGAAACATAGTTAAACGCATTTGACTCTGTGGCAAGCCCCGAAACAGAATTCAGCGAACCGATAGGGGAGTGGGTCATATACTCAGCAGCGCGCCTAAGCTGCCAGGGTTGAACATCGTGCTGAAGCTTATCTAGGTCCAGCCCGTTCTTACCTCGTAGCGGCTCTAGCCAAGGCGCGCGGGCATCCCAAAAGCGCATGGTTTCTCCGCCAAAGATAATTTCTCCCGTGGGCGATCGCTGCAAATACTTACCCAATCCGGTAGGTCCTTGGGCTGAGGCCACATCTGCACCCACGCTTTGATCTCGCATCAAAAACACAAAAGACTGCGCCTGCGAAGACTCCGGCACCGTTGGGCCATAAAATACGCTTGGGTATGCCGTATTGTTGAACCAAATAAAGGCAGCGGCGATAAACGCCTGCCCAGCCACGTTTCCCAAACTCTGAGCGAGGTAGGTCTCTCCTGTCCAGGGAAACAGATTGTAGGTCCAGCGCAATGGGGGTACCAAAATATGCCAAATCCCGCCAACAATCAACAGACACCCAATCCAAATATGGCCACCGATAATATCTTCTAAGTTGTTGACGCTGACTATCCAACCCTCACCGCCTGTAGGCCTTTTGATGAGATAGCCGAAGATTACCCGTGGATCTAGCGTCGGGTTTGTCACTAGGCGCACATCCCCGCCCCCCGGGGCCCAAGGGTCATACAGTCCGCCCCAATACATCGCCTTGGCTGCAAAGAGCAGAGCAAACACGCCCAAAATCGCAATATGAAAGCCCAAAATTTGGGCGACCTTTGCCCTATCTGTCCAGTCGAACTGGAAAAAACCGTAGAGCTTTTCAGGCCCTTTAATCGCATGATACAGTCCACCAATACCCAACACCGCTGAGCCAATGAGGTGAGCCACCCCAATAGCAAAGAAGGGAAATATGCTGGTAATTTCTCCATTTTGCCCGACACCAATACCCAGTGTGGCAATGTGAGGCATCAGAATGCACCCTTGCTCATACATCGGTTTGTAAGGGCTGTAGTGAGAGACTTCAAACAGCAGCATTCCGCCAGCCCACAGCGCCACCAATCCTGCATGGGCGACATGGGCACCCAGAAATCGACCGGTCAGCTCAGGTGTAATTAAACGGGCATTGCCAGCCCACCAAGCATAGCCACTAGTCGCTTCATCGTAGCCGGGGCCAGGCGGGGCCAGAATAGACTCGCTGTCAGCGGTTAAGGGGATAGATAGATCTGGAATCGTTTCGAAAGGGGTTTCCATACAAGGGTTCTCGTTAGGGGGACGATAGATGAAGGAGGGGGTTCCAAACGCTTATTCTGAAAACCCACGGGGCAGAACTTCGTCGGGGAAAACAAATTTCTTCGCAGGCTGATCCATTTCTGAGAGCCAGGCCCTAAGACCTTCATTCAACAGAATATTTTTCGTATAGAACGTCTCAAACTCTGGGTCCTCAGCGGCCCTAATCTCCTGACTGACAAAGTCATAGGCACGCAGGTTAAAGGCCAATCCAGCCATCCCGATCGCGCTCATCCACAGTCCGGTAACCGGCACAAACAGCATAAAGAAATGCAGCCAGCGTTTGTTAGAAAAGGCAATGCCAAAAATCTGAGACCAGAAGCGATTGGCAGTCACCATGGAGTAGGTCTCTTCGCCTTGGGTGGTGCTGAATCCTTTAAAGGTGTTCTTACTGCTGTTGTCTCTAAAGAGCGTGTTTTGAACGGTCGCACCGTGAATTGCGCAGAGTAGCGCGCCGCCAAGTACGCCAGTGACGCCCATCATATGGAAGGGATTGAGAGTATAGTTATGAAAGCCTTGGAAAAAGAGCAGGAACCGGAAAATAGCAGCTACGCCAAAGCCAGGACCGAAAAACCAGCTAGACTGGCCAAGCGGATAAATCAGAAACGTAGCGCAGAAAACAGCGATGGGGGCTGAAAATGCGATCGCATTGTAGGGCCGAATACCGACCAGTCTGGCAATCTCTATTTGCCTGAGCATAAACCCCATCAGAGCAAACACGCCGTGAAGAGCCGTAAATGTCCAGAGTCCACCAATCTGCACCCACCGAATAAAATCTCCATTGGCTTCTGGCCCCCAAAGCAGCAGGAGAGAGTGTCCCATACTTTCAGCCGGGGTAGAGACAGCAACAGTAAGAAAATTGCACCCTTCTAAGTAAGAAGAGACAAGGCCATGGGTATACCAAGAAGTCACAAAGGTAGTCCCCGTAAACCAAGCACCTAGAGCTAAAAATGAACAGGGAAATAGGAGTAAGCCCGACCAGCCAATGAAAACAAAGCGATCGCGCTTTAGCCAGTCATCTATTTTTATAATGCCGCCTTTGGCTGAGCCCAAGCTGCCCATTGTGATTGTCATAGTGATATCCTTGTCATGCTGATGTTTTTGTACTGGTGTTGCGATCGCGCTTTTTTGTACGCTTTCTGCATTAAGCGGCGCTTGCCACGCTACGGTCTTTAATACCGAAGTAAGCGGGGCCAGGGCGCACCAGCTCCTGAATAATTTGGTCGAAGTAAGGCACAATGGCTGCAGCATCGTCGGGTGAGAGCAGTGCGATCGCCTCAGCTTTCAAGCACCGAAGATATTGCAAGATATTATCCAAAGGGATACCAATATTGGTGTAAAGCTCCTTCATGCCCAAGAGTCCAATTTCTCTGAGCGGCTGGTCGTTTCCAGCCAGCAGACAATAGCTGATCAAGCGGATATACCAGCTCATATCTCGTTGCGCAGCCTCAGTCTTTTTTCGACTACCGCTGTTGCTCGGCGTTCTAGGACAAATTTGCCAAAACTTTCGCGTGCCCTTTTCCACGATGGTAGGTGCATAAAATTCTAATGTTTTGGCTAGTCGAATTTGAGTGGCTCCCGTTTTACAAAAGCTACGAATTGTTCGCAGCTCTCCCGGTGTCGGATAGCGCAGCTCTTCATCGGCATTGAGAATAATCTGTTTAACAATACTCATGGCTTCGATAGTGCTTCAAGAGACTTGACGAGAAATATGTCACTAAAACCTGGGATGAATTTGGATACCGCCAAACCAGCTAATACAGATGCGGTAGCTGAAAAGGGTATGGATACGAAGATAAGACTTCTGCTTAAAAAGCCCATGCTCTTCGATATCAGCAGACAATCGGTTTCCCCCTCGATTGCGACCTGTCAGTGGGCTATCAACAGCTGGTTTCATGCGGTCACCTCCGCAGGTTCAGAATCTGCTCGCGAAGCTAGATTCTCGTCTGATAATTCCTGAGACACCTCCTGAAGAGACGTCTCTGAAGATGACTCAAGTGACGTCTCAGACTGCTGTTTTGATAGTACTAAGCCTGCGTTTTTATTCCCGTTCTCAAGTCTCGAACCCAGTGCAGAAATCGGATGTTTTGGCGGCTGATAGCGCATCATATAGTCGCCGACGAGAGGAGGGGATACCCTAAGATTTGGCCCGGCGTTAGGACCTTTGGGCGATCGCAAAGCCAGTCCACGAGGCGTGATGTAGCGTTCGTAAGGAACGGTATTTTCTCCAAATGCTTCTAGGTACTCTTGACTGTCAATCAGCGCATCTACTAAGGCATAAAATCCTCGGCGACCACAGATGTCATAATACTTTTTGGTTTCCCTGCGCCCGTAGGTTGGCCGTCCTAGCAGTCGTCTATGAATCACTTCAGTAGCTTTCGTGACGTAGAGATTTTCCCAGTAGGCTCGGCGAAATGCCCGAGATTTTGCCAGCTGTCGCACGAACTCGCGAACAGTGATTAGCCTGCCCGTTAGTTGAGTCTCAGCTCGTATGTGGCGCTGACTATCTAGCACCTCGCAGCCAAATACCTGCCGGTAGGCCGCTAAAATAATGGCCTCTGTAGAATGCTGAACGCTATTGATACTGGAATAGTGAGTTGCCATTTCAAGTGGAGTCGAACCAGTCTTTTGGTGCGCAAAGGAACGCTGGTCGTGTTTAATGCCGCTGCAAGCATCCTGCTGTGACTGAGTGCTAATTAAGATTCGGCGACTGTCCTCACTAAAGTGAGCAGGCTGCATCTTGGGCGCCCTGGTTTCTTCAGGAAAAATTGCCCCAAACTGAATTTCTAATGGATCGTTGCCCGTACCGTATGGATGCTGGTTGGGCAACGGCTGGTGGTAGCTCGCAAAGGTAGTGACAAATTGAGGCACCTTTCGCATGGGCGCGCTGTATTTGAACAGATCTAGCTGTGGGCCCCAATTACGACAGGCTTGAGCCTCGAACCCGAGTCCTCTCATGTAGGGAACGGTTTCTACACCGAAGTAATCGGCATATTCCTGTGACCCCACCAATGCATCGATCAAAGCAGAAAATCCTTGCTCTGCAAGCAATTCGAAGTATTTTTGAAACTCCTCCATACAGCTCAACCCACGACCGAGAAAATGACGACAGGCTAGCTCAATCGCTCGACTGATCGTGTAAGGCTCGTAATACAGCTGCCGGTACAGCCTAGATTTACCTAGCTGCCGGACAAATGATGCCATGGATCCACAGCCATCTTTTACCTGCGATGCCAGCTGGAAAAACTCGCGGCCATAGGTCTGGCTAATATCTCGCTCAAATACCTGCCGGTAAGCTGCCTCGATCACCGCCTCTTTTTCACTGTCTGGCAGACTGTTTTTCATCACCCATCTGGGCTTAGCGCTGGCGCTATCTTCATAGCTAGCAGGTAGAGAGAGACCTTGATCATGCTTGGAGATGCCATTGCGCGCGCGCTCAGAGGGCTTCTCAATTTGATAATCAGCAATTAAGACATCGAAATACTGCTTGACCAAAGCAGCCGCCGCTGATTCTGTTGGGAAATAGGAGAGCGACTTCCACTGCATCTCTCTCAGTGCGACAGTTGTGGCTAGCGTGACATCTTCTGGAATCAGACCCCGCAGCCCTTTTGTGTTTACACTAATAATGCTAGTGTCACCAGCAACAATGGCATAGGTAATGTATCTCAAAAACCAGTCTAAGTCGCGCATAGAGCGCTTCATCCGCACTGAACCGTAGTCGGGAATGTTAATAGCTCTAAACTGACTTGGGACGCTGGGTTTACCGCTAAAGAACAGGCCTTTGAACCAGTCCATAGGGTTAGTGACGCCTGTGCTAGTCGTACCACTAGAGCTGCTAGTTATATAGCCGCGTATCGGTTGACGGATTCTATTTTTAGGTGTGAGGTAGTCTTCAGCAACAAAGTACTCAGAACCGGGTAGCCCTACAGAATCTTTGGGAGATTCTAGGTAGTTCATGGGATTACCACCGACAAATATGCGCTTGCCGCCTGCCGCTACAATTTCGTAGGCATGTTGAGCTAGCACTTGAGCAACCTCTAGCCGCTGTAGCCCAGTATTCAGAAAAGCTAAGAGCGTTTTGGCTTCGCTGTAGCTGAGGTAGCGATCGCGCTGATCCGCAGCCTTAATCACAGCGGTCGGCACCGTGTGATACTGCTGTAGATGAACAACTGGACTACCCCCATTGATTCGATCGGTCATAGCAGTCTCCTAGGGCGTTAGCCCGGCAATCAGATAGTCAAAATAAGGCCCGACCTCAGCGGCGTCCTCTGTGTTCAGCATTTCTAAGGTGACTTCCCTGAGCGATCGCACGCAGTCCACCCAATTCCTCAGCGGCACCTCTAGCGACCAGTACATCTCTTTGACCCCTCGAACACCGCTAGCTTCTAGCGGATCGACATCACCAACTGCGACCGCATACGAGATCAGACGAATAAACCACGCCTGATCTCGTAAGCACGAAGCTTGAAACTGTGGGTTATCGCTATTACTCGGTGTGATTGGGCAGCGCTGCCAAAAACGCTGCGCACCTTTTTCAATGATTTCTTCAACGCTGTTGTTCAAAACAGAAACAATTCGCAATCGCTGAGGTCCATCATCAAAAAAGCGATTGATCATATCCAACTCTCCTTTAGAGAGATAGCGCACTTCTCGGTCGGCGGTTGCGATCGCCTGAGTAATAACACTCATCAAAGGTTCTCCTAGCTGCAACAGACACTTACAAAACAGATTCCGCATTCAACATCAGGGCAAGCGCTCCTAGCCCAATCCGGAACAGATATGGTCGAAGTAGCCACCGACTGCTTTTCCAGCTTCCGCACCGATCATTTCACTCACCACTTCTTTCATCGCCTGCACAGCTCGCACAGTAGCCCCCACAGGAACCCCCAGGGAGCTGTACGTCTCTTTAAGTCCGTTCAACACCCGCTCATCCAAAATGGAAGCATCGTCCGCTAACATAGCGTAAGTTGCATAGCGCAAGAAAAAGTCCATATCGCGAATGCAGGCAGCATAGCGACGGCAGGTATACATATTGCCACCAGGACCTGTAATGTCGGTGTATAACAACGCTTTGGCCACTGTTTTAGTGACAATTTTGGAGGCATTGGCGCTAATCGTCATTGCCGCTCTAGCGCGCAAGTCGCCGCTGCGGAAGTAATCTTGCAAGGTATCTAAAGAGGTATCGTCCAAATACTTACCTTGAGCATCAGATCTGTTAATCAACGTTGTAATGGCATCTTGCATGGAATGGTCTCCTTAGGAATAAACGGGTGTAAAAAAACTACGACAGCGACTGAATGATAAGATCAAAATATGGGGCAACTTCTTGGGCATCTTCCTCGCTCAAAATAGCCATTGCCTCTTCTTTTAGGCAGCGCATGCACTCCGCAATATTGCGAATTGGAATTTCTAAATTGTTGTACATTTCTTTAATGCCCACTGTTCCAATGTCTTCTAGCGGGCGTTCACTACCGGCTAGAATAGAGTAAGCAATTAAGCGCACATACCACCCTTGATCTCGCTGGCAGGATGCCGTCTTTCGTTCAACGCCGCTATTGCTCGGGGTATTTGGACAGCGCTCCCAGAATTTTTGGCTACCGTTCTGCACAATTTGCTGCTCATTGGCTGCTAACGCTTTAGCAATCCGAACCCGCTGCTCTCCTGTTTTCGCAAAGTCTTGAAAAATCCTCAGCTCTTTGGGTGCAGGGTAGCGAGCTTCGCTATCCGCGCTCAAAATCATCTCCGTCACTAAGCTCATATCTTATGCTCTCGCTTCTAATAAAAGGCACATGAAAGTAAAAGGCGAATGAAAGCCCAACGGCCTGAGATCGACCTATGATTTGATCGATAACCTCGGCAATACTCTAGCCAACAATCTGCAGGCAAAAATAGACAACAGTCTGAAGACAACAATCTGAAAGTTGCGATCACTATAAACAACAAAGATGGAGAACCTGTGAAAACAACCTGTCAATATTAATTTCTCCGTTCAATCCCAGACAGTTGATGTTTGAGGCTAAGCGAGAAAACGAAAACCAGCTCCCCGCAGTGCGGGGAGCTGGTTTTACTATGGGCTACTGTCTAGGGTGCGAAAAGCCCTAGTTCAAAGTAATGAGCCCACCATTTTGTACCGTCAGACCATAAACAATTTGGTCAAGTGCCCTATCAGCAATATCAGGAGCATTAGCATCCGCAAAGAAGGTGCCACGCTGCTCTGCTGTTACCTGTATCTGCGCACCTGGGGGTACAGCACCTGCAAGTGAAGAAAGCTGAACCTCTACAAATCCACGCGTTTCTATATCTAGAGTATTGAGCGCATCGTCCGTTGGACTCGGCTGCAAAATGAACAGTGCTGTTGCATCAATAGGCAGAAAAAGGGGTGAGAATCTAAACTTATTTCCCGTGCCAATAGGCTCTAAAGCGCCGCCGGAGTTAATACCTGAGGTATCAGAAAAAGTAATAATCTCATCTAAATCAACCCCTGAGGGTAGCCGAGTCGTGAAGACCAACGATAAAACAAGATCAAATGGATTCACATTAGAGATAGCTGAGATCTTGCACCATTCTCAGTAAGGGTTGCGCTGAGAGCCAAAGAATGAAAAAAAGGGCGTAGAAAAAAGATTAGAAGACGGTCGTACAAACCATGCTTCAGCACGCCCAAAGGCTAGTGTATAGCCTAATTTCTCTGATGCCTAGTGTCTACCAGAAAGCCAGTTTGAAAGCCGTTCTAGGGCTGTTTTTAGAAGCACAAGGTCATGCGTTACCCGAGCATACCCCTATCAAGTCAGCCAGTTCGCTGAGTCGATTTTTCAACCGCTATCAATGGTCAACTCGGCAAGTGATTCGCACTGCTCGCGCTGCTGTTTTAGAGCAACTTGCGACCCACCCTGTTCGCAAAGGTGTGCCCGTGCGGCTACTCATAGACTTGAGTACGCTGAAGAAAACCGGCAAGTTCTGGCATTTGAGCACACCCACTGAGGATGTTGACGCGCCAGAACCTTGGGTGAGAATGCTCAATGGCAAGCATGGATTACATCTGGTTGTGCTCTACATCGTCATTGGCCAGCGGCGAATTCCGTGGAGCTTCCGTGTTTGGCGAGGCAAAGGACAGCCAAGTCCCAATCAGTTAGCTTGTAAGTTGTTGGCCAGTGTACCTAAATCCTTGGTAAAAGGACGAAGGGTGATTGTTCAGGCAGACACTGAATTTGGCATCATCGAATTTTTGAGTGCTGTTCGTCGGCGCAAGTGGAAAGCCGTCGTGGGTGTCAAAAATAGTCGTCTATTGCAAGATGGAAGAAAGCTCAAAGACCTGCCAGGCAACGCTAAACGAGGCCTACAGGTTTACCTAAAAGATATCGACTACCCATTGACGCTCTCTTGGTTTTGGCTCAAACGCGCGGACAACAAACGAGAGCTACGCTTTGTCGCTTCGACCTATCCCTACTCTGGTGTTTACCTCGTCCGTTTGGGACGTAAACGCTGGGCGATAGAAGGCTTCTTTAAGACCGCTAAGCATCAGTTTGGTCTGCATTGCTTCGGTCAAGGCACCAAACTTGGTGTCTATCGTTGGCTCATTCTCTCGTTGATTGCTTACTTACTCGCCCACTGGATTGACCTCTGGGCTTGGCCGCCCATTTTGAATTGGAAGGTGACCGCTAGACTAACGCTGGAGAAGTTGTTGCCTGATATACTCTGGTTCAGATTGCTTAGACAAATTAAGCGTGATGCTGATATCGCAGCTCATTGTGGCTTTGAAATTATCATCAAATCACTACCTGACACGGATTGTCCTCTATGGTGCAAGATCTAAGTTATAGCTCTAATCCAAAGCAAGAAGCAAGAAGAACTTAGGATTTTCTGGAAAAGAACTTCAGCCGTAATAGCCACACTTGGAACTATCATAGGTTCTGCCATCTCTTTTATCTCAACAGAAAATTTTCAACAGATTAATCTTTCCAGCTTTCGCGTAGAGCTAATAGCTGTGGCTTTAATAATGCTCGTGATTACAGCAACGCTGCTTGTAGTCAATAGACGCTCTTCAGAAAAACGTGAGAAAAAGATTCCTAAAGCTAAGAAAATCAAAGCAAAATATCCTGGCTTATCCATAGTAGGCGTTTTCTTAGATAGAAGTCAGTCAACACACGTCGTAAGCCAGAACATTGCATCTCTTGCCCTTGGGTTGTATTTAACAGTTTCTTTTCTAACACCATTACCTATCAGATGGGACGCTGTGATCATTTCAGCCGTCTTCTTAGCAATGCTTCTGTTAGATAGTTTCATAACCCGATTCCGCATTAGAAAGGGTTACTATCTCAATAATGAGGAAGAAACGAGAGAGCTGATAAAGTTCATCAGAGACAATGCTGACGATATTGATTTTACGGACGGCAACAAAAAGATCTTCTCAAAAGAAGATCTGGAAGAAGTCGTTCTAGGTCAAGTTGGATATAACCCGGTGTAGAGATATGGATACTTGGTCGAAGATAGAAAACGGTATCTCTAGCGGTTTCGCACTAGCCTTCAGATTCCTTGGTGCCCGTAATCCTATGAGAACAACGCTAGGAATCTGCATAGGCCTCTTTCTGCGCGGGATATTTGACATCATAGAGATCGCTTTACAGTCAGGCAGTGAATCACCTGAAAGCGTTTCACTCGATGGAATAGGTAGCTACTTCTTTTTTGCTACAGGGATTCTCATCATGTACCTTCCTGTTCTAATTGGGGCTTTTTGCATAACCCCCCGAAACGTCGCAATCCAGATTGAGACGAGTAAGACTTACTGAATTGGCCTATGCTTCAGCTGCTGTAGGATTGCTTCCATGTCAATGAATTCAGGCGCTTTATAGAACTCATAGCGGCCATGAAAGATGAGGTGCTGCCAAGCGATAGGCGAGACCAGCTTGAGCAGTTCCATCCTGTCACCATCCTGCTGACGCTCACTGTGAGTAAAGAGCTTGGAGAGGATCAGCATGTTGTAGTAGACGATGCAATTGGTGAGCAGCCGAGCGCACTCGCCCCAGATCTGCTGCTCGTACTCAGTCTTAAAGCGCAGCTTGCCAAAATTGGCATAGGAGATCACCCGACGCAGCTGATGATAGCTTTCCCCTCGGTTAAGCACCCGCTGGACGTTTTGCCTAAGCGATAGGCGAT
>JBCBJS010000084.1:0-13968 GCA_038523095.1 Cyanobacteria bacterium J06626_6
CTCTCGACAGCCGACGATTTGCACAGCCAGCAACTGGGCCAGCTAAGTGACCAGCTGCGCAATGTCGAGGGCCAACTGCCACTCTTGAGACTATCGAGCCCTCGCTGAACCATGACTCTGTCCCAACCCAAGGCCCTTTCTGTTCTTCTGGCTGAGCCGTCGAAATAATCCAGCGCCACTTGGGCGGTAAACGCTCGTTTCTTTGCACCTGTCAGTTTGCGCGCTGCATCTTTGAAGGTCGTTTTGACTTGCTCGCTTAACATCGCTCAACTTGACTGGTTACTGGCTCATCCTAAGTCTAAACGAAGCGGGGGTCTTATTAGAACGCTCATCCCTTAGCAACCTAGCTAAAACCTACGCCGCTCTCAACGACCCCACCCAGTCTAATTAGGGTTGAGCCAAAAATCCCCTCTGGGGGAGTGGAGTGCTTTTTTGAGTGTGGCCCGACCAGGTTACGCCAAGATAGTCCACTTGGCGCCATAAACCTGACCGACTAGGTGTAGTTAGCGCCATTTTCCTTCGTCATACTGGTTCTGATGAAAACAGCTCATATTGAGTCCTGACTCTTCTCAGCATTGCAGGTAACTATGAAATTAATCAACATTGGATTTGGCAACGTCGTTTCAGCAGATCGGATTGTGACGATTGTTAGCCCGGAGTCTGCGCCCATTAAGCGACTGATTACGGAGGCGCGCGATCGCGGTGAACTCATTGACGCCACCTACGGCAGAAAAACCCGCGCCGTTTTGATCAACGACTCGGGTCATATCGTGCTCTCTGCTATCCAGCCAGAAACCGTCGCCCACCGTTTCATTGACCCCAAGAGCAACCTGGCGAATGGGAATGAATAGGTGAGTTCCTATCCGTTTGGGTCTGGTCGTCTTGGGTTTGGCCGTCTGGGTTTGGCCGTCTGGGTTTGGCCGTCTGGGTCTAGTCGTCTATATAGTCACCGAGCGCCATGCGGATGTCGATCAGTCTTTTCTTTTGCGCATCTGTTGGCTGATGTCCAAACATCTTTATGCCTGTAGTCACTTCGCGGTAGTAGTCCAGGGATTTAAGCTTGTTGGCACTCTCGACCAATCCACTTAAGAAGTTGTAGTGGGCTGAGCGTTCGTCTTCTGTGGCTTCGGCTTCTTCCTGACTCAGCACCATGGCGAGCTGCTGATTTTTGAGGATTTCATTGGGATCGGTGCCCGACTTTACAAATCCAGGTGTGACTTTTACGATCGCATAGTCGTGGGCAACCGGAATATTTTTATCGCTGGCTGCTGCCCGCTTTAGCTCAAACCCAGAACCTAGGCGATACTGCACGCCCTGTACAGGTTCATTGAAGAAGATATAGGCTCCGCTGCGCAGTGGCGCGTCGCCGCCGCTCATTGCTTGGGCGTACAGATCTATTTGATTGAACAGCACCTGCCGGTTTTGTTGTTTGGGTGTGCGTAGCTTTTGGATGTCGTTAAGGGTATTGATGGCGACGCCAGCAACGGTCGAAAACGGGATGAGTGCTGAGAAAACAGCTCCAAACCGGGAGCGTATTTTTTCTAGGCTAGAGGTGACCGCCTTTTCATCAATGCCTCTGTCGACTTCGGTGATTTCTATGGCGAGCCAGATTCGAGAATCTTCTGCAAAGTCTCTTCTGGCAAAAATGTGTTCAAACTCCAGGTCGCTGACGATCTGCTGAGCCGGTATGTTGGTGCCGAAGAAATTGATGGTTTCTGTTTTTAGCTCGTCTCCGTAGCGGACGTAGCTCCTGACCAACAGATCGTTGTGACTGCCTCTGTCGTGGGCTTCGTTAATGCAAAAGCTCTCTAGGGAAAGGGTAAAAGGACTGCCTTCTTTCAGAAACTGATCGTGCTCCTGCAGCCCCGCATCAACTTTTCGCAGCTTGCCGTGGCCCGGATTTTCAACACTGTCTAAGTCGCTGAGTTCACTCCAAGGAACAAACCAACAGTCTTTAGCATCCAACAGATTTCGGGAGGCGAAAGGACCCGATGGGGATTCGTCAGGGGTGGAGCTTGAAGAGGCAATAGAAGGCATAGGATGGCACCGGTATGGCTAGCAGAGGTGCTCGATAGGCAACCTCATGTAGGTTTTTTCAATTTGCTGAGGGCTGCAATTTGCTTAGTCCACTTTTTACATATCGAAATGTCATCCGTTCGAGAAATAAAGACTGTGTCTTATGATGCTCGAGCTTGCGGATGCTGCGGCCCTATTCAATAGGGATGTGGCTAGTTTAGCAGGGATTCTAGCGCGCCTTGGGTAGAATCGGCGGAAGAAGAGTCGCCTTTTGCTCTGTACAGCGCGATCGCTTGTTCGAGGTCGGCCTGGGCTTGGATGCGATCGCCCGACTCTGCCTGCAGCAAACCCCGCAGGTGAAAAGCCTCAGGGCTCCTAGGATTGATCGTCAGCACCCGGGCTAGGGCCCTGGCCGATTCAGCAAGGTCTCCCTGCTCCCAGAAGGTCTGCGCCTGCTCTAGATAGATCGCCTCATAGTTGATGGCGCGAAATCGGCTTTCTAGGGTAGAAATGGCGCGGAAGCTTTCGGTGCGGTGTCCGTAGACCACTGGCGTATGGCCCAAGGCGCGGCGCACTTCCATATTGGTAATGGTGTGGAGCGAGCGATTTTCTGCGGCGGCTTTGGCAATGGCGACAGCTAGCCCCTCGCCAACGCTCACGTTGAATTCTACAATTCGCCCAGCCGTAGTCCCGAGGCCACCGAAGCCAGAAGCGGGGCCGAGCACGGCCAAGTTCTCTTTTTCTTGTGGCAGCGTATGGCGAAATCCATAGTTAAAAACGGGCATCTGTTCAAAATTGAAAAGCCTCAGCACCGTCGAATTTACGCGCTCGTCGAGCCCTTCAATGCCGCCGCGATCATCGAGGTGATAGCCGAAGGTGCCCAGCGCTTCTTCTTCAGAAACGCCGCCTGCTGCCATCAGTGTTGCCGACAGCTCGTCGATGGGGTTGGCAATTTGCCCGGCGTTGCGCACGTACAGTTCGTCCATCACTTCGACTCTGGGAACGCCGATTTTTTCAAATAGGGTTTTGACTTCATTGGCAATTGCTAGCATCTCAGCGGTTGGCCTAGCGCCATTGTCGCTGAGCTGCTGCGCCGTCTCAGAGTCAGCGTAGAACAGCAGCGCGTTAAAGCTGAGTCGGTCGTCAAAGACGGCGATATTTGCCCGGTCAAACAGAAAGCCGGAGCTTCTGAGGTCGTAGGTCTGGCCGAGGTAGCCGTGGACTAAAATGCTAAATGCCAGAGAGCGCACATCGGCAGAATCCGCCGTTCCCTGATACATCAGCTTGGGCCGACGGTGGAAGTCTAGCAGTTCTTCTAGCAGTTCTCGGCGCTTGGTCCGGTTGCCACCGCTGGCAATGGTCAGCCAGCGCTGTGCTGCCCTATCTGTCGGGTCAAAATATCGGCTGATGAGTTCAGCCTCCATCATCTTGAACTGGTCAATGGTGACATCGTACAGGTCGAAAATGAGGCCGATACTGAGGGCGCTCTCCGGTAGGCCAATGGCTTCTAGGCCCTGCATCATTTCGGTGCCGCTGGCGGCGGCTAGCTCACCGCCCTGAGTGCTGTCGACAAAGTAGCGGGCCGAGTAGGTACGCTGGCCAGCGGTAAACGCGCAGACCATATTGCCCGCAACCTCCACGGCGCTCAGCTGCGCATTGTCAATGACATCGATGTCTGCATTTTGTAGGGCCCGGTCAAAGTTTTTTCCAATCGTAAAGCGGTCTAGGGCAATGGTATCGACCCGGCCCAAACGCAGAAACTCCTGGTAGAGAGGGGAAGGGCGACCAAATATGCCGTACTGCGATCGCAGTCGGGTCGGCACCTGGTTACGGTCTAGATAAGCCAGGCCACCTCGGACTAGGTGTCCGCCAATGCCGTTGCGCGTATTGCCTTCGGTGACGAGGGCGACTCGGTTGCTCTCCCGGCGCGATCGCAGTGTTTGCTTCACCTTGAGCGCGGTCATCACCCCTGGCACCTCGTCGCCAAAGACGATCACATCGTAGTGCTGTGCGCCAGGCATGGTTGGACAGGCGGCCTGGGCTGATGCCGTCTGGCTTGCTGTCATTTGGGCCACTGTCATTTGGGCCTGGGCTGGCAGTGTCAAGATACCTAGCCCGGTCAGCAGCGTCGAACCGACAAAAGAAAACCAATGGGATGCTTTCATGCAGAAACTGTGGCAATGCCTTACTTACTCACGATTCGTACCGCTTGATTGAGAATTTTAGTCTCTTACGGCGATACGGGCTGTGATGGGCATATCTCCAGCCCCTGATAAGAATACAGCCTAGACCCGTTTACTCAGTCTATTTTTTTACACTACAAAGACTCTTCACAAATCTCGTGGCACTGGGTATTTGCCGCTATGTATTTGCCGCTATGTATTTGCCGCTATGTATTTGCCGCTATTGTGAATAGACTAAGCTTGCGTTAGCAAAATTGCCCATTCTCAGCACATCTCAGCATGGCCACACAGTCTTCTCCGATCTCTTTACAGGGACATCAGTTTTCTCAACGCAGGGAGTTCTGGGCGGGGGCCCGCGATATTATTCCGCTTGTGGTGGGTGCCATTCCCTTCGGCATTATCTTTGGCACGCTAGCTACGAATGCTGGGCTCTCTGCCGGTGGCACCCTGGCTATGTCGGCATTGGTTTTTGCCGGATCTTCTCAGTTCATTGCCGCCGGGCTCATAGCAGCAAATACCGGCTGGCTCCTGATCGGGCTGACGACCTTCGTGGTTAATCTGCGCCATTTGCTCTATGCGGTTAGCCTGCTACCGCATGTCAAAAAGCTGCCTCAGTGCTGGAAAATCCCCCTTGCTTTTTTCCTGACTGATGAGGCGTTTGCGGTGGTGATTCGCCGGTATGAGCAGCGCGATCGCTCCCCTTTTAAGCACTGGTACTACTTCGGCGCAGCCTTCACGATGTATGCCAACTGGCAGCTGTGCACGCTGCTGGGCATTACCCTGGGGCAGCTCATCCCCAACGCTGCCGAGTGGGGCCTTGACTTTGCGATGTCTGTCACCTTTATCGGCATGATTGTCCCTTACCTCAAAACTAGGCCAATGGTGTTAGCTGCCGCTGTCGCAGGCATTGTGGCACTGCTCGCGGCTCCGCTGCCGCACAAGCTGGGCTTGATGGTCGCTGCCTGTGCAGGCATCTCAGCAGGCATGGTCAGCGAAAGATACCTCTCAACTTGAGTGACTAGCTCTTCTGTCATAGAAAGTATTGCAACGGATATCTGATATCAATGAATGAAATTTTGCTGGTTGGCAGCATGATGCTTGCCACTTTTTCTATCCGCTATGTCATGTTTGGTGCGAGTAGCCGCATTACCCTTTCGCCTGCGCTGCTAAATGCACTGCGATATGTGCCGCCTGTCGTGCTGACGGCCATCGTGGTGCCAGAAGTCTTGCTGAGTGATGGTGAACTCGCCGTGAGCTATCTGAATGCACGGCTCGTGG
The DNA here is from genome assembly GCA_038523095.1 of Cyanobacteria bacterium J06626_6. Classification (GTDB taxonomy): domain Bacteria; phylum Cyanobacteriota; class Cyanobacteriia; order Phormidesmidales; family Phormidesmidaceae; genus Phormidesmis. The sequence goes on from JBCBJS010000084.1 coordinate 5,478, forward strand.
GTGCGATAGTTGCAGGATTGGTGAGCGTGTACACCAAAAATTTGCTGCTGACCATTTGTCTTGGGATGGTTGCTTTTTTTGGCTGGCAAAGTGCGCTTGGGCTTTTGGGCTGAAAGGGTTCGCAGTTCAGTCGATTCACAGGGACTGCAAACTGGCGTATACTCTGTTGAGCCCACGTGTTGAGCTCAAGACATCCGCGCAATGGCACAAGCTGTAGAGATCCTAAGCATTCCTTCCTTGCTGGAACAAAGGGCAGGGGTATCTCCCGATGCGATCGCCCTTGCAGCCCCCGATCGAATCGGGCTTTCTTATCTGCAGCTCCATAGGCAGATGGCGACGGTTATCGCTCAGCTTCGTGCCCTGGGCATTGAGCGTAATGACCGGGTGGCGGTGGCGCTGCCAAATGGCCCCGAAGCGGCGGTGGCTTTCCTCACACTTTCTGCCGGTGCAACCTACGCGCCGCTAAATCCTGGCTACCGGGCGAATGAATACGAATTTTATCTGACGGACTTAGGCGCGAAGGCACTCATTCTTCAGCCGGGCGTTGCTGAACCTGCTAGGGCCGTAGCCCAGCAGCTGGCGATTCCTGTGCTGGAGCTATCCCCATCGCTGAGTGCTCCTGCTGGAATGTTTGATCTGTGCGGGCCGGGGCAGAAAACGATCGCGCCCTCTTCAGTCGATCAATCCGTAACGCAATCTGTGGCGCAGCCAGAGGATATTGCCCTCATTCTCCACACCTCCGGGACGACTTCGCGGCCCAAGATGGTGCCGCTGAGCCATCTCAACCTGTGTACTTCGGCTGACAATGTGAGGCGTACGCTAGCGCTGACTGAGGGCGATCGCTGCCTAAACGTCATGCCGCTTTTTCACATTCACGGCCTCATTGGTGCGCTGCTTTCCTCCATGGCAGCAGGCGGCAGCGTGGTGTGTACTCCCGGATTTTATGCGCCCAAATTTCTCAGCTGGCTGAGCGAGACCCAATCAAACTGGTATTCTGCAGTGCCGACCATGCATCAGCAGATTCTCTCTCGGTTTGCAGAGACCCCGGTTACCAAGGGCACGGTCCGGTTTATCCGCTCTAGCTCCGCGCCGCTACCGCCCCAGGTAATGTCTGCGTTAGAACAAGCCTTTAGTGCGCCTGTGATTGAAGCCTACGGCATGACAGAAGCCGCCCACCAGATGGCCTGCAATCCCCTGCCGCCCGCCCAGCGCAAGCCTGGCTCGGTGGGCATTGCCGCCGGACCCGAGGTGCAGATTATGGACGAATCGGGTGGATTACTACCGGCTCAGACCGTCGGTGAGGTGGTTATCCGAGGGGAGAACGTGACCCAGGGCTATGAAAATAATCCTGCGGCCAATGCGAGCGCTTTTACAGATGGCTGGTTTCGAACCGGTGACTTGGGCCTGCTAGATGGGGACGGCTACCTATTTTTGAAGGGGAGAATCAAAGAGATTATCAACCGGGGCGGTGAGAAAATCTCGCCTCGGGAGATTGATGAGGTGCTGCTAGACCATGCTGCTGTAGAGCAGGTGGTGACTTTCGCTGCGCCGCACACGCTGCTGGGTGAAGATGTGGCCGTCGCCATTGTTGTGAAAGCCGGTGAAAGCCTGACAGAGCAAGTGGTAAAAGAATTTGCCGCTGCAAAGCTAGCAGATTTTAAGGTGCCGAGAGTGGTGCTATTTCTCGATGAGATTCCCAAGGGGCCAACGGGTAAGCGGCAGCGTATTGGCCTCGCTGAAAAACTGGGCCTGACTGCCTCCGACCCGGAAGCCGAACGCCCGCCATATGCTGCGCCAAGGACTTCTACTGAAGAGACCCTCTGTCGCATTTGGGCTGAGGTCCTTGGCATATCGCCCGTCGGCATATACGACAACTTTTTCCAGCTCGGGGGAGATTCTATCCTGGCCGGGCAAATCGTCAACCGGGTTAGGGTTGCACTGCAGGTAGAACTCTCGTTTTTGGTGTTTTTTCAGCAGCCGACGATTGCCAATATGGCAGTTGTCATCACTCAGAAGCAGGCAGAAGCCGTTGATGTCGATGAGATGGCTAGCCTGCTCGCTGAATTGGAGTCTCTTTCAGAAGAAGAAGCGCAGCAGCTAATCGAGTAGAATCCTATTGCGCCCAGGCTTTTATTCTAAGATTTTGTCCCGCTCTGGGATTTCTCGCTAATGAAGATACTTGTTTATCTCTTTCGGAGTTCTCCTGTTATCGTTTCGTTAGCGATAGTGATGTCTTTTGTCAGCGGCTTGGGAAATGCGGCGCTGGTCGCGCTAGCCCACCGGGGACTTACCAGTGGGTTGGCCAGTGGGTTGGCCAGTGGGTTGGCCAGTGGACCGGCCAGTGGGCAGGGCCTCTCTGATTTGGGGATACAGTTTGCCGCGCTAACGGTGATTTCCCTGGGGATTGCCATCTCATCGCAGCTGTTGCTCTCCCACCTCTATCGCCAGGCCATTTACGACTGGACAATCCACTTGAGTGAAGAGATTTTGAGTACGCCGCTGCGGCAGCTGGAGAAAATTGGTGGTGCCAATATTCTCAGCGTGCTGATCAAAGACATTAGCGCTATTGGCGCGTCGCTGCTGCCGATTTTGCCGCAGTGTAGCAACGTGGTGGTGGTGATTTGCTGCTTGGGATATCTCTGCTGGCTCGCCTGGCAGCCATTTTTAGGCACGCTGGGAATTATCGCTTTGGGCGTGTTTAGCTATCGATTTTTTGGGGGTAAGAGCCGGGAGACCCTGAAAGCTGCTAGGGAAGACTACACCGTGCTCTACGGTCAGTTTCGCCTGATGACCAATGGTATCAAGGAGCTAAAGCTGCACCGGGACCGGCGAATGGCCTTCCTAGGACAGAATCTGCGGCCTACGGCAGCGCGAATTCAGAAGAAGCTGTTCTTTTGGAATATGTTCTATCTGATTACGCAGACTTGGGCTAAGTTTCTGTTGCTGTTTGTGCTGGGGATGCTTTTGTTTGTATTTCCGAGCTTTGTGCAGTTCGATAGCCGGGTACTGTCGGGCTATATTCTGACGCTGCTGTACATTCGGGGCATGTTGACATCCATTATGTCTGCGCTGCCGCCGCTAGCCGCTGCCAATGTCGCTTTCAATAAGATAGAAAGCCTTGGGCTGAAGCTGAACATTGGCAGACGAGAAAGCGAGGAGACTAAGCTAGCCAAAATAGAGCCGATCACGTCTTTCCATAAGCTGGACTGTCAGCAAATTACCCATAGCTATTACCGGGAAAGAGAGGGAAGCAACTTTACTCTAGGGCCGATTAGTCTTTCGCTTGAGCCGGGTGAAATTGTCTTCTTGGTGGGGGGGAATGGCAGCGGGAAAACAACGCTAGCGAAGCTGATAGCGGGGCTGTATATTCCGGAGGAGGGGGAGATTTGTGTGGATGGGGTGCCCGTTACTGAGGAGAAGGTTGAATGGTATCGTCAGCTGTTTTCAGTGGTGTTTTCTGATTTTCAGCTGTTCGATAAGCTGTTGGGTTTAGATTCTCCGAAGCTAGATGAAAAGGTGAAGGAGTATTTGGTGAAGCTGCAGCTAGACCATAAGGTGAAGATCAAGGGTGGCAAGCTGTCGACGACGGCGCTCTCGGGCGGGCAGCGGCAAAGGCTGGCGCTATTGACTGCGTACTTGGAAGATCGACCTATCTATATCTTTGACGAGTGGGCTTCGAGTCAGGACCCTGTTTTTAGGGATGTGTTTTATACGCAGTTCTTGCCGGAGCTGAAGGCAAAGGGGAAGGCCGTGCTGGCGATTACCCACGACGACAAGTACTTTGACCAGTGCGATCGCATCATCAAGCTAGACTACGGCCAGCTGGTGATAGGTTAGGTCGAATGACCCCCTCCCTCCATAGACCGGCTGACTATGAGACGGCTCGCTAGGGCTGACTGACGGGCCACTCTGACGGCGTAATTTATCGCATTTGTCATTTTCCAGAGGTATTTCACCCCCCGATCAGCTGGGCTGAGTTGACCTAGTCGGGCGGCGGCTTTTGCAGCTTCTACATCCATATCGTCGGCTTTTTGCTGACTGAACTGACCGCTGTGTAGGCGAAAGCAGGCCAGCGAAGGCCCTTTCAAGAAAGAAAATCTGGCGTTTTTTTCAAAAGCGCGAGCATAAAAGTCAAAATCAGCAGCGTATTGGAAGCCTTCATCGAAGCCATTGAGAGACTCGTAGAGGCTGCGTCTGAAGATAGACGTCTGCTGGGCAAAGCCATTTCGCCCCGTGCGCAGAATGCTCCCTAGCCAGTTGGGCGGCGGTGGCCTAAAGCCATACATGAAGCGGCCCTGGAAGTCGATGTAGTCGCAGTTGCCATAGACTAAGTCGGCGCGGGTGCGATCGCCATGGTAAATGAGCCGAGCGGCGCTGTCGCTGTAGAGCAGATCATCTGAGTTGAGGTAGGCCAGCCAGGGCGCGGTGGATTGGGCCAGGCCGAGATTGATAGCGCTGTACATGTTGCCGGGTGGGGCGTAGAGCATGGGAATGCCCCAGCGCTGACAAATCTTGCGGGTGCCGTCAGTTGACCCGCTGTCGACAACGACGATGTCTATCTCTACGCCGGTTTGGCTGGTCAGAGACAGGAGCGTCGCCTCCAGTGTCTTGGCGCTATTGAGCGTGGGTACGACGTAGCTAATCGTAGTCATAGAATTTTGCGGCTTGCAAAGGCTCTAAAAAGGAACTCAAAAAGCAAGCCCCCTTGTGCCGCTTCCGTTGGCTAAGGTTCAGTTGCACAGTACTTGATTAGACCGACAGTCCATGGGTATGATTTAAACTTATATTAATTTTTGATTACTTCGTTTTTAGATTGTTTCGTCCAGCACGCATCGTCTCGGGGTGCCGTTGCTATGACGACCCTCTGCCGAGCACTATGAAAGAAATCAACAGCCGTATTGAGAGCCTTTCTCCTGCTAAGCGCGCGATTTTGGAACAGCGGCTGAGGGAAAAGCAAGACGATGACGGCCTGATTCCTAGGGTCATGATTCCTGGGCGATCGCCCAGGAATCATGCCAGTGATGAAGCCGGTGATGAAGCCGATCATGAAGTCACACTGTCTTCAGCGCAGCGCCGTCTATGGTTCATTGACCAGGTGACCCCAGGCAACGCCGCCTACAATCGACCCACCCATTTTCGGCTGACGGGCGAGCTTCAAGCAGATGCCCTAGCGCAGAGCCTTAGCGCCATTGTGCAGCGGCACCGGGTGCTGCGGATGACCTTTCGAGCTGTTGCGGGTGAACCCGTCGGTGTGGTGGGTCCGGCGCTGGATATTCCGCTGCCAGTGGTAGACCTTGCGGGGCTAGATGAGGCCGCACAAGCCGCGCAGATTCAGCAGATTGCCTGGCAAGCCGGGCAGCATCCGTTTGACCTGTCGCAAGGACCTCTCCTGCGCGCTCAGCTGCTTCGCCTAGGCGCGCAGACGCATATCCTACTGGTGAATATTCACCATATTGTGTTCGACGGCTGGTCGGTGAGTGTTTTTCAGGCGTCGCTGGCTCACTTTTACCAGGCTTTTGTGACGGGTCAGCCTGTGACGCTGCCAGCGCTGCCCTTGCAATACGATGATTTTGCCCAGTGGCAGCAGCAGCGGCTATCCAGCGCTGAACTGGCACCACAGCTCGACTATTGGAAATCTCAGCTGCAGGGAGAGTTGCCAGTGCTAGACCTGTCGGCCAGTCTGTCGTCAAGTCTGTCGGCGGAGCAGGAACGCCAAGGGCGACAGCTGGCGGGACAGTCAGTGCGGCAGTCGGGAGTAGGCTCGGAAGGCCGTTCCTATGTGCATACATTGCCTCCTGCATTGGGCGATCGCCTGCAAGCCTTTAGTCAGCGTGAAGGGGTGACCCTATTTATGACGCTGCTGGCGGCGTTTCAGACGCTGCTGTATCGCTACACTCAGCAATCGGATGTGGTTGTAGGAACGCCGGTGGCTGGGCGCGATCGCATTGAGCTAGAGCCGCTGATTGGCGTTTTTATCAATACCTTGGCTTTGCGAACGTCCTTTGAACAGAAGCCAACCTGCCAGCAGCTGCTACGCCAGGTGCAGAAAACTACCCTTGAAGCCTATGCCCATCAAATGCTGCCATTTGAAAAGCTGGTAGAAGAGATTCAGCCAGAGCGGCAAGCCGGACAAACCCCGATTTTTCAGACGCTGCTTCAGCTTCGGAATCTGCCGAATGAGCGGCTGGTTTCCGGTGAATTGGAGATAGAACCTTTCAAGCTGGATCGGACGTTTGTTGATCTGGACTTGAGTGTCGATATTGTTGAGTGCTCAGAGGGGCTAGTTTGCACTTTTTTATATCGCAGTGAGCTATTTGACGAGGCGACGATTCGCCGGATGGCCGGTCATTTTCAGCGGCTTTTGGAAAGCTTTGTTGCTACGCCAACAGCCGCTGTTGATGAGCTGCCTTTGCTCACTGATTCAGAACACCATCAGCTGCTGACTCAGTGGCAGGGAGAGCGAGTTGGCCTACCAGATGAGCTGTGTGTGCACCGGTTAATTGAAGCGCAGGTAGAAAAGACGCCTGATGCGATCGCCGTTGCCTACGAATCGGAGACCCTGACCTACCGTGAGCTAAATGACCAGGCCAGTCAGCTAGGACGCTTCCTTCAGCGCAAAGGGGTCGGCCCCGACCAGCGGGTGGGACTCTGTGTGGTGCGATCGCCGCAGATGCTGGTGGGTTTGCTGGCTATTCTCAAGGCGGGCGGGGCCTATGTGCCTATCGACCCGAGCTATCCCCAGTCTCGAATCGACTTTATCTTGTCTGATGCGCAGGTGTCTGCGCTGCTGACGAGTACCGCCATTGCGGAGCGGCTAGCGCTCGCAACTACTACTACTTCAACAGATGGGGCAACAGATGGGTCAGCAGATGGGTCGGTAACTGCATTAACAGTTGTTTGCTTGGATGACGATACGTGGAATCAAGAGAGCCTACAAGCTGCGGGGCAGCCGGTTGAGAACTGTGGGGGAGATGTGCAGCCACACAATCTTGCCTATGTCATATACACCTCTGGCTCTACTGGGCAGCCAAAAGGGGTGATGGTAGAGCATCGCTCGGTGGTGAATTTGGCGATCGCACTTGAGAGAGAACTTTCTGCTGCTGCTCTTCCTTCTGTTGCTTCTCAAAGCCTCCCTCAGGGCCCTCCTCAGAGCTCTCCTCATACCCCCACTCAGCCCCCCCTGAACGTTAGCTTAAACGGCCCGCTGGCTTTCGATACGTCTGTAAAGCAAATCGTTCAGCTGCTGGGCGGACACCGGCTTGAGGTGGTGCCAGATGCTCTCCGATTCGATGGAAAGGAGTTACTTGCTTTCTTGCAGCAGCGCAAGATAGATAGATTTGACTGTACGCCGTCGCAGCTGCAGCTGCTAGTGGAGGCGGGCTTGCTGGACTGTGCCGGTGCCCCGGCGCAGATTTTGGTGGGGGGTGAACCGATTGGCCGTGAGCTGTGGGCGCGTTTGGCCCATGCCAAGCACAGCCAGTTTTACAACGTTTATGGGCCGACTGAATGCACGGTAGATGCCACGATCTGCCAGATTCTGCCCACTGAGAAACCCGCCACGATTGGGCAGGCGCTGGCCAATGTGCAGCTGTACAATCTCGATGCGCAGCGGCGTCCTGTGCCGGTTGGGGTGCCAGGAGAGCTGTATGTTGGTGGGCACGGGCTTGCCCGAGGCTATCTGAATCGTCCTGAACTGACTGCTGAGAGATTTGTAGCGCATTCCTTTCGCGATCGCGCTCAAGACCATTCTCCTATTCGGCTGTATAAAACAGGCGACCGGGTTCGCTTTTTGCCCGGTGGCCGGGTTGAATATATCGGCAGAATTGACAACCAGGTTAAACTTCGTGGCCACCGCATTGAGCTAGGAGAGATTGAGACTGCCCTAGCCCAGCATCCGCTTGTGAGCGCCGCTGTTGTCATCTTAGATGGGGGTAATAAGCGGCTCGAAGAGAAAAGATTGGTCGGCTATGTGGCCAGCGAAGCCGCGTTGACTGGCAGCGAGCTATATCAATCGCTGAAGGGCAAGCTGCCAGACTACATGGTGCCTGCTGCATTTGTTGTGCTGGAGCGGCTACCGCTCACGGCAAACGGCAAAATTGACCGGCGATCGCTGCCTGCTCCCGACCCTTCACAGCGCGTCCTGAAAACTGAATTTGTAGCGCCTCGGGATGACCTTGAGCAGCGCCTGGCAGAGATGTGGGCTGAGCTGCTCCCTGCTGAGCAAATCGGCATTGACGACAACTTTTTTGAGCTGGGGGGGCACTCTCTGCTCGCTACTCGGGTTGTTGCAAGAGTCCATGCGGCTTTGGGGGTAGAAGTCCCCGTTGTCGATCTCTTTGAGCATGTGACGATTGCGCAGCTTGGAGCGCGCATTCGAGAGCTGCAGGCTTCTGGCGATGCGCACAGCAACGGTAGTGGGCAGATTGTTCCTCTGGTTGCTCGGTGCGATCGCAGCCAGCCTATTCCGGCTTCTTCTACTCAGCAGCGCTGG
>JBCBJS010000085.1:0-13739 GCA_038523095.1 Cyanobacteria bacterium J06626_6
TAACTAGCGATATCGAAACCATCAAGGGACATGAACAACCACTCGTTGATTAGTCACTATTTCCGATAATGTCTATTATTCATCGGTCAATAGATTTCTTTAACCATTAAACCGGGCTTTATCAATACCGTTGACTTCCAAAAGACAGATTATTAGCCAATGTTTCCACAAAGGGTTTATTCGCGAGGGCGATCGCGTTATCAGCATCGAGGTGGTTCACGATAAGAAGTCCATTGCACGCTCTACTAACCGAGTTAGCACTGGCATCCCAATCCCCGTTTAGCTAGAGCACTCATCACCCGGCGCAAAAACATGTGGCCCCGGTTTCGACCGTTTTATAGCCCAAAGCCTTCGCATTTCCTTTGTCGATATTCCAGGTTGGGCTTCGCTCAAAGCCCGTGTAAATTGGTTGTACTCGTTCTGCGGCAGTGGCTTCTCTCGATAGGCAGAATAGCGCTTTTTTCTATCTAGTTCTATCCAATACGCCAGCGCATCTTTCAACGTCTTTCCGGTGTTGTTGCGCATCCACTGCATAAACTCATTTGAAAATTTGAAGCGATCTCCTGCGTTGGTTTTCATGAAGTTACGCATGTTCTTCGTATTACGATAGCTGTCCGTTATCACCGTACTGAGAACTAGCTTTTCACGACTCCAGTCAAACGAAGACTCGGGCTTTTTACGCTGTGGCTTAACAATTTCACCCGCATCCAACAATCGAACAATTCGCCTTTCTAGTTCCGGCTTTTGTCCGACTGTGCCAAGACCTTGCTCTTTGCAGTAAGATACCAGTTCTTTTTTTAGCCAATACCAGCGCTTAAACTCCGCTCCCATCTTGACTTTTTTAAGGGGTGGTCGTTCATCAGATGATGTCATAGTAGTGTTTATCTTGTAACAAGAAGAACTCAAAATAACAGAAAGTAGAATCCGAGCTCACCAATAAATTCATCGTGCGTGGAAATTGTTTGACCTCGCTAAAAACTGATCAGCAGGTCTGAGGGTGAAGTTGTACGGTTACCGATAATTATAGAACTCTCATTAAGAGTCAATGCTCTGTCTCCACCAATGCGGTGTTAGTCCTTTTCGCCGCCTGCCGATGCTGATTGTGGCATCGATTTGATCAACGCTCTTAGCACTTTATTAACTGATTCAGGCGTTGTAAAAACCTGAGCCACATCCTCATCTAGCACCACAACCGTTGACTTCTGCGTCTTACGATTAATAGCAAATCGGTTAGGCTTTGCTTCCTCGTAATTAAATCGGTACTCTGGCAAAAGCTCGCCCTCAGAATTCTGTACGCGATCAGATGACATTTTGCTCATAATCTTTACGCTCCTGTCGAGTAGCTAGACGGGCATTAATGATACGGACACTATCAGATCGCTCAGTAAAAGCAATTAACAGCAACCGATTCTGCCGAGAGTGACCAATGATGATTTCTCTCTGTTCACCTGTAGAATGAGCATTATCATCAAAGATTACCGACATGGGATTATCGAATACAGTTTTAGATTCTTCGAAGCTGACACCGTGCTTCTTCAAATTACTAGCGGCTTTTGATTGATCCCACTCAAACTTCATGCTCAGATCATACCGGATCATTCAAGGAGCTTTGCAGCCTTGCGCGAAGGTTGGCCATCTCAGCAATAGCTTCCTGCGTGTCACTGGATGCCCCTAACGCAAGCCAGGCAACGTAGTCTATTCAACACCATCGAAGCGCCAGGGCACTGGATCGACGGCAATGCCATTCACATACAGTCCCCAGTGCAGATGCGGCCCTGTAGATGCGCCCGTTGAACCCACACCGCCAACCGTTTGCCCAGCAGCGACAAAATCACCTTCTTGAACGTCAATTCGGTTCATGTGAATCATAATGCTGAGCACGCCTTGCCCGTGGTCAATGCCCACTGTGTTGCCGTGAATTTCAAACCCGTCTCGCACGTAACCCACTAGCCGAATGTGGCCAGCTGCTGGCGCGACAATCGGCGAGCCAGTGGCAGCTGCATAGTCGACGCCGCGATGGTAGTAGTCGTCTGCATAGACGCCGTTGTAGTAGCGCTGTACGCCAAATTCTGTGCTGACATACCCTGAGCTGGGCCGCAGTAGGGGGCCTTGCCAGTGGCGCTCTGGGGTTACGAGCTTTTTGAATTCGGCCACGCGGTCAAATTCATGGTCGGTGCCTAAATCTGACGAGCCGGGCGGCAGCGTAATGTATTGCGTACGAAAGGAACGGTCTCGGATGGTGACACTTTGGGACTGCGTTACGCCTGCCTGTGTTACCTGAATCGTTCGCGTTCCTGGCGCTTCGAGTGGACTGGTTGGCACAAAGGCTCGGAAGCGGTTGCCGGATAGCTGAAAGCTAGGATATTGAGTGCCGCCAACCGAAACAATCGGCGAGTTATCCCCTGCGGCGGACTCGGTGACGATGAAAACTGAAAGCGTATCTCCCAATCGAGGATTGGCTGGTAGCAGCGTCACTTGAGCCGCCTGAGCCGGACTGCTGTGCAATGCCCACGTGGCATAGCCGCTGGCTGCTGCCATTGCCGATAAAAACGCTCGCCGAGAAAGTTGTGTCATTTCGCCATCCTGGACTTGAATAGCTACCCTACAACGGCTTAACTAGCAACCGCAAGGTAGGGGCTTACAGTATTACGAGAATAATAATCATTTGGCTGTGCAGGCGATCGCACTTTTACAACGTTTTGATAATGATTATCATTTTCACAAATTAGTGATACGCTATTGGCGTTCGTTTAGTGATCACTCCAGTCAAAGCTTTGTCTTAGTATTCAATGCTCAACTGCGAGGTTCAAGCGCATGGCATCTTCAGTTTCAGAAATTTCAGCCCTCATGCCAAAGCGAGGTATGCCTGTGACCATTATCACAGGATTTTTGGGGAGTGGTAAAACCACGCTTTTGAACCATATTCTCAGCCACAATCAGGATTGGAAGGTGGCGGTTTTAGTCAATGAGTTTGGCGATATCAATATTGATAGTCAGCTTTTGGTGGCTATTGATGAAGACATGGTTGAACTGAGTAATGGCTGCATTTGCTGCACGATTAATGACAGTTTGGTGGATGCGGTGTATCGCGTGCTGGAACGGAGCGATTCTCTCCGAGACGGCAAAGCCGAACGCATAGACTACATGGTGATTGAAACCACAGGCGTTGCCGATCCGCTGCCCATTATTCTGACCTTTTTAGGCACAGACCTGCGAGATTTAACCAGGCTCGATTCCATTATTACCGTTGTCGATGCAGAGGCATTTAGCCCTGACCACTTTGAGAGCGAGGCGGCCCTCAAACAAATTACTTACGCAGATATCACAGTTTTGAACAAAACCGACCTGGCTTCTGATGAGCAGCTAGAGAGGCTCACCGCTTACATCGGCGAGGTTAAAGCAGGCGCTCGCATTCTTCATAGCCAGCAGGCAAAGGTGCCTCTGTCGCTGATTCTGGATGTGAAATACAACAATCCTGACGACTACAGTGAGCTGGTGCAGAAAGAGATTCAACAGACGGAGCAGGATTTGCATCATGAACATGAGCATGGACATCACGCTCATGAGCATCACGCGCACGAACATGGGCATCACGAACATAATCACGGGCCTCACGAACACGAGGATCATGAACATGGACACCACGCTCATGTTCATCATCACCATCATTCTGCTCACTTGGAAAATGATGGGTTTGTCTCTGTTGCTTTTGAGAGCGATCGCCCCTTTTATGTCAAAAAGTTTGAGACGCTGTTGCAAGAAGATCTTCCGCAAAATGTATTTCGAGCAAAGGGAATTCTCTGGTTTCAAGAAAGTGAGCTACGCAATATCTTTCAGCTAAGCGGTCCTCGCTTTGATCTAAAGGCGGAAGAATGGCGCACGCCGCCTCAAACTCAACTCGTTTTTATTGGGAGACATCTCAATGCTGACCAGCTTCGGCAGCAGTTAACGGATTGTCTGGTTTAGAAGCGTGAAAAAGTGGGGTAATACCTTTATGAATCTCTTCTCTCAGTCTCGACTCAAGCCCAATTCAGCCGCTTTGCAGCAGCTCAAGACGTGGGTTTACGACCTTCTGAAGCTCGATCCAGATATTGACATCTCGGTTGGCCAGCTTCAGTGCAGAGAACCTGACTGCCCGCCGATTGAAACTGTTATTACTGTTTTGAGTCAGCCTGCCCAACAGTACAAAATCCACAAAGCGTTGGATGACATTGAGCTAGTTGATTTAATTCGTCTATTTCAAACTGAGTAAAGTCTATGTCTCAGCACACTATGTCTCAGCACACTTTGTCTCAGCACACTTTGTTTGTTTGCACCTCTTGCGCCTTTGCCGCTGGTCAACGGGAGTACCTGGGCCAGCGGGGAGGATATCAGCTGTGGCAGAGTTTGTTGAAATGTCAGCAACAGGGGCAGCTTCCACACACCTTTAGAGTTCAACCCGTGGAGTGTCTCAGTGCTTGCAATCGGTTTTGCGTGCTTGCCTTCGCCTCTCCCACAAAGACGACCCTTATGTTTGGCGACTTGCCCGCCCTCGACAGCGCCACTGCCATTGTTCGATTAGCGGCTCAATATGCGGCTAGCAGCGATGGGCTAATCCCTCGTAAAGACCGTCCCGCCCGCCTGCAGAAAGGAATTCTAGCTCGCATTCCGCCTGCGCTGCCTCCTCAGCCCTGAGCCCCGCCTTTTCTAAAGAGTTTATCTTTTTCAGGCTGTACTATGCTCTCTCTCAAACCCCTGGTAGATCTCACAATTGACCGATCGCTGTCAGAGTACATTACCGCTTTGGTCTGGGCACCCGTCGGAAAGAGATTGGCGATCGCCTCCGGCGCAGGGGAAGTGGTTCTGTGGCAAGAAAACTTTCAAGAAACCGTCCTTCAAACAGGCAACGGTCCTTCTATTGATGCCCTCGGATTTTCTGGGAAGGGGCAGTGGTTGGCGGCAGCCGGACAAACCGGGGAGGTGACGCTCTGGCAGCTGTCTTCTGACTCACCTGAGCGGGTAAAGACCCTGAGCTGGGGCTCAGCTTGGATTGATCGCCTGCAGTGGCATCCCCATCAACCCTGGCTGGCCTGTAACTGCGGCAAGGCGGTTCACATCTGGGATGCCGAACAGGGTGAAACCCTAGCCAGCTTAGAATTGCCCGCCACTGTGCAGGATTTAGGCTGGTCTCCCGATGGCACTCACCTGGCGGTTTCGGCTCAGCAACGGGTTCATATTTGGGAAACCTCTCGCTGGCGTTCCCCCCAGTATGAGTGGGAACTGACTGCGGCTAGTCAAACCTTGCAATGGTCCCCGGAGGGCGCTTATTTGGCCTCGGCCAATCAGGATAACAGCGTCAGCGTCCTCACCTGGGATAACGTCCGCGCTCTGAAGCAATCTGCGGATAAGCCAGCCCCCAACAAGCAATCATCTGACAGGCAAGCCGAACTGCCCGCTTTGCTGGGAGGCTTTCCCGGCAAGGTTCGGCAACTCGCCTGGGCCGATATTCCCGATGCCGAGCGCTCCCCCATTTTGGCAACCGCCACGCGAGACCTAGTCGCGATGTGGATATTGATTCCCGATGAGGGTTGGCAGAATTGGCTGCTGGATTTGCATCAAGGCACGGTTTTGGATGTGGCCTTTCAACCCCAGACCTGTTTGCTGGCCTCCCTGTCGGATCGTGGCTGGATTTTACTGTGGCAGGCCGCTGTAGACCCGGTTCAAGTGTTGGAAGGAGGCAAAGAGGGCTTTTCCTGTTTGGCCTGGCATCCTACTGGAGAGTACCTGGCAGCTGGCGGTCAACAGGGCGAGGTCCTGGTGTGGACCCTTTGCCCCGACGCCAGAAAGCGTATTCTTCAGCAACCGGAGGCGCTACTGTGAGCCTGGATTCTCTCTTGCCTGTGCTCTTGCCTGTCCTAGGGGAAACCATTCGTTGCCCCTGCTGCGATCAACCGATTCCAGCGCTGGTGTTGACGAACGCTTATCTCTGCCCTCGTCACGGTCTTTTTGAAGTCGGCTCTGAAGAAAACGAAGTGGTTCATCTCGACTCAGGGCGGCGCTGGCAGTCCTGGCAAGGTCACTGGTATCGCCAGCATCAGCAGATTGAAAGTCTGCGGGCCGAACTCTTTGCTGCGTTGGATCATCTACACCATCAAGGGCTTCACGCGAGTGGCATCACCCTGGCTCAGCGATATCGAGAGTTGGCAACCCCCTATCTGGAATCTGGGTCTGATTGGTTTCGCCAGATCTACTACGGCAAGCTGCGTCTGTATGGTCTGCCGGTGACATTTCAGCCTGCAACCCAGACGAATTCACGATGGCGGGTTATCTCATTTGAACTTACCAAGATTCCTAGCTCGCCCAGAACCTGCACTTATTTAACTTGCACTCGCATCAGTGAGCGTTGGAGGAAATTTGGATGACAACATCATGACTCTGCTACTCATTCTGGCTCATGTTGAAGCGGCTAACCGATTAACAACCTTGCTAGATGGTCAGCTGACGCCGAGTGCGATGGCGCAGCCCCTCCTGTGGAGGATCGCAGCAGAAATTGCGCTTTGGTCACGATAGGCATTGGCCTTGGTCTAACAACAGCAGCGTTGACATGAACCGCAACATCCCGTTATTCATAGTTTGAATTGCATCACACGCCCTGATTGGAGAAAAGCGCCATGGCCGCCGCCTTCATCCCCGTCCCCATAGCCGTTCTCACTATCTCCGACAGCCGTACAGAAGCCACGGATAAATCGGGCCAGCTGTTGGTGGAGCATCTGAAAACCGCTGGCCACACCCTAGCTGAGAAAATGATTGTGCCCGACGACATTTACCAAATTCGGGCGGTGGTCTCCCGCTGGATTGCCGATGCTGAGGTGCAGGCCATCATCACCACTGGGGGCACGGGGGTCACCGGGCGGGACGGCACCCCTGAAGCCATTATCCCTCTGCTGGATAAAGAACTCCCCGGCTTTGGAGAAATCTTTCGGATGGTGTCTTATCAGGAGATTAAAACGTCTACAGTGCAGTCCCGCGCTCTAGCAGGGGTGGCTAACGGCACCTACATTTTTTGCTTGCCAGGGTCATCGGGGGCTTGCCGTACCGGCTGGAATGCCCTGATTAAGGATCAGCTAGACGCCCGCCATCGGCCCTGTAACTTGGTAGAGTTGATGCCTCGCCTGCTGGAGCAGTAGTTTGACACATTTGCACAAATATGCAAATGTAAAACCATGAAAGAGAACGAGGCACGAGAATTAGCAGATTTGCTGAAGGCGTTAGGAGAGTTTAACCGGCTTTCTCTCGTCTACGAATTGTGTCAATGTAAAGCGCCTCAAAATGTGATGTGCTTGTGTGAATGTTGTAGTGTCGACGCTTCCGTCGTATCGCGTCATCTTAAGGTTCTAGCTCAAAAGGGTGTTGTTAACTCCGAAAGGAAGGGGCGTGAGATTCAGTACTCTCTGAACAGAGTCGAGGTGTCAAAGCAACTTCGCAAGCTCGCCGACATAATTGAAGCAGACCCATCGCCTGCAATATAGGAGAAAGGACATGGAAAATACGACAAAGACGACTAAAAAGACGACTTGCGATTGTGACTGTGAAAAAGCTGAGTGCTGCAAAGAAAAGACCTGTGAGTGCTGTAAAGAAACTTGCTGCTGCGAGTAGGTTTTACATTTCACAAGCCGTTTACTGAACAGAAGTTGTTCAGTAAACGGCAAAACAAAATTCGACCTTCAAACAACAATTAGGGATAGAACAAATCTGTCCCTAGTTTTTCTATGTTTAAACTCCCAAAGCCTAATTCATGTGGGTATTTAAGCGATTTTTCTCAATAAATATACTCAAATATTGACACTGATTCATTCGTTTGGACTGAAAACTTGGGTGAGAAATCGTTTGCTTCAAGACTTCTATAGCTTAATCTAAACTTAAATTTATTTTGACGTGAATTGAATGATTGAGGCATAAGGTTTGCTCATATTCATCTATACGTCTATACATGAACGTTTGGATCTCATCTCGGCTGTGGCATCTATGGGCTAGCCCCCTCCTAAACGATGGCAAATCTTGATCTGAAGGGAATTTCCAAGTACTTCGGTGCTAGTCAAGCCCTGAGCAATATTTATCTAACTGTTGAAGATGGTGAATTTGTTTCCCTGGTAGGGCCATCAGGCTGTGGTAAAACAACCTTACTGCGAATTATTGCGGGTTTAGAGACTGCCAGCGAGGGTGATGTAGTGCTTGCTGGACAGACCGTAAACGAACTGGACCCAGCCCAACGCAATATTGCCATGGTGTTTCAGTCCTATGCACTGTATCCCCACAAGAGCGTGTTTGAAAACATTGCCTTTCCCCTGAGGATGCAGTCTCCCTGGTTCACGCGCATTCCTATTGTTGGTCACTTGTTTCCAGCTCGTAGAACTCTAGAATCCCATTTGCAGGAACGGGTACCCAAAACTGCTGACTTAATGCACTTAGGAGAGCTGCTCACTCGTAAACCGGGTCAACTCTCCGGGGGGCAGCGACAGCGGGTAGCCCTGGCTAGGGCCATGGTGCGATCGCCCCAATTGTTCCTAATGGATGAACCCCTCTCTAACCTGGATGCCAAGCTGCGGGCAGATATGCGAGCTGAGATTATTGAACTGCAGCGACGGTTGGGGGGCACCTTCATTTACGTTACCCATGACCAAAGCGAAGCCATGACCATGTCGGATCGGGTGGTGCTGATGAATGAGGGCTGTATTCAGCAGATTGGTGCTCCCAGCGAGCTGTACGACAACCCTGCCAATCTATTTGTGGCTGAGTTTATTGGCAGTCCCAAAATCAATACGCTGGCGGTGCACTCTCCAGCTACAGGAGAGCTGCAGGGCTTTGGTAATCATCTGCGGGGGATGCCGGAACGCATTGATGGCATTACTGTGCCAGTGCGCGAGTCGCTCTCCCTTTGTTTGCGGCCTGAAGCTCTAAGGCTGTTGCCTACTCAGGCCAGGGATGCGTTCGCGGGACGCATTCATATTCTGGAAAACCTGGGTAACGAATTTTTGGCGATTGTTCATCCGATTGATGATGGGCATGACACGACAAAATCAATGCAGTTAGTGGTTCGAGTAGCAGCAACAGTCGGTCGACAGTTACACACAGGCGACATTGTTCATCTGCAACCCGACTGGTCTCAAGCGCTACTGTTTAATCAAGATGGGTTCCGTCTCTTCCAATCTGCCGCAACTGTACCTGTTGCAGAGGAGGTACGGGTATGACCTTGGTGACTCCCAATCGCACTTTGACGCGGACTCGCGCTAAGAATCGTGACGATCGCACCCCCTGGATCGTTCAGCCACTGTATTTGCTCCCTGCCTTCTTTTTGTTAATGGTGTTTTTTGTGGTGCCTGCCCTTACCACCATTGGCATCAGCTTTACCGACTGGCAGTTGGGTTCATCGTCCATTGAACTCATTGGAATAGAGAACTACAAAGAGCTGCTTACCGATGAGATTTATCGTAAAAGCCTGATCAACACTCTCAAATTAGATCTGTTTGTGGTACCCGTTTCATTCTTTTTGGCCCTGGGGTTAGCCCTGGCTATCAACGGATTAAACCGTTTTCAGGGCTTCTGGCAGACGGTATACTTTTTGCCTGTTACCACTACCCTGGTGGCTATGGCCCAGGTGTGGTCCTGGATTTTGCATCCCCAGTTTGGCATGGTGGCGCAGCTGTTCAAGCTGTTTGGTCTTACCCCTATTAACTGGCTCAACGATCAGAGTGTGGTGCTTTATACCATTGGGTTTATCTCCATTTGGCAGCTGGTGGGGTACTACACGGTGCTGTTTATTGCCGGGTTGTTGAATGTGCCCAAAGACCTGTATGAAGCAGCCCTGATTGACGGTGCCCGCTCTCCTTGGGATAAGTTTTGCCATGTTACCTGGCCGATGCTAGGTCCTACGAGTTTGTTTATTCTCATCATCACCATCATTAAGTCATCCCAGATTTTTGACACGGTGAAGGTGCTGACCCAAGGTGGACCTAACAATGCTAGTGAGATTTTGCTGTACACCTTATACAGTGAAGGGTTTGAATTTTTTAGGACAGGATTGGCATCGGCGATCGCCACGCTGTTCTTCGCCATTATGCTGCTGCTGACCCTGTATCAGATGCGAGTGTTCGAGAAATATGTCCACTACCGTTAGGCAAATCTATCGATGAAAAAGCGAGAACTTTTTCTACATTTTATTTTGGCCATAGGGGGAGTCGTTATGCTCACACCCTTTATCTGGATGCTGAGCCTGTCGGTCAAACCAGAAAACGAAATCTATAACACCCAGATCCGGTTATTTCCCCAACAGTGGGACTGGGCTAACTATACCGAAGCCTTTGTGGATGCCCATGTAGGTTCATTTATCATCAACGGGGCCATTGTTACTTTGGGGATTCTGTTATTCCAATATCTCTCCACTATTCCAGCAGCATATGTTCTGGCTCGCAAAGATTTTCGTCTGAAGGGGGTGTTGTTTGCCATTGTGTTGGGCGTGCTGTTAATCCCGCCCCAGGTCACGGCCATTCCGGTTTATCTGATTATGGGAAGATTAGGGCTGATTAACACCACTTGGGCATTAATCCTACCCTTTACCACCAGTGCTTTTGGTATTTTTCTTTTCCGCCAGAGCTTTAGAGCCTTTCCCCAGGATCTCATTGACGCAGCCCGAGTGGATGGGGCCAATGAATTTTACATTCTCTGGAGCCTGATCGTACCGCTTTCACTGCCTACCCTGGCAGCCTTTGGCATTTTCTCCATTGTGGTTCATTGGAATGATTTGTTCTGGCCATTGCTGGTCATTTACGACTGGGAAAAGGCGACGCCTCCTTTAGGCATTACCTTCTTTGAGGGAGGGGACAGTGGCAACAACGTAGGAGCGATGATGGCCGCCGCCACTCTAATTGTGGCTCCCCTCACCATTGCATTTCTGATCGCCCGTCGGCGATTTATTGAGGGTATCACCATGACCGGCATTAAATAGTTCCGATGAGATATCAGACATCAGGTCTTAGCGGTATTCCTGCCCTAATGCCTGATATCTGATGTCTTTCCCTTTGCATTTCCTCTGTGTTTCTCAAGTTCCTGCCCAATCTTCAATTAACCTGTTGCGAGCAATCCCGATTATGACTCTACCCCTAGCAAAAACATTAACCCGTGGTGCCCTGGCTACTTTGATGCTTGTCGCTGTTGGCTGTAGCGATGGTAGCACCACGAGTTCCACTGATACTACTGCTACTGATGCTGCCGCCGATAGCCAAGAACCCGTTACCATCACCCTGGCTTACCCCTACGGTGATTTGTTTACCGATGTGCATAGAGAGATTATCGAAAAGTTTGAGGCCGAGAATCCCAATATCGATATTGACCTCCAGGCTCCCCTGTCGAATTACGAGGAACTAGCCCAGCGCACTCTGGTAGGAATCACCCAGCGACAGGCTCCCACCATGTCTTTCCAGGGCATTAACCAGGTGCGTCAGTTTGTGGATGCAGGTCATGCTGGCGATCTGAGTGAATTTGTGGCCGCCGATTCCCGCTGGACCGATGACGGTCTCTACGAAAACATGATGGCCCTGGGAGAATTTAACGGTAAGCAGTATGCTATCCCGTTCGCGGTTTCCACTCCTATCATGTACTACAACGTGGAGCTGTTTGAGCAAGCTGGTCTAGACCCTGAGAATCCTCCTCAGACTTGGCCTGAAGTAATCGAAGCGGCTAAGCAAATTCAAGCTTTAGGCGGTGACATCACCGGTATGTGGTACGACTACCTGATCACAGGTAACTGGACCTATCAAGCGCTGGTTTATTCCAAAGGCAGCAGCATGATGGATGAGGGCGAAGCGAATATCACCTTCGGTGACGAAACGGGTGTAGAAGCGGCTCAACTTATCCGTAGCTTTGTAGATGAAGGCGTGATGCAGGACTGGAGCCGCGATCAGGGCATTGAGTCCTTTGTGAGTGGCAACGTAGGTTTTTACTTCACCTCCACCTCTTCCCTAGCTAACCTACAAGAGAAGTCTAACTTTACCCTCAAGACGGCTCTTTTCCCCACAGATGAAGGGGGCGAGCGTCGTCTGCCTACCGGTGGTAACGCCGCTGTAATCATTACTGATGACCCCGCAGAGGCCAAAGCTGCTTACGAGTATGCCATGTTTGCAGCGGGTCCCGTTGGTAACAACATTATGGTGAACGGTACTGGCTACATGCCCATGCACAAAGAGGCCGTTGATGAAGCCTTCTACGAGGCTAACCCCAACTACCAGGCATCTATTGATCAAATTCCTTTTATCTTCCGCTGGTACTCCTTCCCTGGTGAGAACAACTTGAAAATTATCGACACTATCAAGGAGTCTCTACAAGCGGTTGTCTCCGGAGAGGAAGCTCCTGAAGCCGCAATCACCGAGGCGGCTAATAAGGCACAGGACCTAGTGAAATAATGGTTTGAAACAGAGTCTTTTCAACCTGGAGGGATTCTGTTTTTCCGATCTCACAGGCCTATTATTACTCCGGTAACTAAATAGGAGAGCCTGAAGTGACTCCCCTCCGGCGGAGGCTACTGTGTATACATAAGTATGAGACATTGGCTTGTGACCTACGTTGCTGACCCACCCCGCCCTGCGGGAAACGCATTATGACGCTGGCCTGGCTCTGTCATTGCGCTTTCCAGAGGGGATTTTCTTAAGGCTGTGAAGCGTTTATGTGCTGGGAGTCCTACCAATTTTAGCCGCTTAGCCAGGATGAGATCCTCTCTGGAGGGGTGGCCGGAGCGTAGCGGAGGTCGGGGTGGGTCTGTCGGCGAGTAGCGCCAGCGGTCAAACCCACTTCCCCCTACGGGAAACACAGTCACCGGAGTAATAATATTAAAAATGCGTACTTTATTTTTTGGTGATATTGTTGGCGAACAAACAGTTGACCAATTAACTGCTGACATTCCCCGCTGGCGAGAAGAGCATGCGATTGATTTAGTAATTGCCAATGCAGAAAATGCCATTGTCAGCCATCCAGAGGATCTCTGGGTTGGATTTGGCATCTCGCCTGACGTGGTTACTCGCTTAACTGAAGCAGGGGTGGATGTGCTGACCGGGGGGAATCACTCCTGGGATGCGCCTAATGCCGATACCGTGATGACCCATCCCAGAATGGTGCGCCCCGGCAATGTGACCAATGACCTCCCTGGACGCGGTCATATCACCCTGGAGGTGGGCGGGAAATTGGTTACCGTCGTTAATCTAATCGGAGATACGGCTGCTGGTAAGCGCTACCAAACCCAGCGACCGTTTGACTATTTTCAGGAACAAACTTTTCCAGACGACAGCCTGATTATTGTTGATTATCATGCTGATACCCCCCTTGAAAAGTGGTCTTTGGCCCGTGTTCTAGATGGTCAGGTGATGGCCATTATGGGAACCCATACCCACGAACCAACGTTAAATCTCTATCGTCTGCCCCGGAAGACTTTCTTTGTCCCCGACGTGGGTATGAATGGTCCTACAGGGGGAGTGTTGGGTATGGGGAATCGGTACTTCCTATCTAAGGAAAAGCAGCCGGATGCTCCCATGGATTTTGACCTGGCACCGGGACCGTTGCAGCTAGGAGCGGTAATTTTTGATAGTCAGAGTGGTGAGATAGTTAGATTATGCGATCGCAACTGGCCTGGAGACCCCCTAGTATCATGAATTAGTGAGCGAGGCGGTGATATCACCCGATTCACGCCTTGTGCTTTGATCGCGCTCAAATTATCT
>JBCBJS010000086.1:0-13451 GCA_038523095.1 Cyanobacteria bacterium J06626_6
TAGAAAGATTTGAAAATTAAGAGCAACCGACCGTAATTCACCAACACCTCTATTTCACCCAAACCGTCTTCGCATTAACAAATTCCATTAATCCGTATCGGCCTAGCTCCCGCCCGTAGCCCGACATTTTTACCCCACCAAAGGGCAAGCGCGGGTCAGATTTTACCAGGCCATTGATAAAAACGGCCCCCGCGTCAAGTTCATTAACGAGCTGTTGTTGTTCTTCGGGATCGCTCGTCCATGCGCTAGCCCCTAGGCCAAAAGCCGTCGAATTTGCCAGGGCAATCGCCTCATCCATATCAGCCACTCGAAACACCAGCGCAACTGGACCAAAAAATTCTTCTTGGTCTGCAGGCGTCCCTGGCGGAATGGCCGTCAGAATAGTCGGCGGATAAAAGTTTCCCCGCTGCAGAGCCGCCGGCAGCTGCCGCCGCAGAGCGTCAACATCGCCGCCGATTAAAGCCGTTGCCCCTTTGTCCAAACAGGCTTGAACCTGCTGCGCCAACTCCTCGAGAATGCCAGGCGTTGCCAGCGGGCCAATCGTCGTCTCTGGCAGTCTCGGATCGCCCACTTTTTGGCTGGCAAACACCGTTGCCAGGCCCTGCTCAAAGCGTTCAGCAATATCACCCACCACAATGAAACGCTTGGCCGCGATACAGGACTGGCCATTGTTCATCAGTCGGGCTTTTGCAGCAGTTGCGATCGCATCTTCTAAGTCCGCACTCGGCAGCACAATAAATGGGTCGCTGCCGCCTAGCTCCAGCACAGATTTTTTAATATGCCGGGCGGCTATCGAAGCAACCGCTGCCCCGGCCGAGCCGCTACCGGTAAGGCTAACCGCCTTAATCCGCCCATCGGCAATGATCGGTTCTGTCTGGCTAGCGCGTACTAGCAAGGTCTGGAAGGCACCCGGCGGAAACCCTGCCTGGGTAAAAATGTCTGCGATCGCCAGGGCAGACTGCGGCACATTAGAAGCATGCTTGAGCAACAGAGTATTGCCCGCCATCAGTGCCGGGGCAGCCGCGCGAAATACCTGCCAGAGCGGGTAGTTCCAAGGCATCACCGCCAGCAATACACCCAGCGGCAAAAAGCGAACGTAGCTACGGCTCGCGTCCGTACTGGCAGGTTCATCTTGCAAAAAAGCCTGCGTGTGGTCGGCGTAGTAGCGGCAAACCCAAGCACACTTTTCAACTTCTGCGATCGCACTACCCAGCGTTTTACCCATTTCCAGCGTCATCTGCTCAGCCAAGCTCTCTTTCTGGTTGAGCAGCGCCGCTGCCGCCTGATGCATCCACTGGCATCGCTGCGAAAACCCCGTCTTTCGATAGGTTTCGAACGTTCTCTGCGCCTGGGCTATAGCCGACTCTATTTGCTCGGCAGTTAGGGCAGGAAAGGTTTTGAGGGTTTCTCCAGTGGCTGGATTAGTACTTACAATGGCCATTCTTACCCCCTTGCTGACTCAACCCTTGGTGATTTATCTCACCGTGGGTGTAACGCCAAAGATAAAAACAATAGATACGCGCTACACCTGCTATCTTCCCCTTCATTTGGCAGAATAGGCAGAAATCATTGCCGTTTGTATAGGTTCGTATAAAAAGAAAAAGCGCCCGAAAACAGATCACCTGCTTTCGGACGCTTTCATTTTATCTTTCTTAATCAGATATTTGTCAGCTGACCATATCTCAACTGGCAAAAACTTACTAGCAGAAGCTTAAGCAGAGGCTACGAGCTGCTTGAAGCCCTTACCTGCAGAAAAGGCTGGCACAGTCGTTGCAGGAATCTTAATCGTCTGACCCGTCTGAGGGTTGCGGCCATCGCGTGCCTTGCGACTGCGTGGCTCAAAGCTGCCAAAGCCTACTAGGCTCACCTTCTCACCACCCGCGACAGATTCCATGATCGATTCGATAACAGCGGATAGCACAGCGTCAGCATCCTTCTTGGAGACTTCAGCTTTGTCTGCAACCATGTCAATTAATTCAGCTTTGTTCATTTAGGATAAAAACCCCGAAACTTCGATAGTAGTTTTAGCACAAGAAGTAGTAGATCACAAGTACTACTTCCTTAAAGAAATCCTTAAATACCGGCGATCCATCGGCAAGCAAGACCCTAAAACCAAGGAAAACTTCAGTCCCAAATCAGTAAATTCAACTAAGCGAAAGCACTATCTTAGTCTTCATCCAGCGTCTGAAAGGCCGCCGTTTAGCCACTTCAGGCGCTAGGTAATAGGGTAATTGGAGAAGTTGAGCAATCGCCCTTTATTTTTTCTCATCTCTCTAGAACTCCGTCGTAGAGAGCATCACAGAGCTTCCCTTTGAGAAATAAGCCGCCAGATTGTTGTTTCTACCTATCAAAGAAGAGGGCACGCCCAAGGCTTTCGGCTCTCACAATCAAGTCTTATTAGACACAATCAGACGCATCTTAATCGCCTGTCAACACCGCAGTTTTTCTGGTGTGCAGCGTCATTAGCTAAAGCGCATGCCAACCGGCTCGAAACATTTATTATTTTTATTTGATCGGTGAACAAACGTAACAATTTTGGACCATAGCGGCTGCTGAGATGGCCTAGAGAAAGGGCCCGGCGGGTTTCGCACCGACAAAAAACTAACCTCGTCATCCGCCATATGTACCAAGATCCCATCTATCTCTTGGTCATTTTCTACGAGAAATGTCGTTCTTTTTCTAGCCCGGCCATCGCTTATTCAAGGTTTACAAAAGCCACGGAACAATCCACCAAACCCAGACGCCTGATAGGTAGAGCAAATTTCCAGACGCCTTCGGTAGCTTGCAGCGCGGCTAAACATGCGCAGCTTCTGGCTGTTGGCCAGCTTTAAATTTGTTGCTTCGATCTTTGCCCAAAGGCGAACTCAGCGTCCAAAAATTCAGGTCCTGCCATAACTATGCGTCACGCCAATTCTGATTATTCTGCATCTTGGTCCGACGATAGGTCCAACCATCTGCCAGGAGACAACCTCCCTGCAGCAGGAGAACTAACACCTCTCACTTGGGCCAAACCCCCTCGCAACATTGCGTTTGTTGACACGGCCCTGGCATCCATCGACACCTTAATACAGAGTTTGGAAGATACCCAGGTTGTACTCATTGACAGTCGGGAAAACGGCGTTGCCCAGATCACAAAAGCCCTGGCTAACTATGAAAATCTCAGCGCCGTGCATATCTTCTCCCACGGTAGTGATGGTCTCCTGCAGCTAGGCAACACCCTCCTTAGCCATCAGTCTGTCGCAAGCTATGGTGAGAGCCTGCAGCAGTGGGCAGCAGCACTCTCCGCCGAAGCAGATCTGATGATCTACGGTTGCAACTTGGTCGCTGGGGAAGCGGGTAACCAGTTGGTGAATCGCATCGCCCAGCTGACAGGCGCTGACGTTGCCGCCTCTGACGACCTCACCGGAAAAGATGGCGACTGGCAGCTAGAATTCTCGACGGGCGATATCGAAAGCGAAATTGCGCTGGCGACCTCAGCTCTGTCTGAATACGATGGCAACTTAGCGCTGCTGACCAATGGAGACTTTGAGCAGGGCTTGACCGGTTGGAAGTCACTGCGATCGCCAGCTAGCCTCTCGACCGATGCCTTCTCTGGCAGCGCATCGCTCGAAATTACAGGCAGCAGTAAGGGTGCAAAGCAAGTAGTCGACGCCGCACCAGACGAAGTGTATCGCTTCACAGGCAGCGCGAAAACGACTTCCTCTGGTCGGTCTATCGTCGACCTCAAGTTCTTCGATCAAAACTTCCAGCGAGTGGGTAACGTTGTCTCTCAGCAAATTACCAGCAGCAGCTGGGACAGCTTCTCCATCGAAACCACCGCACCTAGCAATGCAAGATTTGTGCAGGCTAGGGCCTACAGAACAGAGAACGACGGCAGCTTCTTCATTGACAACCTCACCCTGGAAGGGGCGACCGTCGCCCCACCGCCCCCGCCGACCAGCGGCGAAGAGCTACTGAGCAACCCAGGATTTGAATCTGGGCTAGCAGGCTGGAAAACTGCAACCGGCACAGAAACCACCTCTTCTGACGCCTTTTCAGGCTCGCAGTCTCTCTTGCTGTCTGCAGCGGGCAGCGGCACCCGGCAAACTATCTCAGCGGTAGCCGGTGAACGCTACAAAATCTCTGGCTATGGCAAAACCGACAGCAGTAGCTATGTCGGCTTCCGCTTCAAGTTCTTAGATGCCAACAACAAAAAAATCGGTGGCAATATTAGCACTCGAATCACCAGTAATGACTGGCAGCTCTATGAGGCTGAAGCCGTGGCACCGCCCGGCACGCGCTCTATCTTCGTCTGGACTTACAAGGCAAAAGCCAGCGGCGAGGCCTATATCGATCAGCTCTCGCTCTCCGCAGGTGGCACAACGCCACCGCCACCGACAGACACCGCCGCGCCCACGGCCACCCTGAGCGCCAGCAATGTCACCGACGCAGCCAGCAGCTACGACTTCACAGTAACTTACAGCGACAGCACCGCTGTAGATACCTCCTCTATTGATAACGGAGACATCCGCGTCAGCGGACCCGGTGGATTTAGCCAAGCAGCCACCCTAGTCAGCGTCAACAACAATAGTGACGGATCGCCTCGCACCGCGACCTATCGAATGACGCCACCGGGTGGGAGCTGGGATACTAGCGACAATGGCAGCTATGCGATCGCACTCAACAACAACCAGGTTCAAGACACCCTCGGCAACGCCACCGCCGGGACAAACCTGGGCAGCTTTTCTGTTGGCATTGCAGCCTCCGGAGAGCCCAGCTTGATTGGGTTAGAAGATAGCACCATCTCCGTCAATGAAAGCTCAGGATCAGCCACCATTACGGTCTTAAGAAACGGTGGAAGTAACGGCGTTCTCACTGTGGACTACAGCACCGTCGCTGGGTCAGCCACCGAAAATGTAGACTACACCCCTACGGCTGGAACACTCACCTTCGCCGATGGCGAGACGCAGAAATCTGTTGCTGTTGCCATCTTGAATGACAATACGCCCGAAGAGCAAGAAGCCTTCGGATTCGCCATCGACAACGTCACAGGCAACGGCACCCTAGGCGCGCCACGCACCGCCCAAATCTCCATTGCAGATGACGACGGCTTCACCTACAACGGCAATCAGTACGTGCTGACCAATGGCGCTAAAACCTGGGAACAGGCCCAAGCTGAAGCGAGCAGCCTCGGCGGGAACTTAGTCACTATCAATGCTGCCGCTGAAGAGGCCTGGCTACAACAAACCTTCGGTGAGAATGAAGGCTTCTGGATAGGCCTGAACGATGTCAGCACAGAAGGCCAGTTCGAATGGGCCAGCGGAGAGCCTGTCGCCTACACTAACTGGGCTCCCGGAGAACCCAACGACGGCGGCTTTGCGACCTCACAAGACTACGGCTGGATGAACTTTGGCAGCACTAAGCAGTGGGATGACAATACGGCTGGAGCAACGCTGAGAGGCATTGTTGAAATCGGCGACTTTAATGGGCCGCCAGGCGGCCAGGGCAACGGGCTCAAAGGAGAGTATTACAACAATACAAACTTCACTGATCTTGCCGTCACCCGCACAGATGCGACGGTAGATTTTGACTGGGAATTTGGCTCCCCCGCTTCAAATATCGCCAGTGACACGTTCTCAGTGCGCTGGACCGGCAAAGTAGAACCGCTCTACTCAGAGACATATACCTTTCAAACCACCAGTGACGATGGCGTTAGGCTCTGGGTAAACAATCAGCTCATTATCGATGAGTACCGGGACCAGGGCGCAACTGCCTACAGCGGAAATATCACCCTCAACGCGGGTCAGCAGTACGACATTCGCATGGAGTACTACGAAAATGGCGGAGCGGCCCTCGCAGAACTCGCCTGGTCAAGTGCGAGTCAGCCGCTGCAAATTATTCCGCGATCGCAGCTCTACTCAGATCCGGTCGACAGCCGAACGCTCACCCGCCAAACCGTTATCTCTGGCCTCAGTTTCCCCACTTCTATCGACTGGCTAACCGATGGATCGGACCGGCTGCTCGTGGCAGAGCAGGGGGGCGTCGTCAAGCTCTATGAAAATGGGAATGTCCAAAGTACGCCCTTTATCGATATCTCAGCTCAGGTGAATGGGGTGCGCGATCGCGGCCTCCTAGACATCGCCGTCCATCCAAACTTTGCCAGCAATCCCTACGTTTACCTCCTCTTTACCTACGACCCGCCAGAAGTGTACAGCTACTCCGGCGGTGCCGGGCCAGACGGACAAAACAACCGAGCCTCACGTCTGGTGCGCGTCACCGCAGATGCCAACAACAACTACCGCACCGCCGTGCCCGGTAGCGAAGTTGTCTTACTCGGCAAAAACAGTACCTGGGAGAACTTCAACGGCTTCGCCAACAGCACATTTGATTTAGCCGAGCCACCGGCAGGCATTCTGCCCGACGGCTCAAACCTACAAGACTTCCTAAACTCTGACAGTGAATCTCACACCATTGGCTCCGTTGAATTTGGCCCAGACGGCGCCCTGTATGTGAGCAACGGCGATGGCACCTCCTACAACCGGGTAGACAGGCGTTCTTCTCGGGTGCAAGACATCGACAATCTCTCCGGCAAAATCTTGAGGATTGACCCGATCACCGGAAGAGGGCTCTCCAGCAATCCATTTTTCAACGGCAATCCCGATGCCAACCGTTCTAAGGTGTATCAGCTCGGCCTTAGAAACCCTTTCCGCATAACCGTCAACCCTCAAGATGGCCAGGTATTTGTCGGTGATGTGGGCTGGACAGTTTGGGAAGAAATCAACGCTGCAGGCCCCGGCGCAAACTTTGGCTGGCCCTACTATGAAGGCGCAAACGGCGTTAGTGCGCAAACAGGTGGCTACTCAGGCCTCCCCGAAGCCCAAGCTTTCTACAACAGTGGCACAACAGTAACCCCTTCAATCTACGCGCTAAATCATGAGACAGATGGTATTAACGCCATTGTTATGGGTGATGTGTACACAGGCGATGCCTATCCAGACCGCTACAAAGGAGATTTGTTCTTTGGCGATCTCGGTCAGGGCATCATTCGCAACATCAGCTTCGATGGCTCAGGCAATATCAGCAACATCGAAACCTTCGACATCGAAGATCCATACGTGGTGCAAATGGCAGAAGGCCCTGACGACCAGCTGTATTACGTCAATCAGCTGAATGGGACGGTGAAGCGATGGGTCTTTAGCTAGCCTCACAGCCAGAGTCGTATATGTCCAGCGACATCCTAGCCAAACCCTTTCAACCGCTCTAAGTCTTGCTTAATTCTCTCAATACCCGCTTTAGTGCCCTGCTGGTCGTAGGCAGCGCTCGCTTTTAGCAAGCTCCGCAAAGCCTTGTCGTTGTCTCCTAGGTTGGCGTAGGCAAGGCCCAAATTATGAAAGGCTTCTGCGCAGTTGGGTTCTTTTTCCAGAAGCTGGGCGAACCTGTCGAGCGTACCGCGATAGTCTCCGGCCTTGAAAGTACCCACGGCAGCGACAAACAGCTCGCGGGCGGGCCCGGAGAGTGGAATAGAGGGGTCGTCTATCACTGCATCTGGAAAGGGAATTTCTGTGATGGGCTGGCGATAGGCACGCACCATAGTCACCACAGCAAATAAGGTGAGGCCCGAGATGATGGCGATCGCAATGAAAGAAGTCGGCATTTTACGGCACGTTTAGAGGCACTGCCAGCATACAACTGCAGGCAAACCTTAAACACGCAACCTGATCTACCGCGTTCGCCCAATCATTCGCCCAATCAATAGTCTTTTTGCTGAATAGCTTTTCCGCTTAATAGTTGTTTACAAGGGAAGAAGATGACTCAGATCACACAGAACCCCTAGTAGGCCGGGACTTTGGACATATCAAGAGAGATTGATGTATGAACTTGTCAGCCTTTCTCAGGAAAATTACGCAAAAACCTGTCTGAATGACGGACATCCGTTTGAACAATAAAGCGTATGAATCATGTGTGCACAATGCCTATTCCATTTCCCGGTATGAATCCCTATCTGGAGCATCCAGACCTCTGGCCCACCGTCCATCAACGGTTGATGACTGCGCTTGCCGACACGCTCAAGCATCAGCTCCCCTCAAGCTACCAGGTTCGCCTGCGAGAGCGTCGCTACCAGGTCAGCGGCGAAGATTCCCTGGTAGTCGGCTCGCCCGGCCTCGATTGGGGGCGTAGTACCCCCGCAGTTGCAGCCTCTACAGTCACCTCAACAGCCAGAAACCACTCCGCTCGCAATCACCCCATTGGCGCAACTCGGGTCGCCACCCAGCCCCCGCTCAATCCTCCCATTCCCGTGCTGGTTCCGGTTCCTCAAAAGATCTACGAGACCTATCTAGAAATTGTGGATCTCGAAGGTGATATCGTCACCGTCATCGAAGCGCTATCTCCCAAGAAAAAGCGGCCCGGTAGAGGCCGCGACCTCTACGAGCGCCAGCGAGAAACAATTTTTGGCAGTGCGACCCACCTCGTTGAGATAGACCTGCTGAGAGGATGGGAGCCCCCTTCTATCTATGGCCCAGACGAAGCAGGAGACTATCGCATCTTAATCAGTCGTAGTGAGCAGCGGCCCCGCGCTCAGCTATACACCTGGAATGTGATGGAGCCGATACCAACCATTGCACTGCCGCTCAAAGGCCCCCATGATATGCCCTTAGCGCTTAAACCTGTGGTCGATCAGGCCTGCGATCGCACCGATCTCCTTGTCAACTATCAGCAAGCGCCGCTCCCCCCACTGCGCTTCGAAGAGACCCTCTGGCTAGACGACTTTCTGCAGAAAGTAGGCATGCGCCCCTGCGCCTCGTAATCGCCTTATGATAGAGAGAGTTTCGTAAGTAAGACTACTCACGCATGAGCGTTCAAACCCCTAGCACGCCCCCCGCCCTTCCATCCATTGCGTCGCCCATACCGTCCTTTACAGCTGCCCCTAAGGACGCCATCGCCACGCCCAAAAAAGAGAATGCGCTTTCTCCCATCAGCCCCTACACAGGAGAAAAGCTCACCTGGGACTGGCGCGGCTACGACATCAAATACATCGCCTACGGAGAAGGGCCGCCTATCGTATTGCTGCATGGGTTCGGGGCGGCTATCGGCCACTGGCGCAAGAATATTCCTGAGCTTGCAGCCGCCGGGCACCGGGTATACGCGCTCGATATTTTAGGATTTGGTGATTCTGACAAGCCCGCTTTGGACTACAGCCTAGAATTTTGGGTGAAGCTAATTCACGACTTCTGGCAGGTCCATGTACAAGCGCCCGCTGTTTTTGTGGGCAATTCTATTGGGGCGCTCATGGCACTGATGACCCTCGTTACCTATCCCAAGACAGCTAGCGGCGGCGTCCTGCTAAACTGCGCAGGCAGCCTAAACCACCGCCCAGAAGACTTGCCCGGTGCGCTGCGGTTCGTGATGGGCGCGTTTACCAAGCTTGTCAGCTCCAACCTGACAGGCCCCATCTTGTTCGATCAGGTGCGTACCAGGGGCCGCATCCGTGGCTCCCTGAAGCAGGTGTATGGCAACCGCAAAGCGATCACACCAGAGCTAGTTGATATTCTGCACGCGCCCGCTAGCCAGCCCGGTGCCCAAAAAGTGTTTGCTTCCATTTTGACCGCGCCGCCAGGCCCTAGACCCAGCGATTTGCTACCCGAGGTAACCCAGCCCCTGCTGGTGCTCTGGGGTGAAGAAGACCCTTGGACACCCATAAAGGCAGCCGATATCTACCAGGATTTGGCCGCAGACCCCCACCGGGCAGTGACCTTTCATGCCATTCCCGAGACGGGCCATTGCCCCCACGATGAACGACCCGAGATAGTCAACCAGCTGATTTTAGACTGGTTAGCGCAGCATGGCTGAAGGCGACATGACTGAAGGCGATATGGACGAGGGCTACATCAAATACCGGTGCAACTGGCTCCAGGCAGCGGCGATCACACCGACTGCCACCGTCGCCCTCACCCGCTACCGCAACGCCCTTCACCAGCTCAACTTCATCGGCGAATATCCCAATGGCATTGGCTTCGGCAACATTTCTCAGCGCAGCCAATCAGCCAACTCACCCCATCCAAATCAGTTCATCATTTCTGGCACTCAGACCGGCAACCTGCCCACCCTCACCCCAGCCGACTATGCCCTAGTCACCCACTTCGAACCGGAGAGAAACACACTCACCTGCCAGGGCCTGCGCCAGGCTTCCTCAGAATCGCTCACCCATGGCATCATTTACGCCAGCCATCCGGCGATTGGCGCAGTCGTCCACATTCATCACCCGCAGCTGTGGCAACGCCTGCTCCACCAAGTGCCCACCACTCACGCCGAAGTGCCCTACGGCACCCCTGAAATGGCCGCTGAGACCCAGCGATTGTTTCGAGAAAGCCCCCTTTTGCAGCAGCGAATTTTTGCAATGGCGGGCCATGAAGATGGTGTTGTCACCTTCGGCGAAACGTTGCAGACGGCCTACCGCGTACTGATCAACTGGGCGCTGATGACGGGTATTTTCTCCCAGCGAATGTCAGCAGACGCGCTGCAATTGCCCTATTGATATACCTGAAGAGACAATGAAGCAGGCACCCTCAAGTTTGCCCGCCGCCCTTCCGGCAAATAGCTCAGCGACAGCTCAATAGGATCGGGCGGCAGATGCCGCAGCCGCTCAGACCATTCAATTGCCACAATACCCGGCTCTACTTCAACCCCCTCCCAATAGGTTTCCAAGTACAGCCCATCCACCTCAGCTTCCGAAAGCCGATATAAATCAATATGGTAAAGCGGTAGTCGCCCTCGGGTGTACTCATTTATCAACGTAAAAGTAGGGCTATCGATATCAGCGATGCCTAGCCCTAGCCCCAACCCCTGTACCAAAGTCGTCTTACCACTACCCAAGTCGCCTTTGAGCAGCAGCACACTGCCTGCAGGCAGCTGCTCTCCCAGAGCCCTACCCAGGGCCTGTGTGGCTACTGCAGTTGGCAAGTCAATAGCTGGCAAGTCAATCAGCATTCATCCGCTGAAACGCGACAACGCTTAAACCTACCACGGGCAAATCGACAAAAGCTATACACTTTATACAGCTCAAGATAAGTCCCCCATATGATCATCACCGTTGCCAGCTTCAAAGGCGGCGTCGGCAAGACGACGACGGCCATTCACCTTGCAGCCTTCTTACAAGGGCAAGGCGAAACGGTCCTGATTGACGCAGACCCCAACCGGTCAGCCATAGGCTGGGCAACCCGAGGCGATCTCCCCTTTCAGGTGATGGACGAATGGAACGCCGACCAGAGCGTCAAGCCAAACAGCAACGTGGTAATTGACACTCAGGCTAGGCCCACGCCAGAAGACCTATCTGCCCTAGCGCAAACCTGCGATTTGCTCGTACTGCCCACCACCCCAGATGTGCTAGCGCTCGATGCCTTGGTGCTAACTGTTGAATATCTCAAAGCCATCAGCACCTCCCACTATCGCATTCTCATCACCGCCATCCCACCCAAGCCCAGTAAAGCTGGACAAGAAGTCAGAGACTTGTTGAAAGAGGCAAATTTACCCCTCTTCAGCCATGGTATCCGGAGATTTTCTGCCTTTCAAAAGGCAGCCCTAAAGGGCATTCCCGTATACTCGGTCAGAGATCCTCGCGCAGAAGCGGGCTGGGAGGATTACGAGAAAGTTGGCAATGAAATTCTAGACATTATGGAAGCCCGAGCGCTGACCATCAAAGCCCAAGAAGTTACCGAGATCAAAGATTTCTTGTAGCTACTCAGGCTATCTACGCTTGAGAATCACCCCACGATTGAAAATCGGGGCTATCGAGGTCAAGCCCACTCAAGGGGCTAAGAATACCGTTTGTTAGCGCTTCGATTTGGCTATGCTAAGCAAAGCTTACTGAGTTTTATGCCATCCTATGTCGCGTTGAAAACTCTACTATCATTTGGTTTGGTCAACCCACGAGCGGCTGCCCTTAATCACCCCCAAACGAGAAGCGGACTTCGATCAGTTAGCCCCGATTTTCAATCGTGGGGCGGATAACAGGTGTGACCGACTCTATCTGTCTCCTAATGAACCAGCTCAGGAGACTTGTGAGCAGCCGTCTGACGCGCTTCTAGAGCGGCGTTGAGACTGAGCCCCACCGTCGCAGGATTTTCCAACCCGACGTCGTGACAATGGGCATCAATGCCCAGTCCCTTTCGAGGATACGAGTTGCAAATTAACCTGTACTCATCAATGGCAGCATAGAGATCTGCCTGGGAAAGTGAATTTAGATAGGCGCACTGGCCAATTTCTCCTTTTGGCAAAGGCGCGACTAAGTTCTGGCCTCGCTTTTGAAATATCTTCTGTTGCGAAGCCCAGAGCGTTTCTTTCTTGTTGAGAATGTCGTGCCAGAGGCTAAGGCCAAAGCCACTAATCAAATTCAAAATTCGCCTAAAGTCTCCTTCCGGCAACCAACCCATCCGGTAGCTCAGATAGGCACCAAAGCCCATTCCAATGGCAACTGCGTGACCATGCAATAACCCTGCCTCCATCTCAAACCCAGGCGACCAAGTGTGACCATAGGCATGGGGACGACACTGATGCGTTTCGTACAGATTGTCGTACTCAGCCGCGACGTAGCTCCGCAGCGCCCCGCCCAGTATCTTCTGTGAAAGCAGATCAATCTCGTCTCCGCGATTGCAGTTTGTTGTCCCAAAGCGCGTAGTAATTAATCTTATGGGGTCTACTGCTTGCGCCTTTTCCAAGTTTTTAAATAGCTCAGCATCTTTCACCACAGCCATTTTCACAATTTCAATAATGCCGTGGCGCAGCCAGCCCTCGTGCAGAGTCTTGAAGAAAAAGCGATCGGTAATCGAGAGCACCGGTGGGTGATATGCCCCAAAGAGATTTTTGTAGCCGAAGCCATCACAGCAAGTCCGAGGAGAAGGCCCCGCATCGATACCTGCCACAATAGACGTCGATAGCATCACATAGGGCGTGTTTCGGTGATAGAGCGCGCAGGCCAGACCACCCGTATCTGACAAGACGCCACCGCCCACAAGCAAAACAGGCTCATTACGAGAGACGCCCAACTGCTTGAAATCTCCCAGCATTTTCTCTACAGTGGCAATCCCTTTATCAACCTCCATTGCCCGGTACACTCGCTTCTCTAGGGCAATGCCATGGTATTCAAAGTAGTGCTCTAGCTGCTCTGCGTAGTAGCGCTCCACGTTCTGATCGATGAGGCACACACATCGGCCCAGCGGGAGATACAAATCTCGCAGAACAGATTGATCAACATTGAGCGCATGGTCAACTATCTTAATCGCGGTGAACGTGCTCGTTTGCATGACCGCTTCGATGGTGGTGTCGTCCTCTGTGCTCTCTGTGTAGCCCTTACTTGCTCGGTAGCTTGAGGTTGGATAAATTGCGTGGGGATTTTCTCTCACCAGTCGCTCACTGAGCGCTTTATAAAAGGTGTCACTTTCTACAGCTGTGAGGTAGGTTAATAGCTTACGCTCGCT
>JBCBJS010000087.1:0-13129 GCA_038523095.1 Cyanobacteria bacterium J06626_6
TGCTAATTGCAGAATCCTCCTCTCCTGACGGCAAGGACAGCATTCCTTACGCTGTTTTATATTGTTGCAACAAAGCCATCATGAATTGTTGAAGATTGAGAGAAAGCAGCTGTAACAGCGTCTAGGAGAAGAAGAAAAACAGGTCCCAAACCCTTCACAGTAGCGCTTTTGGTAACGGTGCTTCCGATGGGAAAAGCGATCTAACGAGCGCTCTTTGAGTGCTGTTTGTTGCTTGTTGTTACGGCTGAAAGGCTGATGGTAACAGCGATCTCGGGGTGTGTACTCAAGCGCACAAAACAAACAGTGCTAGCCAAACGACGCCAGCAAGGTCGGCTTACCCCAATAAGTTAGCGATAGCGTAACCGCATATTTCTCAAATGCATCAGGAAATTTACATAATTACCTTTGTTTCTTGTCGTTTACAGCAGCTCTTTTAACGGCTACCACCTGAAACAGTATGGCTAGGACGCCCCCGGCGCCTGGGCTTAAACCCTCTTCTGCGGTTACGCCTTCTGGCACGTTTCGAAAGGGTTTGGGCAATGTCTTTCTTGTCTTTGGTATCTGCAGAGCTACCGGGGATCAGCTGGTCTGACTCATCCTGGTAGAGTTCTTCTTGCCGGTTGTAAGTAAGACTCATAGGTCGGGGGCTTTACTAATGTATTAAATCGCACAAGGCCACATGTCTCTATTCAACCTGAAAACTGAAGGTTGCGAACATCTTTGAGATTTTTTTTGGACTGACCCCATTCTTTATGCAGGTGCGTTGTTATGAATACGGCCGATATCGCCCTGTATCCGTGAAGCCTTGTCGTAGACCCTAAGGTGTGAACCTATAATGAAGACATAGCCCTATTTCCCATTGCTTTTACCTATGGCGCAGCCCGATCTCGACGTTCTTTCAAGACAGCTAGAAACCGGCGACCTCAAGGATCGGAAGCTCGCCTTGGCCGCGCTACGCGATGTACCGGCAGAGCAGGCTGTCCCTCTCATCAAGAAAGTCCTCAACGACGAAAACGGGCAAGTCCGCTCCATGGCTATCTTTGCGCTGGGGCTGAAGCCAACTGCAGAGTGCTACGATTTACTGCTCGATATTATGGAGAGCGATCCCGACTACGGTATTCGCGCAGATGCTGCGGGCGCACTAGGATATCTAGAGGATCCCCGGGCATTTGATCCCCTGGTTCGAGCATTTTATGAAGATGTGGACTGGCTGGTGCGCTTTAGCGCGGCGGTTTCTCTGGGCAACCTTAAGAATCCCAAAGCCCACGACGTCCTGATTGCGGCGCTAGATAGTCCAGAAGTGGTGATTCAGCAGGCTGCGATCGCTGCCCTAGGCGAAATCCAAGATATCAATGCAGTCGACAACATTTTGAACTTTGCGCAGTCTGAAGATTGGCTGGTTCGTCAGCGCCTAGCAGAGGCCCTAGGCAACCTGCCCACGAAAAAAAGTCTCTCAGCGCTACGCTACCTTGCCAAGGACGATCATCCACAAGTCTCAGAAGCTGCCAGCATCGCCCTCAAGCACCTAGAAGATAGACCCATGGAAGATTGAAGTTTCTGACTCTTTGTCTGCATTGAGACGTCAGCATTCTTGATGTGTGGTGTACGGATGGAGAAAGCAAATATCGGCGGTTAGACTGAGTCCAAAGATGTTGCTTTTTATACTTTCCTATGACTGACTTAGAACTGTCTTCGTCTGGCCGTAAATCCAAGCTTAAATGGGCCTGGTTCACACTTGGATGTAGCTGCTTGCTTGTAGGGGGTGTCTACCTCGGACTGGTTGATTTGACTGGTGCTCAGGTCTCTGCTGAGACTGAAAATCAGGATGCTACGCTGACCTCTAACAAAGAGGTGACTGATAGCGAGACGGCTGAAGCGCTCTCCCAGTAGTCTCTGAAGCGTCTATCTATTGAATCTGTCGAATCGCGTTCGGCGCGGTTCTGTCTGCAGAAGAAAAAAGAACCCGTAACGTTGTACAAACGCTACGGGTTCTTTGGCGAGCGATATCTACCTGTTCAGCAAGATGTTCAACAAGCGATCGCGCTGTGAACCTAGAACCACTCGGTGTGGAAAGTCCCCTCTTTGTCTATGCGCTCATAGGTGTGGGCGCCAAAGTAGTCACGCTGGGCCTGAGTGAGGTTTTGAGGCAGGCGGGCGCGGCGGTAGCTATCGAAGTAGTCAAGCGAGGCGCTAAAGGCGGGCACGGGAATGCCAATATTGGCGGCAGTGGCAATGACTTCGCGCCATGCACTTTGCCGGTCAAGGATGGTTTGTTTAAATTCGGGTGCCAGCAGTAGATTGGCGAGATTCGCATTCTCGTCGTAGGCCGCCTTGATTTTGTTGAGGAAGGCGGCGCGGATGATGCAGCCGCCTTTCCAAATGCGGGCCGTTTCACCCAGGTTGAGCTGATAGCCGTTTAGGGCTGAGGCCTTGCTGAGTAGGTCCATTCCCTGGGCATAGGAGCAGATTTTGGAGCAGTAGAGTGCGTCTCTAATCTTGTTTATGAATGCTTTTTTGTCGCCGTCGAAGCGGGCGGTGGGGCCGGTAATCTGCTTCTCTGCGAGGACGCGCTCTTCTTTGGATCCGGACATGATCCGGGCATTGACGGCGGCGGTAATAGTGGGGATGGATACGCCGAGCTCTAGGGCGCTAATGACGGTCCATCGTCCGGTCCCTTTTTGGCCCGCTTTGTCCATAATCAGCTCGACGAGGGGCTTACCGGTTTCCTCATCGGTTTTGGTGAAGATGTCAGCGGTAATTTCGATGAGGAAAGAGTCGAGCTCATCGGTTTTATTCCACTCGGCAAAAATCTCGTGAAGCTCTGGCTGGGTGAGTCCGAGGGTATTTTTTAGCAGGTCGTAGGCTTCTGCAATCAGCTGCATATCGCCATATTCAATGCCGTTGTGCACCATTTTGACGAAATGGCCGGAGCCACCTTTGCCAATGTAGGTCACGCAGGGGCCGTCATCTACCTGAGCAGCAATTTTGGTGACGATGGGCTCAATGGCATCGTAGGCCGCTTTACTGCCGCCGGGCATGAGGCTGGGGCCATTGAGGGCGCCTTCTTCGCCGCCGCTGACACCCATCCCGATAAAGTTGAATCCGGCAGATTCAAGATCTTTGACGCGACGCTCGGTGTCTTCGTAAAGGGAGTTGCCGCCGTCGATGATCATGTCGTCTGGGTCGAGCAGTGGCTTGAGGCTGTCGATCACCATGTCTACAGGTTTGCCCGCTTTCACCATGACCAAAATGCGTCTGGGTCGCTCTAGTGCGGCAACGAACTCTTCTAAGGAGTAGGCGGCGACTGCATTTTTGCCCTGGGCGCGGTTTTTCATAAAGGCGTCAGTTTTTTCCCGAGAGCGGTTGTACACCGCAATGGGAAAACCGTTGCGCTCAATGTTCAATGCAATGTTTTCGCCCATGACCGCTAGGCCAATTACACCAAAACTCTGTGCCATAAACTTTCCCTAATTTAATCTGTTCTCTGTATTTATTTCCGTCGCGGTCGATAGCGTTGGCTACGTTGCTGGCTGGCTTTAAACGACAAGGCCACGCGAACAGCATTAAGACTTTAAACAAAGCTGTCAGATTTTTCCATTAAGGAGAGAGAAAATTTTTATGAAAAAGGACTGCTTTGGTGATTATCGATACTAAGCAGACACGCAACAAATAGTGAAGGCGCATCTGCTCAGTACCGTTTCTGGAGACTTAGAAAGGCCAAAAGATCTAGAAGGCCTAAGGTACCGGTCTAGCTCGTGGAGAGATTGCCTGGTTTGGAAAGATTTCGCTGAGGGCGGCTTGGCGCTCGGCAACGGTGCCTTCTGAGCTCAGGTTCCACAGGGTTTCATAAAAGAAGAAGCTGACACCAGAGAAGTTGCGATCGCGCACTGCTTCAATCTGTTCCAAAATGGTCTCCATCGGTACAGAACGCCCCTTGAGACCGCTGAGAATGCCCACGCTGGTTGGAATATGCGTCCGGGCAAATTCGGCAGCATCTTGGCCCATTTCCCATACAAACCGGCCTAGGTCAGTGCGATAGAGCTGAATAATCAGTTCTTCGACATAGCCTCGCTTGAGCCAGGTATCCCAGTCTTGGAGGTAATATTCGTAGGCAAATTCGTGGGGATTGGGTGAGACAGACATTACCGCCCGAGCGCGATTGGCCTTGAGGGTGGCAAATACATCGCCCATGAAGTCGGTGATTTTGTCGGCGCGCCAGCGGGTCCATTCAGGATCTTTTGCATCTAGAGGTGGAGACTGTCCGTCGTGTTCCTGCTGGTAGAGGTTCACCGTGTAGGGATCGTAGCCATAGGCAAAAGGCAGGCCCATGTGGTCGTCTACCTGAAAGCCGTCGATATCGTAGTTGGCGGAGATTTCGTCGACGAGGGCAAGGATGAAAGATTGGACTTCCGGGTGGAAGGGGTTGAGCCAGACGCGGTCGTGATCGCCTTCTGGGGTGGTAAGGGTGCCGTCTACTTTTTGGGTGAGCCAGTCGGGGTGGCGGGCGGCGAGGGCGGAGTCGGCGGGGGCCATGAAGCCAAATTCAAACCAGGGAATGACTCTGAGATTTCTGGCTTGGCCGAGTTCGATGATTTCTTTGAGCATGTCGCGATCGCCCTGCGCCTTCTCAATCGCTTCCTGTCTGCCCACCTGGGCCAAATCGGGATACAGCCCTTGCTTGTAGCCGGTGACGCGCTCGGCAACCGCACTGGGAAACAGCGTGTAGCCCCAGTTCCAAACGGTGGGATACACCGTGTTGAAATTTAGCTGGGCGAGGCGGTCAAGTGCGGGCTCTAGGGCATCGCGAGAGAAGAGCACATCACTGTCGATGTTGGTCATCCAGACGCCGCGCAGCTCGGTAGTGGGCGCGATCGCAATTTCAGGCGGGTTAAACGGAACTACAAATTCATCTGAAATTGTGGCGACGGTATTGCTATCTAGGCTGGCCCGGCAGAGGAAGGCGGCGCCA
The DNA here is from genome assembly GCA_038523095.1 of Cyanobacteria bacterium J06626_6. GTDB lineage: Bacteria > Cyanobacteriota > Cyanobacteriia > Phormidesmidales > Phormidesmidaceae > Phormidesmis. Next base: position 4,970 of record JBCBJS010000087.1, read on the forward strand.
TCGGCCATCGTAGTGTTGCGGCGGGGTCTGAGCTGGTGGCGCTGGTTTTCGGTGGCGCCTTCTGTATCGACGATGTAGCCCGCTGCCAGGGCGGCGGCGACGCCTTCACGGGCGCTACGTGGGATCAGCAAGGCGTCACGAAAGGTGGAATAGAGGGCGCGGGTGGCATCGGCCTGGTAGGCTGTGGCCGAGCCCGAGGTGAGGATGGCTAGGGCCTTAGCGCGGTCTACATACTGTTCTTTTCTGGCATCGCTTCCCAGCGCGGAAATCAGCAGCGCTTCGCCTTCGCTCTCGGCTTCTTCGAAGGTGAGGCCAAGGTATTCGTTGTTAGCGGCGAAGGCACCGGGAAAGGCCTTGAGGACAGCGTCGGCGAATTCGATTTGGGTGAGGGCACTGCTGGGGTAGCGGCTATTGACGGTGCGCTGCTCGAACACGTTTTGGGAGACCAGGGCCTGGACGCAGGGCTCGGTGGGGTGGCCGGAGAAGCCTGGGGTGAGCGCTTTAGCCTGGTTGAAACCGAGCAGGGTCAGGTTGCTCAACAAAGCTGAGCAAAAGAGGCCAAGGACGAAGGCAATGCCGAGCCGCTTTTGCCTGGAGAAAGAGGTGATTTGTCTAGAGAAGGGGATGAATGGATGAGCGCTGTGACGACGATTTTCCGGCATAGGGTCGCTTAACCTCCGCTAATTTTTGCTTTATAGCCTTTTTGGGTGAGTAGGGTGACGAGCTTAGGGGCATGCTCTCCCTGAATTTCAATCGTGCTGCCTGATACGGTACCACCTGAGCCACAGCTGGCTTTGAGTTTTTTGGCCAGTGCGGCAAGTGTCTGCGGGTTGTGGGTGAAGCCGCTGATGATAGTGACGGATTTCCCCTTGCGGCCCTTGCGGGAGACCTGTACGCGCAGGTCTTGCTGGGCCGGGGGCAAATCGGGAATGGGTCGGGCAGTCGCCTCGGGGGTGCCAAAGTCCGAATAGACCACTCGGTCAGTGGCTGGATTTTGACCTTTGGACTTGGCGTCGCGTTTGCGTTTTGCCATGGAGATAGGTTCCGTTGCTAGATCGATAGGCGGTGCAGGCTCAAGCGGCGAGATCTTTCCTTGACCACCGGTGAAATTTTACTGCTTGAAGGGGGCCTTCAAGCTTTTGTAACGCGTTGTTCAGGGTTTATGCCTATCGGAAGAGAGACAGTTGATGGCGGTAGATACCGTAAATTTATAGGCGTAGAGATTCTGTATCTGCTAGCCCCAACTACCGAGAGAGATAGCTACTGTGGTTCCCATTCGCGACGACAACCCGATCACGATCACGCCTTATGTCACCTACGGCTTGATTGCGTTAAACGTGCTGGTGTTTTTGTATGAGATGACCCTGAGTGGGCCTGGGTTGGAGGCTTTGTTCAATACCTTTGCGGTGGTGCCGAAGGAGCTGAGTGCCAGCTTCAGTACAGGGTTCGGGGTGCCCCATGTGTCGGAGTGGGGGACGCTGCTAAGCGCTGAATTCTTGCATGCGGGGTTTTTCCACGTGGCGGGGAATATGCTCTACCTGTGGATCTTTGGTAACAATGTGGAGGATCAGCTGGGGCATCTGAAGTTTTTTGTCTTTTACTTGATGTGCGGGGTGCTGGCGTCGCTGTGTCAGTGGTATGTGGCACCGGCCTCGACCATTCCTTCTTTGGGGGCGAGCGGGGCGATCGCAGGGGTGATGGGCGCCTATATCTTTCGCTTTCCGCAGGTGCGGGTGCTGACCTTCGTGCCGATCTTCTTTACAGCGTTTCGGATTCCAGCGCTGCTGTTTTTGGGGTTTTGGTTTGTTGAGCAGGCGTTTTACGGGGCGCTGAGCCTGGGAGCGGCTGCAGATGTGGGCATGAATGGCGGGGTGGCCTACTGGGCGCATGCTGGGGGCTTTGTCTTTGGGGCGGTGCTAGGCTACTTGCTGGGGCTGTTTGACGATGAACCTACTAATGGGCCAACTAATGAGCCGTCTGAAGAGGCGGGGCTGTAGGCGACTAGGCGACGGGTGCGATCGCATCAAGCTGCCGTGAAGCAGATATAAAGGAAATATCTTCTGTTTAGACCATTCTCTGAAACGGGTCTGGGCATATTGTTTGCTGTGAAGGTGTGTTCTTCTTTCTTCTTTTAGGGTCTGTTTACGGTATGACGCGTCCCAATTTTCTGATCTTTGGTGTTCAAAAGGCAGGTACTACTTCGGTCTATAGCTATTTGAAGCAGCACCCCCAGGTATATGTGAGCCCCCGCAAAGAGACTCAATTTATGGGGCGATCGCCTGAAGAACTCAGGGGAGAAGGCATCGACCTCAAGACGCCGGGCGGTCGTCAGAAGATTTTGACGATTGCAGATTACGAGGCGCTCTTTGATCTGGTCACCGATGAGATTGCGATTGGGGAGGCGTCGCCAAACTACCTCTTTCGCCATGAGTACGCAGTGCCAGCAATTAAGACCTACACTCCGGATGCCAGGCTGATTGCAATTTTGCGCGATCCGGTAGACCGGGCCTATTCGGACTACCTGATGCACGTACGGCAGGTGGTGGGCAATCAACGACCGCTGGCTGAGCAAATCCAAGGCAGCGCCCAGACCTCTCACACGCTGCTAAAGGGAAAGTATTACGAGGGCATGAAGCACTTCTTAGAGGCCTTTGGCCCGCAGCAGGTGAAGGTATTTCTCTACGAAGAGCTGCGGCAGGATTCGGCGGCGCTGATGCGGCAAATGTTTGAATTCATTGGGGTAGATAGCGGCTTCGCGGTAGATACGGGCAAGCGACAGCAGACGGCGGCGGTGCCAAAGAATCAATCGATTAACAAGCTGCTGAGGACGAAGAATCCCCTGCGCTCGGCGGTGGGCTCTGTGATGCGGCTAGCGCTACCCGAAAAGAAACGGCAACAGCTGCGATCGCGCCTGATTGCAGCCAATTCTCAGGGTAAAGAAGGTTTGCCGCTAAGCCCGGCAGACCGCGCGCTGCTAAAGGACTACTACCGAGAAGATGTGCTGCAGCTTCAGGACTTGCTGGGCCGAGATTTGTCGGCTTGGCTGTAGCCTTTTCGCTCGGTGCCTTTTGCTACATATAAAATCCCAGAAAACTCACTGGTGCAGGGAGCATTTCACCGCGAAAATCAAGCACTTGCACAAGCAGCAAGTAGGCGATCGCCAACAGCAGAGAGATCACCCCGGTGATAACTGCCACAATTTTTGAGCGGTCCATAGCCTTTTCCCAATCGGTGATCTAGTATCTATCTAGCTTACTAGAGCTTGCTCCTTGGTACGTTTGCGGTAGAGAGAATTGTCCTATGAATGCGGTTTCTTCCCATGGCCCAGCTGGCGGTGCTGTGGTGTCTTCTTCGGCATCGTCTTCGGCGCTAGTGCATCAGCCCATTATTGTAGAAACCCACAACCTGAGGAAGGTGTATCGCACGGGTTTTTGGCTAAAGGCCGCGCCCCCTTCGCTGAAGCAGTGCTCGCTAGAGATATACAAAGGTGAAACCTTTGGGCTACTGGGGCCGAACGGCGCCGGGAAGACGACGCTGCTGAAGCTGTTGCTAGGAATTGTACGACCGACGGCCGGGGGCGCAACGCTGATGGGACGGCCTGCCGGAGATGGTGACGTGAAGGCCCGAATTGGCTACCTACCAGAGAATCCTTACTTCTATGACTATCTGACGGGCTGGGAATTTTTGAGCTATACCGCTGGGCTCTTTGGCATTCGGGGGAAGGCGCAGAAGCGGCGAATTGAGTCGCTGCTAGACCTCGTGCAGCTAGATCGGCGGTCGGCAACCAAGAAGCAAATGCGCCGCTATTCGAAGGGGATGCTGCAGCGGGTGGGCATGGCCCAGGCGCTGATGAACGATCCGGAGATTGTGTTTTTTGATGAGCCGATGTCGGGCCTAGACCCAACGGGGCGCTATCAGGTGCGGGAGATCATTTTGTCTTTAAAGAAGAAAGGCAAGACGATCTTTTTTAACAGTCACGTGCTGTCGGATGTGGAGCAGATTTGCGATCGCATTGCCATTCTCGATCAGGGTGAACTGGTGTGCGTGGGCGATATCAAGCAGCTGCTAGGCAACCCAGACTACTACAAGGTAAAGGGTCGGGGCGGCAGTCTAGACATTTTGGATCAGTGGCTGCGGGACATTTCTTTTGGCGATGGCTACTGGTACGGCACCCTGTACGAAAGTCCGTTTGAATTTATGGCGACCGCGCGGCTAATGAATGCGCAGATTGCCAAGTTAGAAGTGGCGCGGCCGACGCTGGAAGAATTTTTTATGGCGCAGATTGCTCAGCGTAGACAGCGGGCGGCGCAGGCGCAGAGCAGGTCAAAGGCGCAGCGGCAGAAAGGCAAGGGCAGTTGGTTTGGGAAGGCGGTGGCGCAGTAGATGTCGCAGTGCTGAACTTTTCTGGTCGTATTTCTTAGGTATTCTGCTCTTGCTCTTTCCTACTTCAGCAAATCTTCAAGCGCTGCTCGTGCCTGCTCTCCCACCGCAGGCCAGCTAACACAGCTCTTGTAGTGTTCGTGGGTGCTTCTGGCCAAAGCCTCATAGCGCTCAGGCGCTGCCATCTTCTCAGCAATAAATTGGCAGTAAGCCTCTGCCCCGCTATCGGGTGGAAACGTCTTCCCTGTGACGTTTGCTTTCACTACACTGCCCACACCCCCCACATCGTTGGCCAAAGAAGGCACCCCGAAGGAAGCTGCCTCACTCAGTACAACGCCCATTGCATCCGCCCGTGTGGGGTACAGCAAAAAGTGCGCAGAGCGGAACAATGCCGCCATTTTCGACTGTCCTTCTTCTGTCGTACGGTCTAAAAATCCATGCGCTTTCACAAAGCTCGGAGTTTTGAAGGGTGGCATGCAGCCAACGATATGCAAGTCAGTGGCTATTCCTTGTTCATTGAGCGTTTTGGCAATCTCAAAGGCTGTCCTTCCCCCTTTACGCTGCCAATCTACTCCCACAAATAGTAGCTGGCAGGCTTGTGCCTGCCGTTGCGTCAATGCTGCTTCAAAGTCTTCTTTCAAGAGGCTCTTGGTTTGGCTAGATCCTCTTGGAATCACCTTGATTTTGTCTTGAGAGATGCCGTAGAGCTTCTGTGCTTGGTCTGCTGCCCACTGCGAATTCACAATGATCAGGCTGCTCCTTTCTAGGACTTTGTGCTCTATGCTCAGCAGATTGCGCCGCGTTTCTTCGCAGAGATTGCTGAGATAGGGATAAAAGTTGACCAGGCTACCCAGGGTTGTATCGGTCCATAGCACCATCGGTCGGTCGGGTTTGACGTTGGCGATGGGAATGGCGTTTTCTGGGCAGAGCAAAATGTCCGCATCTGAGTTAGCAAGCTGCTGCGAGATTTGGTGGGCGTAGTGGCGCGAGACGATGGGGTCCGCCCAGCTGTAAAAGTCTTTTTGGCGAAAGTTTCGGTAGAACTGCCACTTGAGGCGGGTAATGGGACTGCGCTTTCTGTTTAGTTTGCCAAGTGAGAAGACTTCTGTGCTGTCTGTTTTGAGGGTCTGGATAATTTTTGCGCCTGCGCCGTATAGTCCCAAGTGCCGTCTGGGCCAGCTTTCAGGATTTTGTAGGTCAAACGTAGTTGTGTAGGCAATCTTCATGGGCGGGCTTGCGCGGTGTTAGGCGCATTGAGCGGTTGTTTTCGGGTGGATTGGTAGGCACCGAGGGTTTGCTGGGCGATCGCATTCCATTCCAGTGAATCTAAAGGGGCTTTTTCGTCGGCTTTTTGGCAGGCTTTTTTGCGGTTCTTTTCAGCGTGCGATCGCCTATCTTGAACTGCTGCTGCTAGTACTTCTGGCGTCAGCTTGCCGCTGTAGGTATTCACCCAGTTAGCACCAATCTGAGCTTGCCAATCAGCAACTGCGCCCAGGTGTGAGGCGAGCACGGGCCGGTCAAAAGACAGCGCCAACAGCAGACTGCCGGAATTGAGAATTTCTTCGAAAGGCAGTACCACTAAGTCTGCCGCCTTAAAAAAGATCTGCAGCTCATCGTCGCGAATGAACCGAAGATGCAGCTGAATCCCATCTGCATCTTCAGCTGCCGCAAGAACGGCCTGCTTCATTTCATCGCTGTCGGCTTTGCCAGCGATGAGTAATGTGACTGGCTGATCTGAGGGTGGCAGTGCCTGAAAAGTATTGATAAGGTGAGGGACGTTTTTGTAGGGGCTGATGTAGCCGAGGTAGAGCAGGACGGTTGCATCGGGCGAGAGGGCTAACTGCGATCGCGCGTCTTCTCGGTTCAGTGTGTCCGGGTAGCAGCCGCGATAATGCCCATGCGGCACTACAAAGCTGGGCATTTTTGCAAGGCCTGGCATCGACTGATTGACTGCTTTTCGCCCTGCCCCGCACAGGTGAATGCAGCCATCGGTGTTGGCTATCAGTTCCTGAGTAAACCAGTCAGCCAGACGCTGATGCAGCACCACATGGGGTTTTTCATCGTGAATGGTCCATATCACTTTGGTCCCTCGCCATCGGCTAATCTTTAGCAACAGCCAAAAAATCAGCACCCGCAAGCGAGCAACCCAAAGATTTGGATGGCGCACCAGCGTCTCCACAGGCCAGTGCAGATGAAAGATATCAAACCGCCCCAGCAGCAACCGCTTCGATGAAAATTCAACAACCGAAACGCCTTCTGGCATATGCGAATACAGCAGCCAGGTGTAGGGGTTGGCATATCGGGTCTTAAAGGCCGGCCAGGCAATCACCTTCATATCGGGCAGTTTTGATAGGAGCATCACCCCCTAAGCTGCCCATCCCTCGGATCTATCTACCTGATTAGTTCCATCTCCCTGGTTAGAGCTATCTGCCTGATTAGATCCATCTCCCTGCCTAGATAGAGGCGACAGCCAACAGGACAAATCGCGATCAATTAAATCTTGCAGCTGTAGAATGTCAGACTCAAATAAGCTAGTTAGCTCAGCTCGCTGCGAGGTTGATAGCGCTGGAATGGCGGTTGCATTTTTTCGGTAGACTTTCGCTGATAGCGGCTGACGAATCTGGGCTGGAATGACCTGACGGAGAATGTTTTTCAATCCGTTGGGTTTCACTAAAAAGTCATGGAGTAGCTTATGCTTGCGTACGGCTGTCGTTGTATTATGCCGCTTCGACACATCTATATCTATTGCGGCATCTACGCCGATAAATTCGAAGATACTGCGATAGACGGCCTGAGGATTTTTTAGCAGGTCGTCGTATAGATAAATTTGGAGTTGCTCAGGGTTAAACCTGCGCTGATATCGTTTGATTTGCTCGGAATACAATCCAATTTGCTGGTAGTGCCACGCGGGCGACCAGTTTTGTTGAATGCGTTCAGCTTCCTCTTGCATGGCGCGGCCAAAGTCACTTTCCCATTCGCGGCCGTCCCGGCGTAGATGCTTGTAGTGCGAGTAGGCGCGATCTACCGGATGTCTAAGGAAGGCAATTAGCTTAACGTTTGGAATGTGGTGAAAGATGCGATCGCAGCTCTTCTCCAAATACAAATACATCGTTGAAGCCTCTCCGCACTTTTGCCCTGGCTCTGCAGCTGAAAATAGCTGCTGATATTCTGCAGGTGTGACTACAGAGCGCGTATTTATCCAGGCTTTGTCATCACCCGAACCGCAAAAATTTGGCTGCTCACCTTCAAATGCAAAAAAGTGGGGCTCCTTGTTTGGGCTCATAAAAATCTGCGGATGCTGAGCCAGGTAGTGATACAGCGAGGTCGTTCCTGACTTTGGCGCACCAATGATCAAAAAATCCGGCATTGTCTGCGCCATGACTCACCTCTTGCCTGTAAACCTTAAGAACTTCATTAGGTAGGGAAACCCGCACTCTCCTGTCACAGCCACCGCCCTTGTCACACTCGCTAAAGTCCGCAAAATTAGGAAATAGCAGTTTATCGCACCCACTCAAAGGCAGGGATTATTATGACAGCGACGGTTTTGGAACAAGGAAACATTAGTATCCATACCGAAAATATTTTTCCCATTATCAAAAAATGGTTGTATTCCGACCATGAAATTTTTATTCGTGAGCTGATTTCAAATGGCGTTGATGCCATCAGTAAGCTCAGCATGCTTTCCCGCTCCGGTGAGTACGCAGGCGAAACCAACCCAGAAATTACCATTGGCATCCTTATCGATGGCAATGGTAATTTCTGGGTTGGTTTCGCCTGCGT
>JBCBJS010000088.1:0-12613 GCA_038523095.1 Cyanobacteria bacterium J06626_6
CCCAAGCCACTCAGAGATGTTGCTTCACCCTGTCGATCTCCGATTTCACGCACAATATTTAAGGACCGTTGATGGAAATCAATTGCTCTCTGATAATCCCCTAAACTGCGATAGGCAGTACCCAAGCCACTCAGAGATGTTGCTTCACCCTGTCGATCTCCGATTTCACGCACAATATTTAAGGACCGTTGATGGAAGTCAATTGCTCTCTGATAATCCCCTAAACCGATATAGACATGACCTAAGTTACTAAGAGCGCTCGCTTCGCCTTGACGATTGCTGATTTCTCGCGCGATGGTTAAGTGCTGTTGATGAAAGTCAATTGCTCTCTGGTAATCTCCTAAACTGAAATGAACGAGACCCAAGTTCCCCAGAGAAATTGCTTCGCCCTGTCGATCTCCGATTTCTCTATCGATAGCTAAAGACTGCTGATGGAAATCAATTGCTCTCTGGTAATCGTCTAAGCTATGATAAGCAGCACCTAAATTGCCAAGGGAGTTCGCTTCACCCTGTCGGTCACCGATTTCTTGTGCGATGGTTAAGTACTGTTGATAAAAGTCAATTGCTCTCTGGTAATCGTCTAAGCTATGATAAGCAGCGCCTAAATTGCCAAGGGAGTTCGCTTCACCCTGTCGGTCACCGATTTCTCGCGCGATAGTTAAGTGCTGTTGATAAAAGTCAATTGCTCTCTGGTAATCGTCTAAGCTATGATAAGCAGCACCTAAATTGCCAAGGGCGTTTCCTTCACCTTTACGGTTACCGAGTCCTCTGTATAGTTCTAGCGCTGACTGCCATGCTTCGAAAGCTGCTTGATATTGACTAATTCGAAATGCATCTATGCCTTGCTGTAGCAGCCAATCTGCTTCTGTTTTCAGTTCTCTCTGATGCAGGGTGTAGTCGTCTGATTCTGTTTGTTTACTAGCTACACTTTCTCTGTGTAGCTCTTGCCCAAAAGAAATTGTCCGGAGGGAAATATTGATGGTTGCGATTTCCTTGGGCCTGTTGTTCTGAAAAGATGCTCTGCCATGCTCTGGTGGATAGAAAGATTTTGAGATCGCCGCCTCACTCAATCCCCCCAGCAAAACCACCAGTGGTAACACCTTCTTCAGTAACGGTAGCTTCAGCAACATTCCACCCATCCCCACTTGCCCGTCTTTGCTGACGGCATGCCTTTCCTTACAAACAGACATACACCGATATCTGTCCACATTCCACTCTATTTCAAAGAAAATCAATGAAAACAGAAAACTATCCGTACTTATTTTTGCGCTTGCAGCTGAGCTCTACAGGCTATGGCCGATAAGGATGAAGGGTGCCCAGTCGTAGGAGTGGGCGGGGTTGGCGCGCGTTTCCTAGCGCCGCAAAGCGATGCGGGTTCGTTTGGCTATGCCTTTGATGGCTTTCCTATCTACGGCAGTACAGAACCAGACGGCTCACAGCCCGAAACCTGGATGCCTGCCATGGGCACGTAGCTCCAATGGGAGAAAGCGGCGAACAGGGCTATCAGTATCATGCCACTGCTGACTTTCTAATTTTCTAAAGATTCCCGAGTTCCTAAAGTATAGAGCCGCCGTAAGTGCTGAGCTACAGCCGCCGTAAACCGATCAGACCCAGACAAATCTCCAAACAGTGCCTTTACCTCCAGCAGTTTTGTCGGATCATCTTTGCTAGACTGGGCCTTCTCCATCAGCGTCTCTGCCATCGGATCGTCAATTGGTAAAGCCCTTCCCTGCTCATCTAGGCCATTAAGATATCGAAACCAGGCCGCAATCGTAAAACTTAGAGAGTCAATCTCTCCGTTCTGCGATAGCTTATCTCTTAAGCTACCCAGCAAAAATTTGGGCAGCTTGTCCGAACTGTTCAGACAGAGCCGAGAGAGCTAATCGCGCACCTTGGGATTTGAAAATCTCTCAATCAAAGTCCGCTTATAGCCATTAACATCAACATCTGGTAAAGGCGGCAGCGTTGGCGTGACTTCATCCATCAAAGGTTACCGTTCCCCTGAACGTTATCGCAAGAGAGCACGGTAAAAGGCGGTATCCCCTCTAGGCGCCGTCTCCTTAGCGCAGCCGCCAGAAAGCCGTACACGCTCGTCGGCTCATTGGGGTGCTGCAGATCGCGCTGAATATTAGGATGCTGCGAGTCAAACTCATTCCCCGACGTCACATCACCCAGTCGCTCAACTACTAGCACTTCACTCACCAGTACGGGATGGCTGCTGTCAATACGCATGTGCTCTGGGCGAATTCCCAGCGTTGTGCGATCGCCCATTCTCAAAGCACCCGGCTGCACAGGCACCTTTACCTCCGCCCCACCTGGCAGCTTCAGCGTTATGCCAGAGGCTTGAACACTACTTGTCGTCACCGGCAAAAAGTTCATCTTAGGTGAACCGATAAACCCAGCCACAAACTTGTTACAAGGATGATGGTATAGCTCCATCGGCGCCCCGATTTGCTCCACGACGCCGCCCTGTAAAACAACGATCTTAGTTGCTAGGGTCATCGCTTCTGTTTGATCGTGCGTCACGTAAATCATCGTCGCCTGCAAACTGTTGTGTAGGCTTGCTAGCTCTAGCCGCATCTGACCTCTCAGCGCCGCATCTAGGTTCGACAGCGGCTCATCAAACAAAAACACCTTCGGATTGATTTCGCACCAGCGCCCGGCCAATGGCAACCCGCTGTCGCTGTCCCCCAGAGAGCGTGCCCGGCTTGCGGTTCATCAGAGGCTCTAGCTGAAGCACCCGGCCCACTTCCTTTGCGCGTTCATTCTGAGCTTTTGCTCATTTGTTGGTTATAAGCTCTATGGTTGAAATGATATAGGCCTTTGCGACGATTATGAGAGTAACGGTAACTTTTGCAACATTTTTTGACGGCAGAATAGGGTGTGCTAGCGGCATGTCACACTCTGCTCGTAAATGTAGGAGAAATATTGAAGAAGCGTATGCGCCGGAAGTAATAGAAATACTCTCGGTAGCCCAGTCAATCAATCAGGAAAAACAACATGGCACTTTTAGGCGGCATAGAAGCAGGCGGGACCAAGTTTGTCTGCGCAGTCGGTACAGGCCCAGACGATATTCGGGCGATCGCACGCATTCCCACTACGACCCCCAAGGAAACGCTGACTCAGGTCGTGGATTTTTTTCAGCAGCAGATAACAACAGAAGGTGACCTAGATGCTATTGGCATTGGCGCATTTGGCCCAGTTGATCTCCGAGAAAACTCTCCCACGTTTGGCTGGTTCCTAGACACGCCAAAACCGGGTTGGCAACAGGTTGATTTTGTCGGTGTCATCAACCGCGAATTCAATATCCCCGTCGGCTTTGATACCGATGTAAACGTTGCTGCCCTTGGGGAACATCAATGGGGCAACGCGCAGGGCTTAGAGACTTTTATTTATTTAACCGTGGGCACTGGCATTGGCGGCGGCGGGTTAGTCGGCGGTCAACCCATTCACGGGCTGCTTCACCCTGAAATGGGACATATTTTAGTGCCTCACGATTTATCAATCGATCCATTCCCAGGCAGCTGTCCCTTTCACAAAGACTGCCTAGAAGGCCTCGCCTCTGGCTTTGCAATGGAAAAAAGATGGCAGCAAAAAGGAAGTACGCTCCCCGCAGACCATCCGGCTTGGGCCCTAGAGGCTAGCTATCTAGCAACCGCGCTCATGACCTTTATTTTGGTCCTTTCGCCTGAGCGGATCATCATTGGCGGTGGCGTCATGGAACAAAAGCAGCTGTTCCCGATGATTCGTCAGCAGGTTCAAGAAAAACTCAACGCTTACCTGAGCGTTCCACAAATCACGAACAACATTGAAACCTATATTACTTCCCCCAAGTTGGAGAGCAAAGCGGGTATTTTGGGCGCTTTTGCGCTAGCAGAACGGACTCTATCAGCACATGATTAGTTCAAAATCGATTATGATGACGGCACGTTAGTCTCGATAGCCGTGCGAATGGCAGATCCTGTTTCAAACCGCCGAAAACGCAAACTTGATTTGGCCGCTCGGGCCGCGTGGCTCTATTACATTGCTGGCAACAACCAGGAAGAAATTGCGACAAAACTAGACGTATCGCGCCAGGCTGCTCAGCGATTAGTTGCTCTAGCTGTCAGTGAAAGGCTGATAAAATTTCGCTTGAACCATCCGCTCAGCCGCTGCATTGAGTTGGCCGAGGCCCTACGCGATAAGTTCTCGTTGTCTACCTGCGAAGTGGTCCCTGGCAGCGCAGACAACTTGCTTGCTGGCCTGGGTATTTGCAGCGCAACCTACCTAGAAACTTACCTACTCGACAAGACCCCAGCAGTGATTGCATTCTCGTCGGGACGTACCCTGCGAGCAATGGTTGAGCAAATTCCGTCTATGGATGCACCTCAGCATAAGCTAGTGTCTATCGTCGGAAATCTATCTCACTACGGGCGAGCGGGCTGGCACGAAGTGGTAATGCGTCTGTGCGATCGCGTGAATGCTGCCGCCTATCCAATGCCTACTCCAGTCGTTGCCACTAGCATTAAAGAACGCAAGCTACTACAAACTCAAAAATCATTTATCGCTGTCAGATCTCTAGTCTCCGAGGCGAAGGTCACTTTTGTTGGCATTGGGGATATAGGCTGGGGGGCACCGCTTCACGAAGGTGGCTTTATTAATGATAGTGAAATCAAAGAACTCATGTCACTGGGCGCGGTCGGAGAAATTGCGGGCTGGGCCTACGATCAGCAGGGTGCCTTGCTAAAAAAAGGAACAAATACACGAATTGCGGGCGTCCCTCTCGAATGCCCGGTCAAAGGACTCACCATAGGCATTGCCGGTGGGCTACCCAAAACAAAGGCCATATCTGCAGCTTTGCAGGGCAGCCTCATCAATGGATTGATCACAGACGAATCTGTAGCTGAAGCACTGCTGAAAACAGCTTGAGCAAGAGCGGTAACCCTATCGATTTTCAAATACTGACGATGAAGGAAGGGCCTCTTTCTGTAACAACCCATCTTGAACGTGAATAATTCGGTGAGTTTGTGCGGCGACCTCTGGCTCATGGGTGACAATAACGACCGTGATGCCCTGACCGTTGAGTTCTGTTAGTAGGGCCATTACTTCGCTAGAGGTCTGTGTATCGAGTGCGCCGGTTGGTTCATCGGCAAGTACTAGGGCAGGTCGGTTGACCAGTGCCCGGGCGATCGCCACCCGCTGCTGCTGCCCGCCCGAGAGCTGACTGGGTCTATTTCCCATGCGATCGCCCAATCCTACCCGCACCAAAGCAGCCTCTGCCTGCTTTACTCTTTGCCGACGACTCGCCCCCGCATACACCATCGGCAGCATGACATTCTCTAACGCTGTAGAACGAGACAACAGATTAAACTGTTGAAATACAAAGCCAATGCGCTGATTCCGAATATAGGCGAGTCCTTCGTTACTCAGCTGAGTCAGATTCTGCCCTTCCAGCACGTAATGCCCCACGGACGGGCGATCCAAGCAACCTATAATGTTCATCAGCGTTGATTTGCCCGAGCCAGAAGCCCCCATAATCGAGACATAGTCACCTTCTTCTATCGTTAGGTCAATGCCTTTGAGCACAGGCACATCCACTTCACCCAGGCGATAGGTTTTACGAATGTTCTCCATCCAAATCATGGCTGTCATGGCGACGCTTCCTAGCTAATCACTTCTTAAGGCAATAATCGGGTCTAGTTTGGCGGCACTCCGCGCCGGAATTACGCCCGCTACAATGCCAATCACAAACGAGAGCCCTACGCCTAGTGCGATCGCCCACAGCGAAATTACAAAGGGAAACTCGAACAGGGTCGCGGCAATTCGGGCGATCGCAATCCCGGCTCCCACACCGACTATTCCACCTATGGCTGATATTGCGATCGCCTCGGCTAAAAACTGACTCAAAATAGCCTGATTCGTCGCGCCTACTGCCTTGCGAATGCCAATCTCTCGGGTGCGCTCTACTACTGACACCAGCATGATGTTGGCAATGCCGATGCCGCCTACGACTAGGGAAATGGCTGCGATCGCAGCCACCATCACGCTAAAAAGTCCGACCGTACTGGTAAGCGTTTCCACCAAGTCAGCCGCGCTCACAATCTGAAAATCGTCTTCATCTCCCTTTTCGGGATAAATGTTGTGACGTACCCGCAGTAAATTCGTCATTTGAAAATCTGCCGCCTCTAACAGTTTCTGCTCTGTTACCCGCACAGAGATGCCCTGTACGGCGATGCCGCTCAAAGCGTTGTTACCCACCAGCCGCGCAGACATATTTGTCAGCGGCACATACACCTGTTCGTCAGGATTTTCTCGTCCCTGAGCGCCCTTTTCATTCGCAATTCCTACTACGGCATAGCGCTGGCCTTCAATGCGAATACTTTTCCCAATAGCCTCGCTATTCGCGCCGAATAAATCGTCCCTAACGGTTGGCCCTAGAACCGCAACAGGCTGCGACGCTTTCAACTCTTCTGCTGTGAAGAATCGCCCCGATTGCAGCGTAATATTGTTGACATCCGCGTAGTTTATATCTGTGCCCAGCACAGTAACTGCGGTATTGTTTTGGCCGTACACTACCTGAGCCGACTGCTCTAAATAAGCAGTCACCTCATCAGCAACTGATACTTGAGACTCAATTGCCTGCGCATCGCTCCAGGTCAGTGTTGTTGCACTCCCCCGGCCTTGGCTGACATTGCCACTGCTTGCAGCGCCCGCCCTTACGCGTAAAATATCAGCCCCTAGTCCCTGCAGGTTCGCTTCTGTTTCAGCCTGCACGCCCTGTCCGACCGACGTAACCGCAATGACGGCCATGATGCCGATAATCACGCCTAGCATGGTTAGCACCGTCCGCAGTTTGTTGCTCCAGAGGGCTGCGATCGCCATCGCTAAAATTTCTACCACAGAGAGGGTAGGCAACCGCTTTCTAAACGTCACGATTTTTTTAGGTGAAAGTATCTTAACCACCACCGCTTTAGCCTCCCCCACCAGGACCGCCCCCACCAGGACCGCCGCCACCAGGGCCACCGCCACCAGGGCCACCGCCACCACCGGGAACCCCCGGCGGTCCACCAATATTCCGCCGATTCTCGGGCAACCCTTCAGCCGCGCTCAATACGATCTGTTCATCGCCTTCAAGACCGCTCGTCACTTCTGTGTTATCGTCAACCGTTAACCCCGTTTCAATCGGCCTAAACCGAGGTGACCCTTCCGGACTCATAATCAGCACACCCTCTCCTTCTTCTTCTCTGACAATGGCCACTGTTGGCACCACCAGCACATCAGCAAGTTCGCCCGCCTGAAATTCTACATCCACGTTCATTTCAGGCTTTAGCACAGCTTTGGCGGCCTCAGACAAATTGACCCGCACCTCAAAGCTGGTGACATTGGAGGTCACTGTCGCTTGCTCAGCCACCTGCGCCACGCTGCCTTCAAACACTTGGTCAGGAAATGCATCTGCGCGAATACTAGCCGACTGTCCGGGTTGAATTTGAGCGATGTCGGTTTCTGCAACATTGGCAACCACCTGATAGTTAAACGCCAAAGAGAGGATAGAAGAAGAGGAGGAAGACGTCGTTTCGCTTGCTGCCGTAGACGGAGAAACAAAGTCTCCCGGGTCAGCGTAGCGAGCGGTTACAATGCCGCTAAAGGGCGCTCGAATCACCGTCGCTTCAATCTGAGTTTCAATCGTTGTTAGCGCCCCTTGGAATTGCAGCACTTGCGCCTTTGCCTGCGCGATTTCTTCAGAACGACTGCCTGCCCGACTCAAGTTCAATGCCTGCCGAGCACTGTCTACCTCGGCCTGCGCCGTATCACGAGCTGTTCGATATCCTGTCGTCTCTTCGGCAGAGACAGCGCCCTGGGCATAGAGCGCCTCATAGCGCTGTAATACCTCCTCTGCTTGGGTTAGGCTAGCTTCAGCGCTGGCTAATTCAGCTTCTGCCTGTGAGATTTCTTGGGGACGATTGCCAGCTTCTAACATGGCTAAATTAGCTTTTGCAGCCGCCAGTTCGCCCTGTGCTTGAATTAGCTCTCCCTGAAGGTCTGAATCATCCATGTAGGCAACAATGTCCCCATCCTCTACAGAATCACCTTCGCTTACCGTCACGGCCTCCAACCGCTCCGATGTTTTGGGACTGACGTTTGTTAGCTGCTCAGGTTCGACCGTTCCATTCGCTGTAACCGTAATTGGAAGCGTCATTGTTTCGACGGCAACTGTTTGAGTCTTTGCCTGCTCTTCAGCCTGTGGCAGCAGCACAAACTGACGATACACAAAATAGCTACTACCCGTCACAATGCTGGCAAACAACAAAATGATAGCGCTTTGCACTAAGCGGCGTTTTGATGAAGGTTTGAATGCAGTTTGGGCGGACAGGGAAGAAAACTGCTTAGAGGATTGGGACAACTGAACTCTCCTCGATTCATTCAGATAGGTACTCTTATAGTAATATCTGCTATAGCGCTCTCCATCGCTCGAAAGTCACTAGTGACACATGACGTTTTTCACAGATAAGAGTTTAGCCACCAGATTACAGGGTTGATATTAGGGCAGCGGAAGTCTATTCGCCCACGAAGTTGGCGACCCCATCAGTCCTCTTTTGCTCATAAAGTTTTTAAAATATAAATTTTCTGAAGGTTTCGCCTGCCGCGATCCACTTAGAAATCTATGTTTGATCTATTGGTTGGTCTATTCGTGCTGAGCTGCACAAACCGGAATCATCGGACAGTGGGCAGCTCATTCCAGGCTGTCGTGTAGCGAGGAGAGCGCATCGCGCAGCGTAGCTTCCATGACTGCTTCATGCCTTCAGAGGCGAAGAAGAGGGTTCTTTTGCCA
Organism: Cyanobacteria bacterium J06626_6; assembly: GCA_038523095.1. Lineage (GTDB taxonomy): Bacteria > Cyanobacteriota > Cyanobacteriia > Phormidesmidales > Phormidesmidaceae > Phormidesmis. The sequence continues at coordinate 8,810 of JBCBJS010000088.1, forward strand.
AATTGATGATTCAACTGATCGACTACAGCCATTAGGGCTTTGTTTTCTTCGTGATGATCTGGCTGAAAGAGAAGGGGCTGGTAGATAGCTTCTGATGAAATATCGAGCAGCATGACGCCGCACTTATGATATTGAAGTCCGGATTGATATATCGCTTCTATCATGTGTCTTGCGGCTCGCACAATCTGTCTTGTATCGCTTGTCGCGCTAGTAAAAGAACAGACCTGAGTACCTCGATACTGTACTAAGTCTGAGCGAAAGCGGTTAGTTTTCAAAAATACCTGAAGCCCGCCTGCTCGACTGTTTTGTTGTCTGAGCTTTTGTGCTGCTCGTGCGCCGTAGCTCGAGACAGCCTCTAGCAATTCTGCTTTTTGAGTGACGAGCCGACCAAAGGAGCGGGAATAGATGATTGTTTTACGAGGTGGTTGAACCGTTTCTATATCGAGGCAAGGGCTACCGCGTAGCTCGTGAACGGTGCGCTCAAGGACGACGTTGAACGCTTGACGAATGAGGTTGATGTTGGCCGCTCTAAGGTCGGCGGCCGTTTCTATGCCTAGTAAGTGCAGTCGCGCTGCCCATCTTGAGCCAATTCCCCAAACGCTTTCAATCGGAATTGTGGGTAGAATATCGGCCTGTACAGTCTGGTCACAAAGGTTGAAAATGCCCTTGTAAGTGGGCTGCTTGGCGATCGCGCTCGATAGCTTGGCCAGCGTCTTGGTAGGCCCTATGCCAATTGAGATTGGAATACCTGTCCACCGACCGATAGAGTCACGAATGTGTTGAGCTGCGGCTGATAAATCCTGACCATGGGGGCACTCTAGCTTGAAGAATGCTTCGTCTATTGAATAGATTTCTACATCGGATGTGAACTTGCTAAGACAGGTCATTACTCGCTGTGACATGTCACCATAAAGCGCGTAGTTGGAAGAGAGAATGGTTACTTGGTGAGCGTCGCACAGGGGCTTAGCACGATGGTAGGGTTCTCCCATTTTTATGCCGATGGCTTTGGCTTCTTGTGAACGGGAGACAATGCAGCCATCGTTGTTGGAAAGAACAACAACAGGCCTGCTATTGAGTGATGGATTGAAGACGCGCTCGCAGCTCACGTAGAAGTTGTTGGCATCAGCTAGGGCAAATATGGACATAGTGGGAAGTTGGCTTCTATATGAATCTTCTCTATGAGTCTTCCATGTGAATCTATGGTTAGGCGGTATTGATAAGGCTCTTGCGGATCAGCGATCGCGTGAGTGGATGCACGACGGTGGTCACCGCTCCCCAAAAAATAATTTCTCTTTCTTTGCTCAGGGCAAGGGTCGGATAACCACGATTAGCCGCCAATAAGTACACTTTGTCACCGTACTCACGAAAGACTTTTACCAGCAGATCGCCATCAATAGCAGCGATGACGACTCGATCTTCTCTAGGTGGAATACTCCGATCTACCACTAAAATGTCGCCATCGAATATACCAACACCATTCATAGAATCTCCTGCAGCACGTACGAAAAATGTCGCAGGCGGATTCTTGATAACTAGCTGATTGAGGTTGAGATACGCTTCGATATCGTCTTCTGCAGGAGAGGGAAAGCCAGCGGAGACTGCGCTGCTATACAGGGGTATTTTCAGCGATTGATAGGAAAGGTAGCGTTTCGGAGTTAGCAAGGGAAGATATTATTTGACGTAGGGAGACTAGGGGGCATCTGCACAAAATTAGTATACATGAACTATGAAAGTGGTTGCCCTAAGCCAGAGAGTCACCCCTCCGACTCGCCTTCAGAGCCGGACTGATTCAGTAGACGTATCGATGAACAAATCAGAAATGCTGATAGCGTAAGGACTATGGCAATGCATTAAACAACATCATCATGCTTCCTAATGCTGTTAGCGTAGAAGCGATGCCAACTACGTTTGCTCTCATGGAGGCGGGCTGGTGGGCAGGCTGCAACCAAAAATGCAACAGTCGAACAATGATTGGCATGACGACGAACGACAAAATACAGCTAGTCACGATTAAATTGGCGCACAGTGCTATGGCTGGCGGCCAATCTTCCAAAATTCCGAAGTAACCAAACACTCTCTCTTGTACTGAAATTACTGGGTATAGCCCAAGCACTACTGACAAAATTTGCTTCCAGGCGGGTGGCCCTAGGCTGTCTAGCTCTGAGCCTGAGCGCTGGGAGAACCATCCCTCTAGCCCGGTTGAAAATGATTTGAATTTGTATGCTTCAAAAATACTTTTGCCTGTTTGCAAGGCGGCTTCTCGTTGCGTAGATGCCAGCCACTGATTCAAATGTTCAGGCTTTTCAAAGTGAAGTACGCAGTGCCATTTTAAGACACCGTCTTTACACTTCAATGGACGATAGCGATCGGCGCGCACAAACCCCTGTGACGCTTTTGCGCTACGCACTAGCTGCCTGTGCCACAATCTGAACGACCAGCCTTTTTGTCTGGGTACGCTGTACTCGACCATCACGCTAGAGTAGTCAGTGCTTTCCGCGTCTGGCAAAGATTCTATTAGCCTAATAGAAACGGCCTTAGATACAACTACGGTGCGCTTGAACAAATGCCTTAGCTGCTCTGCCGCGCGTTGCTTTGCCACGCTGAAAGAAGAGGACTCTAATGGTGAGTTTGAAGACGTTTCTGGTTCGATATTTATAGGAGGCACAAGCAGTCGATGACTAATACATACATTCTTGGCACGCGAGCATTCAGCGATATGCGCTGCATTCATTGATAAAGCGCTACTCCCGTGAGGCTACCCCATTGTATACAATTTAAACTAGGTTGAATATAAGTACCATTCCTGCCATTGCTGTCACAGCAGAAACCGTGCCGATTAATTCGGCTTTAAGGGAGGGCGATTTATACGCGGGGCGCAGCCAAAAATTTAGCAGTCTAGTCGTCAATGGCATGACTAAAAATGTGAGGATGCAGCTAGAAATGACTAGGTTAGTCATCAGTGCAGTTTCGGGAGACCAGTTTTCAAAGAGGTGAAAATAATTAAACGCGTATTCCTGAATCAAAATGATGGGATACAGTGCGAGCACGACGGTCAAAATTTCTTTCCAGGCAGGCGGCGCTAGTCCTTCTAACTCTGTACCTGAGCGCGGTGAGAACCATCCTTCCTCACCAGTAGAAAATGATTTAAACCGATAGGTTTTAAAGGTCTCTTTGCCGAGCTGATAAATAGTGTTGCGAGCCTCAGAATGAAGCCACGTGTTTAAACTGCCGGGCGTGTCGAAGTGGACAACGGAATACCATTTGTGAACTGCGTTTTTGCAGGCTAGGGGTTGAGGCATGTCAGCTTTTAGGAAGCCTGGCGTCTGTGCTGCGGTGTCGAGAAGCTTTTTGTACCAAGATTTAAACTGCTTGGCTTCAGAGATAGGCACAATGTATTCAGTCACAATGCTAGAGTAATCAGCATTTTCCTTCTCAGGCTGACTTTCCTCAAGTTCGTTTTCTTCAAATCCGTTTTCTTCAAATCCGTTTTCTTCAAATCCGTTTTCGTTAAAGAGCGCACTGCTGTCAGCGCTACTGGTTAATGCTCGTTGCGAATTCGGTCTTTGAAGCTTCATCCTCTACAATATTTCCCAGTCAATGTTGACCTTTCCACGGTAGTAGGTTGAGAGGGCTGATGAACTCCGCCTCTGGTGATGTTATGAAAAGGCAATATGACTGTCTATCGCGATACCTATCTTATATCTATCGCAGGTTCAATAGTGAAATAAGAAGGCTCGCGCTGCAAAAAAGCCGAAGAGGAGCATCAGCACAAAAATGTTTTGCTTAATGCTTCGTAGCTCGGCG
>JBCBJS010000089.1:0-11724 GCA_038523095.1 Cyanobacteria bacterium J06626_6
CCTCGAACTCGCTAGCCGTGAAACCGGTTAGACTACGAAGCGTACGGGGCTTATTTTGTAGGGCGATGTACTGCATTCTCATCGTGAAACGCTTGACTGCTTTATTTCACTCCTATTCTATCGAACTTCTCTAATTTCCGATTAAGTCTAATATTATGAGCGTGCCTATTATTGCGTTTTTTAACAACAAAGGTGGCGTAGGGAAAACCTCTTTGGTGTATCACCTGGCCTGGATGTATCACACTTTAGGGCTTAGAGTCGTGGCGGCTGATTTGGATCCGCAGGCTAATTTGACGGCGGCTTTTTTGTCTGAGGAGCGTTTGGAGGAAGTTTGGGAATCAGCGGATCAAGCAGGCAGGACTGTGTTTAGCTGTATCCAGCCCTTGCGCAGAGGCATTGGTGACATTGCAGCTCCAGAGCTAGAAGATATTGACGATGGCTTAAATCTATTGATAGGCGATCTACGGCTCTCGATGTTTGAAGATGATTTATCCTCTGAGTGGCCAGGGTGTCTGGATCGAAAGGAGCGATCTTTTAGAGTTATCTCGGCTTTTTGGCGGCTGTTAGAAAAAGCGGGTGAGAGATGTCGTGCTGATGTTATTTTGGTAGACCTAGGGCCTAATTTGGGGGCTATCAATAGGGCTGCTCTCCTCTCTGCTGATCACGTTGTTGTTCCGCTATCCCCCGATCTTTTCTCTTTGCAAGGATTGAAGAATCTAGGCCCTGCGCTAAAAAGGTGGCGAGAAGAGTGGAAAGAACGCGTGGCTAAAAACCCAGCTGCGGATCTGGCGCTGCCCAGTGGCACTATGCAGCCGATTGGATACGTCATTCTCCAGCACGGCATTCGCTTTGACCGCCCCGTGAAGGCCTTCCAAAGATGGATTGTAAAAATTCCACTGACCTATGGAACGGAGGTTATTCAATCTAGGCTGCAACCGGCTGCAAAAGATGACGTCAACTGCCTTGCGCTGCTTAAGCACTATCAAAGTTTGATGCCGATGGCGCAAGAGGCTCGTAAGCCTATTTTTCATTTGAAACCTGCCGATGGTGCCATTGGCGCTCACAGTAATGCGGTAAGGTCGGTATATCAAGATTTTAAGGCTTTGGCGATGGCGATCGCCGGTCGCATTGACTTGGTTATTCCGCAGGAAGAGCAGCTAATGCTTCAGTAGTGGCAGTTAAGATTGGGTTCAACTAACATCAAACTAATATGAAAATTGTCAATATTTCTGCTGAGCTAGCGACCCATTCTCAGGGCTCCTTCTTAAACCTTGTTGACTTTAATGGTCACCCGGTGGGCGCGTGCGACATTGTGGGCACGTCGCCGGTTTGGGAGATGCACCCGGATACTGATGAGCTTTTTTACGTCATAGAAGGGACCTTTGAGGCGACTCTAATAACGGATGCTGGAGAGACCCATCATGTGGCTGCTGCGGGCTCTATGCTGGTGATTCCGAAGGGCGTTTGGCATCGGCCTGCAGCGCCTGATGGCGCAAAGCTTATCTATCTGACGCCTGGGAAAACGCTTCATTCTGAAGCTGCCGATCCGCGCGTAGAACAAGATGGCTGATTGATAATGGTTGACCAGGCATCTATTCGCTATGCTCAGCTAGAGGATTTGACGGCCCTTAGAGATCTCTGTGTCAGAAGCTTTTGCAGTGCATTTGCAACAGATGACAATGTTTCCGATATTGATGCCTATGTGAGTGAGTCCTTTTCTGAAGCGCGCATTCGTGAAGAGTTGCTGGATGCTCGCAATACGTTTCTGTTGCTTTTTTTAGAAGATAGCGATAGACCTTTGGGCTATGGGAAGCTTCGGGCGGGTGAGGTTGATCCGTGCATTCGTGGCGATCGCCCCATTGAGGTAGAGCGATTGTATTTGGATAGTGCTGCAATTGGAAAGGGGCTGGGCGCTCAGCTCATGTCGGCCTGCCTGGCAGAAGCTGAGAAGCAGGGTGCTCAGACCGTGTGGCTTGGTGTGTGGGAGCACAATGAGCGAGCGATCGCGTTCTACGAGCGCTGGGGTTTTAAGAGGGTAGGCTCCCATGTTTTCGTGCTGGGCTCAGACAAGCAAAACGATTTCATTATGCAGCGCTCCTTGCCATCTGCTTGATGCGGGCACGATTTTTAGCCTCTGTTTCGGCTGGTTCGGGCTGTGGCGATCGCTTCTTCTAATTCGCTGAACTTGCTGACCATGGCTGTTTTTTCATTGGCAACTTCAATGCGATCGCGTCCATTAGCCTTGGCGACATACAGCGCCTGATCGATGCGTTTGAGCAGTTCGTGCTGGCTGCCTGGAAAGTCTGGATAGGCGCCTAGCCCCATAGAGACGGTTGCCTGCAAGTGCGCGCCGTCAAATTCGATGGTGAGTGCTTTGAAGGCGCGTCGAATGTTGTCGGCGCGCTGATATGCTTCGGCAATGGGCATCTCTGGCATGGCTAGGATGAATTCTTCGCCGCCGTACCTACAGGCGATATCGCTAGAGCGAATGTGCCGCTGCACTAAGTCGGCAAAGGCCTGCAGCGCGCGATCGCCCGCTAGGTGGCCATAGGTATCGTTGACTTTTTTGAAATAGTCGATATCCATTAGCACAATGGATATTGTTGTCCCTGAGCGCTGGGCTTTGGCAAGTTCTGCAGGTAGGCTTTCTTCAAAATACCGGCGATTGAAAAGTCCAGTGAGTTCATCGCGGATGGCTTGCTCTTTGAGCTGGTCTTGTAGGTTCTGAATTTGTGTGAGCTGTTGTTTTAGCTCGATATTGGCCCGATGGATTTTTAACTGGTTTTGGTACTGGTCGGTAATGTCTCTTAAAACTAAGAGCTTCCCGGTGACCTGCTGTTGTCGGCCGTAGAGGAGGGTGAGGCGCGCTTCTATGTGGCAAGGGATATCTGAACGGGTGACGATTTGGCTGGTTAGTCCGTGGGTTGAATGACACATCTCGACAATGGCATCCCAACCACGAAGAACATAGTCAATCAGCAGACCTGTATGGGGGCCGGGGCCGTATGCGTAGTCACGAGCCGCCGGGTTGATGTCTAAAATGCGATTCTCTTTGTCAATGACCAGTACGCCGTCGTCCATCTTTTCGATGACGGTATCTCTGGCAATTGGGAGTAAGTCGAATAGGCGGAAGCGAAATAGGCTCGTAAAGTACACCAAGCCCGTGACCAGAAAGCTCATGGGCAAGATGTTGACATTTTGAGGTGTGACCTCCAGCGCATAGAGCGTGCCTGCAACGATGGGCGGCAGGGCGCTCATGATTACCATAATTGCCTGTCTTCGGTACAGATTTGAAGACAGCAGGGCGGTTCTGGCTACCAGGAGCGAGCCGGTCACGACGTAAATATAAAAGCAGGCAACAATCCAGAAGTATCCTGGCCCGTGCTGAAAAACAATAACCCGACTCTGCTCAGGATGGGGGACAAAGTCAGTCCAGACGAGCCTATGCCAGTGATTGGTTATCACCATCACCATGTTGGATACTGGCAGAATCCAGAGGAGCAGCCGCCTTCGGCGGACTAGCCACTGCCTGCGACCAGTGAAGTGCAGCGTAAAGGTTAAGTACAGCGCAATAACGCTATTGGACGCGATGTATTCTGCGGTGCCTGACACAATCAGTGGCCTGAGCGTACCGGTTGCGGCACTGACAGCAGCTGCCGTAGCGTAGAGCGCGATCGCCACCATCAGCCAGGTAAATGGCCGGGTAGCGGGCGCGACATCTCGTCGGGTCCAGGCTGTGAAGGCTACACAGCCAGATATAATTGCTGTCACGCACAGGATAGCAATGTAAGGATTCTCGCGGAGAAGCATAGATATGGGGTACCGAAGATAGCCAATTAGTTGTGGCTCAACGTCCGCACGGTGCTCAATGCGGATGACAATGCTCTCAGCATTCCCATAACCCTTCTTTACCCATAAATAGGATTCAATATAGGGCCTAGAGATTACAGTTTCAGGCTTAGCTGGCTGTAGGGCTGAGGCTCAACCAGGTTAGAAATTGTAATTCCCAGCAGTCTGAGCGGTCGCCCAACTTCTACGTTGGCGATTAGCAGGGCTTTGGCTAGCTGAAGAATTTGCCCTGCATCTTTGATGGGGTTCTCTAGGGTGCGGCTACGGGTAATGGTGTCGTAGTTGTCGTATTTGACTTTGAGGGTGAGCGTATAGCCGTTGCGGTTGTTTTTGGTGAGTCGCTGGTGCACTTCTGCGGCGATCTTGGCGAGGGCGGCTTCCATCTCTGGCTGCTGCTGCAGATCTTCAAAAAAGCTCCGCTCTGCGCCGATGGATTTGCGAATGCGGTTGGGATTGACCGGGCGATCATCTTGAGCTCGGACGACTCGGTAATAGTAGCGGCCCACTTTGCCAAAGGCTTGTACTAGCTGCGCTTCACCCCAGCTTTTGAGGTCTGCGCCGGTGTGAATGCCAAGGGCCTTCATTTTAGCCGCAGTTGCTGGCCCCACGCCGTAAAAATCTTCTATGGCTAGGTTTTCGATAAAGGCTTCTGCTTGATTGGGGCCAATGAAAGAAAGGCCGTCGGGTTTGTTGAGGTCTGAGGCAATTTTGGCGAGAAATTTGTTAATGGATATGCCTGCAGAGGCGGTGAGGTGGAGGTTTTGTTTGATGCGATCGCGAATTTTCTCGGCGATTTTGACGGCTGAACCGATGCCCTGCTTATCGACGGTGACATCTAGATAGGCTTCATCCAGTGATAGGGGCTCTACCAGATCTGTGTAGTCAAATAAGATGGCTCGAATGTCTTGGGAGACTGCCCTATATACATCAAACCGGGGCTTTATAAAAATCAGCTCGCGGCATCGTTGCACGGCGCTGCGCGAGGGCATGGCTGAATGGATCCCGTAGCGCCGGGCTTCATAGCTGGCTGCGCAGACAGCTCCTCGCTTGTCGGGCGAGCCGCCGACGGCGACGGGTTTGCCTCGCAGTGCCGGATTGTCGCGCTGCTCGACCGAGGCGTAAAACGCATCCATATCTATATGAATAATTTTTCGAATAGTCCGGCTGGAGTTATTCGTGGGTTGTGATGTTTTCGCGTCCACGATTATGGGGTTAGCGCTGTCATCGATAGTATAGACAATCGCTACAGGCAATCCCGTCTGATGTGTCTGCTATGCAAACACATCTCAGGCAAATCTACGGAATGGCGATCAGTAGGGATAGTGTGACCGGCTGCCGATAACGACCCCAATGAGGATACATAAGGAGAGAAAGAGAAAGAACCCAACGACCCAAATTCCAATAGAATTTCGCGTGCCGTGAACTGCCGGGTAAAGCTTTGCAGTTACCGGGCGGTCATTTTTTAAGTGTTGTTCTACGATGGCTTTTACGTCGCGCGCTCGGACACCTGAGTACCATGTTTTTGAAGTGGTTCTCTTTTGAGTTTTGTCTGGTTTTACGATCACCATGGGGCCGCTGCCGCACTGCCCTAGGCAGCTCGATTCTTCTAGCTGAGTGCCAGGCGGTAGGTTTTCTCGAAAGGCTGCCAGTACCTTTTCTGCGCCTTGTTGTTTGCAGGTTGTGTTTTGACAGACTAAGACCGTTTTAGACATCCGGCTGGGTGGGGTTGGTAAAGACAAGTCGCTATGCTCTGAAATTCTAGCTGCATTTATCTGCTCGGATTAATTTGAGCTGGTGCCCTGTTACTCTCGATCTGTCGCTACATACAGTCCCTATTACGCCCATGTACCACATAGCCAGCTGCAACCGGGAAAGTTTATGAAACAGAAGCAAAACGATCTAAAAATCAGTCTGAATTCAGGCGTACTGTTTCGATCAGCGGACAAATATCTCCCGGCTGTGGCTTGGGTTGAGACGTGGCCCAGCGATCGCGATACCGTTCCAGATCAGCCTTGAACGCCTCCATTTCCTCAATCTGTGCCGCTAGTCGCTCGATCTTCTCTTGCAAAAGCGACTGCACCAGCTCGCAGGGGACATCGCCCTGGTCATGGACGGTTAACACCTCGTTGATATCCTCCAACGAAAAGCCTAAGGCTTGAGCCTTTTTGATGAACCGCACCTGCTGCACCGCTTCGGGCGCATAATATCGATAGCCGTTACTGCCTCGCTCAGATGCCAGTAGGCCCAAATCTTCGTAGTAGCGCAAGGCACCGACAGCCACCTCCGTTTGCTTGGCCACTTCTCCAATCCTCAATCGCGTTGTAACACCCATATGCGCTCCCTTCGAATAAATTATTCATATCTTTAGCCTAAACTCTATAGCTTGCTATAGAGTCAATCTCATTTCAGTCCTATTTCATAGGAAGCAAGTGCAAGTATGAGGCGAATGCTCATTATTGCTAACAACCTGATTAGGTCATAGCGTCAAGAAGCCTACATAGGCTATCAATAAAATTCTCTACACGGTTAGCGCATATTGCCATATTGTCCGGAGTATCTTCACACTGCCTGACCGATTTGTTTCACTTCACAAGATAAGCGAAAATCATTATCGAAGGCGTAAGGCTTAAGTCCTATATACTTTTAGGGCTTAGGCCCTATAGAAACAGACAAAAATTGACGCTATGATTTAGCCGAAATTGAAAATTTGGCAACAAGTTTTTATTGCCAAAAAGAACCATGAGCAAGAACTTTGAAGCCTACAGGACTCCTCTGCGTTTAATTACTTTAGGGCCTTTTTACTACGTAGCTATTATCCTCGAATCGTTTCTGGAGCCTTATTTCAGCCTTCGCTTCCCGCGCAGCCATGAGGAGTTTCTCAGTAATCCTAGAAAGCTGTTTAAGGCCCTTAAAGCCAATCAAGAACAATCTTCTAGGGAGATGGGACAATTTTCAGAGCCTTTCACACTTCCACCCGGTAGCGAGTTCGACTCTATTGAGAGTGCAGCAGCCCTGACGAATGAACCCGATAAAAATAGAACTGCGGGGAGTTACAAACTGACCTACCAGTTGGATAAGAAGAAAATCAGCTTAGATTTATTTGTGAAATTCCAATGCGGTCGTGGATTGCCACTATGGCTTCAGGCCGCTCGCGCTGCAGTAGAGCCTAATATTGCCCGAGAAGTCATGTTCTATCAGCGTCTAGCGGGGCAAGTTGAGGTGCGATCGCCCCAACCCTATTACACCGACAGCATTCACCGTTTTAACCGAGTATGTTTAGTCCTTGAGCATATAGAAGGATTCACTCTAGCAGACTGGCAGGGGTGCCCAATCGCAGGCATAAGGGGGATATTGCAAAGCATTGCTCGAATGAATGCTAAGTTTCTGGGATCGACTGCGACAGATGAGCGAACTGCCTGGATCCCAGCGCATGAGGGCTTGGATAGTGCCAGCTTCATAGGAGATTTTATTGCGAATGAACCTTCGTGGTATCGCGAGTTGTGGGCAGCTTTGGTAGCGTATTTCAAACAGCAGCCCGTGACGCTAACCCATGGTGACTGTCGTCCCGGCAATATGCTGTTTATCGATGATGGTAGCCTGGCAAAAAAAATGCTTAGAAGAGGAGAGGACGCAGTTTCTCACTGGCCCAGCAGCGATAGCTGCCCAGAGGTTATCTTTACAGACTGGGAAGCGGTTAACGTAGGCCCTCTACTATCCGACTTTAACTATTGCGTGACGCTTGGACTCACTGTTGGCGATCGCAGGGCTTATCAAGATCGATTACTTAAAGAGTTCTTATCAACCTTACAAAATCATGGTGTTCCTGCGGAACAATGTGATTGGGAGAAATGCAGAGACGAAGTTGAACTCCTAAAAATAGCGTTGTACTACGGTGATGTTGCTGTCCGCAGAAAGGGACTGTGGGACAAACAGGGCAACACCAAACAGGATGACGAGGCTTGGTCGCTCCGCATCGATACTGCTCTGAGCGATGTTAACTCTAGAAGAATAGCAGCGCGGCTGAATGTAGCGGAAGAATCAATTGATCGCCTAAAAGCATCGATTAAAAGAACCGATTGAAAGAATTGTGTCGCGATCACTAATCTGGTCAGCGTTACATAACTCGCGGATACACTTGGCAGGGAATTTTCTCAGCAAAGCGAGGAATGAGATATCTGTTTATCTCTACTTTGGATTTCAGAATATTAAAGTCATAGTGGCTCAATAGAGCATGCAAGATAACAATAAAGTTAAGCGTTGCCCAATGTCGCCCTATACATTGACGTGGCCCTTCTAAAAACGGAATGTACGCAAACGATTTGTGTGGCGTAGGAGAGGCCCACCGGTCAGGATTAAATGTATCTGGTGCAGACCAAAATTCTGGGTGGTGATGAAGCGCATACAGAAGAATCATCACTTCTGTGCCAGCGGGAATTTCGCCGTCGTTGTAACGAACAGGCTTCCCTGTACGCCTCGCAACGGTCATCGCAACTGGATAAGTCCGAAAGACCTCTTTCATAAAACGCATGGTTTGGACAAGCTGCGGAAAATGCTGAGGACTCGGGTAGGCTTGCCCCTCCAGCACCTGAGAAAATTCAGCACGAAGCCGACCTATCCACTCATCATGCTGGCTCAACAGGTACAGCGCGCAGGTAATGCTGTAGTCAATGGCATTAAAAGCACCATATAAATGATTGAATTGACTGGCAATTTCTGAAAGAGAAAACCCAGCCTGCTTCAGATTGTGCAAATAGTTGTTGCTGTTGTTGTTCAAGGCAGATGTTCTTGGGTTTGCCTGAAGAAACGTTTCGACAAGTTTTTTAATAGCACCTGTCCGTTTCCACAATGAAAACAGTCCCAAAACAATATGATGAAGCGATCGCAGCTTACTAGCATCAAGATAAAACTCGTCCAACCGACCTTTTGCCTCGGAACTCATTGTTTGCATCTTGTACTGTATCAGCTGATGAGAGAGCAGCTGCGATAGCTCATCTTCAGGTTCCAGGCCACAGCTCACTTTAAGCATAATGGCAGCGCCAAGTTCCGTCACAGCCGTGAAGAGATCCTCTATGTGCCCCTCAGATTGCCATTTAGTAGTAAACGTGAGCGTTGTTCGATAAACAAATTCAGGAAACCGATCAATATTGTCTTTTCTCAAGACTGGCATAGCCGCTTGAGCCGATTTTTGCCAATGCTCGCCTTCTAGAAACAATAATCCTTTGGCCCCAGGTATTTTGCTAAGCAGGAGGTATGATTTTGACCGCTGGTCTGTATGGACTTTGTTCAGGAGCAATGTCTCTACCACGTCTGGGTCACAAGTGGCTACCATCCCTTGGTACCAAAAGACTTTCCCATACCTACGAGCTATTTCCATCCAAGCCTCATGAACGGAGTGAGTGTCGAATAACGCCTTAATTTCACGTGAGGTCGGACCAGATATTTCTTTATTTTTCATCTTCTCTCTCTATTCACCCTTTATTCAGTAGTGCCGTTTCAAAACGTACCAGCTAAATGCTTGTAGCCTAGCCTTAGCTTGAGAATCAGGAACGAGTCGATCTAACTTTTTCCAGGCAACTTTTATTAACTGCTCAGCTTGTTGAATGCAGTCCTCGATTGCGCCAGATTTCTCAATTATCAGAATAGTTTCTGATATCTGTTCCGACTCGCTTGATTTTGAATCAATTCTTTTCCACAAGCGTGCTCGCTTCTTCATCGAAAGCAGCGACATCGCTTTTGCGACAGGCAAGGTAACCTTGCCGCCTGCGATATCTTCACCCCTAAGCTTCAAACTATCTTTGAATCCTCGTAGGTTGAGCACATCGTCCATAATCTGAAAACTAATGCCAAGGGCTTCAAAAAAAGCACCTAATCCCTCTATCTGTTCTTTCGTTCCACCGCCCAAAAGCGCACCTGCCTGGGCGAGAGCACTTGCCGGAACGGCTGACTTAAGCCGATAAACACACAGTATTTGGCTTTCGAGCAGATGTCCGTTCCCGCTTTGAACAATCTCAGGCATCAAATCAGCAAACCCATCAAGGTCGATAGCCTGCCCTGCATGAGCAGCACGTAGCGTCTCAAAATACAGCTTATAAATGTGTAGCTTATGCTCAGCAGAAATGGGCAATGACTCGAACAATGACTCTGCTAGAAAATAACAAGCATTCCCTGCGTTAATAGCTAAGGGCTCGCCATAGAGTTCATGACAAGAGGGCCCACCCCGCCGCAGAGCAGATTTATCTTGCACATCATCAATAATCAGCGAGCCAACATGAAGCAGCTCGGGCCATCCTAGACCGGGAAGAAAAGGCTGAGAGTTGCCGCCGACAATATCTAAGCAAGCCAAAAACGCATAGGATCGCCAGGCCTTTCCGCCTCGATCAACGATCTTTCGAATAGGCTTTATGACTGTCTGAGCATACTGCTTAGGGTTAAGCCCTTCGAGATGTTGACCTGTGCCTTCACTGGCCACCAATTTTTCCAGTTGGGTGCGTGTGGGCGTTAGCGGCAAAAGCGAATGCAGTGACTTTTGAGTTTCACCGCTGACTGCTTTTAGAAAATCTGCAATACTGTCACTAGAAGAAAAACCACTGCGTTCTACAACGCCTAACCCGTCAACAGCTTCTCCCAGCATTTTTCCGCTAATACTAACGCGCCCTTCCCAGAATGCTGGCGGCGAGAGTAGCGTAACAAACTCCTGCTCTGGATAAGAAGTCTCAACCTTCACGCTAAGGCTTATCTCCGGAATAGTTAGGGTCCACCGTATGGGATACCGCTCAAAAGTGCGACTGCTCGTCCAGTAGTCTACAGGCTCAAAAGAAAAGTCTGAATATTCACGCCATCTCCCCTCCGGATCTGTAACGATAGCCGAGTGGCCACATATCTCGCCGGTATCGACCCTGACTAAGTGGTAGCCACTGACCTCGTAGCCATTGTTTAGCTGAGCCGAAATCCAATTCCAAGCAACCTTTGAAGTTGGCTGGTCTGTTGTTCTTTCAGCGGGACATCCAAATTCGTGGTCGTACCAGCCCTGGCCTTTCTTTACAGTTAATTTCTGCCCTTCTAGCGTCACTTCACCTTCTACGCGGCATCTAGGCACAAAGTAGTAAAACATGCCCTCATCTTGAGCGCCGCGAACTACGCCATTTTTCCCATGTCTTGCAGGCGGTTTTTCTAATTCAAAAACAAGCTCACACCCTACATCAAGCAGCTTGTGGTTGAGTTTTAGCCGGTAGCGATTATGGGCTAGCTTGACAAATTGATTACCATCAAAGTCTAAGGCCAATTTATGGCGATCAACCTGTGCCTTGTTGTTCATTAACTGATCTGGGAGCGGCACATTTCCCTTCTCAAAAGTTTCCTTAAAAGATTGCTTGAGTAAAGAATCAGGCAAATCAACGTCGTTCTCCAGCTGTTTAAGCGCAATCTTAGGCGTTTGAGTATCTAAAAGAGATTCAGCAAAATAATTCTGTTCTTCTGGATCGATAATAGCCCAGGTCAACGCATGCGCGCGAAAATCTTCTCCCGTTTGTTCGTTCTCCGTTTCTAGCGTCTCAAAAAAAGAGGCAAACACTGAGAGCTCCTTACCATTTTCAGTGATGAGGTGACCGTTCACGTACCACCACTCAATCGTTGAAGAGGCATGGGGAAGGTCGTGAATGGATAAATCAATCGGGCCGTCAGTCGGCCAATCATCGAGCAGTTGAGGCTTGCCAACCTCTAAACGTTTCAAAGCCGAATTCAAGAGCTGTGTAGACAAAATAATCTCCCGAGCAGCCGCTCGTCGTTTGATTGCGCTTACATTAGACATTATCGGAAATAGTGACTAATCAACGAGTGGTTGTTCATGTCCCTTGATGGTTTCGATATCGCTAGTTA
>JBCBJS010000090.1:0-11389 GCA_038523095.1 Cyanobacteria bacterium J06626_6
TTCACCAATACCTTTGGGACGAAGATCGTGGACTCTACATGGACTACCATCTAACAACCCGTCAGCGAAGCCACTACAAATACGCAACGACCTTTTATCCCCTGTGGGTGGGGCTAGCCTCAGTCGCCCAAGCACAGCGCATTTTAGACAATTTACCCAGCTTCGAAGCGCCCGGCGGCATCCGCACCAGCACCCACACCTCCGGCAATCAGTGGGACGATCCGTTTGGCTGGGCACCGCTACAGCTGATTGCCATCGAGGGCCTACGGCGCTACGGCTACGTAAAATCTGCTAAGCGCCTAGCGCACCGATTTGTCTCCTTAGTAGTAGAAGACTTCGAGCGCACAGGTAGCCTCGTCGAAAAATACGATTTGGACACGCGCTCTAGCGATGTTTCACAAGGCATTCAATATGGCTACAGCAGCAACGAAATTGGCTTTGGCTGGACGAACGGTGTGCTGCTGGCACTGTTAAAATTCCTGGAGGATTCAGATTTGCCATCAGAGTCGCAAACAGAATCATAAACAGCAGCAGACAGAAAAAAGATGAGCCGTGAGACCAGCCTAGAAAATCTGCAGCAGCCCCCAGCAGATTCCCTACCAGAACAGCTTCTAGAGCAGGCGATCGCAGCCGGTGCAGAAGCCGCAGAAATCTACCAAACCAGCTCCTTAGAGACCCCTGTCATCTTCGAAGGGAACCGCCTCAAGCAGGTCGAAACCACCCAGGCAGAAGGCGTAGCCCTGCGGCTATGGCGCCATGGAAAACCCGGCCTCGCAGTCGGCTACGGGCCCATTGAACCGCAGCTTCTAGTCAAAAAAGCCCTCGCGATTAGCACCCTCAACCAGCCAGAAACGCCCATGCTCGCAGCAGGCAGCAAACGAGACTTCGGCGCAGTCGGCCAGGCAATGGCCATAGAGCAGCTAGTGGCAAAAGGGCGAGAAGCGATCGCACTCATTCGTGAACAGACCCCTGAAATCGTCTGCGAAGCCAGCCTCTCCTGCGACACAGCACAGGTTCGTCTGCTCACCTCCACCGGGCTAGACTACCGCTGGCAAGACACCACGCTCAGTGGCTACATCAGCGCCGAACGGGTGAATCAAGACGACTTTTTGTGCGTGGGCGACGGCACAGCCAACCGCCATCAGCTAGACATGGTCGCCGTAGCCAACAACATTAACCAGCGATTGGCCTGGGCCGAGCGAACCGTAGAACCGGTCAACGGTCAGCTACCTGTGATTTTTACTGCAGCAGCAGGGTGGCTCCTTTGGGATACCCTGCGCGCGGCGCTGAATGGTAAGCGGGTGAAAGAAGGCACCTCGCCCTGGGCAGAAAAATGGGGCGATCGCGTCATTTCCGACCGCCTCACCCTGCAACAAGATCCCACCACCGGCCCATACAGCTGCCCCTTTGACGACGAAGGCCTGCTCACGCAACCACTCACCTTCATAGAAAACGGCACTCTCAAGCATTGGTTTCACGACCTCACCACCGGCACCACGAAAGCAGACTTACCCGGCTTCAATAGCGGCTCCACCGGCAACGGCATTCGCCCCGGCCTCGGCAGCTACCCTACCCCCGGCCTGATTAACCTCATCATCACACCAGGCGATCTAACCTGGAACACCCTAATCGCCCAGCAATCAGACGCCATCATCGTAGATCAGGTAATGGGAGAAGGCGGCGATATCACAGGCGATCTCTCCATTAACCTTGAGCTTGGCTACCGCGTTAGCCAGGGTGAAATCATTGGCCGCGTCAAAGACACCATGGTCTCAGGCAACGCCTACACCGCACTCAACAATCTGATTGAGCTAGGAAGCGACGCCGACTGGAGCGGCTCCACCTATTCTCCAAGCATAGTAGTCGGCAGTCTATCAATAACCAGCTAAGACCGATACAGCGATCGCTTCAGTATCACCACAACCGCCTTACACCCTTCTTTTCCAATAAGCCTTACTTTTCTCTTCGATTAATAATCTTTTAGCGCCCTCTTCCTAAAGATATAGATCTCTGTGTCAAATTGAGTATAGACTAATATCAATGAGATTTTTATTTTCATAGACTAAAGGCTATTGAGTCTTGCTGTCTTCACGTGGCTCACTTTTGCAATAACTGCTGAAATAACCGCTGATTTGGGCCATCACTCGCTCAAATCAGCGGCCCGTATAAAAAACAAGGGAGGTCTAGCATGCAGCTAACCAATAGAATCAACTTTCGGAACCTGAGAGGAGACATTTTTGGCGGCGTGACAGCAGCTGTCATTGCACTGCCCATGGCATTAGCCTTCGGCGTTGCCTCTGGCGCAGGCGCTATCTCTGGCCTCTGGGGCGCGGTGCTAGTCGGGTTCTTTGCAGCCCTCTTTGGGGGCACACCTACCCTCATTTCTGAGCCCACCGGCCCGATGACAGTCGTCATGACAGCCGTAATTGCTAACCTCACAGCGGCAAATCCTGAAGATGGATTAGCCATGGCCTTCACCGTAGTGATGATGGCTGGCATATTTCAAATTATTTTTGGTGCATTACGCCTCGGCAAGTACGTGACGCTAATGCCCTACACCGTAATTTCCGGCTTTATGTCGGGCATTGGCATTATCCTAGTCATCCTGCAGCTAGCGCCTTTCCTCGGTCAAGAGAGCCCCGGGGGGGGAATTGTTGGCACGCTTCTAGCCATTCCTGAGCTACTGGCCAACGTGCAGCCTGTCGAGACTGGCCTAGCGGTCATCACCGTTGCCATTATTTGGTTTATGCCGCGCCAGTTCAAAAAGGTGATTCCACCCCAGCTCGTGGCACTGGTCGTCGGCACACTAATTTCTCTGCTGCTGTTTCCTGACATGGATCTTCGCCGGATTGGAGCGATTCCCGTTGGCTTTCCTGACTTGCAGCTTCCAACCTTTGACCCCAATCAGCTAACGCTAATGTTCGCAGATGCCGCAGTGCTCGGCATGCTGGGCTGCATTGATGCGCTGCTCACTTCTATGGTGGCCGACAGCCTAACCCGAACAGAGCACAACTCCAACAAAGAGCTAATTGGCCAGGGTTTAGGTAACTTAGTTTCTGGGCTGTTCGGCGGTATTCCAGGTGCCGGGGCCACCATGGGCACTGTTGTAAATATCCAGTCGGGCGGCCGCACAGCGCTATCTGGCTTAGTTCGAGCAGGCATCTTGTTGGTGGTGATTTTGGGGGCTGCCAACTTAGCCGCAACCATTCCATTGGCCGTGCTCGCAGGTATTGCCCTCAAAGTGGGTATTGACATCATCGACTGGGACTTTCTCAAGCGCGCCCACCGAATCTCCGTCAAAGGGGCGCTGATTATGTACGGCGTCATCGCCCTGACGGTGCTGGTAGATTTGATTGTTGCAGTGGGTATCGGTGTCTTTATTGCCAATATCCTCACCATTGAGCGTATTAGCCTACTGCAGGCCAAATCAGTGCAGACCATTACAGATGCGGACGACGCCATCTTGCTCAACGAAGAAGAAAAACGCTGGCTAGATGAAGCCGATGGCCGAGTACTGCTCTTTAAGCTAAGCGGGCCGATGCTATTTGGCGTCGCCAAAGCAATCTCCCGCGAGCACAACGCGATTGGCGATTGCGATGCGATCATCTTCGATCTCAGCGAAGTTCCCCACATGGGCGTGACCGTCTCTCTTGCCATCGAAAATGCGGTGAAAGAAGCCGTAGAAAAAGACCGGCATGTGTTTATCGTAGGCGCATCAGGTCAGACCTATCGCCGTCTGGAAAACCTAAACGTGTTTGACCTGATTCCAAGGCGCACTCTGACCTTGAGTCGCACCGAGGCGCTGCGCGCAGCAGTAGGCGCAGTCTTCCCCATAGCAAAGGTCTCAGCAGATGCGACGACCATTTCTACTTAGGGAGTTCGCCTCAAAATTTAGGAAATTTGCCTCAAAGAAAAAGAACACCACGGTCTTGCTTTCCCTTTCCACCTGAGTTTTAGCAGAACGCAGCTACCCTACCGCACGAGTTATGTCTATTCTGGAAGCTTTCATTTTTGCCACTGTTCTCTTTGGATACTTCGGTATTCTCTTCAAACAAAACCTGATCATGAAAATTCTGGCAATGGATGTTATGAGTACAGGGGTGGTTGCCTACTTTGTATTGGTTGCGGCGCGGGGTGGCCTGTACACCCCTATCGCAACGGTTCCCCTTACCGGTAGTAGTTCATCCGTGAGCTATTCAGACCCGCTGCCGCAGGCAGTCATCCTAACGGCAATTGTCATTGGTTTCTCGATTCAGGCGCTGATGCTAGTAGGTGTCATGAAGCTGGCTGGCCGGCGCCCTACGCTAGAGTGCCGTGCCATTGAGTCCAGCGCAGTCAAGCCCGTTACTGTGGAATCTGTTGCAAGCGGGGAGGGCCGCTAGCAATGGGAGAACTGACCATGGCCGACCTCACCCTAGTTTGGCTGGTGTTGCCGCTCTTCGTAGGGTTCAGCATTTATCTGTTGCCGAAGGCTGCTCGCCACTTAGCATTGTTTATTGCCCTCTGCTCAGCCGGATACGGGCTGCAGCAAATTGTATCTCCATCATCGCTGACCCTACTGCTGATTGACAGCTTTGGGGTGTCCCTCAGCGTAGATCGGCTGAGCGGATACTTTGTACTGACCAATGCGTTGGTGACTGCAGCAGTTGTTCTTTACTGCTGGTCTACGCAGAAAACGGCCTACTTTTTCACCCAGTTGATTATCCTACATGGCTGTGTGAACGCGGTTTTCGTCTGCGCTGACTTCATGAGTTTGTACGTTGCGCTAGAAGTGATTGGTATTTCTGCTTTTTTGCTGATTACCTATCGCCGGAGCGATCGCACCATCTGGATCGGGCTGCGATATCTCTTCATTAGCAATACGGCTATGCTGCTCTACCTCATAGGTGCAGTGCTGGTGTATCAGGCCAATAGCTCCTTTGCCTTTGCAGGACTGCGCAATGCGCCGACAGAAGCGATCGCACTCATCATGCTCGGGCTGCTGACCAAAGGAGGCGTCTTCGTCTCTGGGCTGTGGCTACCGCTCACCCATTCAGAAGCCGACACACCCGTATCGGCCATGCTCTCAGGCGTTGTTGTCAAATCAGGTGTCTTTCCCCTAGTGCGCTGCGCCCTGCTCATGGAAGAAATTTCTCCTATCGTGCAGTTTTTTGGCGTTGCGACCGCAATCCTGGGCACCGGCGCCGCCATCCTAGAACAAGATACAAAGCGACTGCTAGCCTGGAGCACCATTTCACAGGTGGGGTTTGTCCTAGTCGCGCCCGTGGTTGCAGGTTTTTACACACTGGCCCACGGGCTGGCCAAGGGAACTCTTTTTTTGACGGCAGGACGCCTACCCAGCCGCCAGTTCGATACGCTGAGGC
This sequence comes from Cyanobacteria bacterium J06626_6, assembly GCA_038523095.1. GTDB lineage: Bacteria > Cyanobacteriota > Cyanobacteriia > Phormidesmidales > Phormidesmidaceae > Phormidesmis. The sequence continues at coordinate 5,364 of JBCBJS010000090.1, forward strand.
AGACCTCTGTAGGGCTCTCTTGGTGGATTGTTCTAGCAGCTGCTAGTCTCTCGCTTTCTGGCTTTCCCCTATTTGCTGGCTTCGACGCTAAGATCATGACACTCAAGCAGCTAACCGGCTGGCAATCTATCGTGATGAATGGGGTGGCAGTAGGTAGTGCGATCGCATTTGCCAAATTCATCTTTTTACCCTTCACCGATGGGCTAGCCATGGCAACCAGTCAGCACAACGGCAAAATCAGCGAGCAATCCAATATCCAAGCAAATACCCAAGCTGATACAAATAGGAAAAAGCCCACAGAAGACCTTGGCTTTTGGTTAGCGGTGACCCTCCTCCTTGGCAGCCTGGTAGCGGCAAGTGCGCTACATGCAGAAGACTACACCCAGGCAAATTTGCTCAAAGCGCTCGTCACCATAGCAGGCGGCTGGATAGGCTACCAAGTTATTTTCAAGCGCATCCGCTGGTCGCTACCGGAAGGCCCAGAGCAGCTTGAACATCTGATTGGCAGCATGAGCATGGTTTTGATTCTGTTGTTTTGGAGGGTAATGGTATGAGCGCTATACTCGACCTACTTTTGAAGCTAACGCTTTGGTTCCTGCTAACGGCAGATAGCAGCCTAGCAAACATTTTAATAGGCACAGCAATCGCACTGCTGCTACCAAAAACGACTTCAAAAAAATATGCCACCAGCCTCAAAGACTGGTTGGTGGTGCTATGGAAGATTTTAGTCGCTATCCCCATTGCTTTTATCGAAGCAGTAGAGATTATGCTGCGGCCTCATAAGCAGGAAGAGATTGTTTTTGAGCGATCGCGGACAGTGCGATCGCCCGGTCTTATTTTTCTCGATATCTTCCTAATTACCTTCACACCCAAGACCATCGTCATGGGCTACCGAGACGACGTTTTCTACGAAGTACACCGCATTCGGAGATAGGCAAAGAAAAATGGACTGGATACTCACAGCAATGACAGTTGCGTTGCTCATTCCAATTTATGCGGCCTGCCAGAGTAGAGGTTGGCAGAGCAGGGATTGGCAGACAGCTTGGCAGAGCGATTGGCAGAGCGATTGGCAAACAGGCAGTGCGCGCCAGCCTCAGCACCAGACAGCTTGGCAAAGCATTTGGCAAAGAATGCTTGCCTTTGCCAGCATTGCCACTAAAACCTCTCTCATTATTTTGATGATCTCGGTGGTGAGAGACGACTGGATGCTAGGCGTTGTCGGCGTGCTGATATTGAGTGTTGGGAATGCATCGCTGATGCTGCTCGCTCACGTGCTGAGACGAATAAATGTGAATGCAGCTTAAAGCGGAGAGAAAAAGATATGTCAATCCTAAGTTTGTTATGTATGGTCGTTGGGGTGATTTTTTGGTTTTGGGGAACATGGCCCCTGCTGGGTCGGCGATCAGTGCTGTATAAGCTGCATGGGCTATCCGTTGCCGATACGCTGGGCTCCATGAGTATCACCGTAGGGCTCTTGCTTCAGCGACCCAGAGAATGGCCGCTATTAGTGATGGCGCTGATATCACTGGCGATATGGAATACGGTGTTGGGATACGTCTTGGCCTATTGTTCTAGCCATGACGGCGCAGGGAACAACAGCGTGAACGATAATCGCGACGATGAGGTGCGCCGATATGCTTGATGTGATCAACCTGCCTAAAGATTTCTCCGGTGACTTTTACATCGTTGCGATTACGGCACTGCTGCCGCTGGTGGCCGGGCTGCTGGTGCTACAGCGCAATCCGTATCAAGCGCTAATCATTCGGGGCATGTTGGGTGCGATCGCTGCACTCATTTACGCACTCTTTGGCGCAGCAGATGTTGCCCTAACCGAGGCGCTAGTCGGAGCCATGCTATCTACAACGCTGTATGCGATCGCCATTCGTTCATCTTCAATCGCCTCATCCTCTTTTTCTAGCGCCTCCGAAGCCCTCTCTTTCCCATCCGTGCCAGAGTCTCATTCAGCGGTTACCGACCAGTCAGGAGGACAGCCTCTCCCATGAAATTACCCACGATGAGACTGGTATACGTACTCGCCGGGCTCGGCATCTATTTCAAAATGCTGGTTTTCCCAAATCCAGCAGCCGAACTGGCTGAAAGTACAATCGTAGAAATACTCGTACAAGAGACCGGTGTACCCAACGCAGTCTCTGGCATCATTTTTCGAAATCGACTTTACGACACGCTCTTTGAAGTTGTTGTCTTTACCCTTTCAGTGATGGGCGTGAGATACCTTCTCGCAGATGAACAACCGGCCACCACGGTCTGTCGCTTTACCGATGCACCTTCAATAGTACTGGCTCGCCTTGGGGCAACCATTGCAGCGCTAATCGCGGTAGAACTAGCGATCCGAGGGCATTTGAGTCCAGGAGGCGGATTCGCAGCAGGTGTTGCCGGGGGCACGGCCATCGGTCTCATCGCAATTACCTCATCGGCAGAAAACATGGCCGCTATCTACCAGCGCTGGAAAGCAGCTACCTGGGAAAAAGTGTCCGTCCTTATCTTCCTGGTGCTTGCCACACTGAGCCTCATGGGTATCGAGCTACCACACAGAGAACTCGGTGCACTTCTCAGCGGTGGCTGGCTGCCTATTTTCAACACCCTGGTAGCTATCAAAGTCGCACTTGGATCTTGGGCCATCGTGATTATCTTTATTCGATATCGCGGGCTCTTGTAAGCATTAGCCTGCGCAAAGCCTAAAGCTAGCGACCGGTAGGCCGAAACGGCCTATTTTTTTGGGTGATCTGAAACTGCTACAGCAAGCCTTCTGATACATAAGAAAGCAGCAATACAGACTTCGAGCATCAAAAAGCCAGCAATCTTACCCATCACTCCAAGCTAAACGATGTCTTCCTGCCTCAACCCGAAAAATTCAGCATGGAGAAATTAACTGTCAGTCCGTCGTGGAGGTAGGGACCTCGTTTGAGATTTTGATACCTGTGAAGCAAAAGCGTGCCAAGCTAAAAACCCATGTCTTAGAGACTAATGTACAAACCACACGGTGAATAGACTGTCATCTAGCCTCTATCGTAATCTTGCGCCCAATGGGGATACACAGCGGCGTTTTGGCAACAGGATCTTCAATAATTCGGCAGTCCAGGCCAAAAACCTCTTTCACCAGTGATTCACTCATGACAGTATGAGGCGCTCCCTGAGCAATGACCTGTCCATCTTTCATCGCAACTAGATTATCGGCATAGCGACAGGCCTGATTGAGTTCGTGCAATACAATGACAATCGTGCGCCCTTCCCGCTGATTAAGCTCATAAAGTAAGTCCAATACTTCAATTTGATGGGCGAGATCAAGAAACGTTGTGGGCTCATCTAACAGGAGGATTTGAGTATTTTGAGCTAGGGTCATGGCGATCCAGGCCCGCTGACGCTGACCGCCCGAAAGACTATCAACCGGACGGTCAGATAAGTCTTGTAGCTCGGTTATTGCGATCGCACTTTCCACCTGATATTCATCTTCTGCGCTCCATTGTTGCAGCCAGCTCTGGTGGGGATAACGCCCCTGAGCGATCAGCTCTCTCACCGTTAGTCCTTCGGGCGCTGAAGGCCCTTGAGGTAGCAGTCCCATCTGTTTTGCAACAACCTTAGTCGGCAGCTTAAAGATTGACTTACCCTCCAAATAAACAATGCCACCCTTCGGTTTAAGCAATCTTCCTATTCCTTTCAACAAAGTAGATTTACCGCAGCCGTTTGGTCCCACCAACACCGTAATTTTGCCACGGGGAATAGCTACACTAAGGTCAGAGATAATCGTATTGCGCTCATAAGCCAGCGTTAGCTGACGGGTTGTCAATGCAATGCAGTCAGCCGTTTTGTCCATGAATTTGCCCGTGAAAATAAGTTGCTGAAGATAAGCTGTTACAGTGGCTGGCGATATCTTTTACATTGTATCTGTACAAGCTTGGTTTGAAAGTCATGATTCAACCTGCCGAAGCTGACGAATGCCATAGCCACCGAGTGCGATCGCTACACCAAAAAAAGAAAATAGCGCCATCTGTACAGCCATACCTGCCCCCAGCCCCGTACCAAATACACCGCCAAGCCATCTGGCAAGCGATGCACCCGGCTGCATGGCGGGTTCAAACACATAGTCAGCAAGCGGGCCTGCGATCGCCGCACCGACAGGCGTTGCCATTTGAGTCAACAAAAACCGCGTAGAAAACACTCGCCCTTGCACAGCAGGTTCCACCTGTTTTCGCCAAATCGTTTGGCTACAGCTAGCCGGAAAGGGCGAACAAAACCCGCTAAATAGCGCCGTGCCGATTTTAATCGTTGTTCTTTGAGCCAATGCTAAAACTATCAACCCTACCTTCCAAAGCGCACTCGCGATCAGCACGCCATGTATTTGTCGTTTGGGGCCACCCCAAAGGCTCAGCAGTCCTCCGCCGAGCAGTCCACCCACCCCAAAAAAAGCAAGGAGCGTCCCCCATACAGCAGAACTACTGCCACTACGGGCAAGCACCATAGCGGGCAATAGGGCAAAGCTAGCACTATCAATAAAGCTGCTGACTAGCAGAAATCCCAGAAAAATAACTAGTGTCGGTCGCTGCCGCAGGTAGCGAAAGCCAAAGGTGAGTTGTTGGAGAAAAGGAGAGGGGGCAACAACACTGGGATTGGAAGAAGGTTGAGGAATAGTCGCAAAACTGAGCGTTGCGATCGCACAGCTAAAGGTGATCAAATCAACTGCCAAAATACCGCTGAGCCCAACAACTGCATAGAGGGCTCCCGCCATCACAGGCGCAAGCACATAGCTACCCGACAGTTGCAGCGATTCTAACGCTGAGGCGCGAGTGTAGTGCTGCTCTGGAACCATTAGCGAGAGTGAAGCGCTATAGGCTAACCCCTGAATGTAGCCAAATAATCCATTGACCGCGCCAGAAACGTAGAGATGCCAAATCTGTAAATGGCCTGTAATAAAAAGCACCAGCAGCGCAATCGTAGAGCAACCCGCTACTGAATCACCCATCAGCATTAGAGTCTTACGATTAAATCGGTCAACCCAAATACCTGCAAAAGGTGAAATTAGCACTCTAGGAATTTGGACAGCCACCAGAATAAGAGACAGCGGGGTGGCCCGCTCGGTAGCTTCCCAGGCCCAGATAGTGATTGCAAAATTAGTCATCTCAGAACCGAGAAGAGAAACTAGCTGGCCTAGCCAAATCGTTAAAAAGGTACGCACAAAGTAGCAAGGAAAAATATAAATAAGAGAAACAGTACGCTATTTGGGTAACGAATTTCTTCGTTAACGGGAGTTTTTTCTTTGTGAAAAAGAACTGAGCCGTTAGGTAATTTCCATCGAAGAAAGTACCATCAGATAGGTCTAATGAGAATGTCCCATTTTGGCAGAGAAGGATTGCGCTCCAATCGTGCCTCGACCGGTTCCATCTGTTGTTTAGTCAGTGCAATCCCTCTTTGATAAATTGTCGGGTTGAGCATAACGCTCGGGTGTTCGCCTTTCCACGTCATCGTCTTTGCCCAAACTAAGACCGTGGGCAAGTCAATCAGCCTCGTCCCGTTCCAGTGTTGTTCGAGAATACCCCAACAGCGTTCTATGGGGTTGTACTTGCTGTGATAAGGCGGATAGTAAAGCAGTTGAATCGGCTTTCCAATCTGGTCTGTCCAGTCGACCATGCGTTTGAGGAACTGTGTTCTGACACCGCTATTCTCGGGGCCGTTATCCACTTTTATCTGAAGCAGCGGCACCTGATGCTGTTGGGCTGGCGTGAGCTTTGCCCACCACGTTTGCAAGGTATCGACGATAAAATCACTGGTCTTGTAGGAACTGCCGAAGCTAATCAACAACTCGCCGGTATCTTCATCGACGATGCCGCAAGGAATGTAGGTTTCTTTGATGCCCATATCGTGGTCATCTACCTGACGATACCCTCGCGTGAGGCCACCTCTTGATAGGTTGCCAAGTTGAACCGTCGCTTTACAGTCCAGACTCACTCGTTTGGCTGACTGTTCTATCGCTTGCCGGTTCTTACGTTCAATGTTCTCAAAAATTGAGTCGG
>JBCBJS010000091.1:0-10439 GCA_038523095.1 Cyanobacteria bacterium J06626_6
CTTTTAAGATATTGTTCTCCCAGGCCCGGGTAAACCAGTCGGTATCTTCATTGTCCCAAAGTGCTTCATCGTATAAGCCGATTTTTTCGTACACTGACCGGCGGTAGAGGGCACTCCCAATGTTGATAAATGGATAGGGATCAAAGACAGGTTCAAACTCTATTGGACCATCTGATTTGCCCGGAGAAACCATCTGCATCCGCTGAATCAAGCCTTGCACAATATCCACATCAGGATGCTCTGCCAGATAGGTAGCCCAAGTCAACAGCATATTGTCTGGCCAGAGATCATCCACATCTAGAAAAGCAATTACCTCGCCCTGAGCAGCCTTAATCCCGCGATTTCGAGCAGCCGAAGGTCCAGCTTGCAGCTGTTGTATACACTGGATATCCGATTTGAACTGCGTTAGAATTTCTGGCGTGCTATCTGTTGAGCCATCGTCAACAACGATGATTTCGAGTGGGTGATATTGTTGCGACTGTATATTTTGAATGGCGCCAGCTATAAAACGTTCTCCATTGTGCACAGGTAGAATAACGCTGACACTGGGTAATGACTGTGACATCGGCTTGAGACCTTCCTATGGATAAAACCTGCTGCTTATGGATGACCGACAAGAGCTACATGCGAGGTAGATAACATTTGAGTAAGGGATGCTTTGGAATTGCAGTGCTAAGCTCCTAGGCTGAGTGGCATCGTGTGGTGGAGCCAGTATCTCTCCCAAGGTCTATCGAGATTGAAAGGATTTTTGACTTCGCGATAACCGTTAGCTGAAAGTAGCTGGGTAACATCGTCCCAAATGTAGCTATCACACTCAAGGCTTAATGCGGAGAACTGGTAATCATCAAATGGAAAGGTCTCTAGAACCCTAAGTTCACTACCTTCGATATCGAAAGCTGCATAATCAATCTCGGAAGGCGCATCGTGCTTTTTCAGCAGTGAAGCTAGCGTTTTGGCCTGTTTCTGGATGGCTTGCCCCCGGCTGAGGATGCCTGCTGAATCGTGTTTGAACTGCTGTAAGTTCTCCTGAATGCCACCTAGGTAAGGATCGGCTTCCTCCGTGCCTTGAATATAGGTAACAGCCTTCGCGCTTTCAGCCAGACAAACGTTTTCACAAAAGCTGCCCGGCCGATTTTTTAAAAGCTGCTCAAAAAATGAATCGTTAGGTTCTATGCAGATCCCTTTCCATCCACGTGTCTTCTCCAAAAGATAGCAGCTACTGCCTAACTTTCCGTCACAGGCACCTGCTTCAACAAAGTAGCCATTTCGTTTCTGCGGGTATACACATTCAACAATCCAGCGATCATTTTTTGTCTCGTTGTAAAAATCCTGCGGACGAGAAGCTTTATCCCGCGCTGCATCCACTAATTTTTTCGCTCTGTCTTGAATATTCAATGGCTCAGGGCTCCTTGACGTGCCGTTTCATGATGGGACGCGATTGCCTCTGCTGGCGACAACGTCTCTAAAAGGTCTGAAATCACCTCGGGAATTTGTTCAATATCTGTCCCTAGCTCCAGGCTGTAGCAAGGCAGCTGCTTTACCAAATGAGACATTGTCGCTAGTGCAGATTGTCCTGTTCCTGAGAGCTGCAGCAACGTACTAGGCGCTAAGGCTTTCAGGGCATGGATGGCAGATGCTTTTTTCAGTTGAGTATTGGGTTGGCCCGTAATTCGAGGCACCAAAATCGCTCGCAGCGGAAAGCCAGAAACAACTTTTTCAGGATAGTGCTGCTGCAAAAAGAACATTGCTTTTTCGTCCTTTAGCTTATCTCTGTTGCTGCACAGCGCTGCCAGGGAGGGAAACCGCTCCAAATCTGTAAGGCCCTTGAGCTTTGCGCTGCTGTACAGACTGTAGACGTAAGGCTCTGATTCGCTCGCGATTAGGCAGTAGTCGTCACTGGCGTAGCTGAGCGACGAGTTGAGGCAGGCCAATGCCGATGTGGATTTTCCCGAGCCGCCCTTGGCTGCAATTAAGACACCGCCCGAGGCGGTTCCCACTGCCGCCGCATGCACATACTGCCGCTGCCGGGTGGCGAGCCACCAGTTCAAAATCGCCTGTAGCGGGGAGCCTTTTTCCCAATAGGGAAGATCGGCAACATCGTCAATCCAATAGAGTGCGAGGTTTTGCTGTCTATCCAACATGCTGAAGACGTTGACCCCAAGGTTCAGGCGGGCCACAAAGCGATCGTCACACAGGGGCTTTACATTTTGGCGGCTGTCTAAGTGCTCATGCCAGTACCAGTGAAACAGGCGGATGAAGGCAGGCATGGTACCGGGAAGCTGGGTCTCGGTCGATACGTTGTCCCATAGACAAATAGTTAGGTCGGGGGGGGTGGTGGGGGCAGTTTCTAGGTGGGCGATCGCAGGCGTAATCTGCTCTAGCATGGCCGTCCCTGCAAAGCTCAGGCAAATCGAGTAGCTGCCAATGTTGTAGAACCGATTTTCGATACCGGCTGATTGAATGGCCTGGTCAAAAGCTGCTTGTAGCGCCTGGAAAAAGTAGGTGCGATCGCCCGCATCAAACTGACTAAGAATCTTCTGTTGATTAAACTGGTAGGTCAGCGCGTCCGTGTCTAAAAAGTCAAACATCCAGCCGACAGTCTGTAAATTCATCATGGCATTTGGGTGGGAGAAGCGTTTACCGTTGTGAGCGATCGCATCCGATTTGACAGGGCTGTCTGCTCGTTGGCAGCGTCATCATCTGAGGCGCAATCATCTGAGCGCGTCTCAGCCGGAACCTGACTGCTTAAGTACTGTTCAACGACAGAAGCTGCCACGCCTTCTGCCCTCATGTATCCGTGCTCTAGCCAAATGGCGCGGTCACAAATCTTCTCGATTTGCTCAGTGCTATGTGAAACGAGAACAATCGTGCAGCCCTGCGCTTTCATATGAGCGATATGATCCAAGCACTTATCTTGAAAAGCATGATCCCCCACGGCTAGGTGCTCATCGACAAGCAAGATATCGGGCTGGGTATGCACCGCAACAGAAAACGCTAAGCGCATTCTCATCCCAGTGCTGTACGTGCGAATAGGATTGTCAATAAACCGTCCAACCTCAGCAAATTCAACAATTTCCTCAAATCGCCGTTTCACCTCTCTCGTGAGTAACCCCGCCACCACACCATTGATTAAAACGTTTTCTCGTCCAGTTAGATCCGCGTGGAACCCGGCCCCCAAGTCAAGCAGTGCGCCGACTCGTCCCTGTAGCAACAGGCTTCCTCTGTCAGGCCGTCCAACCTTGCCTAACAGCTTCAACAATGTCGATTTTCCCGCACCGTTATTGCCAACAATGCCGACCATTTCGCCCTCGGCGACTGTAAAGCTGATATGCCGCAGCGCCCAAAAGTACTCTGCTGGCCGCAATTGTTTCCAGCCTGACAGCATCGCAGCCATAATAGAATTTGGGCGACTGGCATCATAGCGACGAAAGCGTTTACTCAAATCTAGAACTTCTATCGGATTCATTTATATTTTCTCCGCAAAGAACACGCTCTGAGCGGCAAAGTAGCGTCGCCCTATCAGCAGTAGACCGAGTGAAAAACCACCAATAGCCAATAGCGGCCACCAGTTAGGGCTACTGCCCTGAATCAGCAGCGCCCTGAAGGCCGTGACCAAGTGTGCCATTGGATTCAGCCAATACCAAGCCTGATATTGTTCAGGAATATTAGTCGCCTCATAAAAAATTGGCGTAGCATAAAACATCATTTGCAGTAGCACTCCAACGGTGTACTTCGTGTCGTGGAGCGTTACGTTGAGTGCAGCCAAAACATACGCTAGCCCAACCGTCAGACAGAACTGTAACCCCATTAAAATAGGCATCGTCATAACCAGAGGCTGCACAGAAACCCCTTCAATCAACAAAAAGGCCATCAGCACCGGTAAGGCGAGGAAAAAATGAATCATATCTACCATCGTCACTACCACCGGCAAGATGACGGTTGGGAAGCCTGGCTGGCGAATCAGGCTAGCATTGGCATTGATTACGCCTGTTGACTCTGTTAGAGAAGATTGAAACCACGTCCAGACCAGTAACCCAACAAAAACAGAAGAGGCATAGTGGGGAAAGTCAATCTTGAGAATTAACCGGAAGATGAAGGAGAAAACCAACAGATTGAGCAAGGGCTTGATCAGCGTCCAGGCAACGCCCAAAACTGACCGGTTGTAACGCAGCTTTAGCGATCGCATCGTCAGCTGATAGATCAAATCCCAGAGATATTGAACCTTTCTGCGAGACGGTTTTTTAGAGCGCTTGCGACATTCCACCATTGTGCATTCCTGCAAAGTAGACGGACAGAGAAACTTATCTAGATAGGAGCCTAACGACCATATCTAAGGCACCGAAGAACGGGTGAGCTGACGCCACTGATGTCGAAGCTTCACCAGTTGGGCTTTTAGCCGCAAAAGCCTGTCATCAGACAGCAGCCGGTAGGTTAGCAGCTCGTGATAGGAAATGGCCATTTTGCGCAGGCCCGGTAGCACCCAGTCAGGTATGTCAATCTCAAATTGAGCTTGCAGCTCAGCGAGCAAGTATCGCAGCGGCAAAATGATCTCGTATCGCTGCGCTTGAGCCAGCAGCCTGACCCATTCTGTCTCTGTAGTAATTGCACCGACAATAAATGTCGCGTCAGCCAGATAATAGAAGTGCTGGCGCTGAGTCTCAAAGCCCCCAGGGGAAGCTATTACAGGCCCCTGATTGATCTTTAAGCTCATCATAAGCAGCTGATCAACGGGACTCAAAACCCTTACAGATCTGCTGTTTATAGTGGTAAAAGTCGCTTTGTCCCAAAGTTGTTGATCGGTGTGGTCCTGGGGCTCTGCCCAAAAGAGATGATTGTACAAGCGGAGTAAAAAACCGTTGGGGCCTTTCAGAGTGATTGGATGATAGAGACGCTTAGCAAAATCAGGCTTATAGCCCAATCGATGCCAACCTATCTGCGCCAGAATCTCCAGTGCATGCTGAGTGGCTGAAGGCGACATCAATAGATCTAGCTGGGTAAACGTTCGCGCGCCAAAATCTTGATAGCAGGCAGCCAGCAGCGCCATTTCACCAAGCAATACTGTCTCAATCCCGGCTTTAGCAAGCATCTCAAACGTAACGTTCCATCGCTTGAGTAGCAGCTGGTTGCCATACCAAGTACGCCGGTAAACCCCCTTTAGCCGACCGATATGCGGGTCGGCGACCTGATACCTAGCCAGCGCTGGATACAGCGCACTCAAGACATGGTGAGAATCAGGATCTAACGTTTCAATATCGACGTGATCGCGCCATTGCTGCCAGGCTTTTACCGCGTCATCACGCTTCATCAGCGTAGCCTGCAATAGCCACTTTTGAACCTGGGTGAGGGGAAAGTAAGCGGTAGATAGCATCATGAACTTCTCCCAGTAGCTTGAGCCCGGCGTCTGTCGAGGGAAGCCTTTAGAGAACGCAGCATTTCCTTTTTGTATTGCTGTTGAGCCCGGCCCTTATTGCCTAAATGCAGCCGCCGGTAGGCAACCACCGTTTCGAGCACGTGGGTGCGAATATTCATCTCTTTCAAGCGGGCAAACCAGCTTACAAATTCGCCGGTGGGTAAATCGGCCTCAAATGGCCCAACCTGATTAAAGGCAGACCGTGTAGTCACCATGGCAGAGGGAATATAACCGGCCATAGGCGCTGATGGACAGGCAATGCGATCGCGCTCTGCCTGTGATAGTTCAGGGCTGTGAAACTGTTGCACCTGGCCAAAGACCACCTCCAGTGCGCTCACTTTGCGGAATGCATCCATTTGCAGGGCGAGCTTATCTGCCGTCCACAGATCATCCGCATCCAGAAAAGCAATGAATTCACCTTGTGCTAACTGCACACCGTGATTGCGAGCAGCACTGGTGCCCTGATTTTCCTGTCGCACGTATCGAACAGCGTCAGCATAGCCACCAGCAAGTGAGGCGGTTCCATCTGTAGAACCATCGTCAATCACAATCACTTCAAGCGGTGTGTATGTCTGAGCGAGCACACTTTTGATCGCAGCTACCAGATAACGCTCACCGTTGTAGACAGGGATAACCACGCTGACAAGGGAATTAGGCATGTGGTTTATGCCTCAACTTCTGCGGTCTCAGCAGCCTTAGCAGGCCAGCCCGCCGCTTGATCAACTTCGTGGATAGGATCTAGTAGCAGCAGTTCCTGCATGTCGGAGAACTTCTGCAGAGTTGGAAAAACAAACTTCTGTGGCACTGAGGGGACCGCCGCTAAAGGCTGCGACGAGTCTCCGCTGGAAGCATTGACTTCAGAGCCATCACTTTCAACGACCAACGCTTCGGCCTGCAGCTGTTCCACCAGCGCTTCGACAGCCGTTTCAATAGTGGTGGGCTCAGCCTCAAAGTGCTGATTGACAACAGATAGTATCTGCTCTAGCGTGTAGCCTGCTTCAATCAAATTCCAGACCATCGTAGCAGAACCTTCTAAGCTGTAGTAGCTACCGGTTGACAGACTCACGACAACAGTCTCCCCATCAATTGTTTCACTGACAACGTCAGGTTCATTGACTTTCAGCAGTGTTGACTTTTCCATATGTGCTCAATCCCAATTTTGAAGAAAACAACCCAAAAAGAAACAGTCACAAACCCTCGGTTTGTTTGACATGTTAGTTTCCTGACGCTCTGCCTTATCCACAAGTGTTGTGCGTGCATACCTGGCATGTGCATTGCGCATACATGCAACACATTAGTTTGCAACACGTCAGCTGCGCCGAACCCCTGCGCGCGGAGATGGCGTAACTTGTGCCAACCTTTGACAACAGCCCCACAGTGCGAATCCCTTAAAATTACTACGGCACTTACGTAGAAAATCAGTAGTAAAAAATGTCAATGTAGAGTCTTCATGAAAACACAGGGTTCTGCTAATCTTCAGTTAAAGATTTCTTGATTATGCTGAAGTAGCTTTCTAACATATTCACCCCTTGAAATAGTTCGAGCGCCCGCTGTTTGCAGGCCGCAGCCGCTTTTGCCCTGAGCGACGGATTGGCTGCCCATGTCTCAATTGCATCCGCCAGGCACATAGCGGTTTCTTCTGGATTAATCGTTGGATCAGGGAGTAATTTTCCCGTTTTACCTAAGGCCTCTGGAATACCGCTAATGCTAGTTGCTGCAACAGGAACCTCCTTTGCCATGGCCTCCATGATCGACAGCGGCATACCCTCAAAGTGAGACGTTAAGACAAATATATCTGCCGCATCCAATAGTGCACATACATCTGAACGCTCTCCTACAAATTTGACGTAGTCAGAAATCCCCAGCTCGTCGACTTGCGTTTTGAGCATCGATTCGTCAGGGCCACTGCCTGCCCAAACAAAATAAAGACTTCCCCACAGCGGCATTTTCTGAAGCAATTTGATCGCCGCTAGCTGATGCTGATGCCCCTTGCTAGTGACCAGCCGAGCCGTTGTGAGTACTACGGTTGCAGAAGGTGGAATGCCCAGCGCCTGCCGGATTCGAAGACCTGCACCCTGATCGCGCTGTGCAAAGTATGCTTTACCGCGCCCATTGTAAACAACCTGACCGATGTCTTCTGGCAGATGATAGCGATCGCGCAGTAGCTGCAGATTTGCTTGTGATACTGAAATGACTGTTGACGCCGCTCGATAAATATCTGGCAGCAGCGGCAAATAAGCAGAAAAACGATCTGCCCACCCTGCATTGACGCAATGAATAACCTTAATAAAAGGAATCCCTAAACGCATTGCCACGTGATTAGCCGCCAAATTCGCGGTGGGTTCACCATCGGCAAAAATAATCAAATCTGGCTGGATAAGTTCCAATATTTGAACAACTTCCAGCACATTAGTCAGCGAGTACAAAAAATTATGCGCGTCTTTTTTCAGCCAAATATGCTCAATTCCCAGCGTCTTTCTTTCATCAATTAAATAGTGATTTGCAAAGCTCTGCACACAGGTTATCCGATAGCCTTGCTTTAGCAAATTGCACATCAACAGGTGGTTTACTTGCTCTGCGCCGTACGTACCAGGACAGTTAGTGTAGAGCAGCAGACTTTTTTCAGCTCCTGACGTCGACCGGTTGGTAAAGCCTTGATGGTTACGATGTAGACGGCTAGCCATACACTGCTCAAAGCGCTGGTCGATATCTGCAAAGTCGCCCCGTTCTATGATTAACGTCTCAATGTGCGAGGGTAACCAGATTTCGGTGGCGCCTAGGTCTAGAGCTCGCTGATACATTGTCAGTGACTGACTATGGCGCTGCTGCTGCTTGAACAAATCAGCCAGCTTGTAATAACCAGGAATATAGTTCGGCTGTAGTTTCAAAGACCTTTCGTAGCAGGCGATCGCTTGCTCAGTTTTGCCTTGATGCAACCAACAATTGGCAAATGTGTACCATCGCTTTGCATCATAGCAACTCAGTATGTAAGTCCCCTCCATTAGGCTATCTTGCGGTAAACATCACTGTTAATAAAGGTCTGAAGAAAGTGTTGTGCAGAGAGTTTTTGCCGCGTCTCACAGCGCAGCAAGTACTCATGGGTCGCCTTAATCAGTCCCAGGTCCATAGCTTTATCGGCAGCCTCCTCCAACGTGTGAAAGTACATAGGATAATCTTCACCTAGATACTCAACTACTGCAGGAAGCGGATTGATTAAGAGCGGGGTAGCTCTGGCAATACATTCAACGACGGCATTGTTAGCACTTGCATCGTATAGCGCAATAAATCCAATATTCTGTGACAGCAGCTCGTCGTAGTCTTGGTTAGATAAGTGACTTAATTCTTGAGTATTCGCCAAAAAGTGCGTTTGGAAGACTATTTTTTCAGCTTTCCTTTCTCGTTCGCACAGTTCCTGAAGATACTCCTTTGCATTTGGCGCAAATTCAGGGTTGAGCTTCACTTTCTCGTAGCCCAGAGGATTCTCCTTCAGAATGGGTAGCTGATAAATCGCATTAAGCTTTCTTAGCCACCAGCCGAGTTGGACAATTTTCTTTTGCGCGTTTTCAGAGAACTTGTCAAAGTCGAACAGCTTTTCTGGAATCTCGGTAGGGTAGATTAAAGCAGAAACCGGCAATTCAGTATGCTTACGTAGCCACTGTGCGTAGTATTCTGAAAGACAAAATAGCCCAACACATTGCTCTAAACTTTGCTGCCAGCTAGCTTGCGCAAAAAGGGCCTGAGGCGAATCTCGGTATTGGAACCAAGCTGGCATATCGGGCGGATTGTGTAAAAAGCCAACCCAGGGCTGATTGTAAGGCACTCTTACCTGACCAGGCTGATAATATTTCCAGATAAAACTGTTTTCTAGGAATCCATCAAACAGAACACCTTCTGGATTGTGTAAGGATTGGAGTGCAAAAATCGCATATTGCCAGCCACAGCGATGGGCAGCAAATACCTTCTGGTGGTTAACGGCTATTTTGCCAACGGTTTGACTGACTAGCGTTTGATTACTATCGCCGAAGCTGACTTGGGTCTCATCTGTATCTGCAAATTGTGCAACTAGCGGCTGGCTCGCTTCTTTTTGATGCCGCAGCGCATGGTCTAGATGAACCATAGCCTGAGTATGTGAGGGCTGGAGTTGCAGCACCTGTCGGAAGCCTGTGATCGCCTGTTCGAACCTTCCTTTTGCCAGCCACAAAGAAGCTAGCTTGTATTGAATTTCTGCCTGCTTGGCAACCTCTGCAGATCCGCTTTCAAATTTCTGAATCATGGCATTCCTCAATCGGTAAAAACAGTTTTACGAGCGCCTGCTGCACGGATGCCGAATCGCTACACTTCAGCGCTTCTTTTACGTTGGCAATAGCCGCTTCGCTGTCTTGCCGCTGCAGTTGCTGTTTAGCAATATCTAAAGCGTAGAAGGCATAGTTTTCTAGAGCAGTGCGTGAGATCTGGGGCGCGATCGCCCTTGGTAAATAGCGGCGGCTAATAAAAATCGTCCTGCGGGTTTCCGCCACTTGCTGCCCCGAGCGCAACAGATGGGAGGTTTCTGACTCAGCATGCTCTCGGTAGGTCATCAGCGCTGTAGGCTCGTACCACACTGGGTAATGGGCAGCTATCCGCTTCCACATCTCCCAGTCAGCAATTGTATTAGCCTGCGGGCAAAATCCACCCATCTGTTCGTATACTGAACGCTTCACCACCATGGCAGAAAACTGAATATGGCAGAAAGTCACAATCTTCTCCAACCAGTTTTCAATCAGTCCAGGCGTTGGCCGCTCCAGCCTGGAAATCCGCCGCTGCTCACCATTGCGCATGTAGCGATGCCGGCAAAAAGCGGCACCGGTCTCAGCGTTGCTTTCTGTCACTGCCTGAAACGCCTGATAAAAGCCGGGTAGCAGCCAATCATCATCGTGCAGAATGTGTACCCAGTGCCCCCTGGCACGTTCAATGGCCAAGTTGAAAATGTGGGGCGATCGCGTCCAAGTCTACACTCACCCAGCCAGGATCAATCAGCCCCACATTTTCA
>JBCBJS010000092.1:0-10212 GCA_038523095.1 Cyanobacteria bacterium J06626_6
ACCGCATCGGGAGAAGCAGCACCTGCTGAGTCTACTAGCGCAGGCTCGAACAGTTGCACCTCCGACGGCAGTATTAATGACCTGATCTTGAGTGCCGATGGAGATCCGAATCTTTTTACCACTGTTGGAGCCTGCGCTAGTAGACTCAGCAGGTGCTGCTTCTCCCGATGCGGTGGGTTCAGAAGGCGTAGAACAAGCGGCAACGAAGGCTGTAGAGATCGTTAACGCACAGGTGACTGAAATTCTTTTTAGCCAGTTATGTCGAGGCCTCATAGCTGAGAAATCTCCTTTCGATTTGCCTCATTTAACTGATGACACTACGAATATGACTGTAAGTAGATATACAGACTTTTGTAGATATCTCCCTCAGTGGATAAGAATTCTGACTTGATCGATAAATTTTCTTGATGACTTACAAACGCTTTGCGGCAAACGCTCAGCGACACGATTGTTTCACGACATTTGGCTTTGCGACATCGATTTCTGCCATCAGTTTCTGCAACTATCGAAATATCGAACTGCGAGCGTCAAGCCTTCTTAAAAAGGAAATCTATCAACTCATAGATTTCCTTTCTGGCTTTCTGGCTAACAACACTGGATGACGGTAGCCTTTAGTACAAAAAGAATTGTGCATCGCGTAACTATATTTAGTTAGAACAGGTTGAATAGAGCAAAGATTAAACAACAGACGTGCACCTTTTTGACAGCTATTATCTCTAAAAATTACAGGAGTTAGCCATGCGGCAAAGTGTTAGGCATATTCTCAGTCGACGTCGGTTTTTTACAGTTACGGGTCTTGCCTTTTGTTCTCTGGCGCTGACAGTAAGCTGTTCGCAGGATTTAGAAACAACAGCGGCTACCGAAGCGCCGTCAGCTACTGAGGAGGTTGCTGCCAAGCCTGCAGGTGATATGCCTAAGGTGAGAGTTGGTTTTCAGACAGGAGACATCAACAACATCACGATGGTCGCGGCGAAAGAAGGCTACTTTGAGGAAGTTGGCCTAGATGTGGAGCTGAGTCCTTATTCTTCGGGGGGTGCAATGGTGCCTGCACTGGCGGCTGGCGAAGTAGATATTACCTGGTTTTTTCCTTTCCCTTCGCTGACGGCATACGCAACCGGGGTTGATTTGGAAGTGGTTCTGCTAGATCACGCGCCGATGACGGCAGAGCGGCTGATTGCAGGGGAGGCGGTGGCCGACCCATCTACGCTGGCAGGCAAGAATGTGGGTGTCACTATCGGGACTTCTGGTCACCACTCGCTGCTGGCGGCCATTGACCAGGCGGGTATCGAGCAAGACCAGGTGACGCTGGTAAACCTCAAGCCCTCTGAGATGGCGGCGGCGTTTTCAGCCGGGCAGATCGATGCGGCTTGGACTTGGGAACCTGCTGCGGGCAAGCTCAATGAGCTAGGTGGAAAAGATATTGCTACGGCTGAATCGGTCGGGGCTTATGCGGTGGCGTTGTGGGGCGTTCGCAAGGAATTTGCAGAGGCGAATCCCGAAGTGATGATGAAATTTATGGAGGCTTGGGATATGGCTCAGAAAGACTATCTGGCCGATAACAAGTCTGGGCAAAAGTGGGAGGCAGAGCGCCTGAACCTAACGCCAGAAGAATTTGGTGCGATGGTCGGTCGCCAGGGTTCAACGGTGATTCCGATTGAAGATCAGCTGTCGGATGAATGGCTTGGTGAGCCGGGTGCGCCCCAATCGACTGACTTGTACAAAGCTTACGAGCAATACGCTACTTTCTTGGTGGATCAAGGCCGTTTGGACAGCGTTCCTGACGATCTCGCGCCGTTGATTAACTCTACTTACATCGCTGACTATCTTGAATCGAAGTAAGATGCCTCATGCTTATACAGCCCGTACGACCTCTCCGCCTGAGACAGATTCGCCTGAGACAGATTCGCCTGAGACGGCTCTGCCCGAGACTGTGATGACACAGTCTGCCATGTCGCCGTCTACTCAGGCGGAGATCATCCGCCTTGACCAGGTGACTTTCGGCTACAGCCGAAAGCGCCTGGTGCTAGAAGCGCTGTCTTTGAGCATTCAGCGGGGAGAATTTTTGACTTTGCTGGGGCCGTCTGGCTGCGGAAAGTCTACGATTTTGAATTTGGTTGCGGGGTTTTATGAACCTTTGGCCGGGTTGGTGAGTCACGGCGGGGAAAGGGTGAAGGGCCCTTCTTCACGGCGAGGTGTGGTTTTTCAAAGCAACGCGCTCTTTGATTGGATGACGGTTGAGGAGAACATTGCGTTTGGCTTTCGCTTTCAGCCGGTGCCTAAGCCTGAAAAGTGTCAGAAAGTGAGAACCATGATTGATCTAGTAGGGCTGCGCGGCAGTGAGCGGAAGTATCCCTATCAGCTTTCGGGGGGAATGCGGCAGCGGGTGGCGGTGGCGCGATCGCTCGTCGTACAGCCAGAAATTTTGCTAATGGATGAACCCTTTGCTGCAGTAGATGTGCAGACCCGAGAGGGCTTACAGGAGGAGCTGCTGAAGCTGCATGAGCAGGTGGCTGGGGCGATTTTGTTCGTGACGCACAGCATTGAGGAGGCGGTCTTTTTGAGCGATCGCATCATCATCTTAGACCGTAACCTCGGCGGCATATATCACGAGAGCCTCATCGACTTACCAGAACCCCGCTACGCACCGATGAACCGAGTCTCAGACGCGTTCAATCAATATCGAACAGAGCTGTATTTAAAGATGAAAGCGATTAGCTGATTGGGATATTGCTATGCAAATCAAGGCGTCTAGAGCTGAGAATGTTCCCACTTTTAGGGGGAGAGACTTACAGACTCAAGAACTTAGAGAGAAAGGGCGACTGTTTTTTATTGCGATCGCTATCCCTGCTTTAATTCTAATTCTCTGGGAAGTCACCACCCGGCAGGGCTGGATAGACGAACTATTCTTGCCCAGCATTTCAGGCATTGTGACGGAGTTCTTTGCCATCTTGCGAAAAGGCTACGCCGGTACGCCGCTACTTGCCCACGTCCTGGCAAGTCTGAGACGGGTCTTTACGGCCTTTGGGGTGGGTACTGTGATAGGCCTACTACTCGGCCTGCTCATGGGCTACTACAAATACATTCGCGCCGCTTTTTACATTGTTACCGAGATTCTCCGACCGATTCCACCGCTGGCTTTCATTACCCTTTTCATTCTTTGGTTTGGGATTGGTGAAGTCTCCAAAGTGTTGATTATTCTCTACGCCGGTGCGCTCATCGTCATGCTGAATACTATTGAGGGCGTCCGTGCCTGCCCAAAGGAAAAGATACTGGCGGCACGTACGCTGGGTGCAAATGACTTGGCGATCTTTCTGTATGTGATTTTGCCTGCGGCCCTGCCCAACATTTTTACCGGTATGAGAGTCGCACTTTCGGTTGACTTTGGCATCTTGGTCGCGGCTGAATTACTCGCGGGTGACTTGGGTATGGGCTACATTATTCAAGATGCCAGCACTTTTTTCAATGTGGAAGCGCTGTTTGTCGGCATTTTGATGATTGCTTTTTTTGGCGTTGTTTCTGACTGTTTGCTGCGCTTCATTTCCCACCGCGTTGTTCACTGGCAGGGATAGCCCATTCGCAGAGATAGCTCATTTGTAGAGATAGCTGGTACACAACTGTTCTTAGATTGTCGCTTTCTTGTTATTTATCTGCCCCCTCAATGGATTTCACACCATGTTAGAAACCCTGACTAGCCCCTCAGAGCTCACCTCGCTAGAAGAAGAGATTTTGGCTCAAATCACGCCTGAGAAGTGCGTGCAAATGATCAAAGAGCTGGTGCCTACCGGTCAGCCTGGCTGCGGTAACTCCATCGATCCAGAAGCGCCGATGGCCCATGAAGAAGATATTTCTAGGCAGGTGGGTCAGCTGTTGCAATCTTTTGGCCTAGACGTGGAGTGGGTCGCGGCTATAGAAGGCAGACCCAATGTTGTCGGCCGCTGGAATGATGGATTAGAAGGCCCTTCGCTGATTTTTAACGACCACCTCGATACCTATCCATCTTGTGATCCGCAGGAGTGGGACATGTCTGGGCACAACCCCTACAATGCGACGCTGCGCGGCAAGTATCTCTATGGCCGGGGCACTTCGGATACGCGGGGAAATATGACCTGCCAGCTGATCGCCGTTGAGCTGCTGCGCAAGGCAGGGGTGAAAATTAAGGGTGAGCTGATCTGCGCGTACACCGTGGATGAAGAACGCCATGGGAAAGCCGGTGCGCTGCATTTGTTAAATGAGTATGGTCTGACGGCGGACTATGAGATTACTGCTGAACCGACTTCCTGGACGAATGGCGATGACTGGGGAATTGGTATTGCGCTGGCCCATTCTGGATTGTGTCTGGTCGATATTGAGACGACGGGGGTGCGATCGCACATTTGGCGACCCGATGAAGGTGTCAATCCCGTTTTGCACATGGCTCAGCTCATCGAAGCCCTGCGGAACACCCGCTTTACCCACGATGCACCAGAAATTTATGGCCCTACCCAGCCGAGCATTTGCCCCGTCAAGATCGAAGCCGGACAGATTGGGGAAGGCCAGTTTACCCCGCCCTCTTGCAAAGCGAGAGTGTGGGTAATTGGCTTGGTTCCGGGCATGACTTACGACTCCATTGTTGCCGATATGGAGAAAGTGATTGCTGGCCTACAGGGCGATGACCCCACCTTTCAGGCGACCATCACCCAGGTAAAAGGAGAGACTTTTGTTCCAGCGTCTACAGAAGTGCCCAAAGAAGCAGCCCACGTGCAAGTACTGTCCAAGGCCTATCAGCGGGTGTTGGGTGATGAGCCGGTGCTGTACCGAAAAAATGCCTACTGCGATACGCTGAGATTCTCCCATAGCGGCATTCCTTCGATTACCTTTGGCCCCGGAGAAGATGGCTGGCCGCCGGTAAATGAATTTATCGATATGGACAAGGTTGTCGCTGCGACAAAAATCTATGCGCTGTTTTTGCTGGACTTCTTTAAGGTGCAGCGAGCCTAGCGAATTTTTCTGCTTTTACTTCTTGGTCACGCACCAAACTATGCCCTGCCTCACCAGGGCATTTTCTTATGGAATCATTTTCTAAACTAATGCCGCTTCCTTTGCCACTCACCGTGTCCGCTCAGCCCTATCCTTTCCACCTTCGGTTAGAAAAAGCTGCCCTGCTCGTAATCGATATGCAAAATGACTTCTGTATGCCGGGAGGATGGGCCGACCTTAAGGGATTCGATGTGAGTCAAACCCAGGTAGCCATCCAGCCGCTCAAACTGCTGTTGGATAAACTGCGGCAAACGAATGTCACTATCATTCACACTCGCGAAGGACATCGGGCAGATCTCAGCGACTGCCCGCCCCACAAGCTCGCCCGTTCAAGGCATCAGAATGCGCCTATTGGTAGTGAAGGACCGATGGGACGCCTGCTGACCCGAGGTTCTAGGAGCCATGACTTTGTAGATGGACTAAAGCCACTGCCTGGTGAAATAGTGATCGATAAGCCGGGCAAGGGTGCCTTTTTAGCGACAGATTTAGATCTGATGTTGAGGCAGCGAGACATTCGTCAGCTGTTGTTTACGGGTGTGACGACGGAGTGCTGTGTGCATACGACGCTGCGCACAGCCAATGATTTGGGATATGAGTGTTTGCTCTTGAGCGACTGCTGCGCCTCTTTCAACCCTGAGTTTCACCGGATTACGGTAGAAATGACGGCCACTATCTTTGGCTGGGTGACAACTTCTGACCAGCTGTTGCGAGCGGTGTAATGTCTTTTTAGGCTGTCTCTTTGGGGCTGTCTCTTTAGGTTTTTAACGCTTGCGCCCAAGGGTTGCGATGCCAATGCCACCTAGAATCATGACGGCAGCGATCGCTAGCCTAAGCGACATTGCTTCTTGCAAGAAAACAATCCCGCCAGCTGCTGCAATTACCGGCACCGATAGCTGTAATGTCGCTGCCCGAGTAGCGGTGAGTGCTCTCAAAATGCTGTACCAGAGGCTGTAGCCTACCCCCGATGCGATCGCGCCGGACAGCAGTGCCAGCACAATACCTGCCTGAGAAAGCTGAAAGTTTTGCCAGCTCACACAGCTCACCCCCGCCGCAAAAGGCACCGCCCGGACAAAGTTTCCTGCTGTGTTCGCAATCGGGTCGGTAGAACCTCGTCCCAAGAGCGAATATATTCCCCAGGCAATTCCTGCAACCCCCATCAGGGCTGCTGCGCCCAGTGGTGGCGCGGCTAGCCCCGGCGAAACCAAGTACACCAAACCGACTAGTGCTAGCAGCAAGCCAACCCATTCCCATGCGACAGGCTTTTCACCTTCCTTGAGCGCGACCAGTATCATCGTGACCTGCACAGTGCCAAAAAGAATGAGCGCACCCGTACCGGTAGCCATTTGCAAATAGGCAAATGAAAAAGTCACCGCATAGAGAAAGAGCATCAAAGCGGCTGGCCATTTATGCGGTCTCTTACTGCCTGTAGCAAGGTTGGGCTGCTTTACCTGTGTGAAATGGCAGATGGCCAAAAGCATAGCTGCGCCGGAGCCGAGGCGGAGCGTTGTAAAGCTAGCTGTATCAATGGCCCCTCCGCCCAAGGCCATCCGCGTCAGCAGTGAGTTGGCCGCAAAGGCACAGAGGGTGAGCCCTGTGAGCACGACAGTCTGAACAGGGCTTGGAGGGTTTTTCATGCTGTGTGTGGCCCTCAATCTATGAAGTGAGTTGCAGCTTAAAGGCTGCAGCTTAAAGATTACAGCTTAAAAGCGGTTGCGCCGAGTTGACGGCAGCGAGCCGGATGAAAAGCCGCGCCGATATCAACGAGGTATGATTCGCTGTGAGGTGGGGCAATGAAGGTGATGCCCGTGGGCAGTCCGTTTGTTTGGAAGCCGTTGGGGAGTGCGATCGCACACAAATCCAGCAAGTTCACAAAGTTTGTATAGTAGCCCAGATTGGCATTTAGCCTGAGCGGGTCTGCCTCTACCTCCTCAATCCGATAAATCGTCCCCGTGGTCGGCACGACCAAAAAGTCAATCTCCTCCCACAGTGGTTGGGTACTATGCTTCAATCTCTCTACCGAATAGAACCCTTCAAAAGCCTCCACAGCCGTCCGCTCTTTTGCGCTTAAAATGATCTCTCTGGTGATGGGAAAAACATCTGCTGAGTGTTTTTCTACAAACGCTCCAACAGACGCATATCGTTCTGCGACCCATGGCCCATTGAACAGTAGCTCATTGGCTTCAAGGAAAGGCCGATAGTCAATCTCTACTGAGGTTCCACCGAGTTGTTCTAGTGCTTTTATCGCTTCCTCATAGTTCTCTTTTGCACCTGCATTTCCAAAAAATGCTCGCTGCCTTGGCTGTGGCACCCCAAAGCAAAATGACTGTCCTTGTTGGTAGCCTGCTCGCCTAGCTGTAGGCTTCTCTACTGGCCGGGAAAATGGATGGGAAAGGTTACTCCCTTTCTTATTACCCCCTTTCGCGTTAACCCCTTTCACAATGTCAAAAACTGTTTGCGCATCTCTTGCCGTTAGCGAAAAGATAGAAAGACAGTCCAGCGTTTTGCAAGCTTCAACAGTATGGGCAGTGCTCAGTACACCTCGGGTTGGCTTGAGCCCTACAATATTGTTGAACCCAGCAGGAACGCGCCCCGATCCGCCAGTGTCGGTGCCCACGGCAAAGGACACCAGCCCTAAGGCAACAGAGAGGGCTGCACCTGAGCTAGAACCACCCGGAATGTAGTTGGCATCAAAAGCGTTGTGCGGCCTGTCGTAGCCGGTACGGATGCCGACTAGCCCTGTTGCAAACTGATCGAGGTTGGTTTTGCCGATGAGCATCGCGCCTGCATCCAATAGCTTTTGCACCACTGGATTGGTGCGTTCTGCCGTGTATGCAAATTCAGGACAGCCTGCTGAGGTAGGTAGCCCTGCGATGTCTATACAGTCTTTGACGCTGAAGGGAATGCCCCAGAGCGGCAGCTGTTCTGGTGAGGGATGGTTTTGTAAGGTGGTGGCGCGCGATCGCAATTCTTCTGGCGGCACCCTATAGGTCCAAATGCCATCATCTCTATGACTCTTTAGTTCTTCAATAATCGCTGTGACAACATCTATAGGAGAGATCTCATCCGCGGTGTATGACTGTTTTAGAGATGAAATAGTCAGGCTGATGGATTTAGCTAAACCCTCGTTGGAGAAGCCATCAAAGCTCATAGACAAATTCTCGCAACAAGAGGGCACAGCAAACATCACAATGAATGCTATAGAAGTATGACGGCATCTATAAGACAGCTTCGGTCTCTATTGATACGTAAGCGACGGTTATAGAATTTCATTTGTTTTTCAGTACAGGTTGCATTAATTATCCAGTGCTTTAAGGTCCTCAAGATTTGACAGCCGGTAGCTAGTGCTGCGTCCACCACCAGGATTTTGCATAAGCAGCCCTTGGCTCAGTAGATTGCGAATATCTCGCAGCGCTGTATCTGTTGAGCACTTGGCAAGCTTGGCGTATTTAGAGGTGTTCATGTAACCTTTGAAACCATCTAGCATGCGGTTCAAAATAAGCCGCTGGCGTTCATTCACACCGTAGCGATTGGCGACTTTCCATAGTTCAGCTTTATAGAGTACAGCTGACAGCGTTACTTCTGCCGCAGCGATCGCCCGTCCGAGGCAATCGAGAAACCAATGTATCCAGCCAGTAATATCAACAGACTTGCGTTGCTGGCGTTCGAGTTGCTGATAGTAGGTTTTGCGTTCGGATTCGATTTGGGCAGACATGCTGTAGAAGCGATCGCTCATGTCGTCGGCCCTTGCGAGTGCCATATCAGCGATCGCTCTGGCAATGCGACCATTGCCATCTTCAAAGGGGTGGATGGTGATAAACCACAGGTGGGCGATCGCAGCTTTAATGAGCGGGTCAACTGCTTGAGTGCCATCAAACCAGTCGAGAAACGCCATCATCTCAGTTTCAACGCGGGCAGCCTCGGGTGCTTCAAAATGAACCCATTCTCGTCCAATAGGGCCAGATACCACTTGCATGGCCCCGACAGAGTCAGGTCGCCAATTCCCAACGGTGATTGTTCGCATTCCACTGCGACCCGTGGGGAAAAGCGCGGCATGCCAGTCAAATAGACGCTTTTTCGTCAGTGGTTGCTCATGTTGCTGAGTAGCGTCGAGCATAACCTCAACAATCCCTTCGACATCTCGCCCAACAACAACAAAACCACCAATATCGATGCCCAGTTTGCGAGCGATAGAAGATCGAACCTCTTCAGAGTTCAGTCTCTCTCCTTCGATGGCCGATGATTGAACAACGTCTACTGTGAGCGTATTCAGATTAGCTTCCGTGCGCAGGTTACATCCCAAAGATTCCATCCGTCCGAGCAAACGGCCCTGCCTGTGACGGATACTAGCCAATTTCTGCTCTAGAGCCTCACTGTCCCAGGTGAAGACCGGCCAGTCTGCGGTTTGATGAATCCAATCCATAATCACTGCATATTATGCGGTGATTAGAGCATACAATCACCGCAACCCTAACGACAACTACTGTGTTTTTCACGATTTGAGGGCAGCTAGTAAAGTTCGTACTTCAGACGCAGTATCGTCAGCTCTTCGTCCGAGGGCCTGACAGGTTGGTAGTACAAGCTAGAACGACTGATGCCCAGCAGTTCGTACTGACGCACCAAACTCAGCTCTGGATGCTGCGCATCTGCCAGGGCTTTTCGCTTGACAGTCCCAGCTGCGCCGAGTGCTCGGCTAAAAAATCGCGCTCCACCTTCAGCTTGCCTATCTGCCGATAGAGTTCATCGTTCTCGGCTTTGGCATCGCTCTTGGCTTTGCTAGCCGATTCACCTTTGTTGAATAACTTGCTGGCATTCTCCAGCAGCTCGCGCTTCCAAGTGTTTATCTGGGCTGGATAAAGCTCATACTGAGCACCAAGTTCGGCTATCGTTTTGTCGCCTCGAATGGCGGCTAGTGCCACTTTCTCTTTGAACTCTGGACTGTATTGCTTGCGTTTTCTGCTCATGAATTACTCCTGGGTTATTTGAGTATTTCAGAACTTAGCCGCCTGTCCAATTTTTGGGGTCCACTATAGTTGTTAGTAGCTTCCTAAACTAAGATAGTTATTATTAAAGTGAGCTGTCAGAGCTACAACTCGTACTAAACACAACTTATCTACTTCAGGGGCTTTGTTGCAACAATATAAAACAGCGTAAGGAATGCTGTCCTTGCCGTCAGGAGAGGAGGATTCTGCAATTAGC
>JBCBJS010000093.1:0-10050 GCA_038523095.1 Cyanobacteria bacterium J06626_6
TAAACCAAGCTTTGAGGCTGAGTCTTAACTGTCTCGATCTGGATTGCGACGTTTCGGGGGGTTATGCAAAAAGCCCCTGATTCTTTGAGTCTTCTGAGTCGCTCTGAGATGCTGGGTGCGGACATGTTTAGCATTCGAGCTAGCTCGGCAAGAGATGTTCTAGATTCTGTATGCAGGATCTGTAGTAGCTGCGCATCTATGTCGTCTAATGCAGGATTTTTTGTTCGAAGGTGATTTTTCATTTTTCCCTATGATCGATAGCTACTGCTTTTGCTCTGGCTTTGATTGACTATGTGAAACCAAAAATGACCTTGGTAATATGACTGTATGAAAATACAACATATTTGGTCTGCTCCTGTAAAGACGGTTCCGCCTCACTTTTGGTTCTTAGTAAGTGCTGTTTTTCACTACCTGGGCCCCTCTTTTGCCGTTTTGTTGTTTGCGCGTGTGGATGTCCTTGGCGTGGCTTGGCTCAGGATTGCGAGTGCTGCGCTGGTGTTCTCTTTGTTTTCGAAGCCTTGGAGGGTTTTTCGTGCGGCAAATCGCGAGACGACTGTTTTACTGTTTCTGTTAGGAGCTTGTTTGGCGCTGATGAATAGTGCTTTTTATTTGGCGATTGCTCGTTTGCCGCTGAGTCTGGTTGCCACGATGGAGTTTGTTGGCACTATTGCTGTGGCGCTTTGGGGCCTGAGGTCTTTGCGGAACTATGTGGCTTTGGGGTTGGCGATCGCCGGTGTTTTTCTGTTGATCGATGTGCGTGGATCGAGCGATTGGCTAGGTCTTGCTTTTGCCTCTGTGAATGCGCTTTTGTTTGTGACTTACATTGTGTTGGGTCATCGCATTTCTCGGCAGGGTGCGGGCGAAGGGGTGGGTCGGTTGAGCGCGGCAATGGTTGCTGCTTTTGTTTTTGTGATGCCGATTGGGGCATCGGATGCGATCGCGGCTTTTGCGCATCCTTTGCTCATTCTGTCTGGCGTTGGTGTAGGTATTAGCTCTTCGGTTGTTCCTTATATTTGCGATCAGCTGGCGATGTCGCAGCTGCCGAGAAACACTTACGCGCTAATGCTAACGTTGCTGCCTGCTACGGCTACTTTGGTGGGTGCTGCGGTCCTTGGGCAGGTGCCGACATTTGGGGAGGTTGTGGGCATTGGATTGGTAATGGTTGGCGTTTCAATTCATAAGCGCTGCTGACGCTACAGGTTTTCTAGGTAGATTCATAGCTTTTTATGGGCGAATGCTCAGCGAAAACTCAGACGTGCCTAGTGTACTGACTGGAGTTTGTAGGGACTCGCAGTTTTTGGCTGCTGAGTTTTATAGAGTTCTCGCTGTTAATTGGTGTATTCGACATGGACTACCTGGCTTTGCTTGAGCGTGATATAGATGGCTGGAATCTCTACCGTAAGAGGCATCCAAAGGTAGTCTTGAGCTTGGCTGGTAGGGACTTGAGTGCGAAATATCTCTTTGAGGGAAATTTTCGTGGGTGTGATTTGCAAGGTGCGAGTTTGAGGGGAGCTTGTCTTATTGGCGCGGACTTTAGCGGTGCAGATCTGAGTGGCGCTGACTTGAGGGGTGCTTACTTGTGCGATGCCAATTTGTACGGTGCGAATTTGCGTGGAGCGCAGATTGCTGGGGCAAATATGGACCGCGCTGATCTGCGGGCGGCTGCTCTTTTTGGCGTGCGCTTGAACTTGGCAAGTACTCAAGGCACTCTAATGAGTGCCAGTGGCTTGGCGGGTAAGAAGTCCGTAGAGGGTAGGAAGTCTGCTGGCGCAGCGCGATTGCAAAAGTCTAACGAACGTTCTCATCGACGGGCTGCATATCAACCTGTAAGGCTTTCGGCGGTGGTGGCTGGAGGTGTGTTTTTGTCGGTGCTGACACTGTTTGCTTCTAGATGGGTTGCTTTGGGTGGAGATTGGCTAGGTGTATTTGCCTTGCGTGATACTTCTCCGGTGGAGGAGGTGCAGTTACCCATAGTAGAGGCGGCGCAGGTGGTGTCGCCTCCGGCGGTGCTGGATTTGTCTTTGGCGCAATCTATGGATGGATCTAGTCAGGTATGGTCTTTGGCGACACATACTCAGCAAGATGGGCGATCGTTATTAATTGGCGGCGGTAAGGATGGTCAGATTGAGATTTGGGATAGGGAGAGCGGGCAAATGCTGCAGACGCTACCTGGACACAACGACACAGTGCGAACCCTCGCGGTCGCGCCGTCGGGAGAGTGGCTGGTGAGTGGTAGTGGGGACGGCCTGAAAGTTTGGCAACTTGAGACGGGTCTGTTGATGCACAGCATCCCCTGCGGGCATGGTCCAATCTGGTCTGTTTCGATTAGTCCGGATGGGGAGACTTTTGTCAGTGGAGACAGTGATGGGAATGTGTCGACCTGGCGCTTGCAAGATGGGAGGCTGCTTCGCAATGTAAACATTGGAGTGCCGGTATGGTCTGTTGCAGTTGGTCCAGAGGGTGCGTCTTTTGTAAGCGGGAGTAGCGATCGCACTATTCGTCAGTGGGACCTGGCAACAGGCGAGATGTTGAGGACGTTTGATGGGCACGAGGATGCAGTGCGCTCTGTGGCTATTAGCCCGGATGGACGTACGCTGGCTAGCGGCAGCTGGGACAAGACTATTAAACTGTGGGACTTGGCCAGTGGCGAGCTCAAAAAGACGCTAAGTGGCCACGAAGATCGGGTGGTTGCTCTGGCGATTAGCCCGGACGGAAAATCGCTTGCCAGTGGCAGTGTGGACAACACGCTCAAGCTTTGGGATTTGCAGACGCAGACGCTGACTAAAACGCTTGAGGAAAGCATCAGCTGGATTCTGGCTGTCGCTTTTGATTCGCTTGAACCTACGCTCGTGAGTGCCGGGAAGGATCAGCGATTGCGGGTATGGCAGCAGTCAATGCGGTGATGGGCAGAGCCGGGCAAATGGGTAGCCTGTCGGTCAAAGTAGGATATTCTGCTCGCCGGTTGACCATCAAAGGCTGAAATTTAGTCCATTTTTAGTCCTTGTCGATGATATCACCCTCCGTAATCTTTTACCTGTAGCAAATTTAGGCTTTTGGTTATTTGCGTACAACGCAACTAGTCAAAAATGCAGAGACTGAAGGGGCCTCATGCCAAAAGCAATCAGGCGTATTCTGTAGGTAGCGATCGCACGCAGCTCTATGCCGATTCCACAGCTCACAGTTTTGCCGTTTCTCGAATCCATTTGCTGGCAAGGCCAAAGATCTTCGGTCGAAGGCCTTTCTGAGATGGAAATTCTACAGCTCTACGAGCGCAACTGGCACTATCGAGGCGCGATCGCAGACCTAAGCAAAACAGAAGAGACCATGCTGGTTCAGCTCGCTCAGAAACATCATTCCTGGCTAGCCAACGAAATTGAGATAAGGCCTATGCAATTTCGCCGTCCCATCCACAACACCATTCTGAGAATCTTAAACGCTATTAACAGCGATTTCTTCGCAGACTGTTCCATCCTGTTTGGTGGCGGCACTCTGCTAACCCTAGCGTATGGAGAGTATCGCTTAAGCCGAGACATCGACTTCTTGTGTCCTTATGGAGAGTCCTTTTCGAGACTGCGGCGTAGTGTATTTGATAACAGCTACCGCGCACTCTTTGATTTAGCGAAATGCGATGAGATAAGCTTCCCAACCGAAATTCGCGCTGGCCGCGATGGTATTCGCTTCGCCGTGCAGATAGAAGACACTGTATTGAAGTTTGAGATTGTAGCAGAGGGTCGTATACCTCTAGACCCACCCAGTTATCCCACATGGTCCCCCGTTGCTTGCTTGAGTATGGTTGATCAAATTGCAGAAAAGCTGCTAGCCAACGGCGATCGCTGGCCAGATCGATCTGTACATTCTCGCGACCTAATCGACTTAGCAATTTTGAGGGAGAGCATGGCCTTCCCCGACGAAGCAATTGCCAAAGCAGAAGCCGCTTATCCAACCGTTGAACCACTCAAGCGATCGCTTCTCTCCTTCCAATCCAAACCGCAGTATAGGTTGCAATGCTATGAAAGATTAGCTATACAGTCCCCATCCGTCGTAATTGATGGATTAGACTCACTTGCTCTGCAATTCGATCTACCTAAATTCAACAGGCAGCACACAGAAATTGCGCCAACTTAGAACGTTTCAGCTACATGGCTGGATCTTGGTGATGCTCCCAGTTACAGAGCATACGACATTGCATTTGGCGATCGCATTTCTTGATAGCATCAACTCGCCATCGCTTCAATCGGCAGACGCTCAGCCATGACCAACCGGAAAATGCCATAGGGATTGACATGAGCGTAGATCGGCAGCCAACGCCCGTAGCTCGTCCAGCCCCATCTTCTGCATCCATTCGGGTTCTGAAAGCCAAGCAGAAAAGTCTTCAAAAATTTAGATTGGCTACAACAGTTTCTACAGCAGGCCCGAAAAATTTAACAGGTAGCTAAGTTCTGAAACACTCAAATAACCCAGGAGTAATTCATGAACAGAAAACGCAAGCAATATAGTCCAGCATTTAAAGCTTGCGCGAACTGTACGGAATCCCTAGTGCCGCAGGCGGACTCACCTTCCCGGCGAGACCTGTTAGGGCTAACAGAGCCGTTACATAGGGCAGCATTGCTAACAGCTGATAAGGAATATCCAGCCCGAATGCCTGGATGCGAAGCTGCAAGGCTTCTGTAGTGCCAAAGAGCAAGCAGGCAAACGCCGTCCCTACCGGATGCCATCTCCCAAAAATTAAAGCAGCGAGTGCAATAAACCCTTTGCCCGCACTCATATTTTCAGTGAAAAAGCCAACGTGTACCAGTGTGAGGTAAGCGCCTGCTAGACCACACAGCAAACCACAAATCACGACGCTAAGATAGCGCACCCAAACGACCGAAACGCCCGCAGTATCCGCCGCTTTGGGCGCATTGCCGACAGCGCGAAGCGAGAGCCCTCCGCGAGTATAAAACAAACCATACGTGCTAACGACAATCAATACCACTAATGCATAGAAGAGAAGATCTTGCTGAAAAAATACGCCTAAAATCGGTAGATTCTTGAGGAAAGGAATACCAATAGGCTCAATGCCTGAGAGCGCAACCGTCCCAGTCGCGAAAATCAGCCTGGCGCCATAAGTCGTTAATCCAGCGGCCGCCAGGTTGATAGCCAGGCCCGAAACCAGCTGGTTGACGCTGAGACTGACACAAAGGTAAGCATGAAGCAGCCCTACTAGCGCACCGGCAATACAAGCGATCGCAACCCCAAGCCACACCTGCCCTGAAATAAAGACAATCGCCGCACTGGCAAACGCCCCAGCCAAAATCATGCCTTCTAAACCAATGTTCAAAACACCCGAGCGCTCAGACAGAAGTCCCCCAAGCGCGGCAAAAGCCAAAGGAACGCTTAGACGCAGAGAGGCGGAGAGAAAATCAGAGAGAAAGTCGATGGGTGGCATAGGAGGGAGAGAGAAGCAGCAGGGGAGAGGGGGAGCAGGGGAGAATGTAGGGTGGATTGAGCGCAGGGAAGCCCACCTATCATGAGGTCTGGTGGCGCGATTCTATAGCGAGGCTGATAGCAACAAACAAGACGGTTAACCCTTGAATGGCATAGATAATAGAGACTGGAACAGAAGCGCTGCGCTGCATAACGTTTGCACCGCTGCGGAGAACACCAAAAAAGAAGGATGTGAAAATAACAACAGCTGGGTTACCTCGGCTGAGCAGTGCGATCGCCAGCGCATCAAACCCATATCCGGGAGAAAAGTCTTCAAACAATCGCCGCTTCAGCCCCAGCACTTCGCTACTACCCGCCAAGCCCGCAAGCCCCCCAGAAAGCGCCATCACACTCAAAATAGTCCGGTTTACTGAAATTCCCGCATAGCTAGCGGCAGCAGGATTTTGACCTACCGCGTCCACTCGATATCCCCAGGCAGTCACGGAAAAAGCAACCGTGAGCAAAAGCGCCAGCGCCAAGCCCAAAAAGATACCAGCATGGGCTTGCGTCTTGGCTAAGATAGTGGGCAAATAGGCAGATTTTGCCACCAGCTCAGAAAATGGACTCGGCGCATCTGTTGCTTTCAACGGCCCGTTTACCAAATAGCTGATAAAAGACTGCGCAACATAGTTCAACAATAGCGTTGTCAGTACTTCGTTGAGGCCGCGAGCAACTTTTAGATACCCAGCAATAGCGCCCCACGCGGCTCCAAAGGCGAATCCTCCCAACAGCGCTAGCGGCAGATGAATAACCATCGGTAAGCTAGGAAACGCCTGACCCAACAGCAGGCTTCCTAGCCCGCCCATATAGATTTGGCCTTCCGCACCCAAGTTGAACTGCCCAGCTCGAAGCGCAGCCAAAACACCAAGACTCGCCAACAGCAACGGCGTCATCTTCGTAAGCGTATCGGCAAAGCCAAAGTAGGTCGTTAGCGCCTGACGAAAAAGCGCACTGTAAGCCGCGATTGGGCTAGCACCTGCGAGCAGCATAAGAAAGGCACCGACCACTAGGGCTGCGACAACAGCCAAAATGGGCGAAATCGCCGCCTGTAGGCGAGATCGTGACGATTTCGGTACTATATCTTTAGCAGCTGGTAAAGTCACAAGGGCGCTCCCGTATTCACAGCGCTTCCCACCATCAGCGCCCCCACTTTCTCGATGGTGGCATCTTTGGCCGCTAGCACGTCTACCAGCCGTCCGCGTGAGATAACTGCGATGCGATCGCTCATCGCCATAACCTCTTCTAGCTCAGTAGAAATATACAAAATAGCCGCCCCACGCGATCGCTGCGCTATCAAACTCTGCTGCACCGCTGCTGTCGCGCCAATATCGAGCCCCCGAGTCGGCTGCATTGCAACAATCACATCCGGTGCACCTGCGAGCTCTCTCGCTAAAATCACCTTCTGCTGATTGCCACCAGAGAGCTGAGCGACCTTAACTTTGCCACTCGTTGTACGGATGTCGAAGTCTTGAATCGCTTGGGTAGCATTGGCTGCGATCGCTTCGCGCTGCAATATCCACCGCCGACAAAACGGCAGCTGAGCAAAACGCTTCAAAATCAAATTACGCGCAGTCGAAAAGCTTAACACCAAGCCCTGATGCTGACGATCTTCAGGAATATAGGCCAGCTGTTTGTGCGATCGCGCCGAAGATGCTGAAGCCGAAGATGCTGAAGAAAAAATCTCAATAGAGCCCTTCTGAACTGGCAAAAGACCCGCGACAGCATCAGCCAACTCACGCTGTCCATTACCATCAACCCCAGCAATTCCCAAAATCTCACCAGCACGCACCTCTAAGGAAAGACCTTGTAGCGCCCCGCTTACCCACACATCTTTCACAGACAAAACAACATCACCCACGGCCTGTTCAGGGAGTCGCACATTAACATCAACCTCTCTGTTTATCATGAGCCGCGCCAGCTGCGTGCGATTCGTCTCAGCAGTTTGTAAGGTAGCTACCACGCAACCCCGCCGTAAAATGCTCACCTCATCACAAACCGCCATCACCTCATCTAGCTTGTGACTAATGAAAATGATCGTATGACCGCGAGCAGCAAGCCGTCGTAAAACGTCTAGAAAAGCGTCAATCTCAGCTGGCGTCAAAACAGCCGTAGGCTCATCCAAAATGAGAATGCGCGCCTGCCGATACAGCACCTTTAGAATCTCTACCCGCTGCTGAATACCGACCGCTAGCTCACCCACTTTAGCTAGCGGTGGTACCTCCAAGCCATAGTTTTTACCGAGCTCCACGATTTCTCTAGCATAGGCTTGAAGATTTAGTGGCATACCTATCCAGCCTCTGGCCGCTCCTCCAGCGCCTTGACCGCCAGAGCCTTGACCCAGAATGATATTTTCAACCACCGTCAGCTGCGGCACTAGCATAAAGTGCTGATGAATCATGCCAATGCCTCGGCGAATCGCATCAGCCGGAGCGTTCATTTGTACCCGCTGCCCATCTAAGAAAATCTCTCCTTCGTCCGGCTGGTAAAGACCCGAGAGAATATTCATCAGCGTCGACTTGCCCGCCCCATTTTCACCTAGCAGGCCATGAATGGACCCAGAGCGAACTGCAAGGCTAATCCGATCATTAGCCGTTACATTACCAAATCGCTTGGTAATACCTGCTAGCCGCAAACTGTTCAAAGCACCGTTCAAAGTACAGTTCGAAGTACTATTCAAAGCACGGCTCACGAAGTGACGACTTTAACGGAGGCCTTGCCATTATTGTCTGCATCTTCAAATATCAGCTTGCCAGCGACCATGTCAGCAGCGACTGCATCTACCTGCGCTTTCACTTCTGCAGGAACAGCTTCGTTAAACTTACCAAACCTCACTAGCTCAGGTGTCTCAAGCCCAATCACGTACTTTTTGCTCTCAATCTCTCCGGTCGCGGCTAACTCAGCCACTGTTGTAATCGCACCACCAATATTTTGAATCGCACTGGTCAGAATCGCCTCGGGTGCCAGCTCAAACTGATCGACATTGTTACCAAAAGCATAAATGCCAGCTTCCTGGCAGGCCTGCAACACTGCCGGAGCAGAGTTGTCTAAATTATGAAAGATCACATCTACGCCACTGGCAATCAGCGCCAGTGCCGATTCCTTCGCCTTAGCAATATCGTTAAAATCTCCCACAAAGCTGGAAACCACCTCAGCACTTGGGTCCATCGCCTTTGCACCTAAATCCATCGCCGCGCCTTGCTGCTGCGTAGACTTAAACTCCATACCTGCTAGGTAAGCCATTTTTTTGGTTTTACTCATAGCGGCCCCAATCATCCCACTCAGGTACAGCATTTGGTTGTAGTTGGTGCGCACGCAGCTGTAGTTATCACCCACAACATCTCCATTAACACCTAGGAAAAAAGTCTCTGGAAACTCAGCAGCCACCTGTTCAATCGCTCCGTCAAACTGACCGCCGTGCCCTACCACCAGGCTGTATCCTTCACGCGCAAATGCCGATAGTGACTCTGTTTGGTCAGCATTATCAACCTGCTCTACGTAGGCGACTTCAATGCCCAAGTCATCGCCCGCCCGCTTTACGCCCTCGTAGCCCAGCTGATTCCATCCACCGTCTGTAATGGTGCCCGGTAGCACAATGGCTAGGCTCGCGTCTGACTCACTTTCTACAGCAGCAGTGCCTTCAACATCTGTACTAGCCTCCTCCGAGGGAGAGGTACAGGCCTTCAACAAAACGCTGCTGCCAGCAGTAGTTAAACCGTAGACCAAGAAGCGACGACGGTTGAAAGAATGGGTCATAAGTCTCACCCTAAAGCTTAAATTAACTTATAAGGATAAAGAAAAAAAGCTTGTCGTTCCGTAGCTTCAGAGACAGAACGCAAAAGCAAAGTCACTTCCACTCTTACTACCTATGGCTAAGCCCGCTCAAGCGCAAATCATCAAACATCTACAGCATGCCAACCAAATAGCAATACAAGCACAGGAATTGGGTCATCATCCCTTTGGCGCAGTGCTGGTAGCACCAGACCACAAAACTGTACTCATAGAGCAGGGCAATATCGACACTGTAAACCACGCTGAGGCAGTCCTCATCAGAGCTGCCGCCGCCCGCTTTAGCGCAGACTATCTTTGGGGTTGCACACTTTACACCACTGTAGAACCCTGTGCGATGTGCGCAGCCACGCAATACTGGGCAAATATTGGTCGTGTGGTGTACGGTATCTCAGAGCGCCATCTTCTCGACCTAACAGGAAATCATCCCGAAAATCCAACCTTGAATTTACCTTGCCGCACCGTCTTCTCGCATGGGCAAAAAGACATTGCAGTACAGGGCCCCATAGCAGAAGTAGAGGCTGAAATTGCCGCTGTGCATAGAGCGTTTTGGCACAAAAAGACTAACAGCAACGAACCCATCTAAACAGAAACCATCTGCCGCCAGGTCTCCGGCGTTTCACCCCAAAAAAATCAAAACTGACATTGTCCACAGCTTTAGAGTCTGTTTTTATGCACTACTAGAGGTCTCGCCTAGCTAGCTGCGCGACCCCACTAAGCAGCCGACTTTTTCCGACTGACGATTGCTGTCTGCACTCACTAAATTGTGAGCACATAGTAATCTTTCTCCCGGTGACC
>JBCBJS010000094.1:0-9592 GCA_038523095.1 Cyanobacteria bacterium J06626_6
AGAATCTTTCCAAGGAAACTTCTGTACACTTGCCGTGTCTCTTCGGGAGTAATGAAGTCTCCTTGGAAAGATTCTGAGCCTACTGCCTGTGCTGAGAGTTCGTGAAATGAATACTGAGTAGCTGTGTAGTGTGGTCCTTAATGGAACTTCAACGCCTCACCAACGATTTTAGGCACTGCACTATGCCCATAAGCTTCTTGAAGCAAAAGAGTGCGGTCTACTATAGTTGAGTTGCCTGAGGCAGCCACGGACACACCCCTGGACTAGACCCCTAACCCTACGCAGGAGCAGACGGATTTAAGGTCCAGACATTGATGCAAAAATACTGACCGCCGCTCAGCTTTACTGTAACGATGCGTCTTATAACCTCTTAAAAATTTTGAGAAAGCTATTTTTAGACACCATTTGAGACGCACTTTTCCCATGTCTCAAAACGCATAGATTTTGAGAGTTTCCTAACATATCGAACTCACTCAAATAAAGAGAATTTCAGAGAAAGGTGCTGCAGGGGCCATACAATCACCGCATCGAACTTGACAGAAACAACAGATTTACAACTCGGCTACGCATACCGCAAAAATCAAGCAGCAGTGTAGCTTTCAGCCTGCAGACGAAACATCTCCTCATAGCGACCTTGCTTAGCAATTAGCTCATCGTGGGTCCCCACCTCAATAATTTCACCTTGTTCTAATACAACAATGCGATCAGCCATGCGCACAGTAGAAAAGCGGTGACTTACGAGGAAAGTCATTTTGCCCTGGGTGAGCTGACGAAAGCGCTCAAAAAGATCGTGCTCTGCGATCGCATCTACCGCCGCCGTCGGCTCATCCAAAATCAACACCTGCGCCCGCGACATAAATGCCCGCGCCAGCCCGATCTTTTGCCACTGCCCGCCCGAAAGATCCACACCGCCCGTAAACATTTTCCCAAGCACCGTCTCATACCCCGCCTCCAACGCACCGATCATCGGCTCCGCCCCAGCATCCTCAGCAGCCCGGAAGATTTGGTCCCCATCTTCCCGGTTCGGCAAGTCGCCAAAGCCGATATTGTCCTGCGCCGACAGGGCATAGCGAGCAAAATCTTGAAACAGCACGCCGATATTGCGCCTGAGATCTTGCAGGCGAAACGCACTCAGCGGGATATCATCCAGCGTAATCGCACCTCGGTCGATGTCGTACAGCCGGGTAAGCAGCTTGAGCAGCGTCGTTTTGCCAGATCCGTTAAGACCCACCAGCGCAATGCACTCCTGAGGCCCCACCGATAGATTGATTCGCTTCAGCGTGGGGCGATCGCTCCCCGGATAGGTAAAAAATACATCTCTCAGCACCAGGCCCTCACGCAGCGGCGAAGGAAAAGGTTTGGGCCGTCTTGGGCTCACCACCGCGGGTGCCAAGTCTAAAAATTCAAAATACTGCGAAACGTACAGGTTGAACTCGTACAGCGTGGCAATGCTGACCAAAATACCCTGGGTCACCGCCTGCGCCTGCTGAAACGTTCCAGCATAGAGCGTCAGATCGCCAATCGTGACCATCCCACGAATCGCTTCCCATAGCACCAGCGCATAGGCACTGTAAAACGCGATCGCAGCAATCATCTCAATCGATACCTGCACCACCCCTTGCTTGCGTGCTAACCCCTCCGACTCCTCATTGAAGTCCGCCCGGATCTTGTGGTACTGCTCCACCAAGTACCCACCCAAGTTAAACAGCCGCACCTCCTTCACATACTGCGGCTCCGTCAGCACCGCCCCAAAATAATCCGCCAGCCGCCGACTCGGCGTTTGCCGGCGCGTCATCCAAAAGCGCCGCTCCGAAAACCGAATCCCCGACCAAAACGTCGGCAGCGCGCTCAACAGCAACATCACAAACACCAGTGAATTGAACCGTAGCAGCAGCGCCAATAGGCCAATTAATCGTGTCACCTGACCCAGCAACCGCAGCGAAGTTCGCAGCACTCGCATGGGGTAGTTGCTGCCGCTCTGCTGCGCTCGGTTGAGAATATCGTGAAACTCCGGCGACTCATAATGCGCTAAATCCAAACGGGTCGCCTGCTCCAGCATTTGGGTATTGGCATAGAGCAAAAAGCGATCGCTCATGACCTGAGTTGTATAGGCATCTAGCTGCTGCAAAATTGCCTGCAGCCCCAACAAACCAAAGCCACCGAGCACCAGTGGGACCAGCGTCTCCACCATCGCCGCGACCGCCGTGCCATCTGACACCAGCGCCACCACCTGATCCACAATCAGCTTGCTGATATAGATCTGCGCTGCAGGCAGCAGAGAACTCGTTAGCGTCAGCACTACGCTGACCACTAGCATCCCCGGCGTGGCTGCCCACACCAGCCGCATCAGCCGAGGCATATTCCGAAAAATAGACAGAGAGCTGACAAATTTCTGGCCCAATGTAGACAGCGCCGTCACCACCCGCACACCAAATACCGAAGCAAAGATTGAATAAAAAACCAATTAAAAACCAGCCATCTCACTGCAAACGCACGCCCAAGACAATCGCACTCACTAGCGTAGCGTTTTCACCCTGATTCGATAAAACAATGCTCGCCAAACACCCACCTGCGGAATATACGGAGAACAGGCTGATGAATAAATACAAGATTCAGCGGCCATTTGTGACACACCCACCCAAAAAGCCAACCTATGTCGTCTCCTCACTTCTCACTGCAGGCTGCTGTCAACCAGTTTGAGCTCAAATACATTGGCAGCGATTTAGTCTTTCCGACCGTGCTCCCCCTACTACCGCCCAATGCCGAGAGCGCCATGTCGCTGCTCACCCAGCAGCTAGATCGCGATGCCGACATCGCCCGCCGCAACCCCACCGATCAGGCAAAATCAGCCTTTGTCATCGCGCCCATGCTGGCCACCCTCAGACAAATCCACCAGGTAGGCATCCATACAGGCGTCCAGTTTGAAATTGCCGACCCACATGACCAGTTTTCGCGCGAAAACTGCTGCGACTTTATCGTCACGCTCTCCGATGAGCTAGAAATTATTGAAGCGCCTGTGCTCATCGTTGTTCAGGCGAAGCAGTCGGTCATGTCAGAAAGCGTTGGTCGATGCGTCGCCAAAATGGTCACCGCCCAAACGTTTAACCAACAGTCGGGCTTGCCACCCTTACCCGTTTTCGGCTGTGTGACCAACGGCTTTTGCTGGCGATTTTTGCAGCTTTCAGGTGATATCGTCCGAGGCGATGCGGCAATCGAGTACCGGCTACGACCCACCACCGTACTGATGCAGCGCCTGTACTACACCATCAACGCGGGCATCGCACTGTAAATCGACCTGTAAATCGACCTGTAAATCGACCTGTAAATCGCACTGTCATAACAAAGCCTATTGCAACAAAGCGGTCAGTAACGACAAAAGGGCTAAGGAACCACCTTTACAGGCGTCTCCAGAGTCACTTTCTCGTAGAGCGCCATCACATCTTCATTGCGCATCCGTACGCAGCCATGGGAGACCGCGCTACCCATCACCGACTCATCTGGAGTGCCATGGAAGCCAATCGAATTTTGCCCATCTGACCAAAACCCAATCCAGCGGGTGCCGAGAGGATTCTCTGGACCCGGCGGAATCACTTCACCGGTAAAAGGATGTTCCCAAGCAGGCTCAATCTGCTTTTGAAAAACGCTGAAGCTGCCCGTTGGGGTATTCCAGCCCTCCCGTCCTACCGCTACTTCGTAGTTGGCAACCAGCATTTCGCCTTGAAATACCAGTAGACGTCTCTCTGATAGACGCAGCTCCAGGTTTAACTGCTGCGAGTCGCTCAAGGGCAATTGAGCAGATTCAGCTACCAGCAGCTGGGCCGGTGTCGTTGCGATCGCAGCTCTCCCAAAAGCCACGCTTGCAAGCACCGCAATCGCCCCCACCTTCACCAAACCTGTTCGCCGTACCATACCAGCCGCCAACCTACCGCCTAAGGAACCACCAAAACCGGCGTACCAACACTCACCTGAGCAAACAGCGCCACCACATCTTCGTTGTACATCCGCACGCAACCATTAGACGCGGCCTGACCAATAGATTCCACCGTCGGCGTACCGTGAAAACCAAACGCCCCGGCCTCCGTGCTAGCAAACTCAATCCAGCGCAATCCCAGCGCACTGTTTGGCCCCGGCGCATGCACCTCCCCCGTCCACGGGCTCTGCCACACCGGATTGACCACCATCTTAGAAACGGCAAATTCACCTTGGGGCGTCGGCGTTTCATGAGTACCCACCGCCACAGGGTAGCTGCTGAGCAGCATTTCACCCTGATAGAGATATACGCGGCGCGATCGCAAACTCAAAACCAACCGATTCGGCTGCGAATTTGACCGCGCTAAAGCAACAGGCCTACCCGTCTGAGGGCTACCGGCCTGTACGCCGGTTCGCACGCCAGTTTGCACGCCGGTTCGCACGCCGGTTTGCACGCCGGTTCGCGCGGCCTCCTGAAATACCGCCTGGGGTAAATCCTGGGTGACAGCCGACACCGGCAGTCCAGCACTCAGCAGCAGTCCCCCAGCGCTGCCCAATGCTGCGAGCATCCGTCCTTTCAGGTGGTCCCTATGCGAGCCCAAGAGAAAATATGCGAACCGTTTTCCCATCATTGCTTTGCGCTACCAAAGACCGCGTACAGGCTGCTGAGGAGCCGCTGCAGGCTGAGCAGTTGGCGCAGGCTGGGGCTGAGTAGTGGCCGCTGCAGGCTGCTGAATCACCTGCGTATTTGCCGTGGCACCCGTCGTCTCTGTAGAAGTCGCCGCCGTTGCACCACCGCTATTCACTCTCGCCTGAAGCTGCTCAGAAAAACCAATCGGCAAGAGCACCTCATCAACCACGTGAATAACGCCATTGCTGGCATCCACATCTGCCTGAATCACATTGGCGCTGTTTACCTTCACGCCATTTGGAGTTATGCCAATGGCGACGTCACCATCAAATGTATCCAGCTGACCGACGCTCAGCTGATCAGACGTCACATCACCATAGGCAACATGGTTGTAGAGCAGCTTCACTAGCAGATCCCTATTCTCAGTTTTTAGCAAGGTATCCAAAGTACCTGCAGGCAACGCTGCAAACGCCTCATTCGTCGGCGCAAACACTGTAAAAGGCCCTTCTCCAACAAGCACACTGCTCACATTCGCAGCTTGCAAAGCACTGACCAGCGTTGAAAAGGTTTCTGTCTCGCCTGCGATTTCAACGATATTTTGAGTTGCTTGAGATGTCTCAGCAGGGGCGGCCACTGGCGCTGCCTCGCTTTCTCGCATGACTCTTGGCTCAATCAACACAGAAGCCCGCACAGCAGGCCCCTGCAGTAAGCCCACGCTGAGCAATCCTACGGAAAACACTAATTTTTGAACGCGATTGAAAACCATGACACTTAATGACGGGGTAGATGGGAACTAATTACGCTTTACTCAAAACAGATCACTCAATTCAAACAGTTAAGAGCCTGCTGCCAAACGTCCAAAAGGCAGAAACTTTCATCAGAAAATTCCGCGATTTCACTTAAATTTACCGCGTATCTGAATCTATATTCAATGATTAGGCAATTGAGAGCCACCAGCAGACCGAATTACGGGCAGCGACTGCACTTAGTTACGACAGTCAGCCACTACAGCAAGTGCTGAAACCTATCTTCAGCGCCGAGTGCCTTCACGGCTTTCTTAATTTCCTGAGTGCGGTCTTTTTTCACGATTAGCGTCGCATTGCCATCACGCACCACCACCACATCTTCTAGGCCAATCGTCACAATTAGCTCTTCCGGGTCGGCGCTGTACAGAATGCTGCCTGCCGTATCGAGCCCTACGTGCTGGCAAAGCTCTACATTGTCAGCCCCTGACTTTAGCAAGCGCTCAATCGCATTCCAATCGCCCAGGTCATCCCATCCAAAGTTAGCAGGCATCACGTAGGCGCGGTCGGTCTTTTCCATCACCGCGTAGTCAATGCTGAGCTTTTCTAAGGTGGCGTAGGCCTCAACGCCTTTGTCAATCAGCGCATTCGTCATCTCAGGTGCATGCGTCTTAAGCTCACCAATCATCACCGCAGCCGGAAAAATAAACATGCCGCTATTCCAGCTGTACTGACCGCTAGCAATAAATGTCTCAGCAGTTGCCTTGTCGGGTTTTTCGGCGAATCGGCTCACCTTGTAGGCAGGTAAATCACTAACGCCCCCAGCGCTGAAGCTACCCGCGCCCGCGCCCTGCTCAATGTAGCCATAGCCCGTGGAGGCAAAGGTCGGCGTGATTCCCAGCGTTGCGATCGCACCTGCCGTCACGGCTAGCTCAGTTGCCGCTCGCAAAGTATCACAATAGCGATCCACATCCACAATGTAGTGATCTGCCGGGAAAAAGCCACAGACGGCATCGTCCCCAAACCGCTTAGCCACTTCCAGCGTTGCCCAAGCGACCGCAGGCGCCGTATCGCGGCCCTGAGGCTCCACCAAGATATTTTCATCTGGCATCTCAGGCAGCTGCTCTCGCACCCCCTGGGCAATGTGAGCCGCCGTAATCACAAACATCTCATCCCAGCTAGCCAGAGAAAGCAGTCGGTCTGCTGTAGACTGCAGCAGCGAGCGATCGCCCCCATCCAAACAAAGAAACTGCTTAGGGCGCTTCAGCCGACTCACCGGCCAAAAGCGCTCACCCTTACCCCCAGCCAAAATAATCGGGACAAAACGAGCCATAACTGTTACTATGCCATCCTAGATTTCGGACTATCGTACCGTCCGCCGGAAGGCACCAAGCTATAATCTGCTTAACAATTGATTAACAAAACACAAGTTTGCGAAACTTCTCGCAACCTTCCGGGAAATCAGGACTCTCTCTGTTGAAATAAATAGTCAGAATATCTGAGTCTGATAAATAGTCAGACTCAGCTGATAGCTTATCGGGTCAGGTTTGACCTAGACAGTTTACTTATCTAAACAAATAACTGTCTTATAGGTAACCAGATGACCAACTAAGATTTGATATTCTCGCTACTTCATACGGGTGCACAAATAGATACAGCAAGACTGCTAATCTACTCTTCAGGCCTCACATGCTTGAACCAAACACTTGAACCAAACGCTTGAACCGAATACTTGCTCGCATTACCGAACAAAAAGTTCGGACAGGGATTCTAATTGCTCCACGTTACATGCAGCTTCAACCCCGTCAAGCCTGACAACAACCTGACAACAATTACTCCGTCTGTGGCCCAGCATGACTACTCCGTCCAACGAACCCGAAGTCAACTCTCGTGCTGATGCCATCAAGGCACTCTCCTCAGAAAGTACCGACGCCACCAGCCAGCCCAAAGTCGCCATACACAAAAAAGGCAAACAGTCCAAAGGCGCCAAAAAAACAGCCTCAGAAACCACGGCTCCAAAGACTACAGCCCCAGAAATCGCAGCCTCAGAAACTACGGCCTCAGAAACTACAAAACTCCAGTCAACAACTACAATCGTCCCAGTTAGCCAGCCCTCCGCTGACCAAACGCACAAGCAGGCATGGCGACTTCCCAAGCTCATTCGCAACACGCTTCTAGCGGCGACCTTTGGCACGACGGCTCTCGTTGCCGCCGGGCTTGGGGCGGTAGCCGTCCTCACCTTTCCCTTGCCCCGCCAGCTCACGGGTGAAACCGTCGCTCCGCCTCTAGCAGATCTGTGGCGCAGCGGCTTTCGCTATCAGGTATCTCGTCCGGTCAACATCCTGGTCATGGGTCTCGACGAAGGCAGAGACATAGAAGGTGCCGTGCCCGATGATTTGGTCGGTCGCACCGACACCATGCTGCTGGTCCGCGTAGACCCCGAAGAAAAAGTCGTCAACATCATGTCTATCCCCAGAGACACCCGCGTTGAAATACCTGGCTATGGCTACGGCAAAATCAACCAGGCAAACTTTGAAGGGGGCGCTGAGCTAGCCGCTCAAACCGTCATGGAAAACTTCAACAACGTTGAAATTG
The DNA here is from genome assembly GCA_038523095.1 of Cyanobacteria bacterium J06626_6. Classification (GTDB taxonomy): domain Bacteria; phylum Cyanobacteriota; class Cyanobacteriia; order Phormidesmidales; family Phormidesmidaceae; genus Phormidesmis. The sequence goes on from JBCBJS010000094.1 coordinate 7,939, forward strand.
ACCGGTACGTACGCATCAGCACCACCGCTTTCAAAGAAATCGTCGATCTTGTAGGCGGCATTGAAGTCCTCGTGCCCAAAGCCATGCAGTACGAAGACAAAACCCAAGGCCTAGTCATTGACCTGCAGCCCGGCCTGCAAAATCTCAACGGCGATGAAGCCGAACAGTTCGCCCGCTTCCGGCAAGACTCCTACGGTGATATCGGCCGCGTGCAGCGTCAGCAAATCTTGCTAAAGGCGCTGCGCCAGCGAATTGCAAATCCCATAGTGTTGCCTAAGCTACCCCAAATCATTCGCGTATTGCAGCAGCGCATTGATACCAACCTCAGCGTCGAAGAATTGCTCGCCCTCGCTGGCTTTGGCCTCAATCTAGAAACCAAAGACCTCCACATGGTCATGCTGCCTGGCGACTTTAGCGACCCCGAAGAATACGGTGCCAGCTTCTGGCTAGCCGACTACTCTGCTAGCAGCGACCTCATGCGCACCTATTTCGATGCTCAGCCCGCCGAACTCGTTGCCGATGCTAGCGGCATTAACTACTACGATCCACCTTCCGACTGGGCTATCAGCGGGCTGAGCATTGCCGTGCAAAACGCCACCGACGACCAGTACGCCAGCTACTCCATGGCCGAATACCTCAGAGAGCAAGGGTTTTACAATGTGTACGTCGTCCGAGACTGGGCCGATACACAGCGCAAGACAGACATCATCGCGCAGCGTGGCGACCTCGGCAGCGCCAGAGCTCTAGAAGAAAACATTGCAGTAGGCCAGGTCGTTTCCGAATCCACCGGTGACATCGACTCCGACATCACCATCCGTGTCGGTGAAGACTGGTTACAAGAAATTGATCCAAACTGGCAGCGCCTACCCTACGACGGACCCAGATAGCCCGCCCATCACGTTCAAATCGCATAGCTCTTATTTCTGATGCGCTAAAACTTGCTGGATAAGTCACTAAATCCTGAAAAACGTCCGCCAGCAGGCAACTTCCACATTAAAGATAGCGTCTTGCTTTAAACAGGGAACTCGGGCGAAAGTCTGATGCAAGATTTTGTACAAGTTGGATTTTGTACAGGTTGTGCCAGGCAGCAGCTACATCTTGATCACAGCTATAGTTCCAGTTCGTTGCACGTTACGCGACGACTCCTGAATGAACTATTAAACAACAGCAATAACAGCGCTTTACAATTGATTAGCCATGCCAGAACTTAGGCTGCGCAGACTGATTCAGCCCATTCATGAAGGCGTCCGGTTGCGATCGCACTCCCGCTCACACCCCCAACCACACCCAGTTCGCAGTGCAAGATTTGCCCTAATAGCCTGCTTAGTCAGCCTTGGGCTGCACAGCGCCTCAGCCCATGCGTACCCATCAAGCACAGCAGCAAGCATCAAGGTTGCAGCAGCAGTCAACCTACCCAGCCTTCTATGGGCCGCACTGGCAGCAGCAGGATTCGCGATCGCCGTGCTTTTCTGGCAGCTCTCCAAGCAAAAAAAGCAGCTACAGCGACAGCAATTCCAAGTTCAAGCCGCCCAAATCTTTACCGACCTCAGTGGCGCCTCCATCGTTTCCCTCAGCGAAGTTGAGCCCCTCCTTCGCAAAAGTCTTGAAGCGGCCCGCACGCTCCTAGGAGTAGAGCGCATAGCCTTTTACAGAG
>JBCBJS010000095.1:0-8846 GCA_038523095.1 Cyanobacteria bacterium J06626_6
TGCTAATTGCAGAATCCTCCTCTCCTGACGGCAAGGACAGCATTCCTTACGCTGTTTTATATTGTTGCAACAAAGCCTTCAAGACCTACAAAGTCAGCTCGATCTTTATCAGCAACACTATCCCAACCCGGCAGACCCGATTCAAGAGAATGCTGACGATATCGATTTAGACTTTGTCTGTGATGATTTGCCCAAACTCCTGATCTCGATGAAAGGGGCCACAGACCGAATTAAATCCATTAGCACCAGCCTCCGCACGTTCTCTCGGGCTGATACCGAACATAAGGTCAGTGCTAACTTGCATGAAGGTCTCGACAGCACGCTGCTGATCCTAAAATATCGACTTAAAGGGGATGAAAATCGACCGGCTATCACAGTGATCAAAGAGTATGGAGAGCTGCCGATGGTTGATTGCTTTCCAGGGCAGCTCAATCAGGTCTTTATGAATTTGCTGGCCAATGCGATCGATGTGTTTGATGAGGCGGCTCAACAGTTGACGTTTGTAGAACTGAAAGATCAGCCTCAGATCATCACGGTCAAAACGGCCATTGTTTCTAATGCTGATCTTTCTGATAGGGGGGCGGTTGAGATTCGGATTAAAGACAATGGTAAGGGCATGCCAGCAGCGGTGAAGGCGCGAATCTTTGACCATCTGTTTACCACCAAAGGCGTGGGCAAAGGGACTGGGTTAGGGTTGGCGATCGCACAGCAAATTATCGTCGAGGCTCATGGTGGCATCCTAGAGGTTCAGTCAGAACCAGGGCAGGGCACCGAATTTTGCCTTCAACTACCGATTTAAGGCATCAGCTAACAGACAGTAATCACACGGCGTCTCTACTTAACTCGCGCCAAACTGCGGGCCTGCTTTGGCTTTCGCCACCTTTTCAGCATTATCTCAGGCGATTTATGTATCGTTTCAGGCGTTCTCTTGAAAAAATATGAACTAAGCTCATATTATTGAAAAGTGAGCTTAGTTCATATTTTACTTGAGCACAGTGGCTTAAGTAAATGCTTTTCGGCTTCACATGCGTTTTCACTTGAAGAAATGATGCTATTGAAGAAGCGATGTCATGAACACTGAACCACCCAACACAGAAGGGTCCAATCCCGAAGCGTCCGATCCCGAAGCGTCCAATTCTGAACCATCAGTCATTGATTCGCCAGCTATTGATTTGCCTGCCATTGAATCACGTGGCGGTTTGCTGAGGAACAACAATATGAGAAAGAGGTGGCCTGCAATCGCATTTATCGTAGCCCTCCTATCGCCCGTGCGATGATTACAACTGTTTGGCCAGGAACAGACGCAGAGACGCTCGAAAACCAGGTCACAGATAAGATCGAAAAGGAAATTAAAAGTCTGCAAGGACTAGATAATTTTATCAGCGCCACCTTCAATTCGTTCTCGATTGTAGATGTCTCCTTTAAGGCCGAGTCTCCCGTCGCAGAATCGATCCAAAAGCTAAGAGGAAATCTGGATGACGCTGAACCGGAACTGCCCTCAGAAGCCACTGGACGAGAACAAACAGAATTTGAACAGCTTTCGCAACAGGATGCGCCCGTTCTATCGTTGGCGTTGACAGGAGAAGGGTTAGATACCAATATTCTCAGGATAAAGGATTCTATAAGTTCCGTTTTTGCTGAGGCAGGATACGCTAAATAGACAGGTCAATAGTTGTCATCATGGTCACCCCGTATCCTGCCAGTGTTGAGAAACAGATGCAGCGCTACTATCGTTCATTGTCAGAGAAAGACCGTCGGCGCTATGCCGGTATCGAAGCGTTGAAATTAGGTCACGGTGGGATTCGTTATGTGACAAAAGTGCTCGGGTGCGATTATAAAACAATTAAGCAAGGGATGCGGGAGTTGTCAGATGACTCAGCTATGAATGAACCGGGCATTCGCCGTGCCGGTGGTGGTCGAAAGTCAGCGGTGGCAACGATAGCGGGAATCGATGAAGCTTTTTTGCGGGTCGTCTCGCCTCACACAGCAGGCTCGCCGATGGATGAGCGCATCAAATGGACGAACCTGAGTCGGCCTAGAATTGCAGCACTGCTCAAAGCTGAGGGCATCAGCGTTAGCGTCACCGTCGTTGACCAACTGCTGGAGAAGCACAACTATCGTCGCAGAAGCGCTCGTAAGACACTGGCGACTGGCAGCCACCCTCAGCGAGATGAGCAGTTCAAGAACATCAAATAGTAGTATGAATCAGCGGGTAATCCTGTGATGAGTATCGATACAAAAAAAGAGAACTGATTGGCCAGCTCTATCGAGCAGGTCGCACCTACAATACTGAGGCGATTGACGTCTACGACCAGGACTGGGTGTCTTTAGCTGAAGGGGTTGCCATTCCCCATGGCATCTACGATGTCGTTCAAAACAAAGGCTTCATCCATATCGGCACCAGTCGAGATACGTCCGAGTTTGCCTGTGACTGTCTCTACTTTTGGTGGCATGAGTATGGCATCAAAGACTACCCAAACGCCACCTCTCTCTTGTTGCTCTGTGACGGTGGCGGCAGTAACGGCGCACGTCATCACATTTTCAAGCAAGACTTGCAGACGTTAGCAAACGATATTGGCATTGAGATTCGCATCGCTCACTATCCCCCTTACACTTCCAAGTACAATCCCATAGAACATCGATTGTTCCCCCACGTTTCCCGGGCTTGTCAGGGCGCTATCTTCAACTCCGTTGAGATGGTAAGAGATTTGATGGCCAAGGCCTCTACCAAAGCGGGCTTACAGACCATTGTTTCTATCCTTGATGCGGTCTACGAAACCGGCAGAAAGGCGACTGATGACTTTCTCTCACAAATGCCAATTATCTTCGATCACTACCTGCCTCAGTGGAATTATGTCGCTCGTCCTCAACAACCATAACCCTGGAAGTTGTTCAGTCCTTATTCCTTGGCAGGCGGTAGCGCAGGCAACCTAACGCTCTTTGGCAACAGTGTTGTTCTAAACAATGGTTCTGTTCAAGCAGAAGCGAGTGCAGGCAACAAAGGCAACGTAACCATTGACAGCCGAGATGTGTTGTTGTTACGTCAGGGCGCTGCCATTACAACAAACGCGACGGAGAACGCTACCGACGGCAATATTACGCTGAATTCGCCTGTCATCGTTGGACTAGAAAATAGTGATATTTCGGCCAATGCGGTGGCGGGCGATGGTGGCAATATTCGGCTTGTTACCCAGGGGTTAGTCGGCTTAGAATTTCGCGATCAGCTGACACCACAAAGCGACATTACAGCCAGCTCAGACACTGGCGTAGATGGTGTGGTTGAGATTGAATCGCCGAACGTGGATGCCGACAGCGGTCTGGTAGAGCTACCTAAAAACTTAGAAGATTCAAGCGACCAAGTTTTCGCCAGTTGCAACAACACCGCCGCCGGAAATCAGTTTGTCAGCTCAGGGCGGGGCGGCTTAGCCAGCAATCCTCAACAGACGTTAGCTTCCGATAGCGTCTGGCTAGATTTTAGGACATCCCTTGATGTGTCACCTGTGCAGCGTGAGCCAGAGAGCGCTTCTGATGAAAACCGACACACGGGCAGTGACCACAATTGGGTTCAAAGGCAATCTGAAGCGATACCCACATTACAAGAAGCTAGCGCTTGGTCTTTGAATGAAAAGGGGCAGGTAGAAACTGTTGGCTAGTAATACTTTGGAGCACCCGTCAAGCGAGTGTCTAGCGCAGCAAGCAGGTCAGCCAAGTAGCTAACTGGTTAGGTCATGTTGTGAGAAATGCGTAACTCCAGGGTTCGTGCGGCTTCTCTTGGGAGACACTCGTAATATTATTAGGCAGGTCGCTTTGACATTAGTGTCCACAATCCTGCCACTGACAGCATTGAACCACCCACAAAGTTGAAGCGCCGCTGCGCTCTCGAGGATGCCAGCAGCCGACGGGCCGAACCCGCAAATGTGACATAGAGTGTCGCGTTGATAATAGAGAGTACTACAAACGTGAGGGCAAGAATCCAGAGCTGAGGCGCAACGCTGGCATCAGTGTTGATGAACTGGGGCAAAAACGCAGCAAAGAAAACGATGCCTTTGGGATTGAGAGCTGTCACCAGGTAGGTATTTACAAACAGTTTCCAGCGAGGGCCAGATTGCCCGAGGGTAGCCACATTACTCGAAGGAACTTCTGCGAGCAAAAGCTTGATACCCAAGTAGAGCAAATACAAGCCGCCTATCCATTTAATGATGCCAAACCAAAGCGCGGAGGCAGCCAACAGAGTCCCCAACCCTAAAAGAGACATCGTCATAGCGGTAGAGTCAGCAAGCGCCACTGCTGCTACGAGAGGCATATTCGCTCTCCGCCCATGAGACAATGAGTAGCTGATGACAGTGAGAATAGTCGGCCCCGGAATAATGAGTAGGATGACAGATGCGGCAATAAAGGCAAGCCAAATTTCGATGGACATAATAAACTCCTCCCTACAGAGTTAATGCTACCTTGCAGAAAAACAAAATCGTCAGTCAAATGCTGAGGTCGTCACTGTCTCGACTTGAATTCAGGCCATACTGACTTCGAATATCCCTTCTACTTCGACGGCTACGTTGTAGGGTAGCGCGCTGACACCGACGGCCAGCCGGGTGTGTCGGCCTCGTTCACCAAAGATCTCTACAAACAAATCTGAGGCTCCATTCATAACTTGCGATTGTCCGTAAGAGTCGGGGGATGAGTTTATATAGCCAGCCAAGGGCTCTGCTGCAAAGGAACTGACGGCATCGCTATTGAAAATCTTCAGCTCTCATTAGCCGCGGTTCACGGTTCACGATGAGGCGTGTGAAGAAGCGCTTCTCCAGCATGCGCATCTGCAAAATCCCACCCAAGACTTTGCTTACATTTGGGCGGTAGGCGTACGGCCAGACAATGCCGGGAAAGGGCTGGGTTCAAAACTGATCAAAGAGGCTTTAGAAGAGATGCGGCAGCAAGGTTATTCTACCTGCTGGCTACGCACCGAGACGCCTAAAAACGTGGGGTTTTACGAACATCTAGGCTTTCAGCAAGTTCACACCGAAATTCCATCTGCTAGTGGGCAGCAGTACTGGCTGATGTCTCAAGATCTAATGTCCTAAGGTCTAATGCCACAGAAGCCGATTTCACAAAACTTCTAGAGAAAAAACGCTCCGTTCACAACCAATCTTTGGGATTAAGAACATGTTTACAGCTTTTCTCGATATTTCATCCGCCCTCTCGCATCCCATCGCAACAACTCTGATCGCGACCGCTGGCGGGGGGAAGGAGAACACTCTGTTAAAACCCTTGCCGTTGCGGTTTCGCTAGTGATTATTTTGGTTTTCCTGTCCGCGCAGATTTTTGGTGAAATTGCCGTCCGTATTGGGCTGCCGTCTGTGTTGGGTGAGCTGATTGCAGGTCTTGTTATTGGAGTGTCGGGTGTCAAATTGCTAATCTTGGGGGGTGGCGATCAGGTAGCTCCTTGGGCCGTGTCAGCTGTGCAGCTATTCTCTGGTAGTGACGCTGCGACGGTTGAGTCCATTTTCGATGGCCCCGTGAAGATTTTGCTCAATGACTATGCCACCACAGGGGTCGGGGTGCTGTTGTTCAAAATCGGCCTGGAAGCCGATTTAAAGGAGCTGATTAAAGTAGGGCCACAGGCTGCAACCGTTGCGATCGCTGGGGTTGTGTTGCCTATGGCTGCTGGCTTTGTCGGGCTGACTTCTGTGTTCCAACTGCCGACAATACCCGCACTTTTTGCATCGGCAGCCTTGACCGCGACTAGCATTGGCATTACTTCCCGCATTATGCAAGATATGGGTGTGCTCAAGACCAAGGAAGGCCAAATTATTCTGGGTGCAGCGGTATTAGACGACATTTTGGGCATTGCGATTGCCATTGGCATTGCCCAGCAAGGCACCGTAGAAATTGCCAGCGTTTTTGACACCATCTTGAGCGCAACTGTGTTTGTCGCCTTTGCCATTGTCTTAAACAAGACCTTTGGTCCCTGGTATATAACGTCCTCAAAAAGTTTAGAAACCCATACAGCGTCTTGATCGGAGCCATTGTATTTTTGTCTTTTATGGCTGTTGTTTCCCACGCGATTGGCTTAGAAGAGATTCTGGGTTGTTTTGCAGCGGGCATCATCCTCTTGATTCTCAAACTTGAGAGAGTGCTCTCTCCCACCGAAGGCGGCTTTGTGGCTGAACATCTTCGTTTACGAATTAGCCATTCGTGTTGCATTTTTTGAACCGACGTGTTTTAGGTTCTCTAGTGCTAGAAAGGATTCAGTATCAAGAAAAACAGGCTAAATTTAGAGAGACTCATTCTCAATTAAGTCTTGTAAACAATATATGCGGATTTTAAAAATAGTTTGATATTCCTTATGTTGAAGTGCACTTTTATATGAAATTTATTACTACTTGATATTTATTCCTATTTGCGTTTAGAGTTGTGAGAGCGTTCACTTTCTAGAGAGCTACGGAATGTCGTTAACTAAAATTTTCTCAGCAGGAGGTGTGGTCATGTGGCCGCTGCTGCTGTTTTCGCTGTGTGCGGTTGGCGTTACTATCGAGCGCGGCTTGTTTTGGTTCCGTATCAAACGGCAAGAGCGAAAGGTGGTCAAAAACATTTTGCAGCTCTACAGGGCTAATCCACCAGCTGTTTTTGACCAGCTGAAGCAACACATAGATTTGCCGATCTCTCGTATCTTTTTAGAGGCTTTAGAGCTAGAAGGCGCTTCGCCTAATCAGTTTAGGCTAGCTTTAGAGAGTGCGGTGCAAGCTGAATTGCCGTTGCTAAAGCGATTTAATACGGTTTTTGAAACGATTGTTGCCATTGCCCCATTGCTAGGGCTGCTGGGCACTATTTTGGGCTTGATTCGTTCTTTTGCTTCCTTGAACCTGGGCGGATTGGATGGTAGCAATACGGGCCTGGTCACTGGCGGTATTAGTGAGGCGTTGGTTTCGACAGCAGCGGGTATGATTGTCGCCATTTTTACGCTGCTGTTTGCTAACTTGTTTCGCGGTTTCTACAAGCGCGAAATTGCCTTATTGCAAGAATATGGCGGCCAGTTAGAGATTTTGTACGAATGGAATCATCAGTCTACTCACTCGAAGGAGGTGACCTATGCGAGTAGTCGATAACGAGGCTGAAGAGCCGTTAGTCATTAATATCCTGCCAATGATTGACGTTATTTTTGCAATCTTGGCATTTTTTATCATTTCCACGTTGTTCTTGACTAGATCAGAAGGCTTTTCTGTAGATTTGCCAGAGGCAGAGTCTTCTGAGTCTCAGCAAGATGTTGCGGTTACGGTCACGATTGAAGAGAATGGCGACATTTCTATAGATAAAGAACCGGTTGCTCTGCAAGACTTGATTGAGACGGTGCAGGAAGAGATTGGTGATAACGCACAAGCTTTAGTCACTGTGCAGGCCGACGAAACCATTGATTATGGTCAGGTGATTGCTGTGATGGACAAACTTAGATCTGTGGAAGGTGCTAGTTTGGGGATGGCGACACAGCAGCCTGTGCAAACGGAGGTATCACCATAGGAAAGACTCAACGAAGCACTCAATTAGACAGACCTCAGTTAGACGGACCTCAGTTAGACGGACCTAAACTAGACGGGCCGGTAGATAAGCAGGAAAGGGCACGCGGCTCACTCTGGGTAGCGGGATTAGGGCTGTTGCTAGCATTGTTCCTCATGTTTTCGCTTTCGCTGACACAGGGCTCAGTGCAGATAAGTTGGCACGAGTTTGGATTGGCACTGCTGAAAGAGGGTGATCCGCGATATCAAACGATTGTGTGGGACTTGCGGCTGCCAAGAGTCGTTGCGGCTATGGTGGTAGGCTCTGCGCTCGGGCTGTCGGGTGCACTGTTGCAAGGAATGCTACGCAATGGATTGGCAAGCCCTTTTTTACTGGGGATTTCGGCAGGTTCGGGGCTGGCGGCGGTTGCCATCTTGGGCTTGGGGTTATGGCAGGTTTGGCTACCGCTAGGCGCTTGGCTGGGCGGAGTGGCCACGATTGTTTTGGTCTATTTTCTGGCCAGAACGGGGACGGGTATTTCGGTTGAGCGTTTGATTTTGGGTGGGGTTGCGCTCAGTACGCTGTTTGGTGCGGTGCAGTCTATGCTGCTGTTGCTATCGCCTGATGGTCAGGCGCAGGCGGCATTGAGCTGGTTGATTGGGAGCTTGAACGGTCGCGGATGGGCAGAGGTTTCGGTCGTGGCTCCGAGCATGGTGATTTCGCTGGTGGTTGGGTGCTTGCTGGCCCGCCAGCTGAATGTGTTGAGCTTGGGCGATGATTTGGCGGTTGGGTTGGGGTCTTCTTTGATGCGATCGCGTATCATAATCGGTGCAGTGGCGACCATGTTGGCAGCGGGCGCGGTGAGCATTGCTGGGCTGGTAGGCTTTGTTGGACTGATTGTTCCACATGGAGTGAGGCTACTGGTAGGAACAGATTATCGGTTGGTATTACCTTTTTCTGCTTTGGGCGGCGCTCTGGCGCTTTCAACGGCTGATTTACTCGCCCGATTGGGGCCAACGGAGGTGCCGGTCGGCATTGTGACTGCTGTGATGGGAGCACCTGTGTTTTTGTGGCTGCTGTATCGCCGCAAATCGGTGGTGGGAGGGCTATAGTCAGTGCCTTTGCAAGCGCAACAGCTCTCGGGTGGATATGCAGACAAGAGAATTGTTGAAGCCGTAAACCTGACGTTGGAAAAGGGCGAATGGTTGAGCCTGGTGGGTGCGAATGGCTCTGGTAAATCGACTTTGCTGCGATTACTCAGCCGAATTCTGCCGGTTCAAGCTGGCGCGGTATTACTAGATAGTAAAGATATTCACTCGCTTGCACCCACCGAGGTGGCAAAGCAGCTGGCTATTTTG
>JBCBJS010000096.1:0-8363 GCA_038523095.1 Cyanobacteria bacterium J06626_6
GTTGGATGTGATGATGCCAGATATGAACGGTTACGAAGTGGCTCGTCGCATTCGTCAAAGCAGCAAGCTGCCCTACATTCCTATTTTGTTTGTAACAGCTGACAAAAATCTCAACGAGGAGACGGGTATCCAGGCCGGAGCCGACGGACTTATTCACAAACCGTTTGATATCGGTAAACTCATTGAGCAGATTTACGCGTTGCTGCGGCGATATCCAGGCCAGGGGTCTCAGAGCACTGACGAATAATCGGGACTGATTGTATTCCTGAAGATATTTCCAAGGATATACTGTCTCTACAACAGTATCTATCTCTTATTGAAGAGGGCAGCGGCCAAAGCATCCTGCATGCTGTGAAGTCATAGTGGAGTCACAAAAAGAAACCAAAAGAAAATCGCTGTAAGCTATGGTAGCTCTCGCAATAGCAATTATTAAATGGTTTTCGCTGGGGGTTCTTTTTGTCGTTGTCGTATTTTTGCTGGGCTTATACGCTCGCGGCGCTTTTCGGTGGCGACCCCTTTTTCATATTGAGAATATGATCGCTCCCTGCGAGCCGCGTTTTCTCTCTACCATAGGGAGACTGACAGAAGCACTTGAAGCCACAGGGCAAATTGTAGATGTCTGGCAGACTGTTGAGCAGATACAAAAAGCCAGACTCGAAGCGGTCAACAGCGCTCAATATAGCATTCAGTTTGAAACCTTTATGATGACGCCAGGTAGGCGAGCAGAGGCCTTTGCAGATGCGATCGCAAAGCGTGCGCTCGAAGGTGTCACCATTCAACTGCTAGTCGATAACTATGGTGCTCGGGCACTAGGAGAGCGCTACTGGCATCGCTTGGGCTCGGTGGGAGTGCAGGTTGTATTTTTTAACCCTTTCGACTGGCGAGCCCCGGCCAACTATGCAGGACGTACCCACCGCAAGCTGCTGATTATCGATGGGCGCCGGGCACTCATCGGGGGAGCGGGTATTTCTGACCTATGGGATGGGACAGAGAAACCTGACGACACTAAGGCCTGGTTCGATATTGAAGTGGCCATAACAGGCGAGGTCGTCACCGTACTATCTACTATCTTTCAGAAGCATTGGCAGGGATATCGAAAGCAGTATTCACCGAAAGGCGACAAAATTGCAGCTATCAATATGGACGTGATTTATCCCTCTAAAGGTGAGAAAACAGATCTGAAGCAGGCAGAGAGCTATCAGCCCGCTTCTAGAGAAAATTCTCCGTTTATGGTTATACCTGGAACCAAGCCCAGCTATCGTAATTCTCCAATTGAAATTCTCAAGCAGTCTCTAATATCTTCTGCGAGGCAGAGCATTTGGCTTTGCAGCCCATATTTCCTGCCCAATGAAAGTACTCGAAATCTCTTGATAGAGGCTCAGAAAGCAGGTATCCAGGTCCGCATCTTAACGACCAGCGATCGCTCTGACAAAAAGCCCGTATACTATGCCTCCTATGAGGTGTACGGTTCACTACTATCAGCTGGCATTTCAATATTTGAGTATCAACCCAGCATGCTCCACGCCAAAATGCTAATGATTGACCACACATGGGTCAACACGGGCAGCGCGAACCTGGACTATCGAAGCTATTTACACAACGATGAATTAGATATTTTGACCAACAGCCCAAAGCTTGTGAGTGCTATGAAAAAACAATTTGAGCGAGGGTTTAGCAACAGTCAACAGATAGATCTAGCCCAATGGCAACAGCGTTCTGTCATCAAACATCGGCTGATTGGTAACGCTGTGCGCTTAGTACAATGGCAACTGTAGCGTGCTGGCCTTATCTCCTGTCTGTATCTACTATGACTTCCCATCCTACGCTTCTTATGGATTGCGCAAACAACAGAGTGAAAGCTGTGTGTAGGTGGTAAATAGCCCCGAGCATGGTCCATGCGTGACCACACTCGGGGCTATTGCTTGTCATCTGAGATGCTGTTGCTCAAGCCTTAAAACCGGTAGCGGTTTTCCAGCCAGCTCCGTATTTCTGTCTCTGAAGCATCGTGAATGACTCTCCCTGTAACGCGGTCTTGGGCGTTCCAAAGGACTCGGCCATCGCGGGTTTTGCGCTGCCACACTTGCGGATCAGACGAACCGCTGAGTTGTGACAGGAGCGTCCGTGATAGATTCTTTAGCTTGGTAGCCAGTGATGCCTGAGGATCTCTCTTGGGGTTGCTCAGGCGCTTTGGCCAGTAGGCTTGATTGATGGTCCTTCCACTGGTCGGAGCACTGGTGTAAACATTGGGGAGTGAATAGGCAATGTTGGATTTCATTTGACGACTTCCTCGTAACGACTTATCCATTGTAGAAATCTGCTGAATAGCCTGCGAAAACTAGCTTTCATCCTTTACATGAGAAGGTTTGATGAATGCATATTCACAGGCTATTGAAGCTATTTGGATGAGAAGTTTGGCAAGAAAATACAGGTCGTTCGGTGCCAGTCACCGTTAGTCCATTTTCAGCAGCGTCTTCGCCCGACTGCTCAACTTCTCTGCAGTCAATCCATTCAGGGCAAACAGCTGACTTGCACTGCCTGCCGTTTCACCTCGTTTCCAAGCAAAGACATCGCGCGGCAGCTGACTGCGCAGCATCAACGCTTCTACCATTGCACTCGAGCCACCCGTCACCCCAATGAGCGCATCACCGTCGAATAGCTCAGCAAAGTCTGCATCGCTTAGGAATTCACCATCGGCTTCGCTACAGGTCTCCCAGGCGACGTCGCTAGGTCGATACAGCCGACGAGGATTCACGATAGAAACCACCCTAGATCCGATTCCCAGCTGGTCGAGTTCTTTAGTGGCATCTAGCACTGGTATTAGCATCATGTCGCCCAACACACCGAAGACTACGGTCTTTTCTCCGGGTGTCTCTTGCAGCGTAATAGCCCCCTTATCCAGGGCTTCACGGTTTTGTTCAAAGGTGGTTCGAATGGGCAAAGGAGACTTGCTGGCCGTAATGGTAATACCTTTGTTTTTGGTGGAAAGTGCCCAGTCGTAACAGACCTGAATACTGTTGGCATCTATCGGGAAAAGGGGAAAAATATTGCCATTGCGCATCATGGCAGCAAAGTAGTTTTCAATTTCTGGCCGCTGATGGGTCCAGCCATTGCGGCCCTGCTCTAAAGCACCCGCAGTAAAAAGGCAGATGGTGGAAGGGGTCGGGCGGCGCAGCTCAGCCATGGCCTGGGTTGTGGTTTGCCAAATGGGTAAGCCATTGACCGCGAACGATTCGTAAGAACACCATAGGCTGCGGGCACCCATCAGCGCCTGTGCAGCCGCGAGTCCGGCGCAGGCATCTTCACTCAAAGGTTCATACACTTGGCCTGTCGGACCCTGATAGTAAGTGTCATCTTTGGTTGGATGAATGATTTTTAGGGCCTGGTTGATATTGTTAATACCAGAGGCAGCGTTGCCGTCAGCATTGGTAATAACAAAGTTCGGATCCTGCTGTCCGACGTGGGCGACTAGTGCGCCCATGGCCGTTGTTGCAATCTGTTTGTTTTCGCTACCGATGTCGAATTCGTTGAGGGGGAGAGTGCCCAGATCCGCAAGCGGAAGTTCGGATTCGGTGACGGCAGTTTCGGCGGCAGGGCCAGCGTGCGATCGCACAAAATTAGTCCTTACTAGCGCCCACTGCTCAGGTGTCAGGGCCAGTTTTTTCAGCGCCGTTGCAATATAGTCTTTTTCCAGGCTATCACCCGCGTACAGATTGTGCGACTGAGACCCCCGCTTATGCACGCCCGCACCCTTCAGCTGCTTCACAATCAGCACCGTTTGGGTCCCGCCCAGCGCAGATTTAGCCGCCGTATCCGTAGCCTCTAAAATGGCTTGGACAAAAGCCAAGCGCTGCCGACTCGAAAAAACAGAGCTATCGACATAAGGGCCAGACTGACTGGCATCGTCGTAGTCCTTAGCATCGACCAAAATCACCTTTGCAAACCCATTCCCGCGCCAGTAAGCGGTCATTTGCTCATTGCTGTAGGTCGACACGATGCTATGGTGCTCCTGGGAAAATCCATTCCACACCAAAATGGGCAAGTAGTTAGTAATATCTGGGTAAATGGTATTGAAGTGGGCCAGGCTACTCATAATGTAGGGTTCACCGAGCCCGCCATCGCCGATGGTGACCGGAAAGAGCTGGTCTGGGTGGAGCTTGGCAGCGGCCATGGCAAAATGCTGCCCTTGTCCGAGAGGCCCTGCCGGGCTAAGCAAGCCGGGAATTTGACCAGATAGGTGACCTAGCAGCCCGTGGGTTTCACGGAAGCGATCGCCCAGTTCCTGCACGGTGCTAATGCCCATCGTTTCTAACGAGGTATCCATGAACACCGTGCTATAAAATCCGGGTGCGTGGTGCCCAACTTCTGTAATCAGATTTTTGTAGCCCAGCATAACTAGGGCCGCAATCGTATCGGCGATACTGGCAAATCCGCCGGGATGGCCAGACTGCTTACTAGCTGTCATGTGCAGCGTGAGGTAGCGTAGCGCATCTGCTGCGAGCAGGGTTTGGTAAACAGCTTCAGGGTCCTGTGGCGAGGTAATAGCCTGTTGGCCAGCTTTAATGGCTGCTGAGCCCCCATATTTCTCGTCCTCAGGCGTCGGCTCGCCAAAATGCTGAATACCCTCACAAAAAGCGGGCATAGGCAGCGCGGTCTTTTCATTGGAAACAGTAGCAGTCATGGCAGGTCTCCTTCAATATCCTTAAAGTTTATCGAATAGGCCGCCGATAAGAAGTGTCAATTGCCCATTGCGGTTACCCATATGAGCTGGAATGGCTGAGTTGGAATGCCATACGCTTCAAACCTGCTGCTTCAAGCCTGCTGCTTCAAGACGTCGAGAAGTGCATACACAGCAGGTGACTGCAGCGCGTCGGTGAGGATAGCAACGCCGATAGGTCGCTCCAGGGGAACAGGTAAGGGGTAAACCTGCACTTCTGAGGGAATAGGCTCAGCCGCTAAGCGGGGTAAGATAGTGCCCCCAAGGCCCTGCGCTACCAGCTTCACAGTGGCTGAGTCCGTTTCAACTTCGTTGACCACATTGAGCCAATAGCCCAATTTGTTGACATGCTCATACACCGGTCGCATCATGACGTAGTCGACAGGCGGCATCAGCAGAGGCTGTTCGGCCAGGGTTTCCCAAGTCAGGCTGTCTTCCTTGAGCGTAGTCCCCGGTGGGAGCAGCACCACATACTCATCTCTTAGTAATTCCCATGCGGTCAGCCCTCTGCCCGCAGGCAAAGTAACGATGCCGACATCGGCGCGACCTTCTTTCAGTGCCTGTCCGACCTGCTGATCGTTCTCATGCTCGGTCAGGTTAGCAACAATGCCCGGATATTGTTCATGGAGCCGCTTAAGGCCTTTAGGTAGCACATGGGTTGCGACGCTACGAAAGGTGGCTATTCGAACCTTTCCTCGCTCTACCCCCTTACCGATGGCGGCTTCTTTCAGAATGGCAGACACACTTTGTGCTGCCGCTTTAGCGTGGGGAAGTATGCTAGCACCCACCGGAGTCAAGGTCGCACCGTGGCGCCCCCTGGAAAAAAGAATGACGCCTAGGGCTTCTTCGAGTGAGGCGATCGCATGACTCACCGCCGACTGAGAGATGCCCAGGTCCAGAGCGGCCTCCCCAAACGTTTCTTTCTCAGCCACAGCCACAACGATCTTTAGCTGCGATAGCTTGACTTGATTTTGGTGGGTGTTTTGATGCGTATCTTTCATGATGTTCACAGGAGTATCACACCGTTTCCACATCATGCAAGACGCTAAGGTGCTACTGGCGCGATGCGAGAGGACTAGGGTTATGCATCTAGAACTGCTACATAGTATCGTTTTGAAGAAGTGAGCTATGCTGAGCGGTAGAAAAGATTTAAAACTTGCAAACAGTGCTAAAGCTTAACAATGCAAAACAATGCAAATAAAGTCGGTTCTGAGAAAATTGGGCTCTAATTCTCTTTTGGATCGTTCAAGCTATCTCTATTCAACGCTACGAAAAAATCAAATAACCAGGAGCAGGCAACGCTTTGAAAGGAACCTAAAGCGCGCACCGCAGTCTCCCCAGTGGCTAGATCAGCAAGCGCTAAAATTTCTGAACCGTCAGTATCCCGTCTTAACCGGGAAACTAGATGCACATGCAAGCACGTCAGAAAATAGAAGTAAAAGTAGAGCCAGTAGAATTCTGACATTTATCTCAGAAGCTGCTGCATTAAACAAGCTCAATGACTGCCTCGAATTGGGCTGTGGAGATGGCATGGTGAGCTACTTTATGCACACTCAAGGGAAAAACACAACGGCCATCGACAGCTACTCGGAAGGATTTAGTAAGCGGGCGACAGAGGCGGGCGTAAACTGCATTGCTATGGACGCGGCGAGCTTACAGTTTGATTCGGAAAGCTTTGATTTTGTTTTCTCCTACGACAGCTTTGAGCACTTTGCCGATCCGCAGCGCGTATTGCAGGAGGCCACTCGGGTGCTCAGGCCAGGCGGCTACATCTATCTCGATTTTGAGCCGCTGTATATGTCTCCATTCGGCCTACACTCATGGGAGTTAGTCAATATTCCCTACTGTCATCTCCTTTTCCCAACAGAGATGTTGCAAAATTTTGTTGGTGAGAAAGGACATGAGTTCTTTTCAAAGGTAGATACCGCAATTAATCAGTGGCGGTTAAAACAGTTTCGCTCGCTATGGCAACAATTTTCGGATCGATTAAAGACCGCAGACTATCAGGAAATATACACGATTAAGCATCTAGGACTCATTCACCAGTATCCCGACGTCTTCACAAGCAAGACCGATCTATTCGATGATTTAATCTGCAGCCGAATACAGGCCATTCTTCAGAAGATATAGTCTTTTCTTCAGAAGATATAGTCTTTTCTCGTGCAAACGGGTAGCACTCCTGGTATCTACCAGAACGACTCTGTGGCAAACATAACAGGATGATACTGTTGCTCACTTAGCCTAATTAATGCTAGTTACGGATTGTTCAAGTATCTTGTCTTACCCCAGGATTCTTACAGCAGTTCTCTAGCTGTAGCGACGTCACCCACCTTAGAAGCCACAATGCCCAAGAAAGCACCAATGAAAGATATGGTGATTATTCTGCCCGGGATTTTGGGCAGTGTCTTGCAGAAGGATGGCAAAGACCTTTGGGCACCTTCGGGGCAATCGATTTTGAATCTGGTGACTCGTTCCAAGAAAACGATTGAGTCACTAGAGCTAGGCTTCGACGATCCGACGCTTGATGATTTGGGTGATGGCATTCAAGCAACCGCGCTGATAGAAGATCTGCATTTGGTGCCGGGTCTGGTAAAAGTAGATGGATACACCCGCACGACGCGGATGATTGTTGATAACTTCCAGATAACGCAGGGCGATATCCATCTCGATCCGATAGACAGGCCAGCTAATTTTTACCATTTTCCCTACGACTGGCGGCGCGATAATCGGGTCCATGCCCGTAAGCTGAAGTCGCTGATAGAGACGCGCCTGAAGTGTTGGCGATCGCACAGTGGGGCCTCGGATGCCAAGGTGATATTGCTAGCTCACAGTATGGGCGGTTTGGTCGCTCGCTATTATCTTGAAGTGCTGGGCGGATGGCGGGATGCCAGGGCGCTCTTTACCTTTGGAACGCCCCATCGCGGTTCGGTCAATGGCCTAAACTTTCTGGCGAATGGCTACCAGAAGCTATCTTTGGACTTGACCGATGTGATGCGATCGTTCACATCGGTATATCAGCTGCTGCCCATTTATCCTGTGGTAAAAATCGGAGAAGACTTTGTACGGGTAACTGAAACCGAAAAAATTCCCAACGTGACGAAGAATAGGGCTGCTGATGCGCGGACTTTTCACGATGAGATATACAACGCAGTGCAAACGAACAAAGAAGATGAGCACTACCGAGACCATTTCACAACGGTGCCCGTAGTGGGGATTCGTCAGCCAACCCTGCAGTCAGCCGAATTAATTAATGGCAAGCTGGTCGCGAGCGAGGCACTGCCCGCCGTTTTGCAAGGACGAACAGATTTTTTGGATGGAGATGGCACAGTACCCAAGATATCAGCCATTCCCAATGAACTATCCAATAGCTTTAGCAACAAATTTATCTCAGAGACCCATGGTGCACTACAAAATCAAGAACAGATTTTGCGCAGCGTGAAAGATGCGATCGCAACCACTCAATTCACCGATGCCTTTGCGATTAGAGACATCCCCAATACTGTTGGCCTCACAGTAGATGATCTATACCTGCCCGATGAGACAGTTGTCCTACGTGCGCAGGTAATTTCCTACCTGAAAGTCTGCGTTAGAAATGAGAACTTCTCGGCGTCGCAAAGAAGCTTCAATAAAGGTTTCTACGAGTATTGTA
>JBCBJS010000097.1:0-8349 GCA_038523095.1 Cyanobacteria bacterium J06626_6
GGCTAATACCAGAGCGCTCCCTTGAACTACAGCCTAAGTTTGCTATCTCTGATCTGCTCATACGGAGTATTGGCCTCGCCCTTAAAGCAGAGACTGATTCACCAGGCTTTGGAGGGCAAATTTACCTTGATACGTTACTAACGACGCTGCTGACACACCTAGCCAAGCATCATGCCACTAGTCAGCTCGTCGAGAGACAACAATCCGGGCTATCGCCTCAACGTCTCAGGCGCGTGGTGGACTATGTTCAAACATCTCTTGACCGCAATATCTCTCTAGAGGAGCTAGCGGCAGTTGCTTGTCTAAGCGTTAGCCATTTCTCTGAGCAGTTCAAGCTGGCGGTAGGCACTAGCCCTTATCGCTACGTTACGCAGCAGCGCGTAGAGAAAGCGAAGTCGCTGCTGAAGCGCAAGGATATGAACATATCAGAAGTCTCTAACGCTCTAGGTTTTGCAGACCAGAGTCACTTCACACGCCACTTCAAAAGGGCAACGGGTGTAACGCCGAAGAAGTTTCGACAAAGCTCGTAAGAACTGATCAAAATCAGAAGAACGTTCAAGCGATCGCTAAACAATAGCAGCTCAAATAGAAGGTAACTCTCTATCAAATGCTGTCTGGTCGCTTCTATGTCAACTGATTTTGCATCCCGTTTACCCGCTTTGAAGCTCAACAAAGCGGGCAAGCCATCCGTCGATTACCGTCAGATCGTCGTACTTGCTTTGCCGTTGTTCCTCGATAGCTTCACCTACATCGTCATCGGCTTGACGGATACCTGGTTCATCAGTCGAATCTCTACTGATGCAACCGCTGCGGTAGGTGCGATCAACTGGTTGATGTTTGTTTTCATCATGCTCTTTGCTTGCATTGGTGTTGCTGTACAAACAAAGGTCGCTCAAGCCTATGGTGCTAATAAGCTCGCAAAGGCAGCTAGGCTTACCTGGACGGGACTCTGGGTTGCTTTGCTGACTTTTCCTATGTACGGTGCGATCGCACTCAGTGGTCCTTTTCTACTAGCCCCCTTTGGCCTAGATGAGCACATAGAACAGTTGGCATTACTTTACTGGTTACCCAGAATGTTAGGCGGTGCAATTGTCGTTGCTGACTGGACATTGAGAGGCTTCTTTAACGCTATCAATCGAACACATTTAGCGCTAATCGTTAGTAGTCTCGTCTGCGTGCTTAACATTGGTTTCAATGCGCTCTTCATCTTCTCCTTCAACTGGGGAGTTGCAGGAGCAGCCTGGGCTGCTGTCGCTGCTCAAAGCGCAGGCTTAATTCTTCAGCTATTTCTCTTTTTAAGACCCGAGATGCGGCAGTCTTTTCGCACCGATCGCACTTGGAGACCAAAAACATCGCTTGCCGGGCAGCTCATCAATATGGGCATCTTCTCAGGGCTATTCATGGTTTCCGATATCGTTGGCCTAGCTTTCTTCCAGATGATGCAAACAGAGCTAGGGGTGGTGCCTGGGGCCTCGACACAAATTGCAATCACTTTGCTTTCCTTGAGCTACCAGCCTGTCGTCGGCGTGGGTGAAGCTGGCATCATCTTAGTCGGTCAATCTCTAGGTGCAGGCAGTAGAAGCTGGGCAAAGCAAGTTGGCAACGCTGTTATCCGCCTCTCTATCTGCTACATGGTTGTCGTTGGAGTCATTTTGGCGATCGCTGGAAACTGGGCTATTCTCCCTTTTGTGAAATCTAGCAACCCGGATGCCGCGCAGGTCGTATCTATGGCTTCGAGCTTTTTATGGATTGCTGCACTCTACCAGTTCTTTCACGCGCTCACCATCGCTTCTACATTCTGCCTGCAAGGAGAAGAAGATGTTCGCTTCCCTGCTGTTCTAACTATTTTCCTATCGCTGTTCGTCTTTGTTCCAGTTGCGCATATGCTGTCTTTCAACGCAGGGGAGGGCTTTCTTTCTGGCTTGCCTAGCTTTGGCTACGGAGCATTCGGCGGATGGTGGGCTTATGCCGGCTACCTTGCTATTTTAGGCAGCATACTTTGGGGTAGATGGAGGAGTATTAAGTAACTAGGCATGCTCGTGAACCGTTACCCTTTCTGGCCCTTCTGGAGCGGTGAGACCCCACGTCGCTTTGTGCTGTTGGTCACAATCGCTTCCAGATTGGCTTTGGTATCCGAAAGTGCCTTTATCAGCAGCGGTGTGATGGCCTCCTTTTGCCGAATAGCCTCTCTGACCGCTTGCTGAGGAAACTCAGGTCAGTAGCGTTCTAACGCAGCAATGTAGCGTCCAATTCCATAAGAGCCTCAGGTACAGTCGGTAGAAACATCGCCCGCACTTCACTTTAAGGCTACGGTAACACCCAAGTATCCTTAGCACCGCCCCCCTGAGAAGAATTCACGACCAGGTTCCCTTTCTCTAGTGCCACCCGCGTTAGCCCGCCCGGAAACACATAGATATCATCGTCTTGATGCAGCACATAGGGCCGCAAGTCCGTATGCCGCCCTTCAATGCCACCCTCTACCACGGTCGGAATTTGCGATAGGTATACCGTCGGCTGGGCCATATAACCTCTGGGCTTTTCACGAATCTTCTGCGCGAATCCCTGCCGCTCCTCTTGGGTAGAATCTATCCCAATCAGCATATCGTCGCCACCTTCAGCGCTAGCTGCCTTCACCACCAGCTCCTCCAGATGATTCAACACATATTCGCGGTCGTCATCTCGCCAGCATAGGTAGGTCGGCACATTGGATAGTAGCGGCGCTTCATTCAGATAAAAGTGAATCATATCCGGCACGTAGGCATAGATCACTTTGTCATCACCGAGTCCTGCGCCGATGGTATTGGCGATCACCAGTTTGCCTGCCTGGCATAGCTCAATCAGGGTAGCCAGTTTGTCAGGATAGTGTTCTCCTAAATCCAGTTCGAGAAACAAGTCCTCGCTGCCTCGACGGTACACGACGTCGAGTCGTTGAAGGCCTTCATCTTTGCGGTAGCATAGGTAGCCTTCTGACATCGTGACCTCTTCTGGCGTGACCAGCACGATACCCATCTGTTCAGCGAGTAGTTGATGCTCAAAGTAGGCAAAGTTGTCGGGACCGGGGGTGAGCAGAGCCATTGTGCTATCGGTGCTAGGTGCGATGCGCTCCATGACCGTTTTGAGCTGTTGAGCGTAGTCATCTACCGGCCTAGGCGAAAATCTCTCTATCAGCTTTGGCAAAATCCGCTTCATCGCGATGCGATTTTTTAGCACGTAGGCAATGCCAGAAGGATCGCGCAAATTATCTTCAAGAACACACCAGTTGCCGTCGCTGTTGCGGACTAAGTCAATGCCACTAACATGGCACCAAATACCTTTGGGTGGTTTCATCCCCATGCATTCGGGCCGAAATCGCATGGCTGATTCAATCACATCGCGAGGAATGACGCCCTCGGTAATGATGCGTTGCTCGCTATACACATCAGCGCAAAACATATTGAGCGCTGTGACTCGTTGCTTTAGCCCAGCGCTGAGCGTTTCCCACTCTTTGGCAGTGATGACCCTAGGCACAGGGTCGAAGGGCAACACCCGATCTTCTTCCCCTCCATAGCTGAAGGTGGCACCTAGCTCTTCTAAAACGCCTTCCATTTTATCTTTTATCTGTGGCATGTTCTGAGAGGGTATCGCTTGAAACCATTCTAAAATGGGCGCTAGCTCCGGACGAAGTTCTCCTGTTGCAGCAAAATACTCGTCATAAAAATCTTGAGGATCGTATGCGTTGAAGTCCATAGTGAAGCGAATGATCGTTACCCCATTATCCGAATACTTGAACTTGTTCTCAACTCTCTTCAGACTGAGTTTTAGCAATAGCTTTATTTACAGGCGATGAATGATTCTGTGGTGAACTTTTTGGCGGAGCGAGCACTACAGCACTAGTGCCTAACCCAGTTCATGAGCTGTGAGAGTCCAAAAAAGCTGCTCTGCAAATTGAGCAGTCTCTGCAAAAAGCGGTCCAATTTTGTATCCTTTTTGACAGGGGCGAATGATTCTTTGGGTCAGTAAGGAGAACATAAATGGCAACATTAGATATCGAAAACAAACTGTTAACGGTCATCGTACTTTTTCGAGTAAAGCAAGATCAGCAGGCAGATGTAGTCGATAGGGTCAAAGAACTCTTTGCGATCGCCAAGCAACAGCCTGGGTTCATATCTGCCAACCTGCATAGAAGCCTGGATGATATCAAAGTAGCTAACTACGCGCAGTGGAAAGATGCCGCTAGCTTAGCGCAGTTTCAGCAACTTCCAGAAGTTCAGCAGCTGATAGAACCGTTACAGGAACTCATTGAAGAGATGGACTCTCACCGCTACGAAATCGTCGCCTCCGAATCCAAAGTTGGCACCCCGCAAATCAGATCCCAAGAGTACTTTGTGCATTCTGGGTCTTCCGCTAGTCGAGATGGATCGCATCGTCTGGCAATCAGGCTGGAGAAGAACGCCGCTAGATGTTATGCGAAAATCATATGGCTGTTCCCAACCAAAGCGCGGCCAGCTATCCTACGAGATATTGAGAACACAAAAGGGCGTGCGGTCGCGATTAGAACCAGTGCAGAGCTAGCAGCGTTTATGGAGAATCTTCCAACCCTCAGCTAAACATCTAAGCTTCTAACTAGCTTTGCTGTCGCTACGGATAACCAGGGCGCAAAGCTTCTCAAATATTGGACAATATCAGAGGCTACATCAGTTGGGGCAATCGCCCACTCTAACGCTTGCTGCATTTGCACTGACTTTTCAGGAAAGTACTTCACAAAAGTGCTGTAGCAAGGATAGAGATCCCTAGTATAGGATTGCTCTTCTACCATCACGAGTTCAAAGCCCGCTCTAACTATTCTTTTCATAATCCACTGACATTCTTCTCTGACGTCTGTAGAGAGCGTCATCTCTGGCAGCGTCTCCAATACCTCGTCTATCTCTTTCTTCAGGCTAGGTGAATGAGCTATCAGTTCTTTTCCTGGTTTGTACGCTGGAATCTGTAGCGACAGATCCTCGCCCCATAGACAGATTGATTGCGTTTTGATGGTTGCTCTGATAGCCTTTGCCGATGGTTTGTAGAGAACGATGTCTAGCGGAATACACCACATCTCTACACCTGTTTGGAAAGGAAACTGTTCGACCACAGTTTTCTGAAATTCCTTTTTCCAAGCTTTTTCTAACTTGGTGCCCTCAGAGAAGACAACACAGAATGTATCTATATCGGAGATACCTGCGATCGCACTTCCTTTTGCCACTGAACCTCTTAAATACAAACTATGGACTAACTGTTCTCCGAGCTGACTCAGATAAGCATCTTCGATCGCCTCAACCACTTCTATCCAAGGAGAAGTTACAAAGCTGATATCGCAAGGATTGACAAGGTAACCTTCTGAATCAGTAGGAATGAACGAACCTATTGGTTGCACTACACTCATAGCTTCTCTCACGGCTGAACAGTCTCATCGTCCCATATATGGAATCCGTGCTAATATGAAGCGCTTTCATGCTTAACCATCCTTTTCCGTATCGTTCTCTGCGATCGCATCCCGCTCTGCGAACACCGACTTTGCTGCGGCAATTCCATTCAGCGCGGCAGGAAAGCCCGCATAAACAGCCATCTGAATGATGACTTCGACCACTTCTTTACGGGTGCAGCCTACATTCAAAGCACCATGAATGTGAACTTTTAGCTGCGGCTGCGCGTTGCCGAGTGCGGTTAGTGCCGCAACGGTCGCAATCTCTCTAGATTTCAGGTCGAGACCTGGCCTGGTATAGATGTCACCAAATGGAAACTCGACGGTGTAGCGGGCTAGGTCAGGGGCAATGTCTTTTAAACTTGCAACCACTTTCTCTCCAGCTTCGCCATCAATCTCTTTAAGCTTCTGCCAACCCAGCCGATAGCGATGAGTGTGGTTCTGTTGCGACGACTTACCTGTATCTTCTTCACGGAGTATCTGAGTCATGTTTGTTCTCCAGTTCTTTCTTGTTCTCCAGTTCTTTCTTGTTCTCCAGTTCTTTGTAGTGCAAAATCTTCTCGGTTAGTACCTTTGAGTTCTGCTCAAGCGTTTCTAACTGCTGGGCTATGTGATGCTGATGAGCTTCTAACAACTGCCGTCTTTCGGCAAAAGTGCCGTCACCTTGTCGCTGCAGATGTGCAAACCGTTGCATATCTTTAATAGGCATTCCTGTCGCTCGAAGCCGGGTGATGAACTCAATCCAGGCGATGTCTTTACTGGCGTAGCGGCGATGACCGCTGGAGGTACGGCTTACTGGGTCTAGCAACCCAATACGCTCGTAGTAGCGCAAAGTATGAGCGCTAAGCTGCGTCAGCGCTGCGACTTCTTGAATTGAAAGTTCTGTAGTCATGCGGCTACCATAGTTCTTAGAGCGTACTCTAAGTCAAGCGATGAATTACTCCGTTTATCCAACATCTCAGCAACGAGCAGAACAAAAGCTCGTTAAACGACTTCGACGCATGTGGCGAACTTCTAACCGTCATTGGGTAAGCGATGGCTTTCCTGTAAGAACGCTCTTTGCCTATTCGAATGGTGATACTTCGATGAGTCCATTCTTACTGCTTGACTATGCAGGGCCAGCAGTATTTTCGTCTACTGATAAACGACGAGGGGTAGGCGTACATCCCCATCGCGGATTCGAGACAGTCACGATTGTTTATGAAGGAGAAGTCGAACACCGAGATTCTTCTGGTGGAGGCGGTATCATTGGCCCTGGCGACGTGCAGTGGATGACAGCGGCTTCTGGACTGGTGCATGAAGAGTTCCATAGTTCATCGTTTGCTCGGCAAGGCGGTAAGTTTGAGATGGTACAGCTCTGGGTAAACTTGCCTGCTAAGGACAAGATGGCGTCACCTCGCTATCAAGGTATCGCCAGCAAACAGATTCCGGTCGTAGACTTGCCCGCCGAGGCGGGAACTGTTCGGGTAATCGCAGGCAGCTTTGCAGGTGTGAAAGGCCCTGCAAAAACCTTCACGCCCATACAGATGTGGAGTCTTTGTATTACGAGCGATCGCCCTCTTAAACTTGAGGTCCCTGATGGTGATACCACCCTACTAGTGGTGCTAAAAGGTGCGGCTAGAGTAAACGAAACCGAGACCATCACTGAAGCCAGTGTCGGATTGTTTGAGCCAGGCGGAGAGCGCATCTTGGTAGATGGCGCAAAGGGTACAACAGCCCTACTGCTGAGCGGCGAACCCATCAACGAGCCTATCGTTGGGCAAGGCCCTTTCGTGATGAATAGCGCAAGCGAGATTCGTCAGGCCGTTATTGACTATCAGAATGGTCAGATGGGACAGCTATGATACTATCGCTTCTTCCCCAGCGGTTTCTGGCGTCCCTGCCTTGAAAGGTGGCTTTGGAGCGTACTCCGTGACCACACATGGTGAATGCGGCGGTGATCGCGTGACGCGACTTGATAAAAACCAACCAGTTGGTTTAGAACTTGAGTATGAGTAAAAGAGATGTGCAGGCAACGATACTTGACGCAGCCGCTGACATGCGGCGATCTCGACCATGCTAAGTCAGAAAGAACAGGTAACTGGGGTTAAAGGTTCTAAGCGTCAGTGCTACACAAATGGCATGGGCACGCTCGATGAAACCATTCACTATTGGGACGCGCCTCATGCTTATACCTACGAAGTTCGCAACTTCATGATGCCGATTACAGATCATCTTGCGCTGATGCATGTTGCGCCAAATGGTGAAGGTGGCACGGTAATGACCTGGCATCAGTGCTTCAATCTCAAAGGGATTGCCATGCGCCATATTTTCCCGACAATGATGCTTGGGCTGATGAACGCAGGCATAGGAAACCTCCGTCAAGAACTCGGCGGACGCGGTGGCAAGATTTCTCTTGTTCGGGCATAGCTCCTCAAAAGCGTGCTTCAAAATTAAGTCGAAGTCAATTCCAGATCGCTCTGGTAAGACTGGTGCAAGATCTGAGGTAATATTAATACTCGCCCATCGGTGTACGTCATCAGACGAAAGCATCCTTATAGCTCTCAGACAGTCTGCACATGCGAAAGCAACTCAGTGTGATTTCTGCTTTAACAATTCTCATAGCTGCAAGCTTTGTGCTTGTCAGGCACCTAAAAGGTAGCCATCAAGCAACTCAATCGCCATACGTTAACCAGCTATCTAGCTCCGTACGTGGATTAAGCGCACAGGAAATTGATGATTTGCTGAATGGTCGTGGCATGGGCTACGCAAGAACTGCGGAGCTGAATGGATATCCTGGTCCTTTGCATATTCTTGAGCTTGAAGAAAAGCTAGAGTTGTCTACTGAACAGGCTCAAAAAATAGAAGCTGTATTTCAGGAGATGAATACAGAAGCCAAAAGAATAGGGAAAGAGATTATTGAGCATGAG
>JBCBJS010000098.1:0-7871 GCA_038523095.1 Cyanobacteria bacterium J06626_6
GAGTCTCTCGGTTTTGTGTGGTAACTAAACCTTAACTCATACCCCATCCGTAACCCCTATTGGTGCAACAACGCCATTCATGATTAATTCTCACTCAAGTTCTGCTGTCGAGAATGTGGATGAGACGATTCAGCCAGGCGATTTGGCCTTAGCGACGGATTCGATGACTGGCAACCAGTCGAGAATGGAGATATTGATCCTACCCAGCCCTATCGTTGCTTTTTGCCCGCTCAGGCAAACGGACGAAATTACATCGATATTTTCTTCTACGATGGGCCGATTTCTGGCGACATGGGCTTCGACACCACCTTGCAATCTGCAGAAGGGTTTGCCGGTCGCATTGCCACAGCCGTGCGGTCTTTCGAAGGGACTGACAATGCTGTTCCGGTCGAACCTGCGGGCAGATTCGAAAGAACCTCCCAGCCGATCTCTGTGGCTACCGATGGAGAGACCTTTGGGCATCACCGAGAGAAAGAAGGCTCCGCGCTGCTAAGCGATCCCTGGACTGCCCGCAATGACTATATAAATGCTGTTGGTGATCGCAGCCAAGCCGTCCTCAATCAATTTTTTGAGACCCATCAGAGCCATCCGCTCAGCCTGGATGAGCAAACAAATGCGCTGCGGTTGCTAGAGATGCAGCGGCACGCCATGTTGATGTACACCAGCTGTGGCGGGTTCTTCGATGAAATATCTAGACCCGAAGGCACCCAGATACTCCGCTGCGCTGCTAGAGCCATTGAGCTAGCAGAAGCCACTTCTAGAACGGCACTCGAAACGACTTTTATAGAAAAGCTAGCCCAGACACCTAGCAATGTGAGTCACTTCAAAACGGGCGCAGGGGTTTATCTCAAGCAGGTCAAACCACATCAGGTGAGCTTGGAAAGAGTCGTTGCTCACTACGCCATGGGATCGCTCTTTTCGCCCTACCGAGAAGACAGTCGCCGGCAAGACGGCCATCAAGCAGAAGAGCAGCTGTACTGCTATCGGCTGCGCTGCCACGACTACTACCATCAGCCCCTCGGCGCGCTAACTTTGGCCATCGGGCGAGTTCAGGTGACGTCAACCTTGACCCTAGAGAAAGTTAACTTGGCCTTTGCTGTGCTTCACCTCGGCGGGTGGGACTTTCAGTGCGGAATTCAAGCTTTTCCTAGCCAAAGCAGCTACAGCAAAGCCAAAGCAGCCGTTGTCAGAGCCTCTGGCAATGCCAGCGTTTCGCAAAGTGTGCTGGCCATCCACAACCAGTTTCACCAAACCTACACCCTGCAGAATCTCTTTGATGAAGAACGTCATCAGATTATGCAGCAGCTCAACCAAGAGACGCTGCTGCGCCTCGACCAGCTGTACGAACAGGTTTATCGCGAAAACTACGGCGTGCTGATGGCCTTTCATCGCGATCGCCTGCCTGTTCCCCAGGCTCTACAGGTCGCTGCAGATATCACGCTCAGTCACCGCGCGCTAGACATTATCCGGGCATTGGAGCAAGAGATTGCCGGGCCAGAGGGCGACCTGTTAAACATTACGATTGGCCGGGTAGCAGAGCTTGAGGGCATTGCAACTGAAGCCCACCACTTCCGGGCCAACCTCAAGCTACCGGGCGCTCAGCCTATTCTAGAAAGACTGATCTGGCAGGGCGTTTCCCAAACACTGCAGGTGGCCCTAGCGCCGGGCTCATCCCTTCCCTTTCATAAAATGGTCACCACCATCGAAGGGTTGCAGCGACTGATTCACTTGGGAGAACGACTTGGCCTCTCCCTTGGACTAGACCGGGTTCAAGAGCTGTATTATGGCCATCTGGTGAAAATGCCTGCCCAGCAGTTCATGACCCAGCGCACTCTGCTAGTGCAACTGGGTCAGGCTTTAGCAATGGATGTGGAGTCGGTCTTTTATTTGAGGAAGTCTATCTAAACAGGCCCTGGCGACGGTAGAGGACGCGGGTGTTGTAACCACGGGCGGCGGCGGCATCTCTGCGCGCCTCTGCCGGATAGCGCTCGTTGAAATTGCCAATATTAATAAACTGACCGCTACGAGTGCGGTCTACGAAGGCATTCGGGAAAAACTGCCGAACGGAAGAGAGCTGGTTTTCATCGGCGATGATGGCCGCAATATATCGATTGCTGGGAGCAGAAAATCCCATCGAGTCTAGCGTTCTGCTATCTGCGGTACCTGTCACCGTCAGCCCCTGCACCCGCTGGTAGGTGCGCACCGCCTGCTGCGTTTCAAACCCATAGTCTCCATCGACAAAAACTGGAATGCCGAAGTCGTTGAGACGTTGCTGTAGGGCAATGACATCACTGCCAGTGCTGCCGGGCCCCAAGCTACCTGATCCAATTGAACCAGAAGCGTTGCTGAAAGAGGGTGCGGCTGCCGCTGTTGTCGAACCTGCCTGAGGGAGAAAGTCAAACTCCATATCGATCAGCGTTTCTTCGTCGGCAATGCCGGTTGCGGGCAAGTCTCGAATTCGCTGATAGGTGGCTACTGCGTTGGCCGTTTCTGGGCCATAGGCACCGTCAATGACAAATGGGTACAACCCATTTCGACTTAGGTAACGCTGCAGAACGCGCACATCGGCTCCTTGGTCACCCTGACGTAGTGATCGGCTACTGAGCGCAACTGCAATTAGCTGAGGTGTGGCTGTTCGGGCGTGGATAGGCTGCCTTGCGACGGCGCTGCTACCGGCAGTAAAAGCAGCTGTATTAGCCGATGACTGATTGCTTGCCAAAACAGGAAGTGGCGCGAGCGCCATCATGGCAACGCCCCACCCCAAACTGCGAACAGCGAACTGCTTCATAGTGACCCCACAGACTCCACATTAGTTTTGAGCTATTATTACCCATCTATGGATTAAAAAATGATGTTCTGTGACACTCGTCAACGGCGAATACTCGTTTTATACGGCAAAAGCGCTGCATTCTAGGCAATTATACTGAGTTTAGTATTGGGCTTGATAACAAATATCAGCTGCAACCCTCCCGCTTGTGGGTTGTCCTGGTAAGCCATTTTCTCTATAGATGGATCTATTTACATGGCTCTACTGTCTCCGGTTATCTAGGTCCTACCGAACAGTGTTGCTGTAACAAGTTGAGCATAGTTGTTATCTTGTAGGTTAATCCGCTTCAGGAGAGACCATGTTTCGGCCTCAGCTTCGACGCGCTTCTAAGAGATTTTTTGTAGGGAATGACACCTACCCAGAAATTGAGCGAATTGGTGATCCTCATTCTTACTGGGGAGACACCTATCATTTGCTGCTGACCATGCCGTGGCCGACATTTATTAGCCTGACGAGCCTGCTGTATTTGCTAGTAAATGCGCTGTTTGCATTTGCCTACAGCTGGGGAAATGGTGTTGCCACAGTTGGCGAGGGAGAGCCGCAGTATTTTTTAGAGCTTTTTTTCTTCAGCGTGCAAACGATGGCCTCGATTGGCTATGGCGCAATGTATCCCACAAATTTGTATGCGCACTGGCTGGTGGTGATCGAGTCTTTGGTAGGTCTCTTTTTTATCGCGACGACAACAGGGCTGGTCTTTGCTCGGTTTTCGCTGCCTACGGCTCGCATTCTCTTTAGCAACGTGGCTGTGATTGCGCCCTTTAATGGGGTGCCGACGCTGATGTTTCGGACGGCCAATAAGCGGAAAAACTATATCCTAGAAGCGCAACTCTGGGTGACGCTGGTGCGTGATGAGTACAGCATGGAAGGGGATTTCATGCGACGGTTTCACGATATTCAGCTGGTGCGATCGCACACTCCGGTCTTTAGCCTTTCTTGGACGGCGATGCATCAGATTTTGCCCGGGGGCTTACTAGATGGCGATACGGTGGAGACGCTAAGACGCGATCGCGCTGAAATCATCGTCACCCTGACTGGGCTAGATGAGACTCTAGCTCAAACTATCCATGCCCGGCACACCTTTACCGCTGACGATATTCACTGGAACCATCGCTTCGCGGACATCTTACTCACCGGTCACCACGGCAGGCGTGTGATTGACTTCAATCAGTTTCATCTTATTCACCCGATTAGTCGGCCACGCCAGCTGCCGAGCAGCCATCAGCTAAATGGCCGCGATCGCCCGAGGAGCAGCCAGTCTAGTCAGGTATAACGGGTGTCCTGCGTGCACTTTGAGCCAAGTCCTAGGCTAGCTTTGAAGTGATTCTGACCGCGCTCTAGAAAAATCAACGGGTACAAACCCAACAAAAGGTAAGATCGATAGCGTGAAAAGACAGCACTAAAACTAGGCAACCAAAGGATCTCGACAAATCGTGGTACAGACCAAGCAAGCAATCTTTCGAAGCGCGATCGCACCGGTGAGCGCACTGGTGATGTCGCGACAGAAGCAACTCGCCTACCGGCAGCTAAAAAGCCAGAACTTGAAAACCTTGCTTCGTAGGACACTTGTGGCGGCGATCGCCCTTGTTTTGGTCATTACTACACTCTTTGGCGGCAGCTTACCGGTGCAGGCAACCAACTTTGATCGCAAGAATCTTCGTCAGCAGGACTTTTCCGGCCAAGACCTTACTGACAACGACTACACCCGCGCCGATCTCACAGAAGCGAACCTCAGCCACACCAACCTAGAGCTCGTGCGCCTGTTTACTACTCGCCTCACCCGCGCCAACCTAGAAGGTGCTAACCTTCGTGGCGCTACTCTAGATGGCGCCACCCTGATAGGCGCAAACCTCAAAGATGCGCTCTTAGAAGGTGCCTATGCCATCAATATCGAATTTGAAGGGGCCAACATTGAGGGGGCAGATTTTACCGATGTTCTTTTAGATCCTCGTGACAACGCCAAACTGTGTGAAATTGCCAGCGGGACGAATCCGGTTACCGGTAGGGATACTCGCGAAACGCTGTACTGCCCTTAGCTGTACCACTCATGATAGATAGCCGTGCTCTGCGAGGAACGCAATAGAAGGATCCGTTGACTCGGACCCTTCTGCTGCATTTGGGTGCTCCCTGCCAAGGTGTCCATTATCGCTGGTGTGGTCACGCAGGCTAAATTTTTCCACGTATTTGCCCAGTACATCGCCTTCCAAGTTCACCTTGTCGCCCGGGCGGAGGTATTGCAAATTGGTATCGGCATAGGTAACCGGAATCACTGCCGTAGAGAACCAGTCTCCTGACGGGCTGCAGTCGGCCACCGTGAGGCTGATGCCATTAACCGCCACACTGCCCTTGCTCACGATGTAGCGAGCAACTCGGGGGCTGACGCCTCGAAAGCTGATTTCCCAGGCAGTGGCAGCTTGTTCTGCCCGCTCTAGCTGACCGGTGCCATCAACATGGCCGGTTACAAAGTGGCCACCTATTTTGCTGCCTACCCGCAGGGAGGGCTCCAAATTCACCCTGCTATTCTCTGCGATAGAACCCAGCGTGGAGCGGTCGAGCGTTTCGGGTGAAGCAGCTGCAATAAATCCTTTTGCCAAAATTTTTTCAACCGTTAGACACACGCCGTCTACTGCGATGCTATCGCCGATAGCAATGTCTCGAAGTACGGGATCATGGGCAGTCGGGCAGGTGATTTTTAGCTGGTAGGGGGTTAGGTGCTGAAGCTGGCCTACGCTTTGAACTAGCCCTGTAAACACAAGATTCCCTCACTTCTTTTTTTCTGGATGCTGGCTTTGCGATCAGGTGCTGAACCCTTACGTGACTTCCACAATGACTACGGTCACTGCTCCCATCCCTGCTCTATCAACCTATCGTAGAAAGCTGCTGGCGACATCGAATTGCGCCCGCGTAGCTGCCAGGGTACTAACCGTCAAAAAGACCCCACCTAAGCAGATCAGCCAATTTAATAGTTTCGATAAAGATTCTTTATCTCGGGCCGAGTTATGGCAAAAATAACTTTAGCCTAAGAGTATAGAAATCCAAAAATATAGAAAGTCCTAGCGTAAAATTTCATTAAAACCCTTAACTGCAATAACTCTGGCTACAGCATTCAGGTATCTCTCAAGCAACCGTAAGAGAGAATAGTGATCAGCTTGGCAAGACACAAGTAAGTCAACGTACGAACTAGCCGAAGCAAAATAGGACAAAGCCTGTCCAGTAAACGTTTACCTAACCAGCCTAAAGGACTAAACGATGATTGAGATGAAGGTTGCAGGGATTGCCATTGATGGGGGCACTCGAAATCCGGTGATTTTACTGCGAGATAGTTCGCAGCGACGACAGCTACCAATTTTTATATCGCCTGAGCAATCGCGGGCCATTCGTGCCGTGCTCGAAGGAGAAAAATCCACTCGCCCGATGACCCACGACCTGATCGTTAGCCTGATGATGGCTTGGAATATGTCGCTGCAGCGAGTGGTGATTCACGCACTGAGAGACAACACCTTTTATGCTGTCATGACCGTTGGCAACGGTAAATCGAAGAAGGAAATCGATGCTCGGCCCAGCGATGCGATTTCGGTGGCACTGAGGGTAGATGCGCCTATCTGGGTGATGGAAGAGGTGATACTCGATGCGGCCATGCCGGTAGACCGAGAAGCCGACGCCGCAGAGAAAGAAGCCTTCCGCGCATTTGTTTCAGATATTAGCCCTGCTGACTTCGCTGAGCGGGGCCGTTCTGTGTAAGGAGTACCGGGTGTAAGCAGCGGTATAAAAACGCCTATGCGCTATCGCCGGTTCGGTAAAACTGACAGGCAGCTGTCTTTGTTTTCTCTGGGGGCAATGCGATTGGCCTCGGAGCAATTGGCTTCTGAACAATCGGCCTCCGGTCAATCAGCTTCGGGGCAATCGGTCTCGGGCATCGCTGCGCAGCAAGTGATCGCCGAAGCGATAGATCGCGGTATCAATCACATAGAAACTGCGCCTGCTTATGGGCGAAGTGAACAGTTAATCGGCCGTGCGCTGAGCGCGCTGCAGCTCAATCGAGGGGATGGACGCGCTCAGCTGACGATTACCAGTAAGCTAACGCCAACGCCTGAGGGCGCTCAGATAGCGCCTGCTATTGAAGCTAGCCTGGATCGCTTGCAGGTGGACTATCTGGACTGTCTGGCCATTCATGGCATCAATACTCAAACGCATTTGGATTGGGTCACAAACATCATGCTAGGGGCGATCGCACCTCTTCAGTCCCGGGGGCTTGTCCGCCACGTTGGCTTTTCGACCCACGGCCCGCTAGCGCTGATTCAGCGGGCGATCGCAACCAACGCCTTTAGCTTCATTAACCTCCACTACAATTTCTTTTTTCAGCGGAATGCCCCAGCAATTGAGCAGGCCCATCAACAGGACATGGGCATCTTCATCATCTCTCCCGCCGATAAGGCCGGGATGCTCTACACGCCACCCGAACAGCTCAAAACGCTCTGCGCGCCCTTCGACCCGCTCCTGCTGAACTACCGCTGGCTACTCAGCGATCCGAGAATTACGACGCTGAGCGTGGGGCCTGCTGTGCCAGCAGAACTTGCCTGGCCGCTGGAGGCTGCAGACAGTGACGGGCCGCTTACTGAGCTGGAACGGACGGCTATTGAGCGGTTGAATGTGGCTATGCAAGATCGCCTTGGCAGCGATCGCTGCGCGCAGTGCGATCGCTGCCTGCCCTGTCCAGAGTCAATCAATATCCCAGAAGTCCTTCGGCTACGAAATCTAGCCGTTGCCTACGATATGCGGGCCTTCGGTCAATATCGCTATGGCATGTTTGAAAATGCAGGGCATTGGTTTCCGGGGCGAAGAGGCGATCGCTGCACTGACTGTGGCGACTGCCTTCCCCGCTGTCCGCAGCAGCTGGATATTCCTACTTTGCTAAGAGACACCCATAACCGTCTGCGCGGTAAGCAGCGGCGACGACTCTGGGAGGATTAAGGTAATTTCCATCGAAGAAAGTACCATCAGATAGGTCTAATGAGAATGTCCCATTTTGGCAGAGAAGGATTGCGCT
>JBCBJS010000099.1:0-7645 GCA_038523095.1 Cyanobacteria bacterium J06626_6
CCGCCTGAAGTGGAGTGCATTTCTCAGGCGCAGTTTGACCGCTATCAAGAACGCATCGGTTGGCTCGGGGTACCGGCTCCTCAACAACAGGCTTGGTTCTCGCTTGGTGAACAGCTTTGGGTGGTTGGCGCGTTCGCCTCTGAGTTTGACCCAGAGGATAGATTGCTTGAAAAGAAGTATGAGAATGCCCTCTACAAGGTGCTCGCAGCGGTGGGCGTGGTGGTTCAAAAACTCAAGCTTTCACGGCGGAAGGTCTCGGTTCATCTGGCGATGTTATTGCCCTGGCAGGAGTTCAATGACCGCAAGGCGTTTGAGCAACAGTTACAGGTATTGCTGGCTGAGTTTGTCTTTCGTGAGCAGAAGCTGAAGGTGACGCTGAAGACGTTCTTGTGTCGGCCTGAAGGGGGAGGACTGGCGGCAACCCGGATGCGGACGCAGGGGTTGGAGTGGTTTCAAGCGCAGCGACTGGTGGTCTTACTGTTTGGCCATCGCAATACGTCGGCGCTCTTTTTTGAGCAGGGGCAGTTTAAGCAGGGCGATAGTCCGCTCTATGGCTTCTCGCAGATGATTGACTTGCTGGTGGCTCGCTACAGTGTCCTCGACCGGCAGGCGTTGCTGCTGGCTCTGGTGAAGGCAATGGCTGAGGATAGGGAGGAGCAGGAGCGGCAGAACCGGATGATTGCGCCGCACTGGGGTGAGGACCGAAACCCGATTCGTTATCCCATTAGTTGGCAGAGGATGTCAGCGATTAGGGCGTTGGTGTCGGTCCGTGATGAGGCGCTTAAGGAGGCTGAGCTGAAGGCGCTCGGGCGGGCGATTGAGGCGGCGCTCGATGAGTACTGGGAGAAGCTGGAGGCTTGGCTGGGGCGGGTGGTGCCGGAGGATTTAGATGAGGTGATTGTTTCGGGGGGCGCCGCGTTGATGTTGCAGCCCAAGATTGAAGGGTTCTTTTCTGACCACAATCGGGAGCGGCCTTTCGATGGGGAGCTGGTTTGGGATGCCGAGCTGAAGGAGACGATGAAGGGGGTGTTTGACTGGCGCTTTGCTGAGCGCTCTGAGAATATTGCTCGCTTTGCGGATGCCTATGGGCTCTTTGACCAGATGCTCGATTCGGTGGGGGCTAAGGCATGACAAAGGCGAAGGCGGATAGGACTTCTTTTAGTCTGCGGTTGCAACCCTATGATGGCTCGCTGTTGGCGGAGGTGGTGCAGTATCTCAATTCGCTCGACCGGGCGGAGGCGATGCGGCGGGTCGAGGGGGTGTTAGTCATGGCGTTGCTGACGCAGGCTCGGCTATATGCTCCGAATTGTTCGGATGCTGAGCGGCGGCGGTGTTGCATTGAAGCCTGTGATGCCTTGGAAAAGCACGCCAGTATGTTGCGTCAGCTGGTGGGCGTGGAGATGCCGATGCGGACGGGGATGCCCTCGTATGGAATGGGGGGGCTCGGTCAGCAGATGCGCGAGGGTGCTGAGCAATCTTTGGATAGCGGGCTTGATGAGGGCGAGGACGATGAGGTGAGATCACCCCCAAAATCAAAAATTGATGCGATCGCGGCTGCCGAAGATGTCAATTCGCTCTTTGGTTAGCGCTGGTGATGGCTGCTCAGACAGCAGTTACCTACCCTGTCGATTAATAGAGTAGGTGTAGAGTAGGTAGCTCAGAGTAGGTAGCTCACCTTGGGTCTATGATTCGTTCGGCTCAGAATAAGTCGATTGAGAAGCTTGTCTTTCCACGGTTGCAATCGCAGCGTTGACAGCAGCTAGGCGCGTTTCTAAGGAATCTCGCATCGTCTTCAGAAAGTTCAGCTTGTACTGTCGATAATCGCTGCGAGAAGCTTTGTGGCAGGGGGCGCAGAAAGGGAAAAACATTGGGTTGGCCAAGGTGTACGACGGTTACTTATAAGGTAGCTACCGTGAGCGAGTCCTGCCATTGACAGAAAGGCTGAGACTAAGGTGCACTTCACTGATCTACGCTTAATCAGCGGCAAAAGCCTAAGAGGATTGATGACATCAGACTAAAAATCGCCGAGTCGGCATGTTGAAGACGATGTTGGACCAGCAGGGAGGTCGGGAGCGTTAGGAAATTCTGATCGCCTCAAGTCTTTTCTCTACAGCAGCAAAACTAGGATGCTAGCTGACTGCGCTGCATCACATTCGCGGCCATGTCGCGGGCGGCGATCTCGGACAGCACTTTGTAGTCTTCGGTCGTTAGCATCGAGGACAGTCGAGGGATTACCTGTCTACGATGCGCGCGCTCGGCGCTGGGGAGTTTTTGTTCTTCTTCGGCCAGCAGCGCGTTCAGCCAGTCTGTTTGGGCGGGCGTTGGCTGCTTGAGATGGTCATATACTCGCTGCTTAGCTGCTTGGTAGACAGTATCAAAGCTCTGACCGAGTTCCCATGTTTGCAGCCAGCTCTTGAGTTCTGGCCACAGAATAGATAGCACGCTCACCTGCCACCGCTGGTGACGGTACTGCTCTGGCGATACTGACGCCAGTTTTTCTACGTACGGTTTTAGCCCGAGGCCGGCTTCTACAGGGCCTTCCCAGTCGTCTTCGCTCGTCCAGTCTTGCTCGTTGAACGCATCGAGGAGATCCACTGAGGGTTGGGGTTGGTGAGTTGTTGTCGATGGGTCCATAGCGCTTATTGAGGTCACAGAGCCGCGTACTCGAAGTATACCAAGTCTTCTTTCTCGGGGTCAGGGCCGTTATTGAGCATATTCAGTCGGTCGTAGAAGCCTTCTGTGCCGGGTAGGGCATGGAGTCCGACTCTACCGTTATAGCCAAGCGCTACGCTACGCTGACGGGCCACCGTGAGCAGGGCTCGGCCTACTTGTCTAAGGTAGGGCGGGTCTTCTATCGGACGGCGATTCCACGGCGCGGATGAGAGGTATTCGACATAGACGAGTGGATAGCGTTCTGAATACCAGGACCGATGCCATTGGGTTTCGAGCAGAATAACGCCATGAAGGATTTCGTCTCGTTCGATGCCGTAGGCTTCGTAGCGTTCTTCATTAAACGATAGACGCAGTTTATAAGACCAGTTCCAATCGGCATCTGGCTGACCGGTTGCTCTCAAGATATCGGTCCAGACGCTATCGATTTGTTGGACATGTTCTGGGGTCAGGGTGCAAACCAGCGCGGTGACTATCTCATCAGGGGGCTTGGGTAACCGAACGGTACGATTCATACCACGTGCGAGTAGAGGCTTCTTAGCATATCAAGGCGACTGCAGGGCAAACGCACACTCCCTCATTTTCTCAATAAGAGCTATTAAATCAGTCTTTGTTGAGAAAAATAGAGCTGATTTTTGACCTTTAAAGTGCTGCAAGACTGATTCTTTCGTTGGGACGAATTTAGTATGCGGTTGCCCTGAAGGCGAGTGCCAACCGCTTGGAGACAGAAGCTCTCTCTGCCAGAATGACAACGGTTGCTGCCTGATGGTCTCATCAATCGGCTAGGCATCGTTCCCGTACTGCTGCCAGAACGCAGCCATCTCTGTCGGCTGCTCACGCTGTGATATCTGAATACTACGGCCCAACTGACAACTGCTGCTGTTGAGCAGGAGCGGTGATTCAATCAGATAAATCAGGCGGCGCAGCACTTGGCCTGAGTCATCTGAGGCGGTAATGAGTAGCGTGTCTTATTCCATGAAGCTCTCGGACAGTTCACTAACCGTGAAAGGACTAGCGGCAGGCAGCTATATGCCTGCCCGCTCATACGCTGGCTTAGATTCGCTTCAAAGCATACGCTACGCCTGTTCTGCTCGTGGGCAACAGACCCCTGCAATACTAATATCTTCAATCAGCACTAGCCGATTCACTAGCCCAGTTGTCGAAACATCTGGATGCGCCCAGATAAACTCGCTCGGGCAACACT
The DNA here is from genome assembly GCA_038523095.1 of Cyanobacteria bacterium J06626_6. Classification (GTDB taxonomy): domain Bacteria; phylum Cyanobacteriota; class Cyanobacteriia; order Phormidesmidales; family Phormidesmidaceae; genus Phormidesmis. The sequence goes on from JBCBJS010000099.1 coordinate 3,875, forward strand.
TGGCCCTGATTTCAGCAAACCACGTATCTACATCAGTGGTAGGCAGACCAATACCTCGCATCAGCTCTACCCACAGCCGCTTGACAGTAGATATCCGCTCGAATTTTATTCTCACGGATTTAGTGGCGTCGAACGTACGCACAACGAATAGGCACAGGGCTTCCTCTTTGTGTTGTCCAATTAGCCTATTTCTAGCGGCTTGTGCAAGCTGTAGAAGCTCAGTTTTATCAGCCGCAACTATTTGCCTCGCATGGTGCTCATATGCCTCGACACTCGCTGTCAGTGAAGGCGGTTCAGGCACTTGAAGATGTTTATAGATGGCTTTGCCATAGCGCGAATAGGCAGGATCCCCAAAGGTAGGATCCAACTGCTTTCGTCGCTTCGCTTCACCCACTGAATTAACCATCCTTTTTGCTTCTCAGCGCTGCCGCTGATGTTTACTAGCTTTAATTTTAGGCCCTCTGTCTCGATTGTAGCGACTGCCCCAGCCGCTTCTCATAAACTACCTGGATTGGAACTGAGTTCGGCCTGCATTGGTCAGAATTTAGGCAAATGACGTTTACCGTTGGCGGGCAGCTTACGATAACACCTGATGCAGGTGACGCTGTTACTACTGAAGAGCCTCTTATAGCGCTTGTCCTTTCAATAGTGGCTCAAACGATTCATAGACAGCATAGTCACGGAAGTGGCGACTGTAGACTTCTGTTCCTTGTTCAAGGGCTGCTGGTTCGTATAACGAACAAGTGACTTCTAGCAATCGCTTTGAGGTGACTGTGATGGTCTCTCCGTATGCGTTCTGGTAGCTAAACTGTTCACTGTCAGCGTACTGCTTTGCTCTCTCGATGGCATCTGCGTCGGAGGTTGCTCGCAGTAAGATGATTCGTTCTTCATAGAGAGGAGGATGCTCAGGCGCAGGGCTATTACTCTCAAACACTAGAACGGCTGAGTAGTACGGGTTCTTTTCTTCAGTTGTCATGTCTCTACCTTCTAAGGGCTAACGTTGCGTCGCGGTTAGTGGAGTTGAAGGAAAACTATCAACGAATGCCAACATCGCTGAGGAATAGAACAGATAGAGAATGAGAAAAGAACAGTTGCATCGCCCGAAGCCGTTGTTGCTGTAGCTGCATTCTATCCGAAGCAAACAGGATGTTGCATAGTGGGATTCGGGTAGCTCATGTTTTATGAGGTGCGATCACCTTTAGTTGATTGTGATCGCAGAAGGTTTTCAATCAAACATTGAGAATCTCTATCCGCTCAGTTCGATTCAGCAGACAGCCCTAAGAGTGAGGAGGGATTGCTGTGATTCAGCGCGGGTTGAAAGTGACGATGAGCAAACGCTTCTGCTCTATCGAGATACAGCGGCTGAATCTCTGTCCAATCTATCCACCAGTCCGTACCGTAGTGCTTCAGCAGCTTCGGCAAGATGTGGTGTGTCTGCCAGCGCTGCTTCAAGTTTTTGGTTTGGCCAACGTACACGACTTCATCGTTACACCAAACCCGGTAGATGGCACTGATAGCAGGTAGTTGAGTAAGGTCAGTCATCGTTCTCCGCCGCTCTATCCATCGCCACGCGCTCTGGCGAAAACACGAGCTGCTTCCGCGCAGCGTTTTTCTGTCTGCGCTCCCCGTCTGCGATCGCCTCTAGCTCAGATACTTTGATGCCCAGCCACTCACCATCTTCTCGCAGGCGTTTGAGCACATACTCCCAGGTCTTGCGCCTTCTGAAGTCACGGTCCTTGGCAAGGCTGGGATACTGCTTTTTGAGTTCGGGCGTTGTCGCAGCGCCTGAGATGGCGTAGCACTCCTGCTTGATAGCAACCAGCTTCATCTGTTTGATGCCTGTCGCCTTCTGCTGGCGAGATTTCTTCTGCTTAGGCATCGAATATCTCCTTTTCTAGAACGTCCAGCTTGGCTTTAGCGTTGGCTTTATAGATGGCCTGTACCTGCGCACGGATCTCCGGGCTAGCAGCCTCTACCACTTTAAGAACGAGGTCTTTCTGACGGCGATAGCGTTCGTTCCACGACCGATACATCGTTTGCGACCTTTTCAGCGTCTTAGTCGCATCGTGAATCATAGCAAGGTCAACGCCTTCGTCTAGTCCCAGCAACTTGGCGAGTGATCTTGAGAACTTGGCAAACAAAGTATTGCTCCTGCCGTTAATCAGATCGATGTTCTCTGCACGAAAGGCTTTGATCACAACATCTGCTGCGCCTTGGGTCAGTGCCTTATTCTCTGCGGGGGTGACGTTTCCGTACTGCTGGCGGTGCGCATCCAGCAGCGCGTCGTAGTTTGTTGCTTTGTGGCGCAGATAATTGAAGACCTGACGCTGATTATAGTCATCCGGCACTTGTGCTAGTAGCTCTGGTTTGACGAGCTGTACGGCGTTTCTAAGCTGCTGGGCGGTTGTCAGTTGTTGGTTATTGACCATCGTTGGCTACTGTTTCTCGAAGCGATCTCCTTCGCGCCACAACTTTAGTCAGTAAAGCCCAGTGATGGCATCTGTTAGATCTTGAACGTCCTTTACTACGTTCTACCGGATTACCTAGCCCGCTGCCTACCGACCGTGACAGTTATGGGTAAAAGCTTCAACTGTTCTTGATTCAGGCTGAATAATTGCGTGATTTAACGAATTCAGGCAATCACACGGCACATTTTTGCTTTTATCAGCAGAAATAGCGTCTTTAGTGGCACTCTCAGCGAAAGCTTGGGCTATGAGAAAACCCTTGTTCACGAGCGAGACGGTTAAAACGCTTCGCCTTTTCCCGTTCGCCTTGAATGATGTAGATAGTGGCTAAGTTATTGCTGGCGACGCTGTAGCCTTGCGCAGAAGCTCTTTCGTACCAAAAGATGGCAGCTTCTGTGTCCACTTCTGCGTTGCCTAGACCTAACTGGTAAATGGAAGCCACCATGCTCTGCGCTTCTGAATTACCGCGCTCTGCTACCGTCTTGAGCCTCGGTAAAGCGGCCGCATACTGTTGCATTTTATATTCGTAGTAGCCAGAAAACATAGGCAAGTGCATTCGCTATCAAGACGGTTCATACTGCGCTTTTAGGCGCTCGTAGTAGGCTCTTTTTTCGCGCTCAACCATGTCAGGAATATCTGTCCTTATTTTTATCGGCGCACTGATAGATGAAGCGGGAACATCAACCACTTCTATCTGAATCGTATCGCCTACAGCGAGCGTCTGTTGATGCCAGTAAACATGAGTAGACGCATCGGTCATTCCAGCCACATCAAGCATAGGAGGTTCCGCGCCGCCTACAGTTTTCTCACCTTTAAGTCCAGCGATCACATTTGCTACTGAATCAGAACCGACAGTGCATTGAATCTGACCATTTACAACAACACGAAATGCAAGCATATACGAGGACTGAAATAAACAAGAATAGAGCGGATATACTACTGTGCTACCGTGCTCCTCGCTTTGCGAGCGTCATAGAGAAACGGCTACAGCTTGGAAGTGGGCGACGAAATCCACATGAATAGTTACCTTTTGCTATCAGCGTTGAGTGGCCGTAACGGAACTGACGCGTCAAAACAAACCATCTGCTCTGAAACGTTGTGACCACCGGGCATGATCCAAAGCAGACCCTGCCACTGTCTGCCATCCTCTACCTCTAACCCCCAACTACTAATTGCTGAAAGGTTTTCTGTAGGTGAGGCTGCGAACTGTCGCCAGCCTGCGGCGACTAGCTGCTCACCATAATGCGTCATCAGCGCATCGGTATCGCTTACATCTAACACCACAACGGATGAGGTGATGCTGTCA
>JBCBJS010000100.1:0-6984 GCA_038523095.1 Cyanobacteria bacterium J06626_6
TGAGTCTCTCGGTTTTGTGTGGTAACTAAACCTTAACTCATACCCCATCCGTAACCCCTATTGGTGCAACAACGCCACTCGGATGTGCGATTTTTAGATGCTAATGAATCACTTTTTGACCAGCGACGCAATCGGTTTGAACAGCCCGGATTTAATGTAAGTGCCGGAGTGAGCTGGCAGTTTTAAGGAAGGAGATTGCAGATGATGTCAAAGATTTCTATAGATCTTGGGCCAGTACAGGAAACTTTATTAATTCCGCTATTGGGCAGAGCTGTCGAGACACAGAAAGAAAATGGCCTAATTCAAGACGAGAAGGCCGTCGAAATTGTGAATGCCCTGGATTATGACTTTTCTAAATGGAAAAAATCTAAAACGCTGGCAGGCGCGACGCTGAGGACAAGGCTGTTCGATGAAGATGTACAGACTTTCTTGTCTAGCAATCCAACTGGAACGATTGTTGAAATTGGCTGCGGTCTGAACACTCGATTTGAGCGGTTAGACAATGGGAAAGCGCGTTGGTTTGACCTTGACCTGCCTGATTCTATGGCACTGCGGAGGCAGTTCTTTGAAGATCAACCTCGCCGTACCATGCTCGCAGCCAGCGTATTAGACACAGATTGGATGGAGACAGTGATAGACACGGGTGGTCCATGGTGCTTCATTTCAGAAGCAGTCATTATCTATTTATCACCTGAGCAGGCAAGGCAGGCAATTATCCAAATTACCGATCATTTTCCAGGCGCTTGGATTTTAATCGACACTACTGCTCAAAAAATGGTTGATGGCCAGTCTACCCATGATGCTATGCGCTATATGTCAAAAGAAAGCTGGTTTCGCTGGGGCTGTGACGACCCTTATGAGATAGAAAGCTGGGGGAAATTAAACTTGGAGCGATCGCGCACCTTTCTAGACGCCTCTCCCGCGCTGTTGAAGCGTGCGCCTTTCCCTATGTGGCCTATTGCCCGTTGGGCACCCTGGCTAATTCGCAGCCAAGTAGAGCGCTATCGGCTCAATAAGTTTATTGTAACGACATAAGGTTTACCACTTTAAAGAGGATAGTCCAACACCGGCAGTAAAACGAGGTTCAAAGCATGAATATTCAGTCACTCAATCAGATCGTTCAAACATTAGTTCCTCTAGATCTGGCGACATCACCGACTCCTGAACAGTTTCGTGCCTCTTTTCGAGACCTTGGTCAAATGGATCGGGGGTCAGCCTCAGTGGGGAAATGGCAAGGTCAAACGCCTTGGGAATATCACCGAGAAGGCGATGAATTCCTGTTGGTTCTTCGGGGTGAAGTGACTATTACACTTTTGGTAGACGATGCCGCTAAAACCTACCCACTAGTGAAAGACAGCATTTTTATCGTACCTGCTAAGATTTGGCACAAAAGCGACGCAGCGCATCCTGTAACGCTGCTGTCTGTTTTAGCCTCGCCTCATGGTCCGGTTTCTTTTTCAAAAGATCCACGGACTGGAGAACAGCTCGTTTCTGAGGATAAAATCTTGGGGTTGAATTAGACGAACTTACCTCTACTGAATATTAGACAGGATTAAACGTGTCAATCATGAATAAGTTGCAGAAACTGTTTTTATGGATTTATCTGTTCGCTGCTAGCAGCCTTTTATTGTCCTGTACGGCAGGGCCCACCACAGTGGAATCGGATGCTGCATCAGAATCTCCTGAAGAAGTCCCTATAACTCAGTCAACCACGACTGAAACAGCGATCACCCCTGCTGAAAGAGTTGTTGCCCTCACTTCACTCAGCGCCGATCTTACCGCAACGCTAGATGCTGACAGACTCGTTGGCATTCCCGGTAGTCGCTTGGTCGCGCAAGATTCTCGCTTCGCAGATATTCCAACTGTCAGCGAAGGCCGCACAGAACCAGATTTAGAAGAGATTATCGAGCTTCAGCCCGATTTGGTCGTTGGTGCAAAAGGCTTTCATGACAAAGCCTTAGAGCGTCTGAGTGAGTTGGATATTCCAGTACTGACCGCTGAGATTGATAGCTGGGAGAGTCTTCGTAGCTTTACAACAGAGCTGGCGACTCGTTTAGAGGCAGATGCGAGCCCCTTAATTGATAGATACGAGGCTTGTTTAGCGTCACCCCCTACTGAAGAAACCTCAGCTTTAGTGCTGGTGAGTCGTCAACCCATACTCGCACCGAACAAAAATAGCTGGGCGGGCGATTTTTTGGCTCAGCTCAACGTTCAAAACTTGGCCGCAGACTTACAGGGTGAGAGCGAGTTTGATGGTTACGTAACGCTCTCTGCTGAGAAAGTGCTAGAGGCCGACCCTGACAGTATATTTATTGTGGATACGGGAGAGGATCTGCTAGGACAGCTAAAGGGCGAGCCTTTTTGGAGTCAGCTGAAGGCAACGCAAACAGGCAATGTGTTTTCGTTCGACTACTTTGGGTTAGTGAATCCGGGAAGCTTGGCCAGCATAGAAGAAACCTGCGCGCAGTTAAAGGGTTAAGATCTTCAAGACTGAGCGCTGGTGAGTGCTTTAACTTAGCCCCGACTCATCAGATCAGATGTGTCAGGGCTGATTGCATTCAGCCTTATGAGCTATGACAATTACAGCCGGTGTGCCCACATCCTCTGGTGTTATCGGCATGACCATTAGCACAGCCTTCGCTGCAATAGTACTGCTCGTTAGCTTGAACTGCCTTGCTCACATCAACAATGCAAAGGCAAGACTCACAAGCACATTTCATTTGGGTTACGGTGGTCATAGAAAATCTCCTGATTCGAGGTACACTTTACTCAATTACATGAACAGTCATTCATGCGTTAAAGCGTAACGCATGAATGACTGTTCATATATTAGTATTTTTAATCGTCTTGCCCAATCAGCTTCATGAGCCGAAAAATCGAGCAAAAGCTGCTTTCTGTCGAAAAAGCGCAGCGAATGGCAGAATTTTTTAGTGTTTTGGGCGATCCCAACCGCTGGCGAATTCTATCAGCGCTGGCTATCGACGAAATGCGTGTAAGAGACTTGGCAGCAGCTGTTGACATGAGTGAATCTGCGGTGTCTCATCAGCTGCGAACTTTGCGAGCTTCTCGGCTGGTGCGCTATCGCAAGCAAGGCCGCAATGTTTTTTACGGCCTAAAAGATCACCATATCCTCAACCTATACCGAGAGGCCGCTGAGCATTTGGATGAACCTGATGATGAGATCGCGCTATAGGAGAGGCGCGATTCACTATTCTGCAGGCAGGGTATCAGGAACCTCAGCTGGTTCTGGCGGCGGCGGTGCGGGCTCTGGTTCTGGCGGCGGTGGCGCAGGTTCCGGCGGTGGTGGTGGTGGAGCAGGCTCTGGCGGTGGCGCAGGCTCTGGTGGTGGTGCGGGTTCCGGCGCGGGTTCTGGCAAAATATCAGGGACATCCGGCTCTGCAGGTGGCGGCGGCGCAGTGTCTTCTGGCTCCGGTGCGGGTTCTGACTCTTCACTGGCCGCAGGCAAAGGTGTTTCTGGCTCTGGGGCTGGGTCGTTTGCCGGTGGCGGGCTCGCTTCACCAGCGGGTTCTGGCGGTGGCGCGGCAGGTGCAGGGTCTCGCACGATCTCTCTTTCTGGTTCTGGCGGTGGCGCGGGTGTGCTGACAGATTCTCTTTCGCCTCTTCTTTGTGCAGCACGTGATCGCTCCGATCCTTCAATCCCAAAGTCTATTTCAACAGATACCGATCCGCTTCGTCCGCCACTGTCTAGCTCATAGCTACGGGCGGCTTCCATCGCTGCCTGGTCTAGCGCGGCATTGCCACTAGACTGCTCAAGAACTACGCCAACAACATTTCCATCTTCGTCGTATTCCAGACTCACAGAAGGCGAGCCTTCAACCCCCTCATCAAGAGCCTCTTCTGGATATTCGGGGCGATCGCATCGGCGGCAGCTCACTGTATTAGGCCCACTGCTGTCGCCATCGCCGTCCCCATCGGCTGTACCTGAACCAGATCCTGAAGTGCCTTCTCTTCGAGCAACCTCTGTATCACTGTCTGTATCGCTACCAGCCGCCGGGGTAGGCTCAGTCCCCTCAGCATCTACCTCTGCCTGACCCTGCCTGGCTTGAGCCCGTCTCAATCTTTCTCTCAGCGCAGTCAAATCAGGGGCCTCGTCTGCCTCTTCAGCATCATTGGCCGTCGTTTCAGTGGGTTCTGTCTCGCTCTCTGCGTCTGTTACCTCAGTTTCTTCTAGCTCAGTCGATTCATCGACTTCAGTCTCTACAGCAGGCGAATCGGAGGACTCTGTTGTCAGGGGCTCTGCTACATCAGGCTCTGCGACATCAGGCTCCGGAATTGGCTCGGGCTCAAAGACCTCAGGTTCAGCCGTTTCTGACGGCGGCTCGACGACTGGCTGAGGAGCTGGCTGAAAAGACGAGATCGGTGGGGGTGGTGCAGAATACCCCCCGGAAGCGGATGCAGCGGCGGCGAGTTCGGCCTGTGCGATCGCTTCTGTAAGTGCTTCAACTGTCTCTTCAGGCGGAATCTCTTCGAGTGGAACGTCTTCAATCGGGGATTCTAAAGGCTCTGTCGGGCTGGTGACAATCAGCTCTATGCGCTCGGGCGGCTGAGCAACCTTAGTGGGGACAAATGCCATCAAGGGAATGAGTCCTACGTGGGCACCCGCAGCGACCAAAAGACCCCGCAAAAGCCATTTTTTGGCAAGCGCATCTTCTTTTTCATGTTGCTTGAGGCAAGTGACAGAGAGGCTCATCTATACAAGGTATTGTGAATTGAGGCAGAAGATGACTAATGAAAGTCAGTCTCATGAACACAGTATATGAGTAAAGCTACTCAGCCAACGTCTAAAGATAGATATTTATCTGAAATGCGCAAATTTTCTGAGCCTAGGTGGTTTCTTTTTGAGGAGAATTAGTATCATTTGTCAATAGCCTTTGGAAAAGAGTCTGCTGGGCCACGGTTTCAAATATCGACTTGATGAAATGGCCGATCAGTCGGCTGATGTCAAGCAAGCCTCGACATCGGTCAGAATTTGCTTCGCAGCCAGGATGCTACGGCCTGCAATCCAAACCTCGTTCGGGACTTCGCAAACCTTATCTTGCCGTACGGCTTCGAGCTGGGACCAGATGGAATCACTCACAAACGCTTCTTTTGGGATGCCCTGAAAGTGAGCGGAATAGACCAAGAAGAGATGATCACCGTCTAGCTTGTCCAATCCCTCGCGAGACAGCTGGATTGCATAGCGACGAGTACCTGCTTGGGCAGGGTTACGCGCAAGCCCGATATCTTGCAAGACTGATCCGGCAAAGCTCCCAGCGGTGTAAGCCGCTATCCTATCTTCAGAAGTTGCTAACACAGAGACTTCTAGAGTTTCTGATGGATCTATTTGTTGTTGTAGCTGTGCTACTTGCGTCTGATAGTTTTGCAGTAGCTGTTCCGCTTGCTCAGACTTGCCCAGCGTCTCAGCATAGAGGCGAAAATGTTCTGGCCAGTCTCCTGACCGCCCGCTGTCTTCGGCTAGAACAGTCGGTGCAATCTGAGCGAGCTGTTGGTATATCTTTTCGGTGCCGGGTTTGGAGCCTAAGATAAGATCGGGTCTGAGTCGTAGGATAGTTTCAAGATTGGGCGTATTGCCTTCTCCAATGACAGTAATCGCCTCCCTGTCCATCTCTAGATACGTTGGCAAGCTGCCATAAGCGATAGATCCAACAGGTGTGATACCCAGTGCTACTGCCGCATCCAAAGGTGCCGTATCAAGCACGACTATCCGCTCTGGCGTGATCGGGACTTGAGAAGTCCCCATAGCGTGCTCGATGGTTCGGGTAAGCGCAGTCGCTTCGACGGCTGGCTCAGCAGGCTCAGGAGCTGAAGAAGCGCCTGAGCCTGATTGACAGCTGGTGAGCAGTAGTCCAACTGCTACCACCTTAATCAGATCTCGAAAGAACAACTTTTGAGAGAACAGATTTTGAAAGAACAGATTTTTGGGATTTTGCTGCTCGTGACGCTGGCTAGAACTCAATGGAATACCCCACGCTCATGGTGATGCCGGGCGCGGCAAAGCGTCGATCTTCAGTACCGCCAATCCGCTCTTGAGAGCTCACCGGCAGGTATTGATTGTTCAAAAGATTTTCGATGCCTAGCGTGAGCGTTCCGTCACCCACACGCAGGCGGCTGATCCAATCTAGGGTAATGTAGCCATCGATATCAAAGCCGTCTACCGCATCGTTAAAGGCGCGATCGCGTCCCCCCACTCCCAGCAGCTGCAAACGATTCGTCCAGCCTGGCGTCGCGTCATTTTCGACGTAAATCCCCACCTTGTAAGGCTGCACCTGCAAAGAACTCAGCGCCAAAAACTCACCATCGTTATCCACATCGTTTTCGCCCTCATTCCAGCTAAAGTTACCGCCCAATCGCCACTTATCATCAGGCTGCCAATCGAGGGTGGCTTCTACACCATAGTTTCGCTGCGGTGCGCGAGACACCTCTGTGAAGCCGCTTTCGCCCACGCTCAGCGTAGTGCCCAAATCCGACTCGTTATAAAAGCCTGCTAAGCTTGCCTGCACAGTGTCAAACTCGGTTCGCACTCCTAGCTCAAAGTTGTTCACCTTTTGCGGCTCCAGCAGCAAATCGTTACTAACATCGGCATCGGCGGGCACTACAAATGCCAGCGTTAGACCCAGGTCAGGAATCGAAAAGCCCTGGGCAAAGTTAGCAAACAGTCCAATCTCTGGCGTGGGCTGATACAGCAAACCTGCGTTAAAAGAGACATCTTCTGCGCTGCCGCTGCCACCAGTCCGTTCCTGAGGAAAGCTAAACGCCAATGTAGAATCTTCAACAGAAAAATCAAACCTGTCGTATCGCAATCCACCGCTCAGCTGCCACTGATCGCTAATATCCCATGTCGCTTGGGCAAACAGTCCCAAGCTATCCAAATCGTATTTGGGCGATTGAGATAGGGTTTCTGAGGCATCTAATCTGCGCTCAGCGTCAAAGGTCTCAATATCCGAGACCAGCACTAGCCGCTCA
>JBCBJS010000101.1:0-6870 GCA_038523095.1 Cyanobacteria bacterium J06626_6
CCGTGCAATGATCGTCATTCTCCTCAGTCTTCTGGCAACGATTAGCCTTGCGATCGCCATCTATGTCTCCAGCGATCGCGCGCCTTCTCTGGTAGATGCCCTGTATTTTTCCGTTGGCATGATCACGGGCGCTGGTGGACAAGAATCTGTAGTCGAAAATTCAACCGCACCTGTGAAAATCTTTACCGCTGTTATGATGTTAGTGGGTGCAGGGGTGATTGGCATTTTCTATGCGCTGCTCAACGACTATATTTTGGGCACGCACTTGCAGCAAATTTGGATGACAACCCGCGCCCCCAAAAGCGGCCATCGCATTATCTGCGGGCTAGGTGGCGTTGGGTTTCGGACTCTCGACTTGTTGAAAACGTTAGGGGAAGATCTTGTTGCTTTAGAATGCGATAGCAAAGGAAAGTTCGTAAAAACAGCACGTAGTCGAAACATCCCAATCATCATCGGGAATGCTGCCGTTCCAGACGTACTGGAACTTGCTAATGTTGCAAAGGCAGCGTCTCTGTTAGCCGTCACCAGTAACGACGCAACAAACCTTGAAATTGCGATTACAGCCAAGAGCATGGCCCCGACGCTACCTGTTGTTGTCCGCATTAAAGATCCTCAATTTGCGCGTCAAGTTCAGCAGGTATTTAAGTTTGACGGTGTCATTAGCCCCACAGATCTAACGGCACCGGCCTTTGCTGCCGCTGCCATTGGTGGACGGATATTGGGTAACTATACCGCCTCCGATGGACTTTGGCTCGCGATCGCGAGCCTCATCACACCAGCGCATCCGCTCTGCCTACGCGAGCTGCAAGAAGCCGCATCAACAGAAGGCTTTACCCCGCTCTATGCAGAACGCAATCAACAACTTTTCAGAGGGCGATCGCTCTTAAACATGACCCTGACCAGTGGGGTTACGCTCTATCTCATGATGCCAGCTCATCGCTGGGAAAGCTTGTGGACATCAAAGGCGCAGCTTCCATACCTGTAAAGAAAGATGGTAGCTTTTGTCACAGTATCTCAATAGGCTCATCCCATAAGGTTACTGTATTAGAGTAATTGTATACAATGCTCGCTCAGCAAAGTTTACACCGCACGAGCTACACCGCACAAGCCCCTGTTACCGAGCCCCCGCCAATGAGCACTCGCCTAATTAAAAATATCCACACGCTCGTCACGATGGATGATGATCGCCAAGAAATCAAAAACGGCGCGATTTTTGTTCGAGACAACATCATTGAACAAGTCGGCACCACAGATACCTTGACTGCAGGCGCCGATGACGTTCTCGATCTTCAAGGTCGCTATATTGTTCTACCAGGCCTTATCAACACCCATCACCATTTCTTTCAAACCCTGACCCGTGCCGTTCCTGCTGCCCAAGACTGTACGCTCTTTAATTGGCTACAAACGCTATACCCCATGTGGTCTAAGCTCACAGGAAAAGGCATTTATGCCAGCGCTCAAATGGCCGCTGCCGAACTGATGCTTTCTGGATGCACCACTGCTAGCGACCATCTCTATTTGTTCCCAAATGACTGCACCTTAGATGATGAAATTCGAGCTGTGCAAGACATCGGATTAAGATTCCATGCCTGTCGGGGCAGTATGAGCGTCGGGGAAAGTCAGGGCGGGCTTCCCCCCGATTCGCTAGTGGAAAAAGAGACCGATATTCTCAAAGACTCACAGCGGTTAATTGAGCAGTATCACGACAACACACGACACGCTATGACTCGCATAGTACTGGCACCCTGTTCTCCTTTTTCAGTAACCCAAGACCTGATGCGAGAGTCCGCCAATATGGCCCGTCAGTTTCCTGGCGTGCGGCTCCATACTCACCTGGCCGAAAACAAAAGCGACGTAGACTACAGCCTGGAAAAATTCGGCTTACGCCCCGGAGACTACGCCGAATCAGTGGGCTGGCTGGGCGATGACGTGTGGCACGCTCACTGCGTCCAGCTCAGTGATAGTGCGATTCAAAAATTTGCCAGAACGGGAACGGGCGTTGCTCACTGCCCCTGTAGCAATATGCGCCTGGCTAGCGGCATGGCTCCCATCCGTAAAATGCTTGATCAAGGCGTTCCTGTCAGCATTGCAGTAGATGGCGCAGCCTCTAACGATGCTTCAAATTTGATACAAGAATCTCGAACAGCCTTTTTGATGGCTCGCGTGCGCGAACAGAATGCAGCGGCAATGACAGCTAGAGAGACACTAGAACTTGCCACTAGAGGCGGCGCTAAAGTTTTGGGTAGAGATGACATTGGCTATCTCGCACCCGGCATGTCAGCAGATTTTGTGGCCTTTGATATCGACACACCGTCTCTTGTCGGTAGCCATCACGATGTTGTTGCTGCGCTAATATTTTGTCAGCCGTCCTCAGTAGACTACAGCTTTATCAATGGAGAAATGGTGATTGATAAAGGTAATCTAGTCACTGTGGAACTTGAAAGCCTGATAGAAACTTGCAATCAGTTAGCAACTGTTCTCATAGATTGACGTGTTATGGATTAATAGACCAATAACAACTTATTCATCACACTTATGATTGCTCTAAATATTGCTGAAAGAGAATTCTTGAAAGGAAACTTATAAAAACTCGACACTTGAACTAATCTACCAAGCCTGAATTCTTACGGTCAAAAAGCAGAGATGTCCAGCCCGCAGACCACTGCCACCATCGGCAATGGTGTAGTCTGGGTCGAAGCCTTGGTCTATGACATCTAGAAGATGACAGTCCCAGCTGTCTTCGTCACGGCGTTCCATACTCTGCAACAGATAGCAGTAGGTCGATGCCGCATCGACACCGATGGGCACCGGTTTGTCAGCGTGAAAAATTTCATCTCAGACCTAAGCCCAGAATCAGCTGCTACAGTCAGTGCTTGGTACCTGGCAGATGAAACAGCACATCGTTATCGCCTCTATATGGTGTAAAAGTTTCATCGAGTGCTTACTGTGCCCTGTCTCCCCTGTTGATAAACGAATTTCTGACTCACCTGATGCGTTGCGGCGATGTGGCTGATGGGTCTCTTTCTCGCCGGTGACTACCCCGGTTAGAGTTCCGGCTTGTTCATTCGGCTCATCAGCTCAAGCAAGTGCAGTCAATTGCTCCATCAGTTTTACAAGTTAGCCATAAGTCAGCCTTCCGTAGCCCATAACGTAGCCTCTCAAACTGTCTAATAGGAACAAGCAAACGCAGCAAGCGAGCGTTCTGCTGTTACTCCTGCTGCTACTCGGGCGTAACACAAATCAACGCTTTCTCTCACTCAAACGCTTCGTATAAACCGTCCTGATTTTTCATTAGGACTATTAGATTGCGTCGTTTTTTGAGAGTGTTTTTTTAGCCCTCTAAAAACTAAAGGAAATCCAAAAATGAACAACTTTCTAACTCTTCTGGTAAACGAAATCGTGGGTAGCTTGTTTCAAGACGCCCCTGAAATCAATGATCTCGGTGACATTTTTATTGGTGGCAACGGAGATGACAATCTCCAAGGCGGCGATAAAGATGACATTTTCCTGGCGAGCGGCGGTGACGATACTGTCTTAGGCGGCGGCGGCACCGATATCGTTTTTGCCAGTAGTGGCGACGATACTGTAATTGGTCAAACCGGCGATGATGTTGCCTTTTTAGGGAATGGTGATGATCGCTTTATCTGGAACAATGGCGACGGCAGTGACTTCATCGATGGCGGTAAAGGCTTTGACATTACCGAAGTGAACGGTGCCAACGGTGCTGGCGATGAGTTTGATCTGCGCGAAGTTAAAGGTCAGGCCATTTTCAATCGACTCAATCTGGGGCCGTTTACCCTAACTAACGAAGAGATTGAGCAGTTTGAGATTAATGGCCAGGGCGGTGATGACTCACTGACCGTGGGTGATCTTACTGGCACTGAGGTTGAAAAAGTTGTCTTCAAAGGCGGCAAAGGCAACGATGTGTTAGATGCCAGAGAGAGTTCTACCACCCTTGAAGCTTTGGGGGGTAAAGGTGACGATGTGTTGCTGGGCGGCTCTTCCGAAGATAAGTTTTATGCGGGTGCTGGCGATGACATTGTTGTGGGTCAACGTGGAGACGATGTTGCTTTTTTGGGGAACGGCGATGACCGCTTTATCTGGAACAACGGCGACGGCAGTGACTTCATCAACGGTGGTAAAGGATTTGATGTTACCGAAGTGAACGGTGCTGATGGTGCTGGCGATGAATTTGACTTGCGTCAGGTTAAGGGTCAGGCCATTTTCAATCGTCTCAATCTGGGGCCATTTACCCTAACTAATAAAAAGATTGAACAGTTTGAAATCAATGGCCAGGGCGGTGATGACTCTCTAATAGTGGGCGATCTCAGCGGCAGCGGGGTTGAAAAAGTTATCTTTTCAGGCGGAGACGGCAACGATGTGTTAGACGCCAGAGAAAGCTCTACCACCCTTGAGGCTTTTGGGGGTGAAGGCGATGATTTGCTGCTGGGGGGCTCTGCCGAGGATACGTTCTTTGCGGGTGCTGGCAATGACATCGTGGTGGGTCAACGGGGGGATGATACCGCCTACCTAGAAGATGGTGATGACCGCTTCATTTGGAATAATGGCGATGGCAGTGACTTCATCAACGGTGGCGCAGGCTTTGACGTTACCCAAGTGAACGGTGCCGACGGTGCTGGCGATGAGTTTGACTTGCGCGCAGTTGACGGTCAGGCCATTTTTAATCGACTCAATCTGGGCCTGTTTACCCTCACCAACGAAGAGATCGAGCAGTTTGAGATTAATGGCCAGGGCGGTGATGACTCACTGACGGTTGGCGACCTGACTGGCAGCGGCGTTCAATCCGTTGTCTTCTCGGGTGGCGACGGCAATGATTTTCTAAATGGGAATGGTACGACTACACCTATTACTGCGGATGGGGGTGCTGGTGACGACATTCTTATCGGGGGTGTTGGTGACGATATTCTCATCGGTGGCGGCGGTGCTGATTTGTTGATTGGCGGCGGCGGCAATGACATTCTTCTCGGCGGCGAAGGAGCTGATTTGTTTGGCTTTGATACTGGCGCTGCCTTTAATGCGGCCGATATTGGAACCAATGTGATCCAAAACTTTGATAGCGCTGACCGCATTGTGCTGGATACTACGGTCTTTGCTGCGTTGACCAGCGAAATTGGCGGGGGGCTATCCGCCAGCGAGTTCGCCATTGTCAATAGTGCGGAAGAAGCTGCCTTGAGCGATGCCCTGATTGTTTACGGTGCAAATACGGGGCAACTATATTACAATCAGAACGGCGCTGAGGCAGGGTTTGGCGACGGTTCACAGTTTGCCACCATCGAAGGCGCACCCACGTTGGATGCTAATAGCTTTGTTGTCCAGGCATAAGCTCATCTCGCTTTAGGCACTTCGCTCTATTGTCAGCGTACGGATGCATCTCGCTATGGCGAGGCGCTGTCCACGAAATGGGCAACGTACGCTGGCCATCTAAATAACATTATCTCGTCAGTATTCTATAGCGAATCCTTTAACGTAACCCTTTGAGTTGTGTAACAGAGAAAAAAAGAACAAAGAGAAACCCATCAGGATCAGGAGAACATCATGCGTAACGTTATTCTTCACGCCTTTAACTGGCGTTACACCGACATCATCAGCAATCTAGAAACCATTCGCTCAGCTGGGTATGGCGCTATTTTGATTCCGCCACCACTCTACTCTGACCCTAATGGAGACCAGTGGTGGCAGCGCTATCAGCCCAAAGACTATCGGGTTTTACTTTCTCACCTTGGTGGAAAACGAGAGTTGGAACAACTGATTGCCGCTTGCCAAGAAGGGTCGCCTAAACTACGGGTGTATGCGGATCTTGTTATTAACCATATGGCCAATGAAGATCGGAGCGATCGCTTTGATTTTCCTGGAAAATCGGAACTAGAGCGTTACAAAGCGAAACCTGATCTCTACGAAGAGAACCGACTATACGGCGATCTAAGCGAAGGTCTGTTTTCTGGTCTTGATTTTAATCATGCGGGTGAAATCGAAGGCCACGAGTGGTCTGATCGAGGGGCTGTACAATATCAAAATTTATCTGGCCTTCCGGATCTTAAAGATTCTTCTTGGGTCTTTGAGCAACAGAGACTGATGGTCGAAGCCTTAGTGGAGATGGGATTTGATGGGTTTCGAGTCGATGCTATCAAGCACATCACTGAGCGAATGGTTGATAACATTGCCGACCAGCCATCGGTACGGGAGAAATTTTGGTTTGGGGAAGTGCTCACAGGTAGCGAGCACGATGAGCGCGTTTTTCTGGAACCATTCCTCAGAGAAACTTGGATGTCAGCCTATGATTTTCCACTGTTTAACACCATCCGAGGGGCCTTTAGCTTCGGCGGTTCACTCCGTCATTTGGTGCGCCCTCAAGATTACGGCAACGCGCTTCCATGGAATAGAGCAGTCACCTTTGTAGTCAATCACGATGTTCCTCATAATGATGGATTTCGCACTTGGCTACTCTCTCCTCAAGATGAACATTTAGCGCATGCTTATATGTTTGGGCGAGATGGCGGCGTCCCGCTAATCTACTCCGATAACAACGAATCTCACTACCTAGAAGACAAAGATCGCTGGCTGAATCTGTACAGTCGCCCCGATATCATTGCCATGATCAAGTTTCACAATGCCCTACATGGCGAGCCGATGGCGATGCTCTACGAAAGTGATACTTTGCTGATATTCCGCCGGGGCGATCGCGGCATTGTCGCGATTAACAAAAGCGATTCAGACCAGCGGGTAGACCTCAATACCTGGGGACTCAAAAATCCAGGTACTTACATAGACCTCATTCACAATCATAGTCTGAATCGCTTTTGTTAATCGCGACAATGCCGCGATCGCCCCGGCGGAATATCAGCAAAGTAT
>JBCBJS010000102.1:0-6711 GCA_038523095.1 Cyanobacteria bacterium J06626_6
GACTCAAAGTGCGCGTACGTAACACAACCAAATGTGTTAGTTGCAGGCGTTTGGTCACTGATGGAGATGTTGACAACTTGTCTCATAGTCCCTTAAACGTTTTGAGAACACTATTTTGGAACATGATTTGAGGCACTGTTTTGATAGGGTCGCAAAAAGCATAAATAGCGAGCCATATGAGAGCGAACAGCTATCTTCATATCAGCACCACAAGCTCAACAATGAGCACGCAGAACGTGAATGCTGAGGACTCTAGCAATTTCAAGGGCATAAGCACTTGTCTCAACGGTGCCTAGCTCAACGTTACTGTGGCGGGTTTCTTTGTGCAGCAGCAGCGCTAAGTGGAGAAGCGCAGGCTCTAACTGCCGCATGGGGTAGTGAATCTCAGTAGAGAGATCGCGCTGATACTCACTGAGAAGAGGGTCTAGCCATCGCCTACTGGCATGAATCGTTAGCCCGTCATCAGAGGCTTCAACCCAGGTGTCGGCTGCTCGCGTCTGAGATAGTGCAATCATCCCCAAACGCATTAGCCTAGCCCTCCGCCATCAATATCTAGCTTCATCCCTGACACATAAGAGGCCGCATCAGAGGCTAGCCACGTCACCGCTTCAGAAATCTCTTCTGGCTCCGCTGCTCGCTGCATGGGATAAGGCTGCACAAGCTGTTCTTCCGTGACATTCCAGTCGCGCTGTACCCGCTCCCACATCGCCGTTCGGACACCACCAGGCGCGACCACATTAATCCGTACATCTTTGCCGTACTCCTGCGCCGCCATCTTCGTCATGTGGATAACGGCTGCCTTGCTCGCACCATATCCAACAATATTCGGAAAAGCGCGATGGCCGCCAATACTCGCGTTGTTGATAATGGAACCTTTCGTTTCGACGAGATAAGGTAGCTCATATTTCATGCTGACAAACACAGCGCGAGCATTCGTGCTCATCAAATCATCGAATTCTTCAATGCTGGTATCTGCAATCGTTGCGGGCGGATAGTCAACACCTGCATTGTTGAAGGCAATATCAATGCGGCCATACTGACTAATGCAGCCATCTACAAACGCCTTGACTTGCTCGGCCTGACGCACATCTGCCTGCATGTAAGTTGCCTCACCGCCCATAGCCCGGATGTCTTGTTCAACTTTAGCCCCCAAGTTTGCACGACGACCACAGAAGAAAACGCTTGCTCCTTCCTTAGCAAAAGCTTTTGCTGTTGTTTCTCCAATGCCGGAGGTTGCACCCGTGATGAGAACCACTTTGTTGGCGAAAGCGCCAGTTGTACTTGCCTCCTCGGTCTGAGCTTGAGCTATCGTAGGTGGAGCGTCTTGAGTCGCCGCGCTTATACGGGTTGTTGCTTCTGCAATGCCTTGAGCAGACAGCGCCGTCGCGAGTCCGGCTGCGCCACTGGCGATGATGTTACGACGAGAGAATGACATGGTGAAAAGGCTCCAAAAGTGAAAGGGATGAACTGCGAGGAGGGACAAAACAACCTGTCCCTCGCGTAACTGTAGCTGGGTGGATAGCTGGTTAGCCGTCTAGAGCGACTCATTGAGATGGTTGGTAACAAGTGCGATCGCGTCATCCATTGCGTTGTCTTGATCATAGAAGTCGAACTGGTGATAGTCGTTCATCCAGACCATTTGTTTTTGCTCGGTTGGAATCTCGCTAAAGAACTGACGCGCACCATCTGGAATGGCTCCGTTTTCGCTATGAATAAACAGCGTGGGGACTTCAACCTGGTTGGCTTTCTCCATTGGGTTAAAGGTGAGCCACTCTGCCCAGGTAGCCACTGCAAAGCGATTGTCCCACTCTGGAATGGCCCCACGCTCTGGATTTTGATAGTAGTCAATGTCTCCGTACATCACGGCTGACTCGTCAGTGGCGCTAGTGGCCAGTAGGTAGTCGGCCTCGCCGGTCTGCGCAAACTTTTCTGCGGCAGTTTGTCCGGTGGCAATCATCTGGGCTACAGTCTCTTCGCCGCCGTAGACAGTGTTAACGATTTCTGGATTATGAATCCAAGGCGCAATGGTGACTAGCGCGCTGAGCCGGTCATCTTCCGCTGCGACGGTGGTCATGTATCCTGACCCTGCACAGATGCCAAGTCCGGCAATGCGATCGCTATCGACGGCATCTACAGTTTCCAAGAATGTAATGGCATTCTTAATATCCTCAATTTTGACAGTAGGCGATTCAAAAGCGCGTAGCTCGCCGCCGCTTTCGCCAAAGGAACGAGAGTCGAAGGCAAGGGCCGCAAAGCCCTGTTCAGCTAACTTCTGGGCATAGCCGCCCGCCATTTGCTCTTTTACCGCTGTCCAAGAACCAGAGACGATGATCGTTGGAAGCTTGTCGCCCGATTGATAGTCAGAAGGGAGGTAGAGATCGCCCACTAGCTCAGTGCCCTCGCTTTGAAAGGTGACGCGGTTGATACCTGCTTGATATTGAGTGCTGTAAGCAATCTCTGTGCCAACAATCCTTTGCTCAGTGCTGCTAGTCGCATCGTTGAACTGTGTATTGAACTGTGTATTGAGCTGGGCGTTAGCAATGTTGCCAAGTAGGGCAATCGCAGCCAAAGAAGTGAAGAGAACAGTGCGTTTCATGGTGAATTTCCTCCAAAAGTAGTAGTGGCCTTGAGCAGCGATGAAGTTCGCTGTCGCTTGCCTGTTGAATACACTTTATGAAATCCGGTTAGCCCTTATCTACCAGAGCCTTGCGGCAAACTATCAAATTCTTGCGCGACTGCATCTGAAGCGTAGAGTATAGATTTTTTGATAGTTTTAGCGCTTTGTTTATTAGTAACTACTCAGGCTCGAATTCAGGGAACTGGTTACACCTGTAACCCGCCCCACGATTAAAAATCGGGGCTAACTGACGAAGTCCGCTAAAGGGACCTAAGCGCGGACTCTCAAAAAGGGCTTCAGGCTCTATGGCAGGCAGGGTAGTGTGGTCGTGAACCTCATGCTTAGCCCCTTTAGCGGGCTTGATTTCGATAGCCCCGATTTTCAATCGTGGGGCGATTCTCAACCATGGACAGCCTGAGTAGTTACGTCCATTGATAAAACATTATTTATAAAATAGAAAAATCCCAAATCAGCGATCAAAAAGTCGCGACTACAATAAGCACAAGGGATTCAACTCAATCGGGCCGTACTATGCCTTCGCCACCTAGCTCACCGCAGTCCATTATCATTGCGAAAGAATGGGATGGCTTACGATTTGAGTATGGTCAACTGCGTGAGGTCGGCGAGTTTGACTTTACGATGCCACAGCAGGCGATTAGCGTTGCTTTTGCCCCTCATGAAGAAGTAACCTGGTCTGTCGATGGGGGCTCTCGTAAGACGACGCCGCTACCGGCAGGCAGTGTATTTGTGTATGGCGATCGCGATTTCACGTGGCACAAGAGAGAAAGAGAAAGCGAATACGCTAACTTTCTCTTCGATAATGACTGGCTGCAATCCGTCGCCAGTGACAATCAGATTGAGCTAAGCACTAGCAGTTCCGGCACCCTTTCTTTTGACACTAAGCTGATCTTTCCAGATCCAACTATCCTTCACGTTTCTCAACTGCTCAAGCAAGAAGTTCAAGTAGGTGGTGCTGGTAGCAAAATGATAGTTGAGTCGCTGCGCAACGTACTCGCTGTGCATCTATTGCGCAACTACATCTGCACTCAAACTGGCACTCAAACTGGCACTCAAATCGCCGAACAAGAACAAACTGAGATAGCGCGGAGTGCATTAGATGCTTTTCAGGTGCAGCGGGTTAAGGACTACATTGAAGAGAACTTAGCGGAAGATTTGGCGATCGCACAGCTTGCTGCGATTATCCCGATGAGTCAGTATCATTTTGCTCGTGCGTTCAAAGCAACTATCGGCCAAACACCGCACAAGTACGTTGTTCAGCGGCGAATTGAACGCGCAAAAGTATTGCTATCGGTAACCGAGCTACCCATTCTTGAAATTGCCGCTCAAACTGGCTTTTCCAATCCGAGTCACTTCACATCGCAATTTCGTAAGCACGCAGGTGCAACGCCAAGACAGTATCGCAATATCTAGGCCGGTCTCCTCTGTTGTCTCAGAGAATCCGTTAGATCTAGGTAGCCAATTAAGGACCGAATCCTTATCCACCTGACAATTAATGTGTGAGTGCTAGGGTTTTTCTGGGCTGTGAGGAAGGCGTGAGTGCTAGGGTTTTTTGGGGCTGTGAGGAAGGTTGCTGTGAGGTCGCGATTGAAGCAGTCGCTGCTTTGGCGTTGGGTTTTCTGAGGATATAGCCAACGCTACGAACTGTGTGAATGAGTCTTTGGTCGCTATTGCGTGATAGCTTCTTTCTCAAGTAGCGGATGTAGACTTCAATAATGTTGGAGCTGCCGCAATAGTCGTAGCCCCAAACATTCTCTAGAACCTGAGTGCGAGTCACGACTCGAAAATAGTTGGTCATGAGATAGTCTAATAGATCGAATTCTTTGGCGGTAAGGCGAATGAAAGATTCGCCTCTGAATACTTCTCGGGTTTGCCGATTAAGGGTTAGATCGGCGCAGCGCAATAGAGTGTCCTGGGTATTTGCCTGGGTGGTGCGCTGGGGAAGATTGCAGCGCACGCGGGCCATAAACTCTTCCATTTTGCAAGGCATTGAGATGCAGTCGCTCGCACCCTGGCGCAGCCCCGCAATGCGCTCATCTGCGCTGTCATTTTCGGTGATGAGAATAATTGAGCGCTGGTTGCCGCGAGCAAGGAGGCGATCGCAAATCTCTAATCCTGACAGCCTTGGCGGCGACCAGCTGGCAATAATCAAATCTGGCTCCATCCGCTGCGCCGCCAATAGCCCCCGCAGACCATCGTGAAGCACACTGACCTGATAGCCCGACTGCGTAATCTCTAGCTGAAACCTCTCGACCAGCTCCATATCCTCGGAGATAATCATGATGTGCTGGAGCTGGTCTGCAGAAACATGAGTGTGCTGACGGGTCATTGGCGGATTGGCAAGAGAATGGATCATGATTTTTCCCAGAGTGTAGAGTTGTTAGAGCTGTCTTAAGAATGTTTCTTCAACTTATCGCTCCCTGCGCAACGCTTACTAGACATTCTTGCGCTACTTGAGGGCGCTTTTGCGATTCAAGGATTGCCAAGCAATCTCTCTCTGCATTGCTCAGACAAAAAGCTCAATGTGATTGCGATGTCTAGGAAAAAGAGTGCGTGTTCTATCAAGAAACATGAACTATTGCTGCGTTGCTTAGCGTGTTGCTACGTTACATCACTTAATCGCTTCAGGGCTCTGCTATGACCTCAGGCAGCCGGTACAAATAGGTGAAGAACATGAGCGATTGGGTTTGCAGCAATGACCGTGCGAAAGCAAAATCCTTTGGGAGAAGCAAACTCCATCCACGATGTGGATTATTTAAAAGGGTGGATTGGCAGTGGTTCGCTATCTGTTCCTGGATGGATGGTCGATCATGTCTGGCAGCCTGCTGATGAGGTGATTATCCCAGCCATTCCAGAACATGTGCTGGTTTTAGATATTAGCGCTGAAGGGCAGGGGAGCGATCGCCAAATTAGACGGATTGCAGGCCAAGAACACGACGGACAAAGCAGTCGTAACAATTTCGCTATTATCCCTGCTGGCATCCCGAGTGAGTTTGCTTGGAACGGGGAAGATGAAGCAATGAACTTTGGCTTTCAGCCCCAAATTTTGCGCAAAATTGCCCTCGAAACGGGCTGTATGAATCCAGACCAAGTGGAGCTAAAGCCCCTTGTCTCTGGTCAAGACCCACAGATTACCCGCCTTGCTCAAGCGCTGCTGTACGAAATTAGCACACAAGGCGAAGGCACACTGCTTTGCACCCAATCCTTGCTGACTGCCTTTAGCATTCACCTCCTGAGACATTACTGTGTCTTCAACCCTAAGCTCAAAGCCTATAAAAGTGGGCTTTCGAAACAGCAGCTTCAGCAAACCCTAGCGTACATTCACGGCAAAGTAGAGGAAGGAACGCACCTAGACGATCTTTCTCTTAGCGATCTTGCGGCGCAAACCCGTCTCTCGGAGTATCACTTTGCCCGTCAGTTCAAAACAAGTACGGGAGAAACACCGGCTGCTTTTGTTTGCAGGCTGCGGATGGAAAAAGCGGCGGAGCGGCTCAAAAATAGACCACAGAAAACGATTCGGGCGATCGCCTCTAGCGTTGGGTATAGCGATCCCGCTTCATTTGCCAAAGCCTTTCGCCGTCAAATGGGCGTTAATCCTAGCGCATACCGAAAAGAGTGCTGAAAATTAGTTCAGCCAGCTAAAAAACTCAACAGGTAGCGGTATCTATCAAAAAAGATTGATACGCTACTCTACATATAGATTTTCTACATGCTATTGATTCTCATCATGACTGCCATTTCCCTACTGATTGATTCTGTTTAAAGCAATGAGTAGAGCTTCAGCAGCAGGCTCTGAGGATGCAGGGTTCTGACCTGTGATTAAATAGCCGTCTGTTAAAACAAAGGGCGCGAAGTTGTCGACTTTTTGATACTTCCCGCCCCGCTTAATGAGTGTGTCTTTCACGAGTAGGGGAACAACATCTGTTAGACCCACGGCATCTTCCTCACCATTGGTAAAACCCGTCACATTTCGTCCATGGACGATGTAGTCACCGTCATCGGTTTTAGCATTCATCAGTACGATGGGAGCGTGGCAGACCGCCGCAACAGGTTTCTGCTGCTGCCAGAAGCTTTCG
>JBCBJS010000103.1:0-6671 GCA_038523095.1 Cyanobacteria bacterium J06626_6
GAAGACTGCTGCGCCACCTGCCCGCGCTGAGCACTCCCATTCTGGGGATTGCGCTGGGAAGAAAATACCTGGGCACCTGCACCAATCGTCAGCGGACCCGCGCCAAGTAACAGCAGCGCCGAGAGCCCGCCCAACATCAAAGATTTCATAGCAACTTCCTCATAGGAAAAACGATCAGCAGAAATAACTAGCACAGTGCGTTCGGAAGCTGTGTCTTCACAGCTCGGTGTTGCCAAACAAGATGCCCTGATATCGCGAATAAGTTGATGCGGCGCAGAAACACAACTGCAGCAAAATATCCACGAATTGGATTCTACATCCTTTACATACCATGCTTTTTAAGCGCTTATTTCCTACTAGGACAGTAATTGATCTGGTCAGACCCCTCACTGCGTCAGCTCGCGAATCGCCGTCCCTACGACCTCCAAAATATCTGGCCGTACCCCTGCCAAAATGCCTCCTGCAAAGCCAAATAAATGCCCCTCCCAAGACACCGTTGCATCATTTGAGCTAGGAATCATTGACCACAGCTGATTGCCATACATCAGGAATACAATCAGCGCGAATCCCACCGTCCAGAGCGTCGGCCCCACATACCCTCGAATCAGCAAAAAGCCGATGTAGCCAAAAATCAGCCCGCTCGCTCCCAAATGAATTGCATTTCGGCCAAATACCCAAGTCCCTAGCCCGCCAATTAGCAAAATGGTCACCGTAATCGCATAGAAATCGCTCGCCCCAGGTAGCTCCCCCTGCACCAAGATCAGCCAGCCCAACACTACAAAGGGCACCGTATTTGCCAGCAGGTGGGTAAAGTCGCGGTGAAGTAAGGGCGAAAACGGTACGCCCAATAGCCCGATCGGTTGTCGAGGCCGTATCCCAAACAGGCGACTCAGTCCGTTCCCAAACAACAGCAGATTCATTAGGCTAGCCGTCCAGGTGAGCACCACACTATCTTTCAGCACATCCACCTTATCTCGCCAGTTTGGATCGCTGTTGTACATCACTAGCACCACCCCGCCCAGCATGAGATACAGCCAGATGACCTGCGACTTAGAACTGAACATGCCCCATTCCCTCACACACACCTGTCATTTATACACACAGATTCGTCAATTTCTCAGTGACCCTCCAGAACCCGCTTTTTGCCTAGAGTCATCGGACCAAATGCATTCGATGAGCGCGACATCTCTCGAACGATTGTGGGAGAATGAATATCGTTGATTTGCGGGTAATGGCCAGTAGAGGCATGAAAAACGGAATGAAAATTAAAGGTTTGGCAGCGGGCTTGAGATCGGATTGGGCGGCAACTGCAACCGCATGGTTACTTGCGGTCTGTATTGTGGGTGTTGGTTTGTTCTCTTTTGCAGCGCCAAGCTGGGCCTACATCCAAGACGATGTGGACATGCTGCTAGAAAATAACGAGTGCCCGGTCTGCATCCTCAATGAAGCTGACCTTAGCAACGCTCAGCTCCACCGGGCCAACCTCAAGGTCGCCTCACTGACTGGCGCTAACCTCTCTGGCGCAGACCTCAGCAACACTAACCTGATGCTCTCTGAACTGGTGGACGCCAACCTCTCTGAGGCGGACCTCTCCGGCGCTGAAATGAACGGTGCTCGCCTGCAAGATGCCATTTTGGAAGGGGCCAACCTGACGGGTGCGATCCTAACCCAGGCGAATCTGGAAGATGCCAACCTGCAGAATGCCACATTGGTCAATGCCGAACTGACAGCCGCCATTATTGGCGTTGCTAACCTTAGCGGCGCTGACCTAACGGGTGCTAACCTGCGTGGTGTCAACCGCAGCCGGGCTATCCTTTGCCATACCATCATGCCGGACGGGGATGAAGAAAATCGAGACTGCGACTAGGATCTAGAGGTGTCCTCAAGAGAGCCTCCAGAAGGATTCTAGGAAGACCTATGACCAAAACGACGGTAAATACAGACGCGATCGCACCCAACAGCCCCCCAAAACAGCTCCAAAAGCCAGCAGGATTTCGCCCTCTCCGGCGCATTGAGTGGATTGTGAGACCGGCGACCTACCTGGAGCGCACAAAGCACCGAACCCCTGACTTCTTTGAGGAAGATTCCTTGGGATTTGGCAATGGGCCTACTGTGATTGCTAGCCATCCGGAGGCTATTCAGTACATTTTGAGCCGCGATCGCAAGACCTTTGGCACCCCCGGCGAATTTAATCGTATCCTTTCTCCTTTTATTGGCACCCACTCTGTCATCATGCTCAGCGGTGACGCTCACAAGCAGCGCCGCCAGCTGATGGCGCCCGCTTTCCACGGCGATCGCCTCAGCCTCTATGGCGACCTGATCTGCGAGCTTACCCACGAGCTGGTCAGCCAAACGCCGCAGAATCAGCCCTTTGCCCTTCGCAAGCTCACTCAGCAAATTTCTTTGCAAACCATTGCCAAAGTGGTGCTGGGTTCTCCCAAGGGCGATCGCACGACCGAGATGACCCAGACCCTGACCAAAGCAGTCGATACGGTCAGCTCTCCTGTGTCAGCCACCATGCTATTTTTCGACTGGCTGCAAAAAGACCTGGGCAAATGGAGCCCTTGGGGCCGCTTTATTGACAATCGCAACAAAATCGATCAGCTGATCTATGCAGAAATTAGCGATCGCCGCCAGCAGCAGAGCGCGGATCGGACAGACATTCTCTCTATGCTCATGGCCTCTCGCACCGAGACCGGCGATGCCCTCAGCGACCAGGAACTGCGCGATGAGCTGATGTCTTTGCTGCTGGCTGGGCACGAAACGACGGCGACCGCGATCGCCTGGGCTATGTACTGGATTCACAGAGAACCCAGCGTCAAAGCCAAACTTTTGGCTGAACTCGATGGCCTCAGCCCGGATGCCACCCCAACCGATATCGCAGCGCTTCCCTACCTCACCGCCGTCTGTAAAGAAACGCTCCGGCGCTCCCCGGTGGCCATGTTTACATTTCCGCGTGTTGCCAAAGAACCTGTAGACCTGATGGGTTACCACTTCGAGGCAGGCTCTACCTTTTTGGGCTGCATTTTCCTTACCCACCAGCGAGAAGATCTATATCCAAACCCCAAAGCCTTCCGGCCAGAGCGATTTTTGGAGCGCAAGTATTCTCCCTACGAATTTATTCCTTTTGGGAACGGTGCTCGTCGCTGTGTGGGCGAGGCCCTTGCTCAGTACGAACTGAAGCTTGCTGTAGCTACTCTGGTTGCCAGTTACGAATTTGAGCTGGCCAGCGACAAACCCGAGAAGCCTAGCCGCCGAGGCGTCACCCTTGCACCAGCCAATGGCGTTCCGATGCTGCTGAAAGGCCAGAGAGGCTAAAAGGCTAGAGAAGCTGAAAGGCTAGAGAGGCTAAAAGGCTAGAGAAAAGCCTTCAGAGACACCCAAAGACGAACAACGTAAAGCACCCAATCACAATGGCTAGCCCGATCCTATCCCCACTGCTCTTTGACCGTTCACACTGGGGACGCATTCGTCTCACTGGTGATGACCACGTGAGATTTTTGCACAATCAGACTACTAACCATATTGAGCAGCTCTTTGCTGGTCAAGGCTGTCACACCGTTTTTGTAACTTCTACGGGGCGCACCATTGACCTTGCCACCGTCTATGCCTTTCCCGATTCCTTGTTGGTTATTGTCTCACCGGGCATGGCTCAGCAGCTGTACGACTGGATGGACCGCTACATTTTCTTTTCGGATAAGGTCACTCTTGCCGATGAAAGCGATCAGACTGTGATGTTTACTGTGCTGGGAGAGGGTGTAGATAGCGTTGTGCGATCGCTCGGCGCAGAAACCCTGATTGGTCAGCCGCCCTTCACACACCAGTCTATTCGCCTGCCTGATACAGATAGCACTGTTCATATTGCAGCGGGTAGCGAGCTGGCGATCGCAGGCTACACTCTCTGGGCACCCAAATCTGCTGCCACTCACCTAGAGCAATCCCTGCTAGAAGCTGGGGCCACCTTAGCTGACCAGGCGCAGTGGGAACAGCTCCGAATTCAGCAGGGTCGGCCCATGCCCGCCCACGAACTCACTGACGACGACAACCCTCTAGAAGCTGGGCTATGGCACAGCATTTCTTTTGAAAAGGGCTGCTACATCGGCCAGGAAACCATCGCCCGCCTCAACACCTACCAGGGCGTGAAAAAAAGACTTTGGGGCCTTTCCCTTGCGACGCCTGTTCCGAAAAACGCCTTAATCACTCAAGACGGTAACCCCATCGGCAAGGTTACCAGCGTGACCCAGTTGGAAACCGGTCCTTTCGCGCTCGCCTACATCCGCACGAAAGCAGGCGGCGAAGGCCTCACTGTCGACATCGACGGCATCCCTGGCAAAGTTACTGCCCTTCCCTGCCTCAGCCATCAATACTATGCGCCGTTGCCAAAGGGATAGCTCAAGGAATCATCGATCTCCTTACGCTACATTCACTACACGCGCTCGCTCGGGAATACTACTCGCAACCTCTGCAGAAGGGTCCTTGTAGAAAGACATTTGCAAAGATCCCCCGAAGACACTTGCCAACTGGCAACGAGCATCTACTGTCCATGTGGTCCAACCTTAAAACCTTTCTGTGTCATACGCGGAGCGCCCTGGTTATTGCCCCAACCGTTGCCGCTGCGGTCATCACTGGCAACCTCATGGGCGGCTTTAATCTGCTTGAGTGGGAAGTGAGAGATATCTTCTTTCGCTTGCGACCCTTTGAGGGAGCAGACCCTGCCATTGTTGTTGTCACCATTGACGAACAAGACATCCAAGCCGCCAACGACTGGCCAATTCCTGATAAGCACCTCGCCGACTTGCTGGCAAAAATCGCCAAGCAGCAGCCCAGGGCCATTGGACTAGACATTTACCGAGATCTCCCAGAAGAACCTGGACATCAGGAACTGGTGGATGTTTTTCAAACCACGCCTACGCTGATTGGCGTGGAGAAAGTGATCGGCAGCCGCGTGAATCCTCCCCCTGCGCTCCAGGCACTGGGACAGGTGGGCCTAGCTGATCTCGTGCTCGACGCCGACAGAAAAATCCGCCGTAGCCTGCTCACCGCTGAGGACGAGGAAGACCAGGCCATAAAAGCAGGTCTTGCTACGCAGGTTGCTCTCCAATACTTGGCCGAAGAAGGGATAAGTCTAGAATCTGTTGATCCTGATCGTCAGGTTTTTCAGCTGGGCCAGGCGATCTATCAGCCCCTGCGAGGCCAAGATGCTGGCTATACCCAGGAAGAGGTTGGCGGCTACCAAATACTACTCAACTGGCGCGGCGGTGAAGAAGCTTTTACCACTGTCTCTATGGGAGAGATCATTTCTGGGAATGTGCAGCCCGACTTGATGCGCGATCGCATTGTTCTAATCGGTTCTATCGCACCCAGTACTAACGACTTTTTTGAAACGCCCTACAGCGGTACTTGGGATGCCGTTGGTAGACGGGTCATGCCGGGGGTATTTGTCCATGCCAACATCGCTAGCCAGCTGATCAATGGCGCTCTTCACGGTCGGGCAAACATTGTTGGACTCTCTGGCGGACAGCAGCAGGTCTGGATCATTCTCTGGACGATGGTTGGCACTATCGGTAGCTGGCGGATCGCTGCCAAACAGCAGCGTCGCCATCAGTTTAAGTTTTTGCGTGGCACTTTTTGCACAGGTTTAGGTCTGGGTACTTTGCTGGTGATTGCGACCTATGCTGCCTTTTTGCAAGGGCTGCTCATTCCGGTGATTTCGCCGCTTGTCGCGCTAACCGTTAGTGGGCTAGCGACGACCAATGCCTATCGCCAAAAGTCTCTAAAAGATGCGAATGCTCAGCTAGAAGATGCTAACAACCAGCTGCTTGACTATTCAAAAACTTTGGAGGCTAAAGTCGAAGAAAGAACCCAGTCTTTGGCCCAGGCTAAGCAGGCTGCCGATGCCGCTAACCAGGCCAAAAGCGAGTTTCTCGCCAACATGAGCCACGAGCTGCGTACCCCGCTCAACGGTATTCTGGGATACGCGCAGATTTTGGAGCGTTCCGCCCAAATTGCCCCCAAAGAGAAAAAGGGTGTCAGCATCATTCGCCAGTGTGGCACCCACCTGCTGACGCTCATTAACGACATTCTCGACCTTTCCAAAATTGAAGCCCGCAAGCTTGAATTACACAACCATGACTTCGGCTTATTCACATTTCTAGAAGGGGTTGCCGAAATTTGCCGCATCCGCGCAGAACAAAAGGGACTATCTTTTCACTGTCATTTTGCGCCAGACTTACCTGCTGGGATCTGCGCCGATGAAAAGCGCCTGCGGCAGGTCTTGATCAATCTGTTGGGCAATGCCATCAAATTTACCGATCAAGGCAGTGTTACCCTTAGCGTCTCTCTCAGTAAAAAGAACCCTGCAAAGAACGGTGGGGATGATTCTCTTTCTGCTAGCCAACCGGAGCGTTCCTCGCAAAAAATTTGCTTTCAAATCGAAGATACAGGCGTCGGTATGACCTCCGAACAGCTGAAGAAAATCTTTTTGCCATTTGAGCAGGTTGGAGCGACAGACCGTAAAGCTGCTGGAACCGGTTTGGGGCTTGCCATTAGTCAGCGAATTGCTGAAATGATGGGCAGCCTGCTGCAGGTGAGCAGCCGGATCGGTGAGGGCAGTATATTTTGGATAGAACCAGACATTCTACTGGCGACCAACTGGGTTCAAGAGCATGCCC
>JBCBJS010000104.1:0-6589 GCA_038523095.1 Cyanobacteria bacterium J06626_6
GTAATCCATTACCCGCTTCTACCCAGCCGTCACCCTCAATCTCAGCCGCAGGATGCTGTCGTAGCCAGTCGATATCGTTGAGCTGGCTCATCTGCTCATCCGCTATCTGAAGCGATTCGGCTCGTCGTTGTTCATCCATTATTAGCCTCGCTTATCGCTGTAATCGGCCATACTCGAAGTATACTAGCCCGTCATGGTCTGGGTCAGCGCCATAGTCAGGCATATTGAGTTTGTGGTAAAAGCTTTCTGCCGCTGGCAGCGCATGTAAGCCAACGCGCCCCTCATAGCCAAGATCTGCACTGCGTCGCCGTGAGAAAGTCATCAGTGCCCGTCCAGTGCCTACGAAATCAGGCGGGTCTTCAATTTCACGTCTGTTCCAGGGGGCCGTCGCCAGGTACTCAACATAAACCAGTCGAGGTCGATTAGCCGCCTCCAACTGCGAGCGATGCCACTGAGTCTCAATCAACATCACACCTTGAGCTAACTCACCGACCTCTACCACATAGGCTTCAAACCGAGGCTCTGCCATTGAGAGGCGTAATTTGTAGTCCCAGTTCCAGTCAGCATCGGGTTGACCTAGTGCCTGCAACATCGCCCGCCAAATGGTCTCAATTTGCGTCAAATGGGCTGTTGTCATCTCGCAAATCACTCCTGGCACAAAAGCGCCTGCCCCAGTTTCAATTTGAATTGGGAACTGCATAAGTGAACCAATACCTCTCGGCTATTTTAGAGATCCGCATGAAGATACGGCCCAGCATTTACATGGGTAACTGCAAGGATACTCTAGGCGCGATCACTCGCTAAACTTTGCGGTTTCCGAGTACTTTAGACCTCACGATTTTTGCAGAAGTGTTAGCCGCGACCTGTGCCAGCACTTCCCAGTTTTCATCAGTCATCATCAAGGACCAGCGGGGGCATTTGAACAGAAACCTACGGTTATGAAATTAGCAGCGCTCAAAAGCCAGTATTCATGAGGGTTTCAGCTATAGGTCATCCACGAAGTAAGCCCCGTTTGGAATGACATGCCTATAAGGCAGCAGTGAAATATGCGCTAGCGTCTTATCCTCAACGATTTCGCCTTGCGCTCTAAGGCCTTCCACGATTTCGTTGATCTTGATTGTGTTCCAGTAGAGGATGGCATTTGAGACCAAGCTGAGGCAGGTAGCCTTGTTCATGATCTCCTCGTAGTCACCAGTCGTAAACTCGCCCTGGTCGGCAAAGAATACGCGCCGGGGCAGCTTGTGGCGATACTCGCCCTTGTTGAGTTGTAGCTGCACCGTTTGCCGTAGCTGCCGGTCAGTCAAATAGCGCAGGATGTACTGTGTCTTGAGGATGCGGCCCAGGTTGGTAAACGCCTTCGAGAGCCGGTCAGCCGGAAAGCTATTAGTCAAGCGCTGCACAATCACATGAGCTGGTGCCGTGCGCTGCTTGAGCGAGAGTGCGACTCGCAGCATCGCCTCCCACTGCTCCTCAACGATATCCATATCAACGGTTTTGGTTAGCAGGGGCGTAAACACGCCGTAGTCAGCCTTCCGATTCACCCGATATAGCTGCTGGTCTTTGAGGTCTCGAATTCTGGGCATGAAGTAGAAGCCAAGCAGATGACAGAGCGCAAAGATGATCTCGGTGTAGCCGTGGGTGTCCGTGGTGTGCTGTCGAATCTTGAGGATTGTGTTGTTCTTTAGCAATCCATCAAGGACATAGAGCGCTTCGCGAGGGCCACAGGAAATGGCTTGTGTCGCGAAAACCGAGTACTGATCGGATGTGTGGGTGTAGAGGCCAATCGCTTTCTCGTAGTAGCCGTAGTATCGAGGGTAAGCAGAAGCCAGCAAGCTGCTGGCACGAACCTTGAACCGCTGGGCATCCGAAGAGGACAGGGTGCCTGAGCCATGCACCGAGCTGAGTGGCAAAAGATGATGCTGATTGACCAGTTCGGTACTGGCCGCCGTCAGCGTTTCTTCTCGAATAAACTCGTGCAGGACATGGCGCAGCATATCGACGGTGGTGCCCTTGACGCTGGCACTCATGGCCACAATTCCAAGATTCGTGGACTGAGAGATGATGGTTGCCATCAGGGAGCGATAGAAATGAGCAGGCTTGGACTGGTGGCCATGAACTGGCACGAAATGGCGACTGAAGTGCGTCAGCTGATCCACCTCTATCAGCAACTGTTCAATCCGAATGGTGGGTAGTCTCGCACTGATCACCTTCTGTAAATGCGAGACCTCTGGCGGAACGTCAACTTTGTCATAGCGCTTCAGCTTGAGCCGTCCATCGTGAATTTCAGCGAAATCATCAAAGGGAAACTGGGTATTTGCCTTGGCAACAGCATCATTAAACTGCTGAGGCAGCACCTTTTTGACGTTTTCAGAAGAGGGTTGATCAAGGGCGTCAGCGGCTGTTGTGCGAAGCTCCTGCCAGCGAGTGTCATTGAGCATTAACTCCCAGAACGAAACATGCTGCTTGCTCTGAGGCAAGAACAGATCGCCTGAGCGCAATGCATCCTTGATCGCCAGCGCCAGTCCCGTCTCCCATGCGTTGCGATTTAGCTTGCCGACTGAATCATGAAGGGCACGTCGCAGATCTTTGGGCACAAAGTCAGTCGGGGTAGTTGTCGGTAAGCGTTTAATCTCACCAGTATCGAGTTGCTTGACGAGTGAGATTGCCTGCAACAAAGCGTTATTGCCATGCTCAGCAGCGAAAGGTAAATGAACAAAATCAGCAAAATACTTACGCAGGCTGGGATAGCGAGCCAACAGCAGATCGCCATAGCCCCGCTCCTCCAGTTTCTTGAAAGCCCGCAGATCAGTCAGTGCGTTCTGAAGTTGTTCTTTATTCACTTGCTGCCACAGCTCAACCGAAGAAAGAGGGTCTTCTTCTGGCCAATCCAACAGACGACTATTGGCCTCTAAAATGACGTCTACTGCTCGCTTATGGCGCTGCCGCAGCTCGCGATGCTTCTGTTCGTAGGTGTTCTTCGACTTGCGGCACATCGTCATCACATACTGCTCATGCATGGTCACCAGATGGTCGAGCAGCACCTTACGAGTTTCCAGTAAAAAGCATGCCATCAGCGCATAGCGTTTATGCTCTGAAAAGCGTTTCAAGTCCTTGGCACTATAGCGTCTTGCCTGTTTGAACAGATAGTCGAGGAAAGGCGGTGTCAGTAGCTGCCCCTCGAATGCATTAATCCCTGTCTTGGCAACCGTTTGGTAGCGCTCCAAATATGACTGCAATGAAGAAATTGTTGCTGCCGGTGGATAAGCTTTGAGCTGGTGAAAGTATGAGCGCTGTTCACCTTCAGAGACTTTCAACAGTCGGTCAATCGACTGCCGTAGCTCGGGGGAGAGTGCCTCGGAAATCTCCTCAAACGTCGTTTGGTGAACGGTGCCGCAGACATGAATAATCAGCCGCTCCAACACTGATGGCCCTGGCAAAAGAATCTGCCGAGAGAGCAAGTAATGCTCTGCCTGATGGAACAGGTCATCAGGGAGTAAACCTACCTGTGCCTGTGCTGTCAGCCACGTTTCGAGCTGTTGCTGTACGAGATCGCCAAATCGTTGAAACCCGAGATGTTGCAAGATGGCTTGGCGGTGCTCTAAATAGGTAGCCTCCCTGGTTGGTACTTCAACACCCAAGGATGGCGGCAGTGCCAGCTGTTTGCTCAGATAACCCACAATCTGAGGGGCGAGATCATGCACATGTTTGAGAAAACGCCCGTACAGCCTCACGGCGCAGAGCTGGATCGCCATATGCAAGCGGAATTTTTTGTGATACTTGGTGATCACTTCCTGATCAGCAACGAGCAATGCCCAATCGCGGACCATCTCCTCATCGGTAAATGTTTGAGGCAAGACAATCGGTTGGTAGCGCTGACGCTGCGACAGAAACTGTTCTGGCTTACTCACGATGGTTCCGAGTCGCCTGTATCCTGTTGTGCTTGGCTCGCGGTCGTTTCACCAGCCTTATAGGCGGTGCCACAATAGGGACAGAACCGGTGCTTCAGTGAGGTGATGGGTTGTTGGCAATTAACGCATTGATGCCGCAGCTGCGTACCGCAGGCAAAGCAGTAGTGAGAACGCAGGTCTAGCCACATCGGGTCAGGCGGTGTCCCTGGCTGCCAGCAGCTGGGGCAGAAGTCCAATGACTGAGCGGTAGCCACGGGCGTTCCTTTGCAGACTGCATCGAGATAGTCAGCCGGGACTTGAAGGGCGTAAGCCAGACCCTGACGGGTTTTGTTGTTGAGCTGCTGAGTTTTACCGCGTTCTAGCTTACCGATGCTCTGGGAGTGAACCTCAGCCTGTATCGCCAGTTCTTTTTGCGTTAACCCTAGCCGTCGCCGCTGGCGGAGGATGTAATTCCCCAGCGATTCCTCTGGCTTTGGCGCTTGCTCTGCTTCTAAAAGCTGCATGAGAATATAAGTAATCTATCTTCTGTAAAATATACTTTTTATATCCCGTAGATGCTCTTTATTATGAGTCTGTAACGCCTTATGTCTTTGCCTTTTGCGACGGTCACAACTGAGTTTTTAGACCGGCCAGATCTAGCGTCTAGTACCGTTCGCTCCTATGAGCTAGCGCTATTGCCGCTACTAAAGGACTATGGCAGTTGGCCAATAGAACTGGTTGACCGCTCGTGCCTGGAAGCGTATCTAAATAGCCTGACACATTTGACTTACACCACTCATCGACGTCATCAAACAACGGTGCAGGCACTGTTCAACTTTGCGGTTGAAAGAGACTACATTCGTAGCAATCCGATTGCTCGGCTCAAGCACCGTAAGCCTGATGCCAGCAAAGGAGAACATGCTTCTGACCAACCGATTCGCTACCTTTCACCTGACCAGCTGGCGCTGCTCTATCAGGCGATCGCGAAAGACCGAAGAATGGATTTATTGGTGCGATTGCTGCATCGGACGGGGGCCAGAATTTCTGAAGTATTGGCGCTCGATCTAGATGACCTCGACATGGAGAATCAACGGTTTCAGGTCATCGGCAAGGGGAATAAGCAGCGCTGGTGCTTCTACAGCCAGGACGTTATTCCTATACTTCTGTCCTATCTCAAACATTATCGCCATCCCAGTCATTCAGCGCTGTTTACAGCTCAGCAACGCTTCTCTAAGCAGGTGAGCCGACTCAGCTACCACACTGCTTACGAGCATTGGAAAGTACTGACGAAGCCACATTCAGAACTTGAGGCTGCTCGTCTCCATGACTTACGCCATACCTTCGCCACTGAACGAGTTGGGCTGATGGGCATTGAGGAGTTGAGGGCACTGATGGGTCATCAGAATATTCAAACCACACTGCGCTATCAAAAAGTAACGTCTGCTAGAGCTGAGGTGGCGGCTCAAAGTGCGTTTAACCAGCTGCTTAATTCTGATCAAAGTTAAGCAAACTTTTGCTGACTAAATATTTATATTTTCGGTACAGATGATGCTTTCAATAAAATAAATAAGAGTATTGATACTACTCTTAGGGCGTGGACTATGACAACTGAAGCGGTGTGCTTGATTTAGGCGTATGCTCGAAGTGTAAAAGCGTTCAGACGACTCGCGATTGCAGTTGCTATGACTTCGCAAACGGCACTATCTCAATGGAATGCACTGAACTCCCGTCAACAAAAGTATTTGGCGCTGATTTTTAAAATCGATCAGGACAGTGAGAAAACCGAAAAGCAGAGTTGGTTCAAAGGGGAAGAGCGTCGTCCGGCCTCTGAGTGGCGATGGATGTTCTACGGTGACCTCAACTTTATAGAAAGTCGTCTCAAAAGTCTGCTAAGAGACGCTGGATACGTTGACCCTGGCACTGGCAGCACGTTTAAGGCGCTTGAGCGTAGAGGGCTGATTGAATGTGAGGGTGAGGTTCCAGAGCTACAGATAAAAATAACCAAACTAGGCCGTCAGGTCATTAGGGCTGGCACGAATAAGCCCACCAAATCCAGACCGAAAACACCGAAAGGAATGCTGACTCAGAAGGCTTGGCAGGCAATCTCTGAGGCTTTCCAACAGAATGATGTCTGGGTGCCGCCAAGCATCTTGTCTCGGCTCACAGAACACAACCCACCCTTAGTGACTGGCTCTAAGACGTTGCACCTTACTACCTGTGGGCACCTTTTCTACATTAGAAACTATCAGCAGTACCGGGAGATCTATCCCGATATTGACGCCCCTATCCCTTCGCAGACCGAAGCCGAATTCATGAGTGAACTGGAAGCTCCAGAAGGAGACAAGTCGGCGCTTGCACGTGTTAAACGATGGGGCCGAGGAATGAAGGAGACGGCTGCCGAGATTGGAGCTATCAGACCTTCTGAACTGTTCCGCTTTGAGAAAGGACAGCCAGTCAACCCTGAGAAGCGGGAGCAGATTCTCAGTTGGCTAAAGCGCTAGTTCCAACTGCGATCGCTTCGATATGGCATTGCTGACAGCCTGCTTTCTTCACTGCTATAAAACCCTTATGAATACTGGCTTTCAGCCGCTGTCAATTTCATAACCGTAGGTTTCTGTTCAAATGCCCCCGCTGGTCCTAGAAATAAGCTGGATCCCTCTTTTAGCTCTGTAAAATAAGGGGCCTGAGGAGTAGCGGATGAT
>JBCBJS010000105.1:0-6567 GCA_038523095.1 Cyanobacteria bacterium J06626_6
GGTAGCTTAGCCGTCATATCCAAGTGAATTTGGCTCACTTCCGGCTCGTTGCCAGCCGTACTCAGCGTAACGGTAGCTATTGTTGTAATCTGGTCTGCGCTGACGCCTGCGCTACCCATCTCATCTGTTGTTGCCATCGTGAAACAGGCGGCATGGGCGGCGGCAATTAGTTCCTCGGGGTTAGTGCCCGGATTGTCTTCAAATCGCGTCCCGTATGTGTAGACAGATTCTTTAAGCGCACCGCTCTCCGTCGTAATTTTGCCCTCGCCTTTCTTAACGCTTCCCTGCCAAACAACGGTCGATTTGCTATCCATAAGGCAATCACTATGTTTCTACTCTTACATCAATAGAACACTGGGCTATGACCTTTCCATCCTTCATTCGGCTGATTTAAGTGATTAACCCGCTAATCAGCTACAGACTTATGCCCAAATGCGAGCAAGCTACTACGTGGGTAACAACGCTAATAAGATCTCGGGCTCCAGTGTCGAGAAAGCGCTCTAGCTGGTTGATGTCGTCATTGAGAATGGAGAGTAGAGTGCCGGTGCTGCGGTCTTCAAAGTAGGCAATCTCTAGCCGTTGCAGGTGGCTGTAGGCGTCAACGAGCAGATGGTGCTGGAGGGTTTGGGCGAGGTTGCGCCAGAGCTGGTCGGCTTTGTATTGGCTGAGGGATTCGAGTGCCCAGGTGACGATGGTGAGGAGGGAGACGAGCAGCAGCTGGGTATGGACGGTTTGGATGCCGAGGCGGGCGAGCAGGGAGGCGTCTTGCTGAACGAGAATATCGACAGCGACACCGATGAGGAAGGGGGGTGCAAGGTCGAAGAGGGTGCGGCAGATGGAGCAGAAGGTGGCGGCGAGGATGCGGGGTTGGAAGGGTTTGGCGTAATGCAGAAGGTGGCGCAGGGGGCGAGTGGAGTGGGTGTCCATTGGTTATGATGAGAAGCAGATAGAGCGGATTGTGAATCTTAGGAAGAACTGAGCATGACATCAAGAGAAGAATCGATAGGGACTGTTGAGCATTTGCCGGATGATGTGGTGCAGGCCATTTTGGCTTTGCTTAAGCCGTGGCAGCGGCAAACTGTTTCTGAAAACGAGCTATCTGGGCTACACGAAGCGAATGAGCCGAAAACGGTGCTGGAGCGAATGGGCGGGGAACCCAAACATATGCTTTCTGTAGGGGGTTTGTCAGATCGCGATCGCCGTCGAGAGGTGATTTCAAAGCACTTACAGCAGAAATATGGACATCGTTAATGATTCGTTTTTAGATAAAGAATTTGACATCTATCGTCGTCACAGGAATCAGCCGTTTGAGCAAGTGTTCTATCCCAGACAACCTTTTTATTTGAAGACACAGTAGTAGCTAAATAAGAGTGTCATCTAAAAAATATTTAATACCGCTGAATACAGAAGACTTTGTTTGTTTGGGTGATGATGTTTCAAAAATTGTAGGGTTGTCATTATGACGGTCTCAGATAGAGAAAAGATTGTAGAACAACACAAAAAACATGTTTATCTGGATCCAGCATGATGGTACGGAAATTATGAACAATGTTTCTATTGAAGAAATTGAGAAGAAAATTGAGGCTGGTGAGGAAGTCATTGATCGTTATTTTGATCCGGAGACGACAAGGGTTGGAACACCTCGCCCAATGACTGCACGGCGGGGAAAAGGTTAGGCAGGGACTATTATCTTGGCAGAATGATGCTGTTTCTACGCAAGGAGTGTTGAGGGAACATGCCTGAGCTAGTTCTCAGATGGAATGTTGACAAGATATTTGAACAAATCATCAATCACGGCATTTGCAGCAATCGGGCCACTGCCCACCCAGTGGTCGCCCACCTCATAGACCGCCCCCCGCTGCACCGCCTCTAGTCTGGACCAAAGCGGATTGGCTTTAAGCTCGGCAAGAACATCGTCAATTTTGTCATCCCAGTTACCGACAATGATAAAAATGACATCGGCATCCGCTTTGTCTAAGGTCTCTGTGGAAACCGTATACTGAATCGTGCTGAATCCAAACGCCTGGGTTTCCTCAAAATTGAGATCTTGAGAAGGCGGTCGGGGTAAATCAGCATCTTCTAGGATAGTGCCGATGAAGCCGACTTTCGTATACAAAGTAATGGTGTCTGGGTATATCCGAACTACAGAGATGGTCGGGCTACCGACCCCGTTCAGAGCTGGCACACTACCATTAGCTTTCATTGCTTGCTTAAAATCTTATAGCCGAGCATTGTAGGCCGCCATAACAGCTTCAGCTTGATCAGCTCTGCTCAGAGCGTCTGCGGTAAAGGCCAACATCTCTTTCCACTGGCCGCTGTGTTCAAAAGGTACCAAAACAGTAGGGGCAATTTGAGAAACCTGATTGTAAAACGCTTGATATTCCTCAAGTCCAACAATCACGTCAGGCTCTAGCTGCAGTAACCGCTCTAAGTTAGGTCGATCATTATGGCCGAGATCGACAACACTCAAAAGCTGCTCAAAGAGAAGGGGATCCAGAAATTGCAAACCAGCGGTTGCGATCGGCTGCAATTCCAGAGCCACCAAATTTTCAAAAGAGGTTGGACCCAAGGAAACAATGTGTTCAACCTGTCTGGGCACACAAGATTCTCCCACCGCATGAGTAACCAAATAGCAGTTTTCATCCACTGATGACGGAAGATTATCGGGGCTAACTTTTTGATAACATCCTGCTAAAAAAAGGGCTCCAAGCAGGCCAATTATAAAAAATAAGGTAGCGTGAAACGTCTTGCTCCAAAGATAAGCCATAACTACAACTCAATTGAGAAGGATGCACTGACGCCAAAGGGGGCTCCGGGGTTGACATATAGAGAAGAGC
Organism: Cyanobacteria bacterium J06626_6; assembly: GCA_038523095.1. Classification (GTDB taxonomy): domain Bacteria; phylum Cyanobacteriota; class Cyanobacteriia; order Phormidesmidales; family Phormidesmidaceae; genus Phormidesmis. The sequence goes on from JBCBJS010000105.1 coordinate 2,838, forward strand.
CATAATTAGTCGATGTAAAGTACTCAATGTCAAACACGTTTTCGAAATTGAGCTGTGCCCGCCAGTTATCTCGCTTGTAAAACAATGCAGCATCGGTGCGGAAGTAATCAGGCAGCTCAAAAGTATTGGCAGAGTCCCCTGCCCGCTCATCGACATAAAAGAAGCCTAATCCAAGTCCTAGTCCTTCCAAATCCCCTGTTTGAATCTCATAGGTCGTCCACAAACTAAACTGATTATCCGGCACGTTGACCAGCCGGTTACCCTCAATATCGGTGTTGTCTTCGCTCACGAAGGCATCTAAATAGGTGTAAGCAGCTGTGACGTTCCAGCCAGGTAAGATTTCACCATTCACACCTAGCTCAATACCGCGACTCGCCACCTCCCCCGTTTGTACCGAAAAGAGCGGATCATCTGGATCAGGTGTTGTCACGTTCTGCCTGCGAATATCAAAGGCAGCCAGATTTAGGCTAAGCCGATTGGATAAATCTGCTTTAAGCCCCACCTCGAACTGACGCCCTTCCTCTGGTTCAAAGGCTGAATCATCGGGGTTGCGCTCGGTTCCAAAAGATGGATTAAACGAAGTTGTGTAAGAGGCGTAAAGCGATAGGGGGTCAATCGGTTGGTAGACCACGCCAACTCTGGGAGTGAAAGCTTCGTCCGTCTGCTCAAATTCTTGCCTGGGTTCACCTTCATTTTGCTCTGTGCGAAACTGGTCAGCATATTCAAACCCCACGCCTACCAGCAAGATTAGCTCGGGTGTGATGTCGATCTGGTCCTGTAGATAGACCCTAATCGTGTCTACAGTATCGTCGCGGAAGAACTCGCTGTCGATTTCGTAGGTTTCGTCCGTATAAATTGGGTCAAAGGCGTTGATTGAGGCAAACGGTTCGCTAAACTGAAATGCCTGCTCTGCATCCTCATGGCGATACTCTATGCCAAACAGCAGCTGATGCTGAGCTGGACCCGTATTAAACTGGCCGCGCACTTCGGCATTGGTAAAGATCCGGCGAAAGGCATCGTCTGCAGCATACTCAACTCGCTCCGCCTCACCTGTGACTTCGTCGAAAGAATCTACGAATGGGTAATATCTCAAAGGCTGGTACTCTAGATACTGGGCGTTGTGGCTGATGGACCAGTTGTCGCTAAAGTTATGGTTTAGGCGGTATCCAATGTTGAACTGGTCCTGGGTGAACTCACCAAAATCCTCACCCAGAAATCGGTCATTGGGAACCGCAGGCGTCCCATCACTGAAAAAGGGAATACCCTCATCTACCGTCTCTCGATCATAGGTATATTGTGAGTACACATCCAGCGAAGTGTTGGGGCCAATGTCCCACGCCAGCCTGGGTGAGACTTGAAATCGCTCGCCATCGACAAAGTCACGAAAGCTACCGTAGTTTTCGTAGGACAGGTTTAGTCGGTAGCGGACATCGCTGGTCTCAGTGAACGGGCCTGACAAGTCGACTGCCCCACTGTAAGAATCAAAACTACCGGCACTGGCTGAAACTTCGTAAAACGGTTCACTTATTGGTTTTTTCGTCACGAGATTGATGATGCCGCCAGGTTCACCTTGTCCAAACAAAATCGATGCTGGCCCCCGCAGCACCTCGACTCGCTCGACGTCATTTGTGCTCAGGGGCCCAGTTGTGATCGCGGGAACCCCATCGCGAAAGATACCTTCAAAAACCGGAAAACCTCGGATGATGAAACCCGGACCAAATAAACCGGTTCCTCTAGTGCCCTCAGACACAACCCCGCCCGCCGTTTCCAGGGCATCGCCCAGCTCAGTCACGTTGCGATCTTCCAGCACTTCTTCAGGAATCACCTGAATTGAGAAAGGAATATCCCGCAGCGGCGTATCCGTCCCAGTTGCTGTGCTAGAGCGAGAGGGGTTATATCCCTCATCTTCTTCGCCCGTCACCACCAGCTGAATCGTCTCACCTTCTTCACTCGCCTGAGCCACCCCTGGCACCACATTCAGCGCCAGCCCAGCCGCATTACTGCCCACCGTCACCTGCGGCGCAGCCTCTGCCCCAGTAATCGCCACCTGCACCCGGTCACCCGACAGCGGCGACACCTGCACCAGCGCAATCCCCGCCGCCGGGGCAAATTCTTCAAACCCTTCTCCCAACAGCACCGCATTAGAAATCTCTAAAATCAGCGCATTGCCCGAAACTGATGTAGTCGGCTCCGCCAGCGTGCCCTCCGCCGTCTCCAGCACCACCTGCAACCCAGCATCAGTTTCCTCAATTCGCACATCGGTAATCTGCACCAAAGACGCTTCAATCTGTGCCACCCATTCGGTTACCGTCGTCGCGGGCTCCGTTTGCTGCATTATCTCCTGCGCTCGGGCTGGCGTCCCCGCCAAAAGCAACATTCCAACCAGCGAAACCAAACCTGTCCACAAGCGCATTATGTATTCCTCACACCAATGTTTTATTGGCAATCGTTCTTAATTGCAGTAAAACCCAGCGTAAAAAAATCGCAGCGGCGCGTCTAGGCAGTAAACGGACTTTTATGATCCCAAAACGGACTTTTGCCCGCAATTGTACGTAGGTGAGAATGCGCTAAGCAACAGTCAGCGACGCAGCTAAGTGTCAAAATTATCTCGCCAACTTACCTTGCAGGCACTCTTGCGGAGTCATTCCAAATTGCCGCTTAAACTTAGTCGCAAAGTGGCCCAAATGCCCGTAGCCAACCTGCCGCGCCGCCTCGGTCACAGTGCATTGGCGCGATCGCAACAACCGTTCAGCCTGATACATCCGCTGCTGTGTCAAATAGCCAATCACCGTCGTGCCATACAGCGCCTTAAACCCTCGCCGCAACGTGCGATCGCACACACCCACCTGCTTTGCCAGCGCTAGCAACGACGGCGGATGCTCCAGCTGCCGCGTCAAAATCTCCCTCGCCGCATACACCCGCTCAACCGTGTCAGGCTTCAGCCCTACAGCAGGCGCAACCCCTTGATTAGCAACTGCTGTAGCCCCTTGGTTAGAAAGTGCATCTAAATGAATCGCCAGCAGCTCAAACACCTTAGCCTGCAAGTACAGTCGCTTTGCAGTGCCCTGATAAGGCACATGCCACATCTGGTGAACGAGCGATCGCATTTGAGCCGTAATCACCGGATAAAACGAAGCCTTACACACGTCAGTCTTAAACAGTTGCCGAATGGGAGCCGTCTGTCGCTGCTGCGGCGTCAGTAAAGCAGTGCCCAGCGCCGCCGGATCTATTTCTATGTTGATAAGCTTGGCCTGTTGCCCTGCCTGATACGTCTCCACATAGCCCGGAGAAATGCCACTGCCCGAAAAATAGCCCCGTCCATCTCCCAGCGTAGGATGAATGCTACAGTCCATCCACCCCGACACAAACAGGGAAATCTGAATCAAATGGTCATGTGCTGGCACCTTCAGCTGCCAATCCTGACAGTACTCATATTTAGCCAAGCTCAACTCAATCCCTGGCGACAGCATCATAGAGCGGCTGTCGCCTTGCCCGAGTGAGCTATGAGTTCTCTGCACCGTCTCAAGCTCGTCTTTTGTCGTATTTGGCATCGCGGCTTGAGTAGTCGCCTGCTCATGCAAATCGTCAAATTCAGCTGAAGTCAGAATTAGAGCCATAGGTAGCCACTTGCAATACATTAATGATAATAATTTTCAATAATGTATCATGAAAACCATCAGCTGGCTGTCTGGAGCAGCTAGCAATACAGTCGTAGAGCTTTGCTCTTCTC
>JBCBJS010000106.1:0-6512 GCA_038523095.1 Cyanobacteria bacterium J06626_6
ACTGGATTTCTTCTCAGCTGGTGCGATGGGACCTGCAGGGAGATGGTAAGGCGGCTGAAGTGATTACCGATGAGAGCTACGACGAGGTGGGTAAGGAGATTTTCTTGACTGACTTGGCGAGGGAGCTGGCTGAAGAGGTGGGGCTAAATCCACCGTCTGATATCTACCGCAGTGAGACGTTGGAATTTGATACTTTCGATCCCGATGCGCCTGGAGAGTATATCAAGGAGCAGATTGATAAGTACGGGGTATAGGAACATTACTAGAGCGCATCATCAGCGCATCGAAAACAAGATAGATCGACGCGAGCAAGCAGGCAGTTAACCATGACCGTGAGTGAATCGAAGCTGACTCAGCTGAAGACAAATGACACACCGCCTCTCTGGCAGAATGAAAATGTGAGAGCGGTGGCGCTGTTCATTGTTTCACTCATTTTGTTCTTGCTGTTTTGGGAGGTGGGTGCGAACCTGAAGCTGTTTGCGAAGGGCATGCCGACGGCTTCTAAGACGCTGCAGGAGCTGTGGTGGTGGACAACTCACCCATTTTTTGACAATGGGCCGAATGATCTGGGCATTGGCTGGAATCTGTTGATCAGCCTGCGCCGGGTGGCGATTGGCTACACGTTGGCGTCTTTGATTGCGGTGCCGCTGGGAATTTTGATTGGGATTTCGCCGATTGCGTACAAAGCGTTTAACCCGTACGTGCAGCTGTTGAAGCCGGTTTCTCCGTTGGCTTGGCTGCCTCTGGGTCTCTATATCTTCCGAGATTCTGAGAAGACGGGTGTGTTTATCATTCTAATCTCTAGCATTTGGCCAACGCTGATCAATACGGCGTTTGGGGTTGCCAATGTGGACCCGCAGTATTTAGATGTGTCTAAGACGCTGGGGGCTTCTCGCTGGCGGACGATCTTTAAGGTGATTATTCCGGCGGCGCTGCCGAATATTGTCTCTGGCTTGAGGATTAGCATGGGCATCTCTTGGCTGGTGATTGTGGCGGCGGAAATGCTCTTGGGCACGGGTCTGGGCTACTTTATTTGGAATGAGTGGAACAACTTGTATATTCCGAATATTTTGGTGGCTATTTTTATCATTGGGCTGGTGGGTCTAATTTTGGACAATATTTTTGGGGCGTTGGAAAAGTTTGTTGCATTTGGGCGTAAAGCGTGAGCCTTACTTCTGTGAATACTTCAGTGAATGGTGCTGTGTCTTCTGAATCTTTTGAGGCGGAATCTTCTTTGCTAGAGCATTCGTCTGCGCAGCTGTCTGTTCGCGGGGTGACGAAGGTGTTTCCTGGAAAGCAGGATCTTTTCAGCAAGCTTTCGCGGAAGACGACGCGCGATTTTGTGGCGGTGGAAGATATCAGCCTCGATATTGAGCCGAATACGTTTGTTTCGATTATTGGTCCTTCGGGCTGCGGAAAGTCTACGCTGCTGAATATGATTGCGGGGCTCTCTTCGGTGACAAGCGGAGAGATTTTGCTGAACGGGCAGCCGATTCAGGGGCCGGGAGCAGACCGGGGCATGGTGTTTCAAAACTATGCGCTGATGCCCTGGATGACGGTGGAGGAGAATATTCGCTTTGCGGTGGAGACGGTGTACCCGAAGCGATCGCCTAAGCAAAACACTCGCACTATTAAGGAGCAAATTCAGCTGGTGGGCTTGGCAGGTGCTGAGAAGAAGCATCCTCATGAGCTATCGGGCGGGATGCGTCAGCGGGTAGGCATTGCCCGGGCGCTGGCGATTGATCCGCAAATTTTGCTGATGGATGAGCCGTTTGGCGCTTTGGACGCGCTGACTCGGGGCTTTTTGCAGAGTGAGGTGGAGCGCATCTGGGAGCAACAGCGTAAAACGGTGATTATGATTACCCACAGTATTGAGGAAGCGCTGCTGCTATCGGATCGGATTGTGATGATGACGCGGGGACCGGCTGCCCGGGTAGATGAGATTTTGGAGGTGCCGTTTGAGCGGCCGCGAAATCGCGAAACGATTGACCAGCATCCGGCTTACCACGGGCTAAAAGCTGAGATGGAGAGTCATTTATTTAGGGAGACGCAGGCTGTGGAGGCGTCTCGGATTGCTTGAGTTTTTATTGGTTTCTTATTTGTTTTTCTCGATAGAGGATTTGTAAAATGGCTATCTCAGAAGTAACGTCTAAGCTGCTTGCTGCGAAGAAGGAGAAGGGGTTGAGCTTTGCTGACCTAGAGGCGAAGCTAGGCTACGACGAAGTATGGATTGCTTCTGTTTTTTACCGTCAGGCCAGTGCTTCGGAGGAGGAAGCTGGCAAGATGGTGGAAGCGATTGGGCTGGGGCCAGAGTTTGCTGAGGCGCTGATGGAGTGCCCGGTGAAGGGCGGGCTCGATCCGCTGGTGCCGACTGACCCGCTGATCTATCGCTTTTATGAAATTATGCAGGTGTATGGCATGCCGGTGAAGGCAGTGGTACATGAGAAATTTGGCGATGGCATTATGAGTGCGATTGACTTCTCGATTGATGTGGAACGAGAGGAGGATCCGAAGGGCGATCGCGTGAAGGTGATTATGTGTGGCAAGTTCTTACCTTACAAGAAGTGGTAGGGGCTAGTGCGGCCTAATTTTCAGTTTTGACAGAGCACTGATTGTTGATTTGTCTCTGGTTGATTTGTCTCTGTTTGGTTTGCTTTGTTGTCTTCGTCTTTGTTGCTTTTTTTGGAAGGCTTTATGCGCACTCTTAATCTGTCAGTCTTTTCTCGTTCGGCTCTTCGTTACTGCTTTCAAGCCCGCCTGGGTCGGGTTGCTATGGGTCTGCTCGCTATCTGCGGCCTGCTGTCGGTGGCGAGGCCTGCGCTGGCTCACCATCCGCTTGGGGGCCGGTTGCCAACTACGGTTTTTGAAGGCCTGTTATCTGGGGTTGGCCATCCGGTGATTGGGCTAGACCACTTGGCGTTTGTGATTGCGGCTGGGCTGCTGGCTGCAACAAGGCCGAAGGGGCTGTGGATTCCGGTGGCGTTTGTGGTGGCTTCGCTGCTGGGCACCGGGCTACATCTGCAGCTGATAGATTTACCGGCTCCAGAATCGGTGATTTCGGCTTCTGTACTGGCGTTTGGCTGTGTGCTGGCTGTCGGGAATCGGCTAAGTCTGGGTAGCGTGCTTGGCTTGGGTGCGATCGCTGGTCTCTTCCATGGCTATGCTTATGGTGAAGCGGTGTTTGGCGCTGAACCTACGCCACTTGTGGCCTACCTGATTGGGTTTGCGACGATTCAGATGGCGATCGCTCTACTTGCGTTTGTACTGGGCCGACGCATGGGAAAGACGGTAGCCGGTTTGCCTGCTTTGAATCTACGATTTGCAGGGTTTACGCTGGCCGGTGTGGGTGCAGCCTTTTTATCTGGCGTGTTCCTTGGTTGAGCCTGTCTACTCGAGTTGGGCTTTCTGACTTTGTGAATTGTTCCAAGCTGTTTATCATCTTGCCATTGATTGCCCAGGCACTGCCTGGGTTTTTTCTTGTTTGTTTTTCTATTTCTATTCTTTTATCTGATTATCTGATGGGGGGTGATAGGTTTTGGGATGTGACGAGGGTTCGCGATAGGTTTTTCGATTTATTCTTTTTGGTGGAGGGCTGCTATTCCTAAGGGGTGAGTTGTTGGATTTGTCAGCGGTAACAGATCGCCCGTTAGCTAGAGCGAGACGGTTGAGTGAATTGTTTATTTTGGAAGGGAAATAAACAATCCTGAAATTTATCACTCAATGAATTTGATTAATCAAATAACAACTTTTGGCTTCGCAGCTGTGGTGTCTGTCGCGCTTTCTAGCATTGTTACCGAAGCTAGAGCTCAGACCGCCGTGGGGGTACCTGCGACGGAGGCTAACGGCGAGCCCTACCTGCCAGAGACGGCGTACGATGAGTACATGCGACTGGGTTTTGATGCGGAGCAGTCGGGTGACTATGTAAGTGCGGCAAACTTTTTTCGCTACGCGGTGTTTGCTGTTCCGCAGGACAGAGAAGCCACGACGGCTTACTGGAATGCCCGCGCTCAGCTGCAGAACGATGACTTACCGGCGCGAACCCAAGCCTACAACGATACGATGGAGGCGGGATACGATGCGACTGAGAATGGCGACTATGAGCGTGCGCTGAGCTATTTTCAGTCGGCGCTAGAGCTGCGACCGGCTGACTACTACGCTTCTCAGGCAATTCGAAATGTGCAGACCTACCTCAATCGAGGGGTCGGGGCAGATTCACCGACCGATGTCGATTTGACCTATACGGTCTATCTAAATGAGCCGCTTTATGACCGCTACATGCGACTGGGCTATGCGGCGGTGCAGCGAGAAGATTTTCTGGCGGCGAGGGAGTATTTTAGAAGCGCGCTTTATGACCGGCCGAATGATCGTCAGGCAACGGTGGCTTATTGGAATGCGGTCGATGCGCTGAAAGATGGTGAATTTGGGCTGAATGAATCGGCGGAGAATGCCTATGACCGATCTATGCGCCGAGGGTACGATGCGACTGAGCGGGGAAACTATGCTCAGGCGATTAGGTTTTTTGAGCAGGCGCTGGCGGAGCGGCCAACGGATGGCTACGCGATCCAGGCCATTCGCAATGTGCGAACTTACCTGCGATAGGCAGGGCATATTTTCCGTACGCGGAGCTTGCCTGCACGTACCATGTATGTACGTACCCGTGCGTGTTCGTTCTAAGTATGTCTGTGCGGGCAAAGCTCTCTGGTGAAAAGATGAAGACATTTACTCTAAATGATGGCAGTGTGATTCCGGCATTTGGGCTGGGGACGTGGAAGTCGCCGAAGGATGCGGTGTATGCGGCTGTGAAGGAAGCTCTACGGGTGGGCTACCGGCATATCGATGCGGCTTGGATCTATCAAAATGAGGCTGAGGTTGGTCGCGGGATAGGCGAATCGATTGATGCGGGGGTGATAGAGAGAGAAAGCCTTTTTGTGACTTCTAAGCTATGGAACAGCTTTCATGCACCGGCAGATGTTGAGAAGGGCTGTAAGGAGACGCTTTCAGCGCTGGGGCTGGACTATGTGGATCTCTATTTGATGCACTGGCCGGTGGCGTTTAAGCCGGGGACGCTGGGGCCGAAGGAAGGAGACTTTGTGCCGCTTTCGGAGCTGCCGCTACATGAGACCTTTGAGGCGATGCTAGCACTGAAGGAAAAAGGATTGGTGCGGAGCGTGGGGGTGTCTAACTTTAGTGTCTCTAAGCTGGAGAGGCTGATTGAGCAGACGGGGGTTGTGCCTGCGATGAATCAGGTGGAGCTACATCCTTATAACTCGCAGGCTGAGCTGGTCGCATACTGTGAGGCGAAGGGTATTTTGCTGACGGCGTATTCTCCGCTGGGGTCGGGCGATCGCCCTGACAGCATGAAGGCGAAGGATGAACCCCCGCTGCTGGAGAATGAGACTGTTTTGAAGACGGCTGAGCAGGAAGGGGCGACTCCAGGGCAGCTGTTGATTGCCTGGGCGATTGACAGGGGAACGGTGGTGATTCCTAAGTCTACGAATGCTGGCAGGATCGCTGAGAATTTTGCAGCGGCAAGTCATGAGCTTTCTAAAACTGCGCGGGCTGCGCTGGATGGGATAGGGATTGAATACCGGTATGTGAGCCCTGAATCTTGGTTTATTCCGGGGGTGACTTATGAAGGGGAGGGGTTCTGGGTTTAGGGTTATTGTTGCTGAGTGAGTCATGTTTAGACGCATATTTAATGGGATTTACGCCTCTGCTATGGTTCCAGTTTGAGACACTGGAATGTTTTGGTTGAGGCCGTTTGTTTTGTTGTTTTTGCTATTGGCTTTGAGCTCTTCTGGAACGTCTTTTAGTAGCAGGGTGTAGATTTCTGTTGGCATTTCGATGTCTTGTTCTTGGAGCGCTTCTTTGACGCGCTGGGTGACGATGGAGCTGGTTTCTAGGAATCCGGCACGGCGAGAATCTACCCAGAAGCGAACTTCGAGGTTGACGGTGCTGGCGGCTAGCTCACGGACGAGCACTTCTGGCATGGGGTCGGGCTGTACTTTGTCGAGGGCTGCGATCGCATTTACAATTACCTGACGTGCGCGGACGAGGTCGGCGGCGTAGTCGATGCCGACGGTGACAGAACTGCGCAGGTATTTGGCGGCAGTGTTGTTGGTGATGCTGGCTTGGAAAACTTCTTGGTTGGGGATGTAAACCATGCGGCCATCGTAGGTTCGCAGGGTGGTGGAGCGGAGCTGCACTTGGGTGATGGTGCCTTCGTAGCCGTTGATGACGACCTGGTCACCAATGTGGAAGGGGCGGGCTGCCAGGAGAATGACGCCGGAAATATAGTTGCTGAGGACGTCTTTGAGGCTGAAGCCGATGGCGACGCTGGTGAGGCCAAGGGCACCGAGCATGGTGGCAAAGTCTATGCCCCATACGCCAAGGGCGACGACGGCTCCAGCGATCCAGACTGCGCCGTAGCCGAGCCTGCCGATGAGGATTTCTGTGCTGCGATCGCCTTCGGTGCGCTGGGCCCAGCTGAAGGCACTAAAGCGGACGCCTTT
>JBCBJS010000107.1:0-6450 GCA_038523095.1 Cyanobacteria bacterium J06626_6
ATGGTGAGCGATTTCTTTCACCGCATTTTTGAAGGTAAATGCTTTATCAGCCCCTTTAATACCTACAGCAGGGCCAAAGTTAATTTCAAACTGAGAGGGTGCATATTCGCAGTTGTGAGTGATGACGTCAATGCCCGCTTCCTGCAAATAATCCAGCATTTGGTTGAGTTCAGGCACATACTGATTGCGAATATGGTTGAAGATGTGCAACCCCTCAAACAGGGGCTTGTGCGTTTCCCCGTCGAGTAAGTAAAATTCAAACTCGTGCCCCATCATGACATCGAAGCCCATTTGCCCAGCCAAGTCGAGCAAAGATTTGAGCACATATCGAGGGGCACCCTGCAGCGGATCGTCAAGACGCCAGCAGGCATCACAGATAACCTTTACCGTATTATCCATCCAAGGAACAGGCGCAGTCGTTTCGAGATCGGGAAATAGCAAATGATCCTGATATTTCCGTTCTTCATGATAGCCAGAGCCACCGACAACAGAAGATGCCGTATCGAGTGCCAGCGTTCCCCCATAAAAGTTCAATCCCTTTTTGGCATAGCCTGCTGCTTTTGCTAGGGGAACTACCTTGAGCCGGGATACACCATGCAGGTCGGGTAGCTCAAAGCGCACGTATCTGACGCGTTCTTTTTCTAATGACGCAATCCATTGTGCGATCGCATCTTCTGTCGGAACAGCTACAACCATGACGGTGGCCTTCGTTGACATCTCTTTCTAATGTGTCGGAAGATTCGGGTTGCTGTTGTATCACGCAGGACAAAATGGTGTGCCATTATCCCAAGGTGCAATATGGAAACCCTGCTGCACTAACGCCTTTTGAAGCTGAGCGCTGTGTTTGGATGGGGCAAATAGCAGGATACCGCCTTGTGTGGATTGTTGAGGTCGATGCAGGGATTGTGCGATCGCCCCTGGTGGCTGCAGATGCAGTCCATTCCAGCCAAACTGAGGATAGGTGTCGAGAATGGCATAAAGCTTTTGTACCTGCCCCTGAAGGTTTGCGATAAGCAGGGCAAAGTGGCCTACGCTCCAGTCAGCAGATGTGGAAGGCTCCTCTCCAGATTGGAGAAACTGAACAACGTTTGAAGGCGATACCCGAGAGCTCCATAGATAGCTCGTATGGATATTGAGCAGCGGGACCAGTCCTAATTCTGGAAAGCTGTGGCATATCTGCACAATATTATTGAGGCCTGATTCCCAATTTTCCGTCTGAAGCGGCAGCAAGCAAAAGCGTCCTTCACTCAATTTTTCAGCGGCCTGAATGAGTCCACTGACAGAAGTACCACACTCGTTAATATTTGGCCCAGTGGGGATAGTGTCGTAGCCTTCGCCCCTACGCGAAGTCGCCCCAGACGGGAGCCACTCAGATGGATTTCCTTGGCTTGGGAGCAGAGTAGAAGCCGTTTTGGCCACGTCTACAGACGACAGAGAAAATTTTCCGTAGGCCTGTAGTAGCAGCGAGACCCAGTAGGGCCCACACAGGTTGTCGGGCTGCTGACCGGCTTGCTCGTGCCCGCTGAGTAAACCGTAGGTACCGGGTAAAAAATCTAATTCCAATTTCATAATGAGCTTCGCTGATGTGCTTCGGCCACCGACCAAACGAGAAGCGGTAATCGCACCGGCCTCTTTCATACCGGCCCCTTCAATCATGAGCGATCGCGTATCAACTGTCACCGGCCCCATGTTCGATAACCAACGATACTGTGCTTACACAGCTTCTAAGAGAAAACCGCCAGATTGGTTAGAACCTGGCGGCATTATTGGGTTATTTGGTATTAGACCCTACATAAGGCTTGCTATGCTGCTGCTTTTGCTGCATTTAACGCTTTGTTAGCTTCTCGGATCTTAATACTGCCCGTTGCGAGTGTCGCGATCGCTGCGGCAGCATCGGTTCCCACATGTAGCGCATGCACTACCGTTGCAGTAATGGGTTCAGAAATATCAAGTGACCTCACAAAGCAGGTAAGGTTAGGCAGCGCTGAGAAAAACTCATTACTGATATCAGCCCGCCTAATCGCATCATTCCCCTCGGTTACAGCCTCTAGGTAAATCGAGTAAAGAATCACGTCAATGGCGCTCAATAGAGCCCACGTAATATTGAACTCTTTTTCTACGCGCCTCATTCGCTGCAACTCCTGCGATCGCAGTAATGATATGGCATCTAGCACCAATATCACCCCTCGATAACTCCACAGGATGCGCTCTCTACGTTTCTCCTTGGTAACCTCTCCAGGCTTAGGTTTGCTAAAGCTCCAGCTCATCAAACTCAGAACAATACTAGTGAACTCTAGCGCCTGTAAAGGACCAACAATTTTCTTACCGGCATTACCAAGAGCGGTATCAACCCTAGTAAATTTGCGACCGCTTTTCCCAAATCCCGGTACGTCAAATAGATCTACGATGCCAGCGATGATGTGATTAACAGAATCTGCCAAAGTCACGATGATTGTAAAAGTCAAATCTTTACGCAAGTCACGGAGATTATCAGGTTCATCAATCAAGTTTCTGCTGGCAAAGTCATTCGAGGCATCGGTACCGTCGGAGAGATCCGCACTCGCAGTAGTCACGTTAGCAAATGCCCGCGTGGCTCCCCTCTGATTCGCTAAATCTAGCGGCACAGGCGTGCTATCTGTAAACAGGTTTTGGCCTGTCACCAATTTTGCTGTCACCGTGACCGGAATGGCCAAAGCAATAGTCGCCAGATTCAGCACCGTTAGCTTACCGACGCCGATCAGGTCTAACAAGTCTGAAATAAAGGGAATTCTGATTTCTGCATTCAGAAAATCCTTAAACAGATCGATTGCGACTTTGACCACATCCAACAAGCCCAGCGCCACATTTTCGACCGCATCCAATGACTGAATAATCGCATCTCTGAACGCTTCGATGATGACAATCAGGGCAGCCTCCGGCTCTCGTGGGTTCGCAATCAGGGTCTGGATGCTTTCAAACATCCCCTCAGACAGCCTGAGCCCAGCACCGATGGCATCTTCAAACGCTTCCAGCAGCTGCCTCACGAAGCTAGCTAACGGCGAATCCCCATTTTCAGCATTCGGTGTGGTCTCAGAACCTGATGGGTTTGATCCTCCCAGGAACCTTGAAAGAAACCACTCCAGAGCTTCAGGAAGCTCGAACTCAGACTCTTCTACCTCCGAAGGTGTGCCTCCCAATTTTTTAACCAGGCGGTTCATGCCATCCTCTACGTCGTCTTGCAGGTCATCCACAAAGGATGTGACATGTGCTTTGGCATCTTCTGCGAGCTGCTTAGCAGAATCTAGGCTGGCGTTGATGGTCTTTTTTAGATAGCGCTGAGTGTCTAAAATGTCGTCCCAGTTGAACAAAAATTGGAGAAACTCGATGAACTCCTTGATACCCTTAACCACCTTTTCGACGACGGCTTCGACAAAGTCAGCCACCTTTTCAGCGGTGTCTACCACAAAGTCAACAATGCCTTCAACCGTTTTGACAAGGACATGTACGACATTTTTAACCGTTCCAATCACAACCGATGTAGCTTTTTTGATCGCATTCCTAAATCTTCTGCCAATGCGTTTGCCAATGCCTCGGCTCAAGACACTTCTAGTCGCCAGATTGCCAGTGTCTAGACTGCTGTCTTCTTCACCGCTGGTGGCCAGAGTGCGCAGTTGCTTCCACTCACTCGGACTAATTTTGCTTTCTCCTACGGTGCCAAATTGGAGTTCCCAAGGATTGTCGATAGTATCGCCAGTCACAGAGCGGTTCAGTGACTGAACGCGCTTGCCCGTATTTGCAACAGGCGCGCTGTCAGCATAGGCAACTGTCGCCATCACCCGCTTGATGGTGTTTTGTACACTAGCGACCTCTTCTTGGCTGTGAGCATCACGATCAACAATTAAGTTGCCCTGCGCATCTGTTGCATTCCAAAGCGCGCCCGCCTCTAGTTCAGCGATTTGCTGATGCGCTTCTTTATTGGGGAAAATCACCACTTGCGCGCTAGGTGCCATTTGGCGGGTGCGGAGCTTTAGGCCCGGGGTGCTGAGACCATCGGCCTCGGAGGTAATCATGATAACGTTAAGGGCATTGGGACTGAGCGTGACCGAGCGTACCTCGTCTATCTCATAGGTCTTGCCTTCGACTTCGATTTCAGTCAAATCAGTTGCTGAAACCTCTACCTCACCAGCACCTGGTTCAAACCTCAGAATGGTGCGATAGGACGAAAACTCTTCGAGCGTATCTCCTACCATTCGATAGTCCTGGCTCAGCTTGCTGGTAAAAGAGGTGAAAATACCTTCAGGGGCAATCGTAGTAAAGATCTTGAGAGAAGACGCCGCATCGTTACCGATCTGAGTTCCTTTAAGATCTGGCACGTTTTTGACGATGTCTTCAATCTCCTTTTCTCGATTAGCATCGGCTGCTCGATGATCGAGGTTTTTAAACAACGTCACGCCTGTATCGGGTCCTAATCGAAGCGATGACACTTGGTCGTTTAACCCTTGAAAGTCTGTAAAGCGTGTGTGGTTGCCACTTGCGCGCGTGCTGTCACCATCTTTACCACTATTAGAAGACAGAATCCAGGTTTTTCCGTGATAGGCTGCATTCTCGTATAGGGCTACTTCACCTGCTGCCAATTCTCCTACTTGACCTTCGTTGTCTGCTATTTTTACTTGGCCATTGGGCGTTTCAATGATCTGCCCGCCGGTAAACGGTTCTCCAACGGCAGAGAAAAGACGGATAGAGGATGGAAACTTCTTCAGTTTTGAGAGCCGGATATCTGGGATGTCTGCGTAGAGCTTTTGAGAGACACTCTCAAAGTTAGTGTCTCCATATAGCGTCGCACCTGTCCCTGGACCGAGCCGTAGTTTCTGAAATTGTTTGGAGAGACGATGTAGATTGTCAACATCTTGCTTTAGAACAACAGCCGCACCATCTGCTGCAACTAGCTCAGCTTCACCTGCACGCAGTAGTGGGTTTGCGGCGGGCAAAAGGGCTTGGATTTCTTTGGAACTTAGGGCTTTGTAATAAATTCGGAGGTCTTCGTATTGAGCTTCTGGCGTTCCTCTTCTGGAATGGCCAAGCTTCACATCAATGTCGTTTTTGATGTTGGCAATACCTGTTTTCGATTCAGCTTCTGCTACCAGCACCCCATCGATATAGATTTTGATTTTTCGGCCTTCTCTGACAGCGGCGATATGAAACCAAGTTCTCTCGGGCAGTACTGACAAACGCTCAGTTTTAACCCTTACATAGTGCTTGCCCTTGCTATTTTCATCAACGTGAAAGAATATTGTCCGGTTGGTTAGCCGCACTGAGAAAAAATTACCGTGTCCTTTCATCGATTGACTACCGATGATATCTAGCTCGCCATCACCATGGCTACTAATATTTTTCATGCCAAAGGCTACGGTAAAGTCGCCAGAACCAAACTGACCAACTGTTTTACCCAAGTTGACGTGAGCACCTTTCTTAAGTAGGTAAATGGCATTGCCAATACGGCCATGCCCGCTGAGTTCTGAGTCAGACAGACTCGCTTTAACATTGTTCAGATTGTCTACTGTTGCTGTTCCTGTTCTTTCTTCAAATCGCCAGTGAAATTTGGGTTGAACTGTCATAGGATTTCTCTTGATATGGGTTATTGACAGACAAGAGAAGCAAGACTTTGCTACCTTGTTTGATATCCTCATTAGACAGGGCGAAAAGCTACGTTAAGAACTAAGAAAAGCTGATTTATGGCTAACTTAAGCAATGTTGTTGGCAGCTGAATAATACCCAGCGCGACCACGGCGTAATTCAACAGCATAGGCAGAGCCGCTACGAGGAACGATATCTATTATTTATCCAGCTCAAGTCACGCTGAAACCAGCTCTCAATATGTTGTGTTTTCCGTTCACCTTTGGGAATATGTGTTTGCCCTGTTCAGGCAGTGAGGCTGCGTGCGGTCAAGGTTAGTTTCTATTTGACTCGTCGAAAGTATTATCTGATCTTGAGAATTTCTGTGCCAGGCGGTTGATTCTACAGTCGACGCCTCTAACGCAGGTTCGATACTTACTTGAGGCTCATCTGGAGAAAGTTCAAAATTCTCAGTCCCCTCAGGGATAAGTCTTGTATCACTCCAAATATGAGTACTTGTCAGCTCAATGGGAGCTGCAGTTTGAGTGCCCTGATTCTCGACCCAGATGAGCGCAGCCTCCTGCATCGTCAGATGGCCACTCCACAACTGCACAGATCCTGGCTGCGTGCCGCTAGTACTGACCAGTGGGCGTTGATTGAAGGTGATTGAGCTGCGGTAGGTGCTTCGCTCAGACGAGGTTGCCATCGGCCACTGCTCGCTCGCACTTCGACTTGGGGTGAAAAATCTTGAAAACTATGAAAGAGGATATTTCCTTGATCGCTTCCCCCTATCACGGTGTATGACGTGCTACCTGTAACGGTTGTACCCACATTACCTGAGCCTGTCGTGGTCGCAAT
>JBCBJS010000108.1:0-5918 GCA_038523095.1 Cyanobacteria bacterium J06626_6
AACAAACGGCTCAAAGCGGGCTGGGACAACGACTTTCTGATTCAAGTACTACTTGCTTGAGTATGCGTTTGCCCTGGCGAAACCCGCGCTCAAGTGGTAGGCGCTGTTCCGGCGGGCGAATACAGCGGCCTACGCTTCACTGTGGGCGTCCCCTTCGCACTAAATCATATCGATTCTACGTTAGCGCCCTCGCCGCTAAACCTTACCTCGCTTTGGTGGAACTGGAACTTTGGCTATAAGTTCATGCGTTTAGATTTTGATACAAGTGTAGACACTGCACTCTCTTCTTCTTTTTCCACTGAAAGCGCCACGCAAAAAGGCACAGAAGGTCATGCTGCCTCCTCACAGGCCTTTGCCATTCATCTTGGCAGCGTTGGCTGTCAGCTAGATTCTGCGCAAGCCCCGATACGCTGTACCTCTCCTAACCAGGCCGAGGTCTTACTACCGGGCTTCAACCCCACGCAGAATGTTGTTGTCGCCGATATCTCCGCACTGCTAGCGGACACCAACCTTTCTGAAAATCAGGAGGGGACTGCGATAGGCTGTATGTCTAGCCCTCAGGATAGTGACTGTGGTGGCATCATGCAAAATATCGGTCTACCTTTTCCAAACCGACCTGTCGGCGAGCAGACGTTTTTTAGCATTCAATAGCTAGGTTTGTTACGCTATTAAGCAGTGCTGACGACTCACAGGCGTATGTTGATAGACCGGCTGTCATCTAAAAAACTGAGGCTTAGAAAGGCGCTTTCTCAGCTGCGATCTACGCTAAGAAATCATCTCTCTTTTCGCTGGCTCAACTGGGTACTCATCGGCACTTTGGTGTTTAGTTCATCTATCGGCCTCGACCGGGCGATGGGAGCAGAGCCTGTTGCCGATGATTTTCAATGGAATCTTCCCGGCTGGGTACCCAAGCCAGTCGTGCCAGAAGATAACCCGATGAACGCGGCAAAAGTCGAGCTGGGACGGCGGTTGTTTTACGATTCGCGCCTGTCAGCTACGGGTGATTTTTCCTGTGCGACCTGTCATATCCAGGCGCTGGCGTTTACAGATGGCAAAAAAGTCTCTGTTGGCGCTACTGGGCAGGTGCATCCGCGTAATTCTATGAGCTTGACAAACGCAGGGTACAACTCGGTACAAACTTGGGCGAATCCGCTAATGCAGCATTTAGAACAACAGATGCTGGTGCCGCTATTTGGCGAGGAGCCGGTCGAACTCGGCATGGCTGGGAAGGAAGCTGAACTGATAAAGAACCTACAAAACGATGCGAACTATCAAGTGCTATTTAATGAATCCTTTCCAGAACAAGCGTCTGTGAGTGTTCGGAACATTTCGCGGGCGATCGCAGCCTTCGAGCGTACAATAGTCTCCTTCAACTCACCTTACGACAGCTATCGCTACGGGGGCGATCGCACGGCCATCTCCGAGTCTGCAAAACGCGGCGAAGCCCTATTCACCAGCGAGCGCATGGAATGCTTTCACTGCCATAGTGGTTTGAACTTTAGCGACTCAGCCCGCCACGAACGCTCGGGTTTTGTTGAGATAGCCTTTCACAATACTGGGCTTTACAACATAGATGGAAAGGGTGCCTATCCGCCAAACAACACGGGCGTTGAAGAAATTACGCTGGAAGCGAGTGACGTGGGCCGCTTCCGCGCGCCCACGCTGCGAAACATTGCCGTTACAGCGCCTTACATGCACGACGGCAGCATTGACACCCTATCTGAGGCAATTGACCATTACGCGGCAGGCGGCAGAACCATTACAGAAGGACCCAATGCAGGCATCGGCAGTGAGAATCCATTGAAAAGCTCTTTTATCAAAGGATTTGAAATTTCAGAGAGTGAAAGGCAAGATCTGATTGCCTTTTTAGAGAGTTTGACCGATGAACAGTTTTTAACGAACTCGGCTTTAAGCGACCCTAATTTTGGCGATGAACCTTAGAGCAATAAATCAAGAAGCGCTGAATCAAGGAGCGCTAGGTCAAATGCTCTAGTCAAGTGCCAACAATGCAAATACGATAAAAAGCCCGCCGCCTAGAGCCGTCAGCGATCGCTCAGACAATCTGCCGCAAAGCCAGCGGCCGCAAAAGACCGCGATCACCGCGCAAATCGCATGACCCAATACTGCACCTAAGACCACGCCCACAGGAGGGTTTGCAGCGGCAAGGGCAATGGTGGCAATTTGAGTGCGATCGCCCCACTCCGCCACAAAAACCAGCCCAAAAGCCTCAGCCACAATCGCAAAAGGCGTTTCCTTCCCCGCGCCGCCGCTCTCCGCCTTCTCCACCGCCTCAACAGCCTCTTTCTCCTCCTCATCATGATTGTTCTCCCCTGTCATTTGGCTTGCTTCGTACAGCAGCTTTAACCCAAAGAGAAAAAACAAACCCACCTCAGCCCATTGCAAAACACTTGTAGGCAAAAACGTCGCCGCTTGACCCACCAGAACAGACAGCACTGTCATCAAAGCCAGCGCTAGTACAGCGCCTGCGCACACCCATCGCCGAGCGTGACGCATAGCTAAAATGGCCGCAATAAAAAAGGTTTTATCGCCTAGCTCCGAGACGGTAATGAGCAGTAGGCTGGCTGTAAAGGCGGTCAACATTTCAAATCAACATTTTAATAGGGCCTTCCAAAATACATACATTCCATATGGAAGAATACAGGTTAGGCCACTGTTTTTATCAAGCTTATAGATGTTATCAAGCTTGCAGAAGACTGCACTGATATTGCTTTACCACCTTTAGCTCAATACGCTCGTCGGCCTTTGCAACCGATCTAGATGCGCTTGTGATCTCGCTGGTTTCTTCTATTCTCACACGGTAGTGGCTTTGGCTATTTGGGATGCGATCGCTAGCACTACAAACCACCTCTACTTCTGTCCAACGCGCCGCACCTGTCCAACGCTCTAGCCAAATCTTCAGTAGCTTTATGGGCACCCACCGCAGCAGCGGATACAACAGTTTCTTTGGCCCAGTGAGTTCTTTTCTAACGATTCGAGCAGTTCTAGGATAGGTAAACAAGTCCCAACCTACTTTTATCCAGGCTTCTCGTTCTGCCATCTGCTCAAAGCGATTGACGCCTGCCCAGCCTCGGTAAAACGGTTTCATCGTCTCTGGATTGCCTGTTCTACTGATCAGCTGTGGCAAAACGTCTGACGATAGGTGTCCCCAAAATTGACCTGTGGGCAGGTCTATCAGCGTGGGGGCAAACTGGTGTCCGCCAAAGTGAGTGGTTTGCCACACGCGCAGCGGTGGGTGGTTCTGCTGTTCTGGCTGTTGTTCTGGCTGGCCATACTGCTTGCGCAGCTGCCGGTAAAGCGGTGTGCCAAAGCGTCCACAGGCCAGATCTACCTGCGTGTGTGTGCAAACGAGCATCTCTCTGTGCGGCGTATGCGCCTGCTTGTAGGCTGCGAAGGGAACCAGGGCGTTTACCTTGCCAGAAAGCCTGTCGAGTAAGGCAAGCGCTAGGCCAGCAGCGTTCTGATGGGGCACCAGATACTCTTCTTTTTCGTAGTGGGCGAACTGTTTAGCTGGGCGGCTGTAGTAGAGAATGCGAGTAAAGTCAGGCTTGGAGTAGTCTTTGTCGGGTGCGATCGCCACGGGCCTGATCGTCAACCCCCGACGAAAAAACAGCCGCTTCAGGCGAGGAATTATCTGCGCGATAATTTCATTCTCTGTGAATATTGACGTGGGCCAAGGCTGCGGAATTTCCACCAGTAGCCAGTAGTCTACCTGGGGCGCAGAGCCGATGGGATCTTCGCCGCTTGCTTTAGACACCTCGGAGCAGTAACGGCACTGTGCGATCGCATTTGCATTCTGATCTGCACTCTGTGGAAGCTGGGTTTGCATGAGCTTAGTGGGCTAAACGGCAACGCTGACGAGAGGGGTACTCGACCTGTCAGTATCGAGAACTATTATTATTAATGATATGATTTTAATAGAGCACAGGCAAAATGGCTGAATGACCAAAATTCTGACAGGCACTGAAATTGATGAGATTTTACGGACTTGTCGTGCCAGTGGGGAATTGGCCGACTATGTAGAGGGCAATGAAAAGTTTTTTGAGCTGCCGCCTGCGCTAGGGTTGGGCTACTGGCGAGAAATTAAGCTAAGAGTTGGTCTCTCGCTGAGCCTCTTAGACGTCCGAAAGCGTCAGACCCACTGCTATAAAATCAGGCAGCACCCTTTGCCCATGCCGTTGACGTTTAGTTACTACCTGTCGGGCGGATGTTTCGTTGAGAATGATGGGCTGAAGAAAGCCCACGAAGAAAAGGCTGGGAAGAGCTATTTTTATTGCTTGCCCGAAACCTCTGAAGTTGAGTGCTATCAGGCAGGGCAGCGACTGCGCCAAGTAAAGATAAAAGTAATGCCAGCGCTGATGAAAACGTTTAGCGATCGCCTACATGAGCTACCTGCCGATATCAGAGCGTCTATTGAAGCTCCCAGGCAGGCAATTTTTTGCTATCCAGGATGCATTACACCTACGCAACGACACGTGTTAGAACAGCTCTTCGACTGTCCGTATCAGGGAATTACTCGTCAGCTCTACCTTGAATCTAAGGTTTTAGAACTACTTGCTTTGCACTGCGACCAGCTGATAGGTGCGCGTGTTTCTAAGCCGCAGCGGCTTCCTGCTAGCGACATCGATCGCATTTACCAGGCAAGGGAAATTCTTCGCCAAAATATGGCACAGCCCCCTTCTTTGCCAGCATTAGCCAGGCAAGTTCAGTTGAACGAACGTAAGTTAAAGCAGGGCTTTCGTCAAGTTTTAGGGACAACCGCCTTTAAATATTTGTCTCAGTATCGAATGGAGCAGGCAAGAGAGCTGCTGCAAACGGGTGATATGACCGTTCAAGAAACTGCTCAATACGTAGGCTATGCCAGCCGTAGCTCTTTTGTTGCCGCCTTCAAAAAGCAGTTTGACGTAGCACCTAGCACCTATATCCAGCGCACCTAGCACCTACATCCTTTACGGGTATCTCCCAAAAAGTCCTGCTAAAAGACGCAAAACGTCCGTTTGAAAGACGCACCTGCGACCCGTAGGATTCCCAATCGCGATAATTTATTGAGAGTCGTTCTTATTTGCATTGTTCTCTCGTCTTTAATTTTTCGTCTTTATTTGTTTGCTTGATTGTGTGAGTGTGTGAATGTTAGCAAGATTTTTTAAAGGCTGGCGATTCTGGATCGCGAGCTTACTTCTGATTGGACTGTCGCCGGTTGCCGAAGCCAGGTCTTATGAAGAGAACACTTCATCGAAGGGCGGTCTTGTAGCCCATGTCGCAGAAAGTTCTGAAGAGCGGGCGAAAGTTTACCTGACGCAGACAAACGAGCTAGCCGCGATTGTAGATTTTCGAGTTGAGTCTACTCCAGGCGGGTTGGAAATTGTCTTTGTCTCCAAGCAGCCACTGACTATAGGTGACAGTCGAGTCAGCGGCAATGCGTTTATTCTAGAAATTCCTGACGCGACCCTTGTTTTGGACGATCCAACCGTTGCAGAACAGTTTGGCCCAGCGGATGGAATCGCTTTGGTCCAATTGGCAAACCTATCTGATGGTCGGGTACAGCTGTCGGTAACAGGCACCCAAGCGCCTCCCGATATTCAAGTTTCTCAAAGCGATGACAATCTTGTTTTGAGCGTTGTACCTGGTATGGCTACGGCTGATACAGAAGACCCAGACGCTATTCAGCTGGTGGTAACAGCGACTCGAACCGAAGAGAATGTTTTGGATATTCCTCGTTCGGTGACGATTATCGACAGAGAGCAGCTAGAACAACAACAGCAGCTAACCGATAACTTACCCGATATTCTCGGTCGGCTTGTTCCAGGATTGGGGCCACCGACGCTGCAAAATAGTACACGTAATCTGTCGCTTCGAGGTCGCCCAGCCCTGATTTTAATTGACGGCGTTCCTCAAAATCC
>JBCBJS010000109.1:0-5260 GCA_038523095.1 Cyanobacteria bacterium J06626_6
CGCCGCGAAATCATAGCTATTCTGAGCGATTACGCAATCGGCTGATTCCTTAGTCCGACCAATTCTTTGAGCCCGTTGGCCGCTGTGACTGCATCTTGGGTAGCGATCGCTTCCAGCGCCGCGATCGCCCTGCAAATTTTGGGAGTACTGGAGCTGGGCAGTGCTGGGGCATCCCAAAGGGTCGAGTCTTCTAGCAGTCCACTTGCCGCCTGTTGCTCCATCGTGATATCAAGTTCGATCTCCAGCCCAGGGCGCGATCTGTGCTTCGCCAGAGCTATTAGTCGCCTAGCGGCTTCTGGCTGTGTCTTGCCGTCAATCCTTAGAGTGAATTTCATAAAAATAAAAACTACAGAAACCCCGCTACGGGCCATGTGGATCATCTTGAGGCTGATAGGTGCGGATATTCGGATCGTAGTCCCACGGGGCAAATGATCCATAGGGGAGCCCGAGCGATCGCTCCAGGGCCAACCCCTGTAAGTAGGTCATCCGCTGAGCACCGCCTTCGATTCGAGCCAGTGCAGATTGATCCGCAAACCCCTGATCGCCAATGTCCGCCAGTAATCGGTTAGCCTGATCGATTGCCTCTTGACGGGTTTTATCGAACCTTCCTTCTCTGTAATGGCGAACCCTTTGCCCGACAGTTCTCCAAGGGTTTACTTGGGCAGGCCGGTTCCGGAAATGCTGTGTCAGTATCCAGTCAATATGGCCAAGATCGTGAGCCATTGCAGGATTTTCAATGTAGCCCAGTAGCACCATCTTATTTCGCAGAATTTTAAGATGCTCTTCTCGTGTCAAAGCCATCAGAAAAAATCTTAGTTACTTTTACTAATTCTATTGCAGGTCAATCGAAAAACGCCAAATTTGCACTAGATAGCGCTAGGTAGCAGCTTTGGCCATCCGGTTCGACAGCGGAAAAGTTCTCAATCCTCATCTAACCGACGACGGAATCCTCTTATGTGATGCCGTCTTTGCGCGTGATGGGGTGCTTGAGTACAAAGCCCCTGGCGGAAAAGTTCGGCGCGAATTTCGTCCGCCCGAGGAAAACCAGAAGGCGATCGCGGAGTTCGGCTTGTCCTCTGTCACCCTAGAGCACCCCAGTGGGTTGATTGGGCAGTCCAACGGCGATCGCCTGCGTAAAGGCATTTCTCTGCAGACTCCTGAGTATTTGGTGGTGCCGGGCAAAGGTGGCTTTGTGAAAGGCCAAATCGCGGTCATGAGCAAGGATGCTCAGGAAGCTGTTAAGCGCGGTGATGCCTCGGAGTTGAGCGCTGGCTATAAATGTCGCGTTGAGGAAAAGCCCGGAGCCTGGCTTAACCCTGAAACGGGCCGCGAGGAACGCTATGACGCAATCCAGCGGGACATCAGGGTAAACCATATTGCTCTGACTCGACAGGGGCGGGCTGGCCCCTCCGTTCGAGTATTAGCGCGGTTTGACAGCGACGATTTAGATGACGATTTTGCCTACCAAATTTCTGAGCAGCCACCACTTGATTTTGCGTTCCACGACGATTCTCACCCCAAGGAAACTATGACCACGAACATGGCAACTCTTAACCTTCCTGGTGGCTCTGTTCAGGTGCCCCAAGAAATTTTTAACTCGATTTCCCCCCTCCTAAGTCGAAGCGATAGCGCGGTTGAGTCCCTGGAGTCTGAATTGGCAGACGCTCAAGAGCGGGCCGACAGCGCTGAAGCCGCTTTGGAAGATGTCGATAGCCGACTCGAATATAAGGACGGCATGATTGCGGCGTTGCGCGATCGCCTGGATCAGGCTGAGATCATCTTGGAGTATGACGGCATTGGCTGGCGGCGTGATAGCTATGCCCGAATGGATGGCAAAAAAGGTAAGAAAAAGCCTGCGTTCCTTGATGAATTAGAGGATGACGAAGAGTACTCCGAAGACATGGACGACGACGGTGAAGACATGGACGGCGACGAGGATGAGATGCCCGCCACCCCGAAAAAGGGCAAGAAAAAGTCCAAAAAGGATATGGCTGTCAAAAAAGATAGCGTTCGCAGCGCGGCAGCGGAGATGGTTGTGGCCATTCGTGACGCAGAGAGGCTGGGCGTTGATTTAACCGGTCTCCGCATGGATTCGGTTGAGAGCGCTTCCGATATCCGTCGATTTGCTGTTGAGTTCTTGCGCCCCGAAGTGAAGTTGGACGGCAAGCCTGAGGCATATATCCAGGGTATCTACGACACATTGGTCGATGGCACGGATGAGTCAGGGCGTACGGACTCACAGCGTACGGACTATGCCGACGAGATGAGCACAATGCTAGCGGGCGCTGGTCGGCGCAATGGTAGTCAAGATGCAGCAGCCGCAGACCGGGCGCGGCGTATGGGCAACCACAAATCTCCCCTGACTGCTAACAAGGACAATTACGGTCGCCGCCGTTAATTCTTGACTCAGCCCTTTCTCTATTAGCTCTCTCAAGTTTCGAGGATCTTATGTCTCAGACAGCTTACCCCCAATACAACGCCCGAGCATTTGCTGGTCAACTGGACGGCATCGGCGACATGGGTGTTCGCGCAATGGTAAACAGTGCGCTGGACGCCAAAAATACCTGGACAGTCGCTGTCCCTGGCTCTCCGGACGACTCCGAAGATTACTCTGTACAGGTTTCCGGCGGGGCCATGCCCTCTGCCATCATCGCAACCTACTCTGCCGATGCTAGTTCGACTCAGGCCGAGGTGGCGGCGGGCTTGCTGGCCGCGCTGCAGGCTACTGACGTAGCGCAGTATTTTGGCATCTCGGAAGCCAGCAACACGATCACGCTTGAAGCACTGACTGGGAATGTTGCCTACACAGTAACCAGTCCGAGCAATGCCGCTACGACCGCTGATCTAACCGTCACAGAAACAGTCGCGGCGGCAGCGTCCACACCAATCCCCGATGGTCGGTTCATTGTCCGCAGTACTAGCGGTACCGTTGACACCTTTCAGGAGGGACGACTGCCTACAACGGCATCCAACGTTTCCCTAGCTGGGGTCACAACTCCGCCAACCCACGCCCGTGAACGCTCCACCGTGGGCAATACAGCTCAGGCTGAGTATGCCCCCAATGACGTAATGGACGTTGTGAATCGGACTCCGCCCGGCGGTGGAATTTGGGTGACGTGCGACTCTGCGGCCCTCACGATTGACACTACGCTTTATATCGATACTCAGGTTGCAGACAACCGAGGTGGTTTGACCGCTACGTCTACCGACAATCTGGCGCTGCCCGCAACCTGCAGGCCGCTTGAAGGCGCAACTACCGACCCGAACGGGGGGTATGTAATCAAGGTGGCAGTAAATCTGCCGTAAGCCTTAAGTCCCCGCATTGATCTTCTTCCCCTCCCCCTTCTAGGAGCTTTCTTCCATGGCCATCAAAGTCCGTCAAGATGCTGCTATTCCAGGTATGTTCCTGCGGCAGCTCGAAGATATTGAGTCTGAAGTTCAGAGAATACAGTATGCCGAACTCAGCTTTGCTGACGGCAAAGTGTGTCCGCTGGACATTCAGAATAAGCCGGGCGTGCGAACAACGACCTATCGACAGTTGACCCGCGTTGGTCAGTTTCGACTGGTGCGTTCGTACACTACCGACATCCCCTCCATCAATATCTTGAGTGAGGAGTTCAGTCAGACGGTTCACAAATGGGCCGCCCAGTACTACCTGAGCGACGATGATATTGCCTCTGCAGAATTTGCAGATTTCCCGCTAGAAGCAGAAGAAATCTCTGCCGTTCGAGAAGCGGGAATGCAGGAGATAAATCGGCTAATAGCCACGGGCTCTGCTGAATTACGAATGCCGGGGTTGCTCAACCATCCTGAGGTGTTGCGCTCCTACTCTCCCGTACGCTTTAATGCCACTGCTACTCCGGCTCAGATTTTGGCCACCATGAACGATGCCGTGACATCTGTCGTGACCAAAACCAAGCGAGTTGAGCAGCCTGACACGTTGTTCTTGCCGCCAACCGAGTTCGACTATGTCTCAAGCACAAACCGCTCAGACAACGTCGATCGCACCATTCTGGAGCAATTCTTATCAGCTCAGGCCTACGTCAAAAATGTAGAGCCCCTAGTCGAGTGCGAGGGGGCTGGGCCAAATGGCGAAAACGTCATGCTGATTATGCGCCGCGATCTCCGCAAGGTGAAAGCAATGATCTATCAGGATTTTACCTTCTTAGATCTTCAGCGTCGTGGGCTAGGGTATGAGCGCCCAGCGGTGTTCCGATTTGCCGGTATCCGCCTCTACCGCCCTTATTCTGTGAATCTCGTTGCTGGCATCTAAGCCAGCGGGGTGTTCGCTGAATGCCCCAGCATAACCTGTTCTTTAACTAGCGAATCGTGAGCATGAGTAACACCGTCATCCTGGACACCTCTCGCCTTCCCCGCGTTGCTGGCCGACAAATCAACGGGCCAAATTGCTACAAGAGTTTTGCCGATAACTCGCCCAAGGGAAAAAGCAACCCTGAGATCAGAAGCGTCTGGTTAATTCCAGGGCCAAACCACGACATTCCAGATAAAGATATCGAAGTTCTTCAAAAGTCTGATGTCGGCAAAGCTCAACTCGCCTCAGGTGCGATCACCATCATTCGCCCCAACAACCTGGGAGATGATGCCACCGCGACTGGCACCTCAATGGACTACGACGAACCTACTGCACTGATGATTATCAGTGGATCTGAGGATGAGGAGTGGTTGGAACTCTCCAAGAACAAGGAGGATCGCGTTGCTGTCCGACAGGCAATCGTGAACCAATTAGACGCAATTGAGAAGCGGCTTGCTGTGCTCGCCAAAAACGTCGAGTAATCCATTACCCGATCGCGATCGCGATCGCCTCGCCTCATGCCTCTCACCAATGCCTGGCATCTAGTCAATCAAGCTAAAGCGGCAGAACAACCAGCGGTGCCGGAACCTGTAGAAGGGATGGACGCTGGTGCTGGACAGAGTCTGATCAACGTCAACACAGCAGCTAAATCTGAATTGGTCTCCTTACCAGGGATTGGTCCCGCCAGCGCCGATGCCATTATTGACAGTCGCCCCCACGAGTCAGTGCAAGGCATGATTGAGTCGGCCAACTTGACCCGATTAGATGAAACCGACGTTGATATCATCACCAATTCAGTGGGCTTCTAAGTCTGTTTCCCAGCGCAGCAGAACCACAAGCCAAACCTTTCTTAGAAATTGAAAGTAATGACTGTTACGAGAGCGCAATTCCTTGCTAGCCATGCCGACTTTTCCGGATTTGAGGGCTCTATCATTGATGAGGAATTGA
>JBCBJS010000110.1:0-5215 GCA_038523095.1 Cyanobacteria bacterium J06626_6
GAAGCTATGGCTACCAAAGGCTAAAAAACGAGGCCTTTCAGCCAATTACCCCGCAAGGGGACGGAAACACCTCTAGATTCTTTTGTGGGTGCTTCTATAGGGTTTACTTTCAGCCAATTACCCCGCAAGGGGACGGAAACCCTTATCGTAATAAGGACAACCATAAGTCTTTTCTCTCTTTCAGCCAATTACCCCGCAAGGGGACGGAAACCTAGTGCAGAGAAAGATGATGAAGGTGAGGAAATACCTTTCAGCCAATTACCCCGCAAGGGGACGGAAACCTGATCCTAGAATCCTGCTGACGCTAGACACGACATCACTTTCAGCCAATTACCCCGCAAGGGGACGGAAACCAAGGTAAAAGGCTCATTCAACCGCCGCAGCTACTAATCTTTCAGCCAATTACCCCGCAAGGGGACGGAAACCTAGGGGTCTGCGGTTATGGACGTTTGACTGGAACCTTTCAGCCAATTACCCCGCAAGGGGACGGAAACCTTAAGTAAGGCTTGCTGACTAATAGCAATATTTGCTTTCAGCCAATTACCCCGCAAGGGGACGGAAACGCAACACCGATTACAGCGCCCTGTGGAATCAGCTAAGCTTTCAGCCAATTACCCCGCAAGGGGACGGAAACAAACTTACTTGGATACTCTGCCCAACTTTATATTTTCTTTCAGCCAATTACCCCGCAAGGGGACGGAAACAATCAGTGAGTAGTGCCGGTCTTGCTCTTCGGTTAGCTTTCAGCCAATTACCCCGCAAGGGGACGGAAACCCGAAGAGGTCGAGCGTTGCTACCAAGCGCTCGAGGATAACGCTTTCAGCCAATTACCCCGCAAGGGGACGGAAACCAACTTTCACCCAATCAATCAACCCGTCTAGCGGACTAGCCTTTCAGCCAATTACCCCGCAAGGGGACGGAAACTCGCTAGGTTTTGCTCGTACAGGTTGTGCGTATTGCTTTCAGCCAATTACCCCGCAAGGGGACGGAAACCTTATTGGTCAAAGTTGATTCAGGCGAATGAGGCGCTTTCAGCCAATTACCCCGCAAGGGGACGGAAACTAGCCTTCCTCAACCAGCGAGCGTAGGCGCTGTATGTCTTTCAGCCAATTACCCCGCAAGGGGACGGAAACACTCACAGCTCGATTGAATGAACTGCAAGGGGTAAATCTTACTTTCAGCCAATTACCCCGCAAGGGGACGGAAACTTTTTGTTGACGTTCGGGCGAATATATCGCTATACTTTCAGCCAATTACCCCGCAAGGGGACGGAAACACACGTCCATCAGTGGGCTTACTGATCTTCGGGAGGCTTTCAGCCAATTACCCCGCAAGGGGACGGAAACACTCTTCATCTGCCTTGGCCTCGCCTTCTGCATCGCCGTCTTCTTTCAGCCAATTACCCCGCAAGGGGACGGAAACCTATACTGTACGGGTGTACAAGAGATGCTGCGATTACTTTCAGCCAATTACCCCGCAAGGGGACGGAAACTTCCAATCAATAATTATGTCATATCCTGTTGGGCCTGTTCCTTTCAGCCAATTACCCCGCAAGGGGACGGAAACCAGATATTGTTAGATTGCCTGTAGGGTGAGATTCCCAACTACTTTCAGCCAATTACCCCGCAAGGGGACGGAAACTGAGAGAGAATCCAAGGAGCTTAAGCGCTGCATAGAACTCTTTCAGCCAATTACCCCGCAAGGGGACGGAAACTGTCAACGATGGTATCGTCACCAAAAGCCGAGCAGCTTTCAGCCAATTACCCCGCAAGGGGACGGAAACCTACCGAGCGATAAAGCAACCTACTGGCAAGTGGTTTTGGCTTTCAGCCAATTACCCCGCAAGGGGACGGAAACGTATCTCTATCCCTTCTAACGGGCTATCTCCTTTACTTTCAGCCAATTACCCCGCAAGGGGACGGAAACATTATACCACCAGCTTGTCTCTTAACTTCTTCAGGCTTTCAGCCAATTACCCCGCAAGGGGACGGAAACTGCTCACCACTGCTGCTACTAAGCAGTACACAGTGGCTCAAATCGCCGCTTTCAGCCAATTACCCCGCAAGGGGACGGAAACAAACAGAAGGCTTCTGGGCCCCTGAAAAAGTATTCAAGCCTTTCAGCCAATTACCCCGCAAGGGGACGGAAACTTGATCTCAGTGAATTCCGGCCCATTTTTTTTAGGTTTGACTTTCAGCCAATTACCCCGCAAGGGGACGGAAACTCTTCTAAAGTAACTCTACCGGCATCAACTTCTTTGTCTTTCAGCCAATTACCCCGCAAGGGGACGGAAACCAGTCCTCACACCAAAAGTCATCTTCTCTTAGGTGGCTTTCAGCCAATTACCCCGCAAGGGGACGGAAACTATACCTAGGCGATCTGTTACTTCTGGCGTTTGTATGCTTTCAGCCAATTACCCCGCAAGGGGACGGAAACCTTAAAACATATGATTCTCGTCACTTTCTTGCTTATGTCTTTCAGCCAATTACCCCGCAAGGGGACGGAAACCTATGCCGACGAGCTGTTAGCACTTACAGAAATAGAGGCTTTCAGCCAATTACCCCGCAAGGGGACGGAAACCAACCAATAAATGACTCCCTAATCGCATAGTTA
Organism: Cyanobacteria bacterium J06626_6; assembly: GCA_038523095.1. Taxonomy (GTDB): domain Bacteria; phylum Cyanobacteriota; class Cyanobacteriia; order Phormidesmidales; family Phormidesmidaceae; genus Phormidesmis. Next base: position 2,614 of record JBCBJS010000110.1, read on the forward strand.
AAAAGCTTTCAGCCAATTACCCCGCAAGGGGACGGAAACGCTAGTCTGCGCTAGACTTGTGATCTGTTCGGTTTGGCTTTCAGCCAATTACCCCGCAAGGGGACGGAAACTAAGCTCTACGAATACCTTTGTCTAACATTTCGTTAGCTTTCAGCCAATTACCCCGCAAGGGGACGGAAACAGTTCTTTAAACTATCTGCTAAGTTACTTTTATGAAAGCTTTCAGCCAATTACCCCGCAAGGGGACGGAAACAGAAAAAGCTACAGCACTCTACAGACGTGTTTTCTTTCAGCCAATTACCCCGCAAGGGGACGGAAACGCTTCTTAACGGTTTCAAACGGCAAGACTAGGTGAGCTTTCAGCCAATTACCCCGCAAGGGGACGGAAACTTATAGTCATAATTTACGCCATCGTAATGAGCTACTAAGCTTTCAGCCAATTACCCCGCAAGGGGACGGAAACGCCCCCCGAGATTGCAGCCACCGCGATCAACTCAATTCCTTTCAGCCAATTACCCCGCAAGGGGACGGAAACCCTATACCGTAAAGAGACATGGTTAACCCCCACACACAACTTTCAGCCAATTACCCCGCAAGGGGACGGAAACTCTAGGTTCTTCACCAGAAACTTGTTAGTAGTAGCAGGCTTTCAGCCAATTACCCCGCAAGGGGACGGAAACAGTTACCCACAAAAGTAGAGTTAAAGACATATCTATCCACTTTCAGCCAATTACCCCGCAAGGGGACGGAAACTACCAGGGCACAGAGTGGTGGCAGCTATCATTCCATCGGCTTTCAGCCAATTACCCCGCAAGGGGACGGAAACAACACTAATACTAGCTCTTAAACTTGGGTTTTACCTCCACTTTCAGCCAATTACCCCGCAAGGGGACGGAAACAAAAGATCCTTAGACAGAAGTAAGACATTTGGGGACACTTTCAGCCAATTACCCCGCAAGGGGACGGAAACCAATAGCTTTTTTGATGTTAAGCATCGACCATCCATCCTTTCAGCCAATTACCCCGCAAGGGGACGGAAACCCTTGCTCCATGCTAGAGAAAACATCAGCAGTCTTGTCTTTCAGCCAATTACCCCGCAAGGGGACGGAAACCCATCTTCTAGGGTGGCTACCATTTGAGCTAGCTCTACTTTCAGCCAATTACCCCGCAAGGGGACGGAAACATGACTATTAAGACAAAAGATCTTTCCCTTATTCTTCACTTTCAGCCAATTACCCCGCAAGGGGACGGAAACCCCACTGGGATAAAGTTAAGCGGAGTGGTATCGGAGCTTTCAGCCAATTACCCCGCAAGGGGACGGAAACACTGGTCCTCGTCGGCGATACTCTCCGCATAGTTGGATACTTTCAGCCAATTACCCCGCAAGGGGACGGAAACCAGATAAACTTACGCGAAAACCGCCGTAACCCAGCTACTGCTTTCAGCCAATTACCCCGCAAGGGGACGGAAACACAGATCGTAAATCCAGAGCATGAAAAAGGTCAGTGCTTTCAGCCAATTACCCCGCAAGGGGACGGAAACTTTCTCTTGGCGGGTATGTGGCGATCGCTCTTTCAAATCGCCTTTCAGCCAATTACCCCGCAAGGGGACGGAAACCTTCCCGCCTAACCTAAACAATACAAAATGCGGAGCCTTTCAGCCAATTACCCCGCAAGGGGACGGAAACGCTAGAGCAGCTTCAGTTTGTCGCTGCCGCTGCAACGCGCTTTCAGCCAATTACCCCGCAAGGGGACGGAAACTGTGTACTCTCCCATACCCGTCCAAAACCATCCAGTGCTTTCAGCCAATTACCCCGCAAGGGGACGGAAACGGGAGTCGCCACGGGCAACGGTTGGTCTATGTACTCGCTTTCAGCCAATTACCCCGCAAGGGGACGGAAACACGAGGCGGACAGTGGCTATGCGCTGCTGAACGCTTTCAGCCAATTACCCCGCAAGGGGACGGAAACGACAGAAGACCGTAGCGCAACAGTTGGGCAGTCACTTTCAGCCAATTACCCCGCAAGGGGACGGAAACTCACTTACAATCGCGGCGTCTTTCATCCTGAGTCGCTTTCAGCCAATTACCCCGCAAGGGGACGGAAACGCACTCGATCAATATTTTCGATGGTCGAAATAGGTTCATCTTTCAGCCAATTACCCCGCAAGGGGACGGAAACTACCCAGCAGGCATAACTAGATAAACATTTAAGCTCCTTTCAGCCAATTACCCCGCAAGGGGACGGAAACCTGTGGCCACACCCAGGAGATTGGTATAGGAATATCTGCTTTCAGCCAATTACCCCGCAAGGGGACGGAAACCCGGCTTTATTCGCGGTATTGAGGTCCGCAGTGGCTTTCAGCCAATTACCCCGCAAGGGGACGGAAACAACAAAATCACATTCTCAGCTCGCTGCATTGATATCGACTTTCAGCCAATTACCCCGCAAGGGGACGGAAACGTGTTCAGCGCTACTTAAGTGCATTTACGCAACTCTTTCAGCCAATTACCCCGCAAGGGGACGGAAACAGTGCGCGGCTCACGTCCACACCGTTCACCGTCACCCTTTCAGCCAATTACCCCGCAAGGGGACGGAAAACCT
>JBCBJS010000111.1:0-4629 GCA_038523095.1 Cyanobacteria bacterium J06626_6
TAACCCAACATCTCACGACACGAGCTGACGACAGCCATGCACCACCTGTCTCTGCGTTCCCGAAGGCACCAACTGCTTTCACAGAAGTTCGCAGGATGTCAAACCCTGGTAAGGTTCTTCGCGTTGCATCGAATTAAACCACATACTCCACCGCTTGTGCGGGCCCCCGTCAATTCCTTTGAGTTTCACACTTGCGTGCGTACTCCCCAGGCGGAACACTTAACGCGTTTGCTTCGATACTGACCGGGTCGATACGGCCAACACCTAGTGTTCATCGTTTACGGCTAGGACTACAGGGGTATCTAATCCCTTTCGCTCCCCTAGCTTTCGTCCATCAGTGTCAGTTATGGCCCAGTAGAGCGCCTTCGCCACTGGTGTTCTTCCTAATATCTACGCATTTCACCGCTACACTAGGAATTCCCTCTACCCCTACCACACTCTAGTCAGATAGTTTCAATTGCCGATCCACAGTTGAGCTGTGGGCTTTAACAACTGACTTTCCTAACCACCTACGGACGCTTTACGCCCAATAATTCCGGATAACGCTTGCATCCTCCGTCTTACCGCGGCTGCTGGCACGGAGTTAGCCGATGCTGATTCCTCAAGTACCGTCATTTATTCTTCCTTGAGAAAAGAGGTTTACGACCCACAGGCCTTCCTCCCTCACGCGGCGTTGCTCCGTCAGGCTTGCGCCCATTGCGGAAAATTCCCCACTGCTGCCTCCCGTAGGAGTCTGGGCCGTGTCTCAGTCCCAGTGTGGCTGATCTTCCTCTCAGAACAGCTACTGATCGTCGCCTTGGTAAGCTCTTACCTCACCAACTAGCTAATCAGACGCGAGTCCATCTTCAGGCCAAATAGTTTCAGCTCTCGCCATATGGGGTATTAGCCACCGTTTCCAGTGGTTGTCCCCCTCCTGAAGGCAGGTCCTCACGCGTTACTCACCCGTCCGCCACTAAGCCCCGAAAGGCTTCGTTCGACTTGCATGTGTTAAGCACGCCGCCAGCGTTCATCCTGAGCCAGGATCAAACTCTCCATGTTGGTTCGTCAATATGACAAATCACGAATAAGTTTGCCAAAATACTCAGTTAAGTTTCCGGCTTCGCTAACATCAGCTTTCGTGCTACTGTGTTAGCAATTTAATCTTTAACGAGGTTCCGTCTCCCCTTAATCATCAGCCCTAACTGGAACTAACAATCAAAGGTCAATTACTTCAATACTATTGATTTGTCTAGGTTCTGAGGCTTTACGGCTCGGCGTTTTTCGCACCGCTCCGTTCAGCGCTTTACTAATATATCGATGCTAGCCAAAAGAGTCAACCACTTTATTGAGTTTTTTGTGTTGTTTGATACGAAAGGCTTTCGGGGATTCTAGGGTCGCTGTTGACGCATTTTTGTAAGAAAATTGCGGTTTCTGTTGGTCTGGGTACTCAACTACGGCCATCTTTTTTGTCCGTTTTTAGGGCAAAATCGGCTCGCTGTAAGCCTTACAGCGTTGTAGCCAGATTTGAGTTTTTTTTGAGCATCTGTCAGGCGAGAATGGGACTGATTGAAGGCAATGCGATCGCATTGCCTCTGAGTAGCTGTCATCCAGTCCTTCTCTAATAGCCGACGTGAACTTCCAATCTGTCATTGCCACCCTGAATGATTTTTGGGCCGATCAGGGATGTCTGATTGTGCAGCCCTATGACACAGAAAAGGGAGCTGGGACAAAGAGTCCGCATACGTTTCTGCGGGCGCTGGGTCCCGAGCCCTGGTCTGTGGCTTACGTAGAACCTTGCCGCAGACCGGCAGACGGCCGTTATGGCGAAAATCCTAACCGCTATCAGCACTATTACCAGTATCAGGTGCTGATTAAGCCTTCGCCCCGCAATATTCAGGACCTGTACCTAGAGTCTCTAGAAGCACTGGGCATCGAAACGGGCGATCACGACATTCGATTTGTAGAAGATAACTGGGAAGATGCTGCAGTAGGTGCCTGGGGCGTAGGCTGGGAGGTGTGGCTGGATGGCATGGAGATTACGCAGTTCACCTACTTTCAGCAGTGCGGTGGATTGGACTGCGATCCGGTATCGATCGAAATTACTTACGGCCTGGAGCGGCTAACAATGTATCTGCAGGAGGTAGATGCGATCGCAAAAATCCAATGGAACGATCGGCTCACCTACGGCGATATCTTCACCCAAAACGAAATCGAAAACTCCACCTACAACTTCGAAGCCTCTAGCCCGGAACTGCTATTTAATCTCTTCAGCCTGTACCAGCAGGAAGCAGAGCAGCTGATGGCGCGCAAGCTGGTGCTGCCCGCCTATGATTTTGTACTGAAATGCTCACACGCATTCAACCTACTAGATGCGCGGGGGGTGATTTCGGTGACTGAGCGGACTCGCTATCTGCGGCAGGTGAGAGCGCTGGCCCGTAAGGTGGCGCAGCTTTACTATGACCAACGAGAAGAAATGGGGTTTCCGCTATTGCATGAGGGCAGCCGTGAAAATTCTGTTCCTAACGCGGAGAAAACTGAGAAAGACACCCCCGTACCTGCCTAAAATGAAGACGACCCATTGCAGTTGGAGTTTGTTGAGCTGTGGCATCTAGTTTAAGAGCAACGTTAGAACCGATCGCCAACTGGTTTGGTCAGTTGGGCATTCCTGAGCCGATTACCCATTGGGGCCATCCGGCGATGATGGGGATCGTTATTTTCGCGATGGGCAGCATGGCTGCGATCGCAGGTTGGAAAGTGCGTACCGCAGAGGGACCAGACGTGACGATGGGCTCTATGCCCGTGGGTAAGTTTCACAAAAAAGTTGCGCTGTGGATGACCACCTTCATCGCCCTAGGCTACACGGGTGGGCTACTGTCCCTCGTCATGCAAGACCAGCCCATTCTCGAAAGCCCCCACTTCTGGACCGGATCGGCTGTTTTGGGTCTGCTGGGCCTGAATGGAGCCATTTCCCTGAGCAAGTTTGGTGGCGGTCAGCCGGTGCTCAGAAGCGTACATGCGTACATCGGCACCGCAGCGCTGGCGCTGATGGTCGTCCACGCAGCTTTCGGTCTCAAGCTAGGCCTGTCCATCTAGTTATCAAGCATCGGCAGCTTACCCTCGCGAAGCCATCAAGCGCTCTGTCCATCGATGGGGCGCTTTGTGCTTTGGCCGACAGTTATTTGATCCACTTTTGTGGGTTAGATAATCGTTGGGTGACATCAATATTTGGCATGGCAACTTGGGGACCGCTCATTATTGCAGTGGGCTACATTCTAGGATTGGCCTCGACAGGGTTAGTCTTTACCCGTTGGGACAGCCCCCTACCGCTTGCGAGCTACGGCGTTCTGCTGCTGGGAATTGTTGGCAGCTTCATTGGCCCCAGATTTTGGCGATTGGGGCCAACCCGCAAACAGTGGCTCGCGGCAGCGTTTATAGCACTCATCGGCGCGGCCTACTGCGTTTGGCGTATGCCTGTTCCGGCAGATGATGACGTCAGCCAGTTTGCCGTATCTTTCAAAGAGCGTAGTTTCTACAGCGTCTATGGAGAATTAGAATCCTCTCCTCAAATCACCCGCAGCGGCAAAGGTCGGTTCTGGCTAAGGTCTGAGACAGCGCAAAATCGAGACAAGCAGGCAGCGGATAAGCGCCGGGTAGACGTGAGCGGCAAGCTGTATGTGACGGCACCGCTTGATCAGGTCGACGGGCTCTATCCGGGTCAATCTGTAAAGGTGACTGGCAAGCTGTACGAACCGAGCGAGGCAGAAGCCCCTGGCGAGTTTGACTTTCGGGCGTACCTGGCGAGCAAAGGTACTTTTGCAGGAATCAGCGCCAAATATGTAGACATTCAGCCGAATGAGGGACCGCCACAGCGAGGCATGTGGCAGCTGCGGCAGCGAATTGTGGACGCCCACCAGCGCTGGCTGGGGGAACCGAAAGGCCCGGTCGTCAGTGCCATGACGCTGGGGCGACGGGCGGTAAACCTGCCCTATGAGATTCAGGATGCGTTTATCGAGGCGGGTCTGGCCCATACGCTGGCGGCGTCAGGGTTTCACGTTTCGCTGGTGCTGGGTCTAGTGCTGGCGCTGCTGAAAACGCGGTTGCCGAAGACCCAGGCTGTAGGGGGTGCGATCGCACTCCTCATTTATGTCGGTCTCACCGGACTACAGCCCAGTGTCATGCGGGCCGCGGTCATGGGCTTCGGTGCCCTGATCGGCCTAGCCCTACAGCGAAAGGTTAAACCGCTGGGCTGTCTAATGGTGGCCGTCGTTCTCCTCCTGATTTGGAATCCGCGCTGGATTTGGGATATCGGCTTTCAGCTGAGTGTGATGGCAACGCTAGGGCTGATGGTGACCACTACGCCACTGACCAAACGGCTGGACTGGCTGCCGGGAACCATTGCCACACTAGTAGCGGTGCCCCTGGCGGCGTACCTATGGACGGTACCGTTGCAGCTACATCATTTTGGCGTGCTGCCGTCCTACAGCATTTTGCTCAACATCGTGGCGACGCCGCTGGTGATTGTGGTGAGCCTGGGCGGGTTCGTGAGTGCGATGGCGGCGCTGGTGTGGCCGCTAGCAGGCAGTGCGATCGCATGGCTGCTTGCCATCCCCATTCAGCTGCTGATGTGGCTAGTCACGACCTTCAACACAC
>JBCBJS010000112.1:0-4597 GCA_038523095.1 Cyanobacteria bacterium J06626_6
AACATTGGGTCCGCCCAAGGTCCGACGGGTCTGGGCAAGTACCTGATGCGCTCTCCTACTGGTGAGATTATCTTCGGTGGTGAAACGATGCGTTTCTGGGACTTTGATGGTCCTTGGCTCGCACCGCTGCGGGGCACTAACGGTCTCGATCTTGACAAGCTCAAGAACGACATCCAGCCCTGGCAGGTACGACGCGCTGCTGAGTATATGACTCACGCACCCAACGCGTCTATCAACTCTGTAGGCGGCATCATTACTGAGGTCAACTCAGTTAACTTTGTGAACCCCCGTCAGTGGTTGGCTTCCTTCCACTTTGTGATGGCCTTCTTCTTCTTGGTAGGTCACCTCTGGCATGCAGGCCGCGCCCGCGCTGCTGAAGGTGGTTTCGAGAAGGGTCTAAACCGTGAGTCAGAGCCTGTATTGGCAATGCCCGACCTAGACTAAGGATCGCGTTCAGTTATCCTCTTGATAACTGGGGTAAATGTGAAAAAGACTCGGCCGTTTGGTCGAGTCTTTTTTATTGAAGTGTAGAGAGAACGGATAAGTTATCTTGATGTGGCACATGGCAACTTTTGAATAGTCAATGGTCTGATAAAAACTCGATAAATCCTCCGTAAAAATACTTGTTTGCAGACAAAAATCACAAGAGGCTTGTGACATGTTCTACCAGCTCCTTTGTTGGATCACCGACCTTGAATAACTAACTTCAAAAGTATTCTTGTTGGGGCAAAAACATGAATAAAATGCAATATCAAGGACTTAAACGGATGAAAGGACGCTTATTTAGCTTTTTAGGTGCTGCTATAGCTGCTGGGATGGCTATAACGGCACCGGCTAAAGCTGTTCAGCTCGCAGCTGGACCTAGTAACGAGTTTGCCTTCAGTACTGAAGATGCTGTTACTGACATCACCGTACTGACAGGTAGTACGGTAACTTTTGGCCATGGTCATGCCCCCTTTACCAGCGATCCAGGTAACAGTATCGGCACCCTTAATGGCGGCGCGCTCAACACAGTGTTGGGTATCGGAGAACCTCAGTCGGGGCCGTTTGTCTCTAGCACTGTACAGGCTTCTTGGGCAGGACGTGCCGGTGGCGATACGTTTCTAGTAAACAACCCTGGTATTGACTTCTATATTTTTGAATCGGGCAACAGCAACAATATTGATACGGTAGCCGTTAGCGCTGTTGGTAAGAATAGCGCCACCAACTTCTTTTATGAGAAGGCGACCAACTTTACTAGCACAACGGCTCCGGATGTCGGCTACTGGACTTTTGGCTACGATCTCAGCTGGCTAGGCGTAGCAGAGGGTGATGCCATCCAAAGTCTCGAAATTACTAACTTTTCTCCTTTTGCTACGGTTAATCCGATTGCAGGGTTTGCGGGAACGGGCAACCGAGGGTTTGTAGACTTTGATGGCACTACGGGAGAACTCATTCAGGGCGGGCTAGGCAATCGCTTTTTAGGTCAAAGTTCGTGGTGTGGCAATATCACAGATGATGGTGGCCCTAATGCCAATTCTTATTATTTTTCCTTCTGCAGCCCCGGCTTTGAAAGCTTTGACACCGACCCAGATTTGGTTTACATCGTTGCGACTGGAGAAGGTGGCAGCGCTGAATTTGTGAGTATGAACGCTGTGGATGTACCTGAACCTGCTTCTCTTTTGGGCCTTATTGCGATGGCTGGACTAGGGATTGTTCGACGTCGGCGATAGGCGTGGTGTAGCAAGCGTCCTAATGCCTAGGTGTTCTAATGCAAAGGGTCTTGATACACAGGGTCTTAATACACAGGGGCTTAATACACAGGGTCTTAATGCATCAGAACACTTGCGGGTTGAGTTGCTTCGTTTGCTGTATGCCATAGGTGTCAACAGTTTCCTAACCAACTCAACAAAAGCCATAGATTTTCTCGAACGGATTTTCTATAAATATTTCTGGGCCCAGAGGGCAGCTTGGGTGCGATCGCGCAGACCTAACCCGCTCAAGATCCGGCTGATATGATTGCGCACAGTCCCCTGGCTCAGATGCAACGTTTGGGCAATTTCTCGATTGTTCTTGCCCTGGCCCAGCAACCTAACGACGTCTATTTCTCGCTGGCTTAGCACGTCAGCGCCTGCTGCATCGGCCAAATTCAACGGTGCCGACGCTTGGACTGAATGTGGGCCCGAATTTAACTGGGCGAAAACTTTAGGCGCAATCGTAGGACCTAACTGGCTACATCCCTGAGATAGAACGCGAATCGCATCGGCAAGCTGAGGGGCAGGCGTACTTTTTAGCAGGTAGCCTAGCGCGCCGTACTGTAAAGATTGCCAAATGTATTCGTCTTCATCGAAGGTGGAGAGCACCAGAATGCGAATCCAAGGGTAACAGCGGTGGATGATACGGGTGGCTTCGACGCCATTGCAAATGGGCATACGTACATCCATCAGGATGACGTCAGGCTGATATTGCCTGGTGAGGGCGATCGCTTTTTCCCCATTTTCAGCTTGGCCCACTACCACCAAGTCAGGTTCCAAAGACAGCAGCTCAGCGAGACCTTGCCGGTAGGCTGCCTGATCGTCTACGAGAAGTAGCGTAATTGCCGTCTCTGCCATCTGTCGTGCATTGGTTCCATCATTGGCCTATCACTGACTCGCCATGAGCGAGCCGTCAGGGGTAGCTGCACTCACTGTAGGTGCAGTATTTTGCGTCGCGTTTGCTGGGTGGGCACTTTTTACAGCGGCGGGATCTACTGGCACCGTGACACGCAGCCGGGTGCCCTTTTGCAGCTGGCTATGGACAGTGAGCTGTCCGCCGAGGAGCTGCGATCGCTCCTGCATACCCTGCAGTCCATACCCCGAATTGACTGCCGAAAGATCAAATCCACAGCCATCGTCGACCAGCGTCAGAATGACCTGCTGACCTGCAGACATCAGCGTTAGGCTTACCTGTGTCGCCTGCGCATGTTTCTGAACATTGCTTAGGCCTTCTTTAGCAATGAGATATAGCTGATAGTTGAGCTGCTGAGGCAACACGGGGAGCTGTACCTTCAGCTTGACCTGAAAAGACTGTCGCATCTGTTCGGCTAGCGTCTGCAGCGCATCATTCAAGCAAAAGCTGGATTCACGCATAGTGTGCAAAGACTGGCGCGCCTCAGCTAGGCACTGGGTGACCAGTTGCTGGGCGGCATTGAGAGACTGTTGTAGTTTTGTCCGATTGCGATTTGCTTGCTTGCTCTCTGGTGAACTGATTTCTGTCTGATGGGACGCCACTGACGAATATATCTGCAGCAGGGGTTGATTTTGTACGGGGGGCTGGCTTTCTAGTTGGCTATAGCGCTGGGCAAGGGCAATCTGCACGTCTAGCGTTGTGAGTGAATGGCCCAGGGAATCGTGGATATCGCGGGCGATGCGGGTGCGCTCTAGCTTAGTAGCCAGGGCCTCAACTTCGCCGGCCAAGCGTTCTGCCCGGAGTCGGCTACGCTGTTCTGACGCAAATACAACCCCAAACAGCACAACAAAGGTACAGCCCACTAAATACTCTACGAAGATATCGAAGGCAATTTGCCCTGGCTGGTCTAAATACGCGGCGCTGTTGACTCTAGACTCCTCTATTAATTTTGGTAGCTGCCACATGATTTGAGTCAGAAATAGGCTCGCAGTGATGGCAGTGCCCAAAATGACATCGCGCCTCGATAGCAAAAAACAAGCCTTGAGAACAAACAGCTCAAAAAAGAGAAAGGTATTGATCGGCGATGTAACCGTCAGCAGCAAAATCAGCATTTCTAGGGCGATATACCCGCGTCGCTGCCACAGCGGTCTGTTCGCAGGGAAGAAAAAGCTCAGCGCCGCAATACTACCCACGAACAGACCTAGCTGCAGATAGGTCACCACACCGGGTTCGAAGGCGACAGAGGTCAGCGTTCTGACGATGCAGTGAGCCAGTAGGAACCACTCAATCCAAGCGAGGATCCTGCGAATGCCGTGAGAAACAGAGATAGCCGTATCCATCCGACCTACAAAATCAATTGACTCCGTTCATTTTGCCTTATGAACCGATAAGCAGCAGAAAGCTCGCTAAAGGAATGACGTTTGTCATGGGAATGCATGACTCCCTTCACTCCCCGCATAACAACCCAAAGACATTACAGTGGACTGGACACGGCATACGTAATGTGATTCTTGCTTGTAGCAAGTCAATGAAAACCATTAATCACTAGAGCGTTTCAAGCTTTTTTATAGAGACAGCAATCAATAGAGACAGCAATCAGAAGTCAGGAGCCACACAGGAGCCAGAAACGATGAGATGTCCCCAACGCGATCGCAGCACAAATAGCGGTATCCCCCTAGTCCGCTATCGAGCCTCTCACGCATTGCCCAAGCGCTTGAGAAAGCGTTCAGCTCGCTTCTTAAGCCTGCCATTATCGGCAGCCAGCTGGGCATCAGAAATAGGCTGCGATGAGCCAGAAAAAGAGCTAGAAGATACCTGTATATTGACAGCTAAACTATTTATCGCATCCTGTAGAGAAGCCGCTTAAGAGCAAGCATGACAGGAATCAAGTAAAAGAATGACGAAACAGTTGATGCTTTCACTCAAACAATGATGGCAGATAGACACATTC
>JBCBJS010000113.1:0-4458 GCA_038523095.1 Cyanobacteria bacterium J06626_6
GACTTATGATCCCTATACTCAAATTTAGCAAATTAGGCTTCCTGTCGTTTAAATACCGTTGCGGTTCTCCCAGGGCAAACTAGCGTTCTTGATACTGTTTTGGTGTCATACCAACTTGCTTCTTGAAATGGTGAATGAGATGACTTTGGCTGTTGAATCCGCAGTCTAGGGCGACTTCAGCAGGAGTCAACTCTTGCCTTTCTAATAAAAATTTGGCCCGTTCTACCCTTTTCTGAAGCACGTATTGGTAGGGAGAGATGCCTACAGATTGCTTGAACCATCGGCAAAAATAGTACTGGCTCATTTCCAGCTCTGATGCGATCGCCTCCAGCGTAATATTCTCCCCAAGGTGCGTTTGAATATATCTTATCGCCTGCTGCAAGTTGGATTCAGGCGGCGCAGTTCGTTGCATCAAAAACTCATCAGGAACCAGCTTCCGCAGCGCCCGATTGCGATTTTGAAACGCTTGAATAATCTTTTGAGTATTTAAGTGATTTGTCACACGCGCCAACAACTCTTCAACATTGAAGGGCTTAGTCACATAGTCGATGCCGCCTGCGCGTAATCCTTTTACCTTATTGACCGTATCTGAGAGCGCCGTCATAAAAATGATCGGAATAGCACTTGTTTTTATATCCTGCTTCAACTGCTGGCATACCTCAAAGCCATCCATATCAGGCATCAAAATATCTAGCAAAATTAAATCAGGCTCTGCATACCTCGCCCGTTTCAAACCGCTCTCACCGCTCCGCGCAATAATCACAGTGGCCCCAAGTTCCGATAAAGAATCTACCGCAACACTCAAATTGCGAGGGTTATCGTCCACAATCAAAATTGTGCTCGCATGCTTTTCGGTGGTATCCACTGGTGATAATTCAGCAGTTGGAGGAACCAGCGTTTGAGGTGGGCAGCTCATTCAATTTCTTTCACCTCACGATGGGAACAGGTTCGAGTACGAAAGGCTGTGTGATTGCCTAGAGAGACGCTTAGCTAACTAATCAATTAGTCTAATCAATCTATAGAAGGTGTAAACGTGTCGTCTCCCTAGTTTTTGACAGAAAATCACTGATTCTTGTCGTCTCTTGAGCAAAAGTGCTGCCGCTAGCGGCGATATCTCCTCTCCTAGTAAATCACTCTCAGCGAGGATACAGTCATTTTTGCTAAAGGTTCTGTAACATGAAGGCCATCATTCTGAAACCATTCGTTGAGACTCACCTCTGGGAAAGACGAGTTCTGCGCAAGAATCAGAAATAATTAGCAATAATCGAGGATATTTTTGCAGGCAAGTTTTCTACAATCAGAGGCTGTTAGAAGGTGATGCCTATGCTCCCACCGGACAGTAGTTTTTGGCCAGATGAGGGGCTTGAGTACGCTCTGGATTTGCTGTGCCAGCCGCCTGAAAGGTCGATGTCGTTGCCGCAGTCACTGCCAGAAGAAGGCATTGGCGAAATTTTAACGCTGGAAACGCTGGCTCCCCAGGTCTTTGGCAAGGCCGCGCACCTGGATTCACCGCTGGCGATCGCACACATGGATCCTCCCACGCCCTGGATTACCTGGGCGATCGCACTCTGGAATGCCCGCCTCAATCAAAATCTCCTCCACCCCGCCACAGCCCCCTTTGCAACCGAAGCCGAAGAACGCGTCATCAGCTGGCTCACACCTTATTTTGGCATGGGCGGGGGGCATATGTGCTCAGGCTCTACCCTGGCGAATATCACAGCTATCTGGGCCGCGAGAGATGCCAAAGGTGCTAAAAAAGTCATCGCCTCATCTGCTGCTCACCTCAGCGTTAAAAAAGCAGCTCGTCTACTGGGCCTTCCCTTTGAAGCAATCCCGACTAATGCAGACGGACAGCTCGATCCGAACCAGCTCGGAAATCTGACCGATGCTTGCCTGGTACTCACCGCCGGAACCACCGCCACAGGTGCGATTGATTCTCTGGAACTGGTAGACCAAGCCGCTTGGACACATGTCGATGCAGCCTGGGCCGGTCCGCTACGCCTGAGTCCAACTCACGCACCTGTACTAAGGGGAATAGATCAAGCCAATTCCATTGCGATTTCGGGTCATAAGTGGTTTTTTCAGCCCAAAGACTCAGCCATGATTCTATTCAAAGAACCCGAGGTGGCTAACGAGGCGATTAGCTTTGGAGGTGGCTATCTCACGAAGCCGAATGTGGGTGTTCAGGGTTCTAGAGGGGCTGCCGCGATTCCCTTGCTGGCGACGATGATAGCCTGGGGAAAAAGGGGCCTCATCGAGAGAATAGATCGAACAATGGCGATGGCTAATCAGCTAGCTGAAAGCCTGAGTCAGCAAGAGCAGCTATCCCTCTGGGCGATGCCTAAAACAGGGGTTACGGTTTTTCGTCCTACTCACTGTTCTGTCAGCGAGTTGTTATCTCATTTACCGCCAGAGATGCTGTCAACTTGCATAATAGATGACGAAACATGGCTGCGTTCAGTCGCTGCTAATCCCGTCGCTGATATTGAGGCCATTGTTCATCGCATTCAAGCTGCTTTGCAGGCTTGCCTTTCAACATGACGGTCTCTCAAGTTCCTAGACGTCTGCGAAAACAGCTGCTTAAGCTGACAATTAGTGGCAGCGTGTTGATCTCTGCTGCTGCCGCCTTTGGCTGCTATTGGGTGGTGCGATCGCTCAGTCTGGAAATTCTCAAAGAAAATGCTTTTTTAGAAGTACAGCAGGGCGTTAACGAGATCGATCAGTGGCTGGTCGCTAGCAAGGCCGAAGTAGAGACCCTGGCCAATGCTCCCACCATCCGCAGAATGGATCTATCCGAGGTTGATGCCTATGTGCAGCGGCTCATAGACAAGCAGCCCAACTTCTTTAAGTATGCGATGGGATTTACTGATGGCCGCTACTACAATTCTGCACGTCGTGAGCTGGCTGAAAGTAATATTAGCGATCGCCTCTACTTTCAACAGGCCTTACAGGGTCACACCTTTGTCAGCGATCCCATCATCTCTCGCACCACAGGCATTCCTCAGGTCAACATCGCCTCACCCATCTGGCCAATCAATAGCCCCACAGATCTTGATGACTTAGAGAACTCGCCCAATGTCTCACCGGCAGGGGTATTCATTGGCTCAGTTGCTATTGATCGTGTGACCACAGTTGTCAACCAGCTTCAGTATGGCCACGGTAGCTATCCCTTCGCGCTCAACTCCACGGGACAAGCCATCGTCCACCCCAATCCCCGTTTGATGTCCACAAAAGAAAAGCCTGCACTCAGTTTTTTAGAAACGTCCGATCCAAACTTGGCAGCGCTGGCTCGGTCTATGGGCTATCAAGAGCAGGGTATCGATCTTATCTCCATAGATGGCAAGCTTCAGTACGTAGCCTATCTCCCTTTACAAGAAGCTAACTGGTCAATCGCCTTGGTCATTCCACGCGAGAATATTGAAAGTCAGCTCCGTCCTTTAAATCTTATTGCATTCGAGGTATTAGTACTGATCTTAGCAATGCTAGCGGTGCTGTGGAGAGTAAAAGTCTTTGAGAAAAAACAACTTCAGAAAACAAAAGCAGCCGCTGAACTTGCTAACAAAGCGAAAAGCGAATTTCTCACGAATATGAGCCATGAACTACGCACGCCGCTTAATGGCATTTTGGGCTATGCCCAAATTTTGCAGCGCGAGAAATCGATCAACCCAAAGCAAAAAAAGGGGCTAAATATCATTCATCAGAGCGGACAATATCTGTTACTGCTGATTAATGATGTTCTTGATTTAGCCAAAATTGAAGCTCGAAAATTGGAGCTGCACCCCTCCCCTGTTCTATTAACGCCGCTATTACTCAACATTGTTGAAATCATTCGTATTCAGGCTGACCAAAAGGGACTAGAGCTTGTATATGAACCTGGCCCCCACTTACCAAAAGCTGTAGCCGTTGATGAAAAACGACTGCAACAAATCCTAATGAATTTACTGGGCAATGCCGTTAAATTTACAGAGCAGGGGTGTGTCACTTTAACGGTAGACGTACTTCAGGCAGAAGCGCCTCAGGTGTCAGGTGATGACTCGTCACAAGACAGTTGCAGACTTTCCTTTACCGTACGAGATACAGGCATCGGAATCTCACCAGAAACGCTGCCTCACATCTTTTCGCCCTTTGAGCAGGATAAAAACACACAGCACCAAAGAGAAGGAACTGGATTGGGCCTCGCTATTAGCCAGCAGATAGCGCATCTTATGAACTCTGAAATTCGTGTCCACAGCGATGTGGACAAAGGCAGTATGTTCTTTTTTGTGTTGGATCTGCCTGTCTTGCAACTCTCTGGCCTGCAAGTTTCTCAACCTTCTCTGAGGGCAGGCGTGGCTCAAGGAGAATACCGATGACTAAAAGGAGAAATATTTTTCGGCGGATAATAATTGGAGCAACGACTGTTGTGATTAGTCTGTCTGCCTATGGTGGATATCGGGCGATGCGATCGCTGATTCTACA
>JBCBJS010000114.1:0-4395 GCA_038523095.1 Cyanobacteria bacterium J06626_6
TTAGAACTTAACTGGCCTCTCAAGTTGTTCAGTCTATGGGGTCCACTTCAGTCATTTCACTTCAGTTTCATATTTGTCTCTTACGCTTACTCCCTATAGTTCTCGGATCGTTTGCTACCAAGCTGTTTCCCATGCGTATTCTGTTTGCAGAAGATGAACCCGATTTGGGTAAAGCCATCAAGCGTACCCTGACTCGTGAGTCGTACGTGGTGGACTGGGTACAGTCTGGCGAGGAAGCGCTGGGCCTTTTGGAGCAAGATGCTTCGCTGTATAAGGTGGGCGTGTTTGACTGGATGCTGCCTGGAAAAAGCGGAGTGGAGCTGTGTCACTGGTTGCGATCGCACAACCGCACCCTCCCAGTTCTCATCCTCACCGCCCGCGACAAAGTAGAAGATCGCATCGCTGGGCTAGACTCAGGCGCAGATGACTACCTAGTGAAGCCCTTTAGCATGGCCGAACTGCTCGCACGCATCAGGGCACTGGGACGACGCAGCCCTGAGTTCAAATCAGCGCATCTTCAAATTGGGCCTTTGCTATTGGATTGCGATCGCCGCATCGCCGTTATCCATCCTGGCGAGTCGACAGAGCAGCCGATTGAATTAACCCAAAAAGAGTTTTTGCTTCTGCGATATTTAATGGAGCATCCCAGGCAGATTCTTAGTCGCGAGCAGGTGCTCAACCAGCTATGGGAATTTGGCGGGGAACCGAGCAGTAACGTCGTTGCCGCTCAAATGCGACTACTCCGGCGTAAGCTGGGCGAGTACGATGCCACGATAGAAACCGTGTATGGCATGGGTTACCGTTTCAATCCTCCGGCATAAATTGTCCCATAGTTCACCCTTGAAACATCATCTGTATTCCCCCATCGTTTGAACAAAAAAGTCGTCCAGAATCAGCTTTTTAGGCGTTCCCGGTTGCAGTTGGCTATTTGGTATGCAAGCGTGATGAGCGCTATTTTGACGCTGCTGGGCTTAGGCGTATACAGGGCCATTTCTCACGCGCACGAAGTAACTATCGACCGCGAGATCGCATCAGCAGCCGATGCCATCCACGACGCGATTGAGGCAACTGCCTCTAACCCAGACCAGCTCAGCCGCGTTCCCTCTCAGCTACTTCCTGACTTATGTTTGGTTGGTGAATCCTGCATCGGGCCAGTAAATAGTCCAACCTATCAGGTACAGGACGCTTACCAGTACGACTACTATATTCGGATTGTTGATTTGGCAGGGCAGCTCGTAGCGACGGGTGGCATCCGTCCTGAGAGCCTACCCATATCAGCATTTTCTGAACCCTGGCAGGTACTCCAAGATAAACAGGGTCAAGAGTATCATCAGGTTGTGATCGCCCTAGAAAATGACAGTCAAGAAATATGGGCTTATCTGTTGGTAGGCCGCTCATTCCGAGACTTCGACCGATACCTCTCTTCAGTGCGCTGGAGTTTGCTAATTGGCTTACTCCTGGCATTAGCGCTGGTCACTACTGCGAGCTGGTTGCTATCGGGACTAGCGATGCGCCCAATCTACCAGTCTTACAGTCAAATTCAGCAGTTTACAGCAGATGCCGCTCACGAGCTAAGAACGCCCCTGGCCGCTATTCGAGCGACTGTAGAGTCAGTGCTAGGGCTACCGTCCGTATCGGAAGAAGATGCGAAAGAAACGCTGGTGGTAGTCGATCGGCAAACTCGAAGACTCACTACTTTAGTCAGCGATTTGTTGTTTCTTTCTCGGCTAGATAGCGAAAAGCATCCGTTGGTAAAAAGTGGCTGTTGCTTGAAAGATATTGTCAGCGACATTGTTGAAGAGATGGCCGCTTTTGCAATTAGAGAGAAGATTACCCTATCTATCGATTTTCAAACTCAAATCCCTGTAGTGGTTCTTGGAAATGAAGAACAGCTTTATCGCTTGATGCTGAATTTAGTAAACAACGCGATTACCTATACACCAGTAGGCGGAAAGGTAACCATAGCGCTCAAACGCGATCAGCAGCAGGCACATATTCTAGTCAGCGATACGGGGGTTGGCATTGCGCCCGAGCAGCAGGCTAAGATTTTTGACCGTTTTTACAGAGTGGATGCGGCTAGGGCGGGGCAAGCGGGGTGTTCTGGATTGGGGTTGGCAATTGGGAGGGCGATCGCTAAAGCTCATGACGGCACTCTTACTGTTACGAGTCAGCTAGAACAAGGAAGCACATTCACGATTTCACTACCAGCTACAGATTAAACGAACTCTACTTTGGGCGCGACCTCAACTCGAGAACAGAGTCAGCAGAATAAAAACAAACGTCGAACTCCGCAAAGAAATTCATATGGCCTAAGATCAGAGGTGCTTCTCTGGATTGTGTCCACGCAAAGGCGAGTGGAACGGGCTCAAATCCATCTACCGTACCTGAAATCACTATTCCGCGCGCCTCTAATAGAGCAAGGTTACCGCTTATTTGAATAGGTACGGTTTGATTTTCCCAAGCTGCACCTAGTTGTAAACCAACTTCGTATGGCAGCACATTGACGCTCGCACCTGTGTCTAGCAAAGCTGTCGTTTCTATAGATTGAGCACCATAGGATAGGGTTATCGGTAGATAGGGCATTTTGCTGAACAGCCCTGTTCCACTAACCCGCTCAACGAAAGGAAATCGTTGGCTATTAAGCATTTTCTTCCTTTTTTGAGGCTACAAGCAGATCGGATAACACTTGTGCTGCACCATGAGCATCATGAGGCGACCACACGAACGCATCTATAGTTGCTAACTGACGAAGTAAACCTTCTTGGACTGAACTGTCTGTCACTGACAGCTCGCAGCCATCTTCTTTAGCGACTGCTATCAGAAGAACCTGAATGAGCCGCAGCTTATCTTCGTGAGAAAGCTGGTTAACCGCAGGAATTATTTCGGCTAAGGGCATAGTTTAAGCATGGTCTCTTACCTATACAGGTTAGCTTAATACAGGTAGATCTTACGAAGTTGAAATAGCTATTGCTTATTAAGCCTGAATGCAACTTTGATAGACACGTTAATGGTTGAGCAATCGTGCAAGCTGTTACCTGAGTCCATCACGGCACGCTCACCATCACAAGCTAATTAGCAGAAGGCAACACATTTACTTGTTTCTCTATTACCAGCGACGAGTTAATCACTCATCACGAAGTAAAGCCTCCAATATTTCAGGAGTTAATCCCTGCGTTTCTGCCTTTTCTCCAATTTCATCCATTACTTGCTGCAATGACTTATCGGACTGGGTATCAGCCGATAATCCCGTTCGCACAACTGCATTTGCGAACATTTCTGGCGTGGCCTCTGGACAATCCGATAGATCAATATCTCCATCGTTCATCGCATCAAGCCTTTGCCAATCAGTCTGAGAGTTTTTCGGAAGAGGTTCGCTGTTCATATTCGGTCTCTTTTCGCACTGTCGCTTTTCACACTAAGTAATCGTAGCTATATTTTGTCATTACAGCTCACTCTTCGGCAGAACTCAATTCTGACAGGCTTTAATTTCATTCTCGTTTCATAATCAACGATTTATTGTTCAGAGTAGCGCTGACAAGTATCTGCTTGCCAGTCCTAATCTATGCCGAGTCACTGTGTCGATGAGCCATCCATCTAAGCCAGCCGAACCGCCTGTTCCACCGGACAAGTCGCAACCGATACCGGAGCCAGAGTCTACGCATGAAGAACTGCTGTCTATCGCACCTTTAGAAGTGCCAGCCAGCGAATATGAAAAGCCGCCATCTGCACCCTGGTGGAAAACTTCTCGTAAGGCATTGCTGGGCATAGGCGTATTTACAGGACTGACGGCTGCCATCTTGCTAACCACTGGGCTGTTCAAGATGGACATGTCGGGAATGGATCATGACATGGGTGGCATGGAAGGTATGGACGGCCACGACATGGGCGGAATGTCTCATGATGAGATGATGGGCGTTGATGGAGCATTTAATGCAACCCCTGTGACGGTGGAGGAGGTGCGTCTTGGCAAGCTGGACGCGAGCGTGAACTATACCGGAGCGATTTATCCTTATACAGAGGTGACGGTATATCCTCGGGTGGCAGGTCAGCTCTCGAACTATCAAATTTATCCGGGCGATCGCGTTACAGCAGGCGAAACCCTCGCTACCTTAGATGCCCTAGAGCGCGTCTCTCAAACTGGCGAGGCCGAAGCCGCTGCTTTGGCCTTACGAGCCGACGTGCGGGCAACTCAAGCTGAAGTAGAAGAACAACGTCAACAGATTGACCAAGTGCAGGCTGACTTGGAATATTTGCGGCTTCAACGCGATCGCTTTGCTAGCCTTACCGCTGCCGGTGCCACGCCACAAGACCAATACGATCTGTTGATCTCCCAAGTAGAGGCTAAGGAATCAATGCTGCGAGGAGCCTATGCCAAGCTCGAACGCTTGCAAGCTC
>JBCBJS010000115.1:0-4358 GCA_038523095.1 Cyanobacteria bacterium J06626_6
AGGAGCGTCATCGGAATCAAGAGGCTCTGCGTCAGTGTGTTTTCCAGCTAAAGTGGACTCACCGGCAGCTCGGTCAGTACATTGCCGAGCAGTTTGAAGAAAGACGGTTCTATCAGCTTATGCCAGAGGAAGTGACGATGCTGGTCTATCGTCTCAGGGAATTGCTGATGGGGTTTTTTGCATAACCCCTCGAAAAGGTATATTCCACAATGAGACGAGCAAGTCTCATTCGAGCGGGAGCTGTATCAACTGTTGGAGAATCGCTTCTATATCAATGGGTTCAGGCTGCTTATTGAACTCATAGCGACCGTAAAAATTGATGTGCTGCCACGCGACTGGCGACACCTGGCTGAGCAGGACTACCCTGGCCGTGTCACCGCAGCTATCGCTGTGAGTCATCAGGTCGGACAGGATAGAGGCGTTGTAGTAAATGATGCAGTTAGTCAGCAAGCGAGCGCAATCCCCCCATATCTGCTGCTCGTATTCAGTTTTAAAGCGAAGCTTGCCGAAGTTGGCATAGGAAACGGCTCGGCGTAATTGATGATAGCTTTCGCCCCGGTTCAGGGCTCGTTGGACATTCTGACGCAGGGGAACCGAATCGACATAGTCCAGAAGATAGAGGCTTTTGAGGATGTTGTCGTACTCCCACAACGCCCGCCGGGTCTTATTTCTGCGAGCGTAGGCACTCAGCTTGCTGACAATGATGCTCTGAGTGGTCGTCTTCAAGGCCAATGACACCATGATGCGCTGGATGTTGTCCCACTCGTCCATGATGAGTGGGGTATTGATCTTGCGAATCGGCTTGAGCAGGACATCCCCATATTGACTGGGGTGTTGGAACCCATAGAGCGCATGACTGACCTTGTCATGGATATCCCGGTAGCGCGGGGCGAACTGATAGCCGAATAGGTGCAAGATGGCAAAATTGACCTCATTGGTGCCATGGGTATCCGTGGAATGAATCGTCGGCTGTACCTCTGTCGTGTTGTTAAACAGCAGGTCAAATACATAATGGCTCTCATGCTCATTCGCACCGATGATTCTGGCATTGACCGGCACATGGTTGGCCAGCAGGGTGTAGGAAACGATGCCCTTTTTCAAGCCAAAATACTTGGGCGAATGACGAGCATTGATGGTCTGAATCTGGCTTTCGAACTTTTGCCCGTCACTGCTGGAGTGAAGGGCTCCGCCAATATCGTAGTGCCGAAAAATAGGCAGCTCAGCAATGGCATTGCTGACGCGGTCGTTGGCCGTTCGCAGCGTTTCGGGACGGAGGAAGTTGTCAGATGTATTTGCCAGGGCGTGATAGCTGATATCCGAAGTCTCGCCCATACGGCCCAGTCCCATATTGGTGCCCCAGGCAATCAGGCAGGCGATCAGCACGCTGTCCTCTGATTTCTGTTTGACGTAACGTCCCAAGCGGTGTTCAAAGACCTCGCTAAACTGACAGTGCTGATTGACGAAATGCAGAACGCTGCTGAGGTTGACGTGCTTCAGCGCACTGAACATCGGATGGTTGAACGACTCGCGAATGCCTGGTGACTGAAGCGTCCACCGGATGGTTGAACCCCGCTTTTTGGTCTCAAAATGTGGATTCTCACCAGCATTCAGGCGCTGATTCACCTGAGCCAGCCGTGATTCTAGCTGCTGTTCGAGCGCTGCCAAATGCGCTTGAATCGGTTGCTTGAGTATTGTTAGCCCAGTAGCTGTAATCAGCTTAGTCTTGGCTTTCCACTGCTGCTCGCTGAGTAGGTCATCCTCGAAACTGCGGAAGCGAACACTGTCACGGCAGAAAATGTCGCCCGATTCCAAACCGTTTCGCAGCAAGCGGTAGACCAGGAACTCGTAGCGGTCTGGCAGTAGATGGCCACCGGCTTTCGCTGAGGCGTAGAGATAGCGTTTGGTTGCGTCTGGAATGAACTGGGTGGGAAACGAGTCTGGCTGATATTGACTCAGGGGTCGTCCTTTTTGAGCCGCTGCTTTCAAGAACTGAAGCGCTTTTAGCAGAGGGGCGTGCCCCGAGGCACTGGCAAACTCAATCGCTTGGAGGATAGGCCGTAGATTGCACTTGAACTGCCGTGCCAAAGTGTCTATATGCTCCCACTGAAAAGCCGTCTCATCGAAGCTGGTTTGGGTGGCAATATGCTCAGCGAGGAAGGCCAACTTCTGCCGCTCTAGGATCTCAAAGGCTTTTGTCTGAACTTCTTGAAAGGGGGTAGTTTCGGCAATGGTGTCGTCCGTAAAAAGCTTGAGAATCTGACCGGCTTTTTGGAGGTTTTGGTTACCCTCAATCCGGTACTCATAGACCTGTTCTTTAGCCGCCACCTTGCTCTCTTCAACATACCGTCTGACGTTATATATCAGGCTGTTGATGAGATTGTCGTGTGCCCGTTGGTAACGGTGGTAAACAAAGCACAGAAGATACACATGTACCGTGCCCTGAGCCAGCTGCTTGAGCCGGAAGACGGAGTAGTAGGTCACCAGTGACGCATAGTACTTGATACTCTCACCAGAAATCTCCAGTGCAGGCAACAGCGTCTGGGCCAGGTGATAGAGCGACTGAATCTGATCGCTGCGACGAATCTCACGCTTCACCTCACCGAGGCTGAAATCTTTGGGTTCTCGTTTCAGCTGGGTGATTTCGTACAGCCCTGGTACGTCTTCTATCAGCCGGTTTAAGGCTTCTGTCTCAGACGGTGTCAGACGCCGTTGCACCAGGGCAACCAATCGGTCTTGCTCATAGGCAATGGCCTGACCCACGATATCCTGCATCAAGCTATATCCAGGCGCAACAATGCGCTCCTCTTCGAGGTAGTGCATCAGCTCGCGAAAGATGTAGATGGGCTTTCCGCAAACCCTCGCGGCCTGTTCGGCTTTGCGTCTCAGTGCTTGACGCTCTGGCTCAGCGCCGATACGGTAATGGCAGAGTTCAAGGATGATGCGCTGGTGCTTCAGGCGCGTGACCTTCGTCGGCTCAAACGCAGTTAGTTGGAACGTGGGGAAGTAGCGCTCTTGGATATAGTGGGCATCCGCTGCCACCCTTTCAAAGCTGAAGACAAAGAAGAGATGGCGGGCCTTGAAGTAGCCCAGCTGTAGGATTGCATAGATCCGAGACTTGATGCTATGCAACTGCTCAAAGGCGGCGATTTCCCTAGGCGATAGTCCGAAGTACTCGCTTTGCTCTTCCGGGGTAAAGTGAGGCAAGTCATAGAGATTGGCAATCTCGTCATCCCCCAGGATATGCAGACGTTTTTGGGTAGAGGCCACTATCGGCACTGCCATAACAATGAGTAATCGCGTGGGGGCGTTCAGTCGTTTACGATAGTCTCAGAAAGTAGACCTTTTGAGACATACTTATACTAGTGTCTCAAATCATGTCTCATTACTCGATTCTCAAAAAGTCTTAGGCTTATTGAAACCTTTGGGGGCGATCATGGCTGTCGTCGGCTATGCGCGGGTCAGCTCTGTAGGACAAAGTCTCGATGTGCAACTCGATAAACTGAAGCATTGTGACAAGATCTTTCAGGAGAAGCGGAGTGGCTCTTCCCATAAGCGACCTCGGCTGAAAGCCTGCCTCGAATACATTAGGGAAGGCGATACATTGGTGGTGACGCGCTTAGACCGGCTGGCACGCTCCACGCTTCATCTCTGTCAGTTAGCTGAGCAGTTGGAACAAAAGCAGGTCAATCTCCAAGTGCTTGACCAGAACATTCACACCGGCGATGCTACCGGACGGCTACTCTTCAATATGCTGGGAGCCATTGCCCAGTTTGAAACCGAAATCCGGGCTGAACGCCAAATGGATGGCATCCAAAATGCTAAAGCCCGTGGCGTTAGGCTGGGTCGAGATAAGCATTTGACTGAGCAACAGTGTTTGGAGCTGCGACAGAAGCGAGCGCAGGGAGTGCTCATCAAAACCTTGATGCAGGATTACAAACTCTCCAAGGCTAGTGTGTATCGCTATCTGGATGGGACGAAGGTCGTGCAAGCAGCAGATTGAGACTTAGGCATCTCATCGTGGAATATACCTTTTCGGGGGGATATGCAGAAAACCCCAAAAAGCTACCTCCATGGCGGTGAATACATCAGACCGCCTTCTGTCCAGAGTGCATTTTGTCCACGTTCAAGATTGAATTGTGTCTCTGCACCAAAGTTACGCTCATAGATTTCACCGTAGTTACCTACGTTGCTAATCACGCGGTACATAAAGTCATTCGGGAGGCCCATGTCTTCTCCCAAAGTTCCTTCTTCACCCAAGAAACGAGGAATATCATAATCGTCACTACCAGTAAATTCATCGATATTATCGGAAGTAATGCCAAATTCTTCAGCTTGAATCAAACCGTAAGTAACCCACT
>JBCBJS010000116.1:0-4252 GCA_038523095.1 Cyanobacteria bacterium J06626_6
TGCTCCTTGCCACTGTGAGGCAAGCATTGTTGAACATACGAAAAACGACTCCTGCCTCAAATTCGCCAAAGTGGTTGCGTCCTGTGCGTAAGTTCAATAAGATATAAAACTGCGCTGCGATCGCACGCAATGCTGCGACGAAAAGTAATACTCAAGAGCAATGGCGAAAAAAAGAACTCAACTGGTCCTCAGCCAGGATATCGATAAGCTAGGTAAATCAGGCGATTTGATAGAAGTAGCGCCCGGCTATGCCCGCAACTATCTCATTCCTCGAAGCCTGGCATACCGCGTCACCCCAGGCGTGCTCAAGCAAGTAGAAATTCGCCGCGAGAAAGAGCGTCAGCGCCTAGAAGCTATCAAGCAAGAGGCCGAAGCCACCAAGGTCGCGCTAAACACCATTGGCCTCTTCACCGTGAAAAAGGCCGTCGGTGAAGACGATGCCATCTTTGGTACCGTCACCGCTGCCGAAGTCGCCGACCTCATTCAGGCCAACGCAGGCAAAGAAGTAGACCGCCGCGATATCACCCTGCCCGACATCAATAAGCTCGGCGAATACAAAGTAGATATCAAGCTCCACAGCGAAGTCACCGCAACCATCAATCTCCGCGTTGCCCCCGACTAAGCGATCGCACAAAGCTCGCAAGTAGTACAAACGTTCGTTAAATTATCAGGGTAGAAAGCCGCCATGGCTCTCTGCCCTTTTATATTTGAATGGCTCGCTATTTGAATGAATCGCTCATCATTTTCTCATGGCTTCTCCCGAACCTCGCTTCAAGCCCGCTATCGACCGGTTACCCCCTCAGAATATTGAAGCTGAAGAAGCCATTCTTGGCGGCATTCTAATCGATCCAGAAGCTTTGGGCCGGGTCACAGAAATTCTCACACCAGAAGCTTTCTACATTGGAGCGCATCGCAGCATCTATCAAGCAGCGCTCGACCTACAGTCTAGGGGCTTACCCACAGACCTCATGGGTCTTGCCTCGTGGCTCAAGGACAAAGACACCCTGGAGAAAATCGGCGGCCAGAGCCGTTTGGCCCAGCTGGTAGACCGCACCATCAGCGCGGCCAATATTGACCAGTACGCCAAGCTCGTGATGGATAAATACACCCGCCGCAAGCTGATTCAGTCTGGCGGCGAAATTATCCAGCTAGGCTACGAAACTGAAAACCCCCTAGAAGAGGTGCTAGACCAAGCTGAGCAATCCCTGTTTGGCATTACGCAGGAGAGACCGACTCAGGGCCTGACCAAAACCTCTGACATCCTGACCGATACCTTTACAGATATTGAACAGCGATCGCTTGGCATGGTCCTCCCTGGACTTTCCTGCGGATTCTACGATTTAGACGCCATGACTCAGGGTTTTCAGCGCTCTGACCTGATCATTACAGCTGCTAGGCCAGCAATGGGAAAAACATCGTTCGTTCTCAATGTGGCTCGCAATATCGCCGATACGCACAAGCAGCCGGTCGCTATCTTCAGTTTGGAGATGTCGAAGCAACAGCTTATTTATCGTTTGCTCTCAGCAGAGGCAAAAATTGAAAGTGGTCGCCTGCGCACTGGGCGCATAGCACAGCACGAATGGGGGCCAATGGGCCATGCAATTAATACCTTGTCCGAGCTGCCAATTTTCATTGACGATACGCCGGGCATCGGCGTCACAGAAATTCGATCAAAGGCACGGCGACTGCAGGCGGAAAATGGCGGCTCGCTAGGTCTAATTTTGATCGATTACCTCCAGCTGATGGAAGGTTCTGGCGATAACCGGGTGCAAGAACTGTCCAAAATGACGCGATCACTCAAAGGCCTCGCCCGCGAACTCAACGTGCCTATCATCACACTCTCCCAACTGAGCCGAGGCGTCGAGTCACGAACCAACAAACGTCCAATGATGTCCGATTTGAGAGAGTGCGTTACAGGCGATACGCTAGTCTGGCTAGCCGACGGGAGGCGAATTCCCATCTCGGAGTTGGTCGGTCAAACACCCAGCGTGATCAGCTTAGATGCGCAAGGTAAGTTGCTCCAAGCAAAGACAGAGCTTGTATGGCAAGTGGGTGTCAAACCCATCTACAAGATCACAACAGCCAGCGGGAGACAGCTAAAAGCAACCCAAAAGCACCGTCTCTATACCCTTGATGGGTGGCAAAGAGTAAGCGCGCTGAAAGTCGGTAGCCGAATCGCAACGGCTAATCACATGCCCCGACCAACGTTATCATCGGCAGCACCGTGGTCTGACCATAAGCTTGTTTTGCTAGCTCACCTGATCGGAGATGGCAGCTATGTCAAACATCAACCACTTCGATACACAACTGCCTCTGAAGAAAACAGCGCAGCTGTCAAAACAGCTGCCGAATCGTTTGGATGCACAGTGAGCCGACATTCTGGAAAAGGAAATTGGCATCAGCTAGTGATTTCTGGAAACGGCAACCGTTGGCATCCAGCTGGCGTAGGGCGCTGGCTAAAAGAGTTGGGCTTCTTCGGTCAGCGATCAGCAGAAAAGCACGTTCCCGTTGATATTTTTCAGCTCACAGATGACCAAATAGCACTCTTCCTTCAGCACCTTTGGGCAACTGATGGGTGTATCAGCTGCACCCATCAGAAAAACCGCAAAACTAAAAGAACTCGCATATTCTTCTCTACCGTCAGCGAGCGACTTGCTCGTGATGTCGTGGCCCTGCTACTGCGTCTAGACATCTTGAGTCGAATGAAATGGTCAAAATCCCGCTGCTGCTACAACGTAGACATCACCAGCAAAGAGCATCAACTCAGATTCTTGGAGGTCGTAGGAAGCTTTGGTCCCAAGGCAGAGCCAGCAGCTATTGCCAAGACCGAACTACTCTCTATGGACAATTCAAACCCAAATAAAGACACTATCCCCGTCGAAATCTTTGATACTGTCAGACGTGCCATGAAGGAACAGGGAATTTCTCAGCGTCGCATGGCAACTCTAAGAGGCACTGCCTATGGTGGGACTTCTCACTTCAAGTTCGCACCTTCCAAAGATGTTCTGTCAAGCTATGCCAATATTCTTGACAGGCAAGACCTCAAAGAGATTGCGACCTCAGATATTTTTTGGGACGAAATCACATCTATCGAGTTTGTTGGCGAAGCGCCTGTTTACGACCTAACTGTTCCAGGGCCAGCGGCTTGGATGGCAGATGGCATCGTTTCACATAACTCAGGCGCGATCGAGCAGGATGCAGATTTAATCATGATGCTGTACCGCGAAGAATATTACGACCCCGACACGCCAGACCGGGGCATCGCCGAGATTATCCTGACTAAGCATCGCAACGGGCCAACCGGTACGGTCAAGCTGCTGTTCCAACCAGAATATACGCAGTTTTTGAACCGGGCATCGGATTTATCCAACCGTGACTAGAGAAAAGCACACTTAACTATCCGCAAAAGAACAGAACCACGCAGGCGTCATCTTTGTGGACAACCGCACCATCAACCCCAACAACATCAGCGCTTTGATAAAAACATTGCTCTTTCTGTGGAACACTGAACACACTAGGAGTTGGGAAAATCGCGTATGTTTTCTTCAAAAATCAACGAGCCAAAAGAATACTCACGGTTCGCTCATTTATTTTAGTGGTTCCAAGAAATACGAAAACGCTACATGTAGCGTAATAGTTAGTCTATTTTTTCAGTTGACTGATTCGTCAGGGATACGGAGACACAAAACTCATAGCTCTGTTTATTTGTCAATAGCCTGAAAACCCATTGCCTTCGTCGTATTTTTGCAACTCAAATTATTTTGAGCGAACCGTGAGGAATAGTCATGACCTATGAAGAATTCAATGACTTCTGCCGGGCCCTTCCTGCTACATCGTATGTCGTGCAGTGGGGAAGCTCTCACGTGTGGAAGGTCGGCGGAAAAGTCTTTGCGATAGGGGGCTGGGGAGAAGCTGACAAACCGGCTTTTACGTTTAAGACCTCTGAGCACAACTACTACTATCTAGAAGAGCAGCCCGGCTACAAACCAGCACCATACCTAGCCTCTCGGGGAATGAAGTGGATACAACAATACGATGTGCCCGAATCAAAAGACGACGAGCTGAAATTTTACCTACAAGAATCACATCGCATCGTGTCTTTAGGCTTAACCAAAAAGAAGCAAAAAGAACTAGGCCTCAACCAAGACCCACAACAGAAGTCAAACTAACGCAAAGGGAGGCCCTTGTTGTTGTGAAAGTTGCGAGCCCTACACTGTAGTCGTCTGCCGAGCCTTTCAGAGAATCATTAAAC
>JBCBJS010000117.1:0-4233 GCA_038523095.1 Cyanobacteria bacterium J06626_6
CTGCCTCGAATTTTCCGTTTTTCCTTGACTCTGGAAACCCTATGGTTGCTACGTTACCTAAAACGGCTTGTCTGGAACCCTTGCAAGTCAAGAAAAGATGTCAAATAGGCTCTATACGCCTCCGAATCATCTATTCTGGGCAGCTGTGCCGACACTCGGGGCAATTTTTGCGCTATTTCTCATGCGGAAAGAAGACCAGCTGCTCACCTTCTCTTGGATAGTTGGTAAACTGAGATCTTGCACCTTTCTGCATCAGGATTGCATCAGGGGGCAAAAAGATAGAAAAAGGGCGTAACCAAAAAACAAAGATGGTTTATGCCAACCATCCTCAAACACGTCCAAGGGCTAGTGTACAGCCTGGTCTGCTTGATGCCCAGTGTGTATCAAGCAGCGAGCCTGCAAGCCATCTTGGCCCTATTTCTCGATGCTCAGGGCCATGCGCTACTGGAACATACCCAAGTGAAATCGGCCAGTTCGCTCAGTCGTTTTCTCAATCGATACCGCTGGTCAACGCGCTCGGTGCTACGTACGACTCGTCAAGCCATCTTGAAACAGGTTGCTCTGCACCGACCGCCATCTCATCTCCCCATCCGTCTGCTGATTGATTTAATGACCTTGGAGAAAACAGGCGAGTTCATCCATCTGAGTAGCCAGAACGAAGGGTTGAAGTGAACCCCTGAATTTAGACAGTAAAATCAGATATCAGCGAGTCTAGACTTATCAGTATCATTTCTAGACATTACCCTGCTCCTTCCTCCACTTTGATTCAAACTCACTGGGTGTTAGATAGCTCAAAGAAGAGTGGATTCTTTTCTTCATATACACCTCTTCTAAAAACTCTTCTATCCTCTCATACACTTCATTAAAGTTGCGATACTCCGATAAGTCAACCTCTTCTTCTTTTATTGTTCTCATGAGCCGTTCGGCGAATCCATTTTCATAGGCTTTACCCACGCCAGCCATACTGATCGTTATCTCGTTTTCCTCCAATATTTGCACGTAATCATTCGACGCATATTGGACGCCTTGGTCTGAATGATGAATCTCCGGTACATATTCCTTCAGGCCTTTGTTCAGCGCTCTTATCGTCAAGCTCTTTTCCATCGTTCTATCCAAATGCCAGCCCCGTATACTGCGCGTAAATACATCCATCAACACCGCTAAATAAACAAACTCTTCCCTCAGCCGAATGTATGTGATATCGCCTACCCATACTTGCTCTGGTCGTTCTACAGTCAGCCCTTTGACTAAGTTAGGATATCGCTTATATCCATGAATACTATTTGTTGTTCGCTTTCTCCTTATCTTTCTTTTCGCCAGCAGCCCCAGTTCTCTCATTAGTCGGCTCACACGCTTATGATTGACACTCCATCCCTCTCTCTGCAACTGCTTCGTAATTCGCCTGTAGCCATAGGTAGGATAACGACCGGCTACATCTGAAATCGCTCTCTTTAATGTCTCCTCCTCGCTCTCTTTTTGCCCCCGTCTTTGATAGTAATATCGACTGCGGCTGTAACCAATCACGTCACAAATTATCTGGATTGGATAGTCCGATTTCAGCGCCTCAATGATCATTCGCTTCCGCTCAGTCCCCACAGCTCTGAAGCTTTTTTTGCCACCGCTAGCTCCATCGTTAACCGGCCTATCATCCTCTCCAGCTCTGCTATTCGCTCTGATGTATCCTCTCCTGCTCCTTGCCCGCCAAAGGCTAGATGAGCCTGTTTAGTGAACTCGTTCCGCCATCGATTGATCACGGATATATGGACCTTATGAGCCCGACTGGCCTCGCTCGCCGTCCGTTTCCCGCTGATCACTTCCAGTACGACTTTGGCTTTGAATTCACTGCTGTAATTTCTTTGCTTGCTTCCCATGTTCATTGCCCCCTATGGACTCTAGCTTATGCTCGCTTAGCACTGTCCTATTTTTGGGGGTCACTACAGGTCTGATCGTCCAGAACCGTGGCTCAATGGTAAACGGGGAGTGCACTTGGTGGTGCTGTACGTGCTCGTCGGTGATTGGCGTATCCCTTGGAGCTTCCGCGTTTGGCGCGGTAAGGGGTGAGCCACTATTCAGCCTGTCCTGTTACACGACATTCCAACCTGCTCTCACGCAATAAAAAGCCCTCACCTAGGTGTCGAGGGCTTCAAGTCATGTTGTTAGACAAATGTATGTGAATCTTTCCACGGTAGAGGCCATGCAAATGAGTGGCACCGTGCCCAGCGGTACCGTATTGGTGATGGAAACTTTCGCTACCCAATCGGGCCGCGATAACCGCTTCACCCCTACCCAACTCACCAATGTCTTCGTTTGCGAAAAGCGTGACGGCTGGCGAGTGAACGACAATAGTGGTGAGTGGCGATCGGCTTGGTACAGTCCTGAGGGGTCACTGGTTTCCAGCAGTCAGAGTTCCTGCATTGGCTGCCATGCGAGGGTGCGAGATCGAGACTATCCATTCACCTTACCCGCAATACTCACAGCCACAAAAACAAACCAAAAGCAATCTCAAGAAACTGAGTTTGATACGTCTGTCTGGCGATAACAATCATAAGTCGTCAGCTAACATAACGCAGGAGCGGACGGAATGTGTAATTTGGGGCCGATGCAAGAATAGTGACCGCCGCTCAGCTTCACCGTTATGTAGCAGATCCGAAAATCAACACCAGCGACAGCGCTGTGAGGATTTCATCCCGTCCAATGCGGCTCAGTTTCTGAAAGCAAAATTCAACAATGCTCCCTTAGTGGTGCAGAAAACTAAGTCGGTCTCAACCTGAGAAACGGGTTACGCGGTCGAACTCAATCCGGGTATCCCACTGTTGCTGTTTTGTGCGAGAGGCGCAGGCCGGTGGCGGACTGTAGGTTGGCAACGGAATGAGCTGAGGTAAGGGTAAGTGCTGGTAAATGAGGCGTGCCAGCTCTCGTAAGCCGAGTTGCAGAAAACTCAATCCCCTTTGGCTATGCCAATCGAGCGTAGCCAAGTGACCGACCAGGACAACCATCACCCCGACGAGCAAAGCAATCAGGCTGGCACAGTCGAGCAGCATCAGTAGACAGGTGAGGGCTTTAGCGTTACGCAACCGGGAATCGAGCAGGTCAAAGGCTGCCGATTTATAGTCCTTGAAGTGGGGCTCAATGCCGCCAAAGCGCTGACCATAGCGCTCAAAGGTGTGCAGCGATGTCGGTTGGTTCGAGAGCACCGCCCAGGGCTCTCGTGCCGTGGGGGCATCGGCAGTGGCTAAGTGCGCTTTGAGGTCACTCAACACGGTGACCTCGTGGAATAAGTAAACTTCGCCCTTGGGCGGTAGTAAGTCACCGACAGACAAGACCCGTTGGCTTGGCAGTGTCACCTGCAAGTCGGTCTTGACTCGAATACACCAGTGCCAGTCGTGTTCGTGCAACCAGCGAAACAAGGCACCATGCTCGAAGCCTCTGTCGGCCAGCAATGTCACCCTACACTCGTCCGGCAATAGGTCTTGTGCTGCGGCTAGCACAGGCTCATAATGCTCAAACCCGACAGTCGCACTGGCATGAGAGAGGACCTGCTGCGACAGTGTCAGTGACCGCCCGCCCCAAACTAGGCACACCTCGATGAGGCAAAAGTGATCCCACAGCACACTTGTGTCGAGCGTCAGGGTGACACTCTCGTGCTCAAAGGCTTGTAGAACATAACGCAGCAGCGGTTGGTAAAACCGTTCAGCGCTAATTGACGAATTGTAGAGGAGGTAGCTCAGTCGTTCCAGATGCGCTCTAGCGCTACAGTCTCGGTGGCTCAGATAAGGCAACCAGCGGCTCATACAAGCACTCTGAGATTGGAGGATTGAGGCAATTGCTTCACAGACACCTTGTAGGTGCCGCTGGTCTTTGGGCCGAAACCATTGACGCAATTGGGCTTGCAGTTGACGATACAAAAGGGGCATACCCATTGAGATAGCTATGAGTTGGGGAACTTGAGCTTCTCACATGGGTGCCCCCTCTCG
The DNA here is from genome assembly GCA_038523095.1 of Cyanobacteria bacterium J06626_6. GTDB lineage: Bacteria > Cyanobacteriota > Cyanobacteriia > Phormidesmidales > Phormidesmidaceae > Phormidesmis. The sequence goes on from JBCBJS010000117.1 coordinate 3,975, forward strand.
TTACTTGCTCGCTGGTGAGACTCACAGCGCATCAATGCTTTCACGACTTTTCTGCACCACTAAGCAATGCTCCTGTAAAACTCGATCTTACATAAAGCAAACTCAATTAGCTTTTCGTAAACTCTGATTTTGCATAAAGCAAACCCAATTAATCTTCGAGCAAATCGAGTTTTACATAAAGCAAACTCGATTAGTCTCTCGCAAACTCCGATTTTGCATAAAGCAAACTCAATTAGTCTTGTGAAAACTCCGATTTTAC
>JBCBJS010000118.1:0-4210 GCA_038523095.1 Cyanobacteria bacterium J06626_6
TCAAACAGGGTGCTGGCTTCCTCTTGAAGCTGACGTTTCCAGCCATTGATTAACGTCGGGTGAATTTCATACGCACTGGCCAGTTCAGCTGATGTCTTTTCCCCTCGAACCGCTTCGAGCGCCACTTTTGCCTTGAATTGAGCGCTGTACTGTTTCCGTTTTCTGCTCATGAATGACTCCCTTTTTTCCTGAGTGATTCAGAGCTTAGCTACCTGTCCAGTTTTTGGGGTCCACTATAAAAAGCAGCACTGTACCGCACCAAGAACTCCCAGGTTAGAGGAACTGAAAATTCTAGAATTTTCAATGAGAAAGAGCTAGAGACGGTAAATCACATATTGGAAGAGTTCGGTATGAAGCTGAGTAGTTTCGTGTCGAACCGGCTTCCTATGCTGAACCTGGCTCCTGACATATTGGAAGCTGTACGGCAGGGCAATCTGTCTCCTACCAATGCGGTGATTTTAAATCGTCAGCCTTTAGAACTGCATCCTGAGTTGGTAGATCGGGCGATAGGGAAGACAAAACAGGATGTCATGGCTTTAGTTAAGGAAGCTATGCGTGGGCAATCTGATGAACCACCAGCACAGCCCTCTATGACAGGGGTGTGACCTAATTTTAATGTATCGAAATAATCAGTCCATATTGGCATAAGCTTTACTGGTAGCTACGTAGCGGTCCAATGAGTGCTTATATCGTATCGAGCAATGAAAATTCGGTAACTATCCAAATCACGATAGCGTACGCGAGTTCAATGCTGGTCAGCGAGGAGAACATCCAAACGGAGTTGAATGCAGCGGGTGTAATTGCTAGTGGCAAAGCGTTAGAACAATTTGACACAGACGGTTCGCCGCTGGAAGTCGGCGGCGTTGTCTACACCAGCAAAGGTCGTCAGCCGAAAAGCTATCAAAGCCCGTACGGCAAAGTATCGATAGAGCGTCACGTCTATCAAAGCAGTGCCGGAGGAGCCACCTTTTGTCCGTTAGAAGTTGATGGCCGCATCATCGTTACTTCAACGCCTCGATTGGCTAAACAAATCAGCCATAAATATGCCGAGATGAGTGGCCCACGTGTGGTGAATGACTTGGGTGAAAATCATGGTCGTCAGTTGCCCGGGTCGTTTGTTCAGACATTGGCAGAAACGGTTGGGAGTATTGCGCTGGCGCAGGAAGAGAAATGGCATTATCAAACCCCTAAACCCTCTGCCCCAATCGCTACAGTCAGTCTTGGCGTGGATGGCACCTGTATGCTGATGTGCGATGAGCATTACCGAGAGGCGATGGTGGGCCCGATTAGCTTAGTGGATGACCAAGGTGAACGGCAGCATACGACCTATATTGGCGCGAGTCCAGAATACGGAAAAGCCAGCTTCTTTGAGCGAATGACTCGCGAAATAGAGCATATCCGCACCCTGTTTCCAGATGCCCATTATCAGGGACTCGCTGATGGTGCCTCAGAGAATTGGGACTTTTTGGAGCCCCTGACCGACACGCAAGTTTTGGACTTTTATCATGCTTGTCAATATCTTAAGGGAGTGGCCAAAGGGGTATATCCACGCAGCTTGAGCCAACGTGAAGCGTGGTTAGACGAACAATGCCATGCCCTGAAACATGAGCGCGGAGCGGCTGAAGCCATCCTGGCAGCGATGCAGAAAGTGGATCCCAAAAAACTCTCGATAACTAACCGTGATACCTTGCAAGCGGCAATCACCTACTTTCGCAATCATGCTCATCAGATGAAGTATGCCGAAGCCATTGAGCAGCACTTACCGATTGGCTCTGGGGTGACAGAGGCGGGCTGTAAGACGATTGTCAAAGCTCGTTTGGGTGGGGCAGGGATGAAATGGAAAGACACGGGAGCTGCTATCGTGCTCAGCCTAAGAACACTCAGCTATACCCCTGGCAGATGGTCACAATTTTGGGCAAAAATTAACCAGTACGGATTTTCTCTCGCTGGTTAAGATACATCATATTTAGGTCACACCCGTTCGGTAGGTGTTTCGGGAGACGGCTCTAGCGTTGCTACAGTCGGCAGCTGAGTCACCGGGATAACGTCCGGCGGCGGTAGCTCTGGCTCGGGTACTTGCAAGGTTCCTAGCGGACGCATGGGCAATCGCAGCACCAACCCGTGCAGCCCCACAGACAGGGCCAGCAAGCCCCACCCCAGCTTACGCTTGACTGGCCGCTTCATGATTGAAGTGCTCGTTGACCAGCTGCGGGATCTGATTGGGCGAAACTCGGCTATATCGTACTTTGTCAGGCATCACCACCAGATTAGGACCGGCCTTGCAACGGTCCATACATCCAGTAACTTTGAGTTCTACCTGGGGGAGGCAAAGCCTGAGAGATCGCGCTGCAAACCCCCTCACTCCCGCGCTTGCGACAGCTAGATTGGTTGCACACCAAAATTCGGGCCAACTCTCGAGCTGGTCTCTTGTTTGGCCCATCCGACGAAGCAGTCCGCTGATGTGCCGTACCCAGAACCGCCTCGCCAATTTCGATAACCTCAGTCGCCTTGTACCCAGGCTCCCCGGTATGCCTATCGACCTGCTGACGCCCCATTACCCGCAGCGGGTCGCCCACTGTCAAATCACGAAACAGCATGAGCTGCAGCTTTTTTGAAAGCTTGATGCGATAGTCACTACCCTCAGTAGTTAGCCGCAAGTACTGAAAGGGGGACTTGCGGCTAACTTCAAAACCTACAAACCGCCCCTGAAAACAAAACGTTTCGTTACCCATCATCAGTCTAAGCCCGCCTTATAACGCCCACTGACCCTGCCCCATCTTATGCCCAACCCAGGCTCAGCCCGCATTTTTATTAATGCCACCTTTAATGAGAATACATCCGAAGCTTGTGTCTTGAGTGTAGACACGTCAAAAACGCAAAGTGTTCAAATTTTAAGGGCTAGCTGCAGACTACAGCACAAACTTTACTCAAGTTTTTGTTGACATTGATTGCTATTTAGACTTGAATATGGACAGTGCATTCTAGGGCAGCGACCGGGGCTGAATAGCTACGGTCTGCGCAAAGCGGCACAAAAAAGGCCCTCGTTAGAGAGCCTCATAGCCGTTTTGCTTTGGATCTGGGCATTGATAGCCAAGCCATTTGCGCGACCGATGCTAGTTCTGGCTCATCACGACCAGTGTGTCGTTTGTTAGGAAGTGGTCTAGATGGTAAGCCCGTTCCTCCGTTTTGAGCAAAATTGTCTCGTAGAGGTAGCGGGTGGCGCGATCGCCCAGGCTCTCAGCCTGAGAAGCATTGCGACGAATCACCTTGATGATTTCCTGCTCGGCTACCAGGTCGTGGACAACCATCTGGCGGCAGCGATAAACTCCATCGGGCTCCTGCTCAAAGCAGCACAGCTCAGCCAGCTTGCTGAAGCTGGCTACAGGCACACCGCCGAGACCATCTAGTCGCTCACCCAGGTCATGCACATGCTCGCGAGTTTGCTCGTAGCCCTCTTGGAAGAACTCATGGAGCTGGTAAAATTCGGCGCCCTCAACGACAAAGTGGTGCTTCTGATACTGAACGTACATCGCTTGTAGGCTCGCCAAGGCTACGTTCAGACCTTCACAAACAGGCCCGGTAATGGAGCGCTCTAGCGCGATTGGGTTATCGGTCACTTCACCGAAAGGGATCATCAAAGCAGACAGATTACTCATGGGAGGGTCCAAATATTCAAGTGCGTGCGGGTCAAGGACTAACTGGACGCTTTAAACAAGAGGCTTGTCAGCACCCAACGTCCGGATTTGCCACAAATTTCCTGTAGTGGTGTCCCCCCATATTAGCTTATTGAAAATGCTAAAAGCACTCTCCCATAAGGGTTATAACTTTTTATTCAACACCTTTTCTCAATAAGCAGCGACTTAGGCGACATTCTCGTCTTGCCCCTGAACACGAACTGACCAGTAGCTTTGACCGCTGATCTGACTCTTAGCGATCGCGCAGCTGTTGAAACTAGATTTCATTATTAAATTTCATAAAAGTTCGTAGTCGATGACTTCCAGCCAAGCATTTTGGTGCTGCAGCCTGGTCGAAACTTCTACAAAGCCATATCTGACCATTCACAGTTCCCTGAAATGAACGAAGCAAACAGCCCACAGCCCTCAGAGCCAAAATCATCAAAGCAACCGTCAGCAAACCAAGCGCCAATGACGCAAATTGACTGCCCAGATCGCTGGCAAGCCTATTTCCGCCTCTGTGAGTTAGGGGTAAC
>JBCBJS010000119.1:0-4150 GCA_038523095.1 Cyanobacteria bacterium J06626_6
AAAAAGGCTGAGGCGTTTGGAGTACCGTTACTGGCAATTCATGCCATCAAAGACTGCCGAACAATGTGCGCGGCAATGCAAAAGTTTGTCGATCGCTCAGGCCCGCTGACAGAAGGTTTCTGGGTCGAGGACACGACAGGCCATCAACTGTTGCAGGACAAAGAAGAGGTCACTGCTAGAGTGATGGGAAAAATGGCCAGCTGGTTGCTCGAAAGGGCGTGAGCGACTTGTCTTAAAGAAGCTTGTCAATATATTCATCGTCTAATTACCGGAGGTCGGGGAAATGCGAACACTTACATACTATGTAGCTTGTAGTGTTGATGGGTTTATTGCACATGCCGATGGCTCACACGATGGTTTTTCCCAAGAGAGTGAATACTTCTCAGATTTATTTGCGACTTTTCCCGAGACTGTTCCGTCCCATCTCCGTAGCTTAATGAATGTTGATGCTGAGAACAAATGTTTCGACACAGTTCTGATGGGCCGAAAAACTTACGAGATAGGCTTGAAGGATGGCGTAGCAAGCCCTTACTCTCACATGAAACAATATCTCTTTTCTCATAGTATGGGGCAAAGCCCAGACGAAAATGTTGAGCTGGTTGCAGACAATGCCATCGAATTTGTCAAAACTCTGAAGAGTGAATCGGGTAAAGGAATTTGGCTCTGTGGTGGAGGGACTTTAGGTGCCTCACTTTTTAATCATCACTTAATTGATCAACTGATTCTCAAGGTAAATCCCTTTTTGATGGGTTCAGGTATCTCTCTTTTTCTGGCGTAATTCAGCAAACGGCTTTGGAACTTACCGATCGTAAGACTTACAGCAACGGAGTTCTATTGCTTCATTACAGCGTGAAGTCATCATGATTTTGTTTGAGACTGAGCGAATAATCTGTCGTAGATTGTTACCGTCAGATGTTGATGAGATGTACGCCGTATACAGTGATGCTGATACCATGCGCTGGGTAGATGACGGTCAGCCTATTCAAAGAGACGAATGTAGTCAATGGTTAGCCGTTACGCAAAACAACTATGAGCTGCGCGGTTACGGAATGTCTACGCTGGTGAACCGAGAAGATGGCGCTGTTATTGGGTTCTGTGGACTGGTGCATCCCAATAATCAGCCTGAAGCAGAAATCAAATACGCACTCCACCGTAGATTTTGGGGCGCAGGGCTTGCGACTGAAGCCGTTAAGGCTATGCTCGAATACGCTAGATGCGAGTTTAAGCTGTCGGAAGTGATTGCAACGGTATCCCCTGAGAACATAGCGTCTCGTCGAGTACTCCTCAAGTCTGGAATGAAAGAATCGGCTAGCCGCTGCGATGATGATTCATCTATCGTGGTCTTTAGGTGGCAATCTGACTCATAAATCAGCTCATATTCGACGGATGGAGGCAGCAGCGGTGAACAGATCATATTGAGTCAATCGCACCAGATTTTTTACGCAAACGCACGGCTAGCAATACAAGCGCACCCATCCCAAACAACAAACCTGGCTCAGGCACACTTGTAGGCGTCAACAGAAAACTACGCTGCTCACCCTCTAAGGTGCCGTAACCGACAATTTGCCCTGAGTTGTTGATAGACAACGCGCCAGAAAGGTCCCAACCACTGTCGCCCGGAATGAGCGTTTGCAGATCGACATTGACCCAACCATCGTTGTTTTGCGTATTGCTTGGTGCCCAGAGGGTTGCAAACCGCTCCTCATCGGTGGCGTCGCGCAGCTCTCCAACAACTAGGGAACTATCGTTAATCTGCCACGCTCGCACATAGCTACCCGGATTTTCAGATAACACTGGCAACAACTCAGGAGAAGTTTGACCCGCACCCCAATAAACTGTGACGTTCTGACCTTCAGCTGTGGCGCTGCGGCCAACCACCTCACCCGCTTCGTTTATGCCCAAAGCTACGCTAGTTTGATCTGGTGCGAGCGGCTCTAGCGGTGTAATCGATTGCACCGAGCCGTCTGGCTTAAACTGCCACAGCCCGGCCTGGGTAGCTGCTGGACCGCCACGGTTGTCACTGACGCTGAAGCCAGGTGCCTGTTTTGACCCATTTAAGTCGAAAATAAAACTGCGAATATCACCTGGAAAGGTCCCAGCGTCATGCAATGAGTCGTCACCCGGTAGCGCAACAAAGGCCCGCTGCCAAATATCTTCTTCGGGCACAGACGGCAAAGGCGCACTGGCAGTACCGACAATCCAGCCATCGTCGGTGAGTCTTCTGCCTTCACCTCTTGGAATGCCGCCCAGGTTCCCCAGATTAACCAGCTGATTTGTTTGCTGCTGATTTGTCTGCCACAGTGCAACGTTGTCAACGCTGCTAATACGACCATCCCAGGGGCGGGCATAGTCCTGCCCTGTATCAACAGCTCCCGTTATGTTGCCGCTGCTGTTAATATCGTAGGCAATGCCCCCGAAGCCGAGGTCTGGCAAGGCTGTCATTGTGCCGTCAGACCAAACAAAGGCGCGATTGATGCCGTCAGCGTCTTCTGCGACGCCAACAACGTCACCGGCTTCGTTAAGCCCGTAGGCTAAGGATGATGTTCCACCTAGGCTTCCGAGGTCTGTTACCTGATAGCGATGGGGAACAAAGGCATTGGCAGGCAATGCCTGAAAGAGAAGCGGAGCGCTAAGGGCGATGGCAAAGCCTATCCGAGGGATAATCACACTACCGCTCGTGCGTAGGACTGTTCTAATCATGATGATTGTTCTAATCGTTGATGTCGATTGACATTAATAAAGATGTCTAGTCTGTTGCGAGAAACGTTAATTAAGACTCTCTCGCAATCAAATGGGAGCGACGCAATCGACCTAACAGTAGTGCAGTCGCACCCAACCCAAATAACAAACCCGGCTCAGGCACCTTGGTTGCAGTCATTCTTGCCCCAAGCTGATCACCTGCGCTAGGGTCGTCTAATAGCTGCGCTCGGGTACGGGTGAAAAAGGCCACGTCTAGATGACGGCCAAACCCTATTGGCAGGTCTGGAAACTCAGTGCCAAAGTCTGTCAGATGGACGTGGGGAATCGGCTCACCCTCAGGGGCAGGTGCCGCTGACCAAAAATTGAGTCCTGTCGCACTGACAAACTCACCCGCATCGTCAAACACAGGGATATACTCGCCAATGTCAATACCATTGGGTTCGTCGAAAAAACCGTCCTGCAAAATCTCTTGGGCGCGGGTGTCGAAGTTGAAGTTAAACCCGTCGTAGGTGAGATGGTTGTCTTCAAACGTTTTGATGAGATCGCCCGTTGGGTCGTAAAAGGAAATATCAAAATCGGTCAGGTCATCTCGCCGCACAATGCCGTCTGCATAGGTCTGGCTTTCGTCATAGCTGAAAGCGCCCTCTGCGCTGTATCCCAAAATTTGCCCAGTCCACTCGGTTCGGAAGGTAACTGCCGATGCGGCTTGGGCCAACCCTAGACTCAAGGTGACGCCTACTCCAAGAGAAACGCACCAGTTGGCAGCCCTCCATGCCGAATTCTTCTGAACGCTCAGACCATTGCTTGAGGGGATATTTGAGAAATGAGCTCTGCGATTGCTAAACATGCGTAATCTCATAAATTGAAAACGATTATCATTCTCAATTTATAGGAAAGCACGGATACGAAGATGAAGTGTTGGTGAAGTTAGTCGATGAATGGCTTTGACCTGAATTGACTCCTATCGGGAACCAACCCTTTTTTGCTAATACGGCGTGAGCGTCTGCAAAAAAGAGATAGTCAAGCTTGCAGGGAATTCTCGGCACCTCACAGGGGCAAAATTTGTCACCCAGCATGCAATAATGATTATCATTCTCATTTTTCTGTGATATGTCATCACCCTTTGCTACCCGTACCTCGGTCGAAGCCGTCGAAGAAGGGATGCTTCTGGCTCCTAAGTTTGACGCCCACGGCCTTATCCCCATCGTCACTACAGATGTGGCAACTGGTGAGGTGCTGATGCATGCCTATATGAATGAAGCCGCATTGCTAAAAACTATGGAGACGGGGGAGGCTCACTATTACAGTCGTAGCCGTCAGCAGCTCTGGCACAAGGGAGCTACCAGTGGACTGGTGCAAACTGTGCAGCAATTCTGAGAGGGTGACACAAAGGCCAAACCGCCGATGAATTGCAGGGTTCGACATACAAAGAGAAGAAAAGATAGGCTGG
>JBCBJS010000120.1:0-3882 GCA_038523095.1 Cyanobacteria bacterium J06626_6
CCGGTTAAGAGCGGTTCGCATGCGCAACGCTGACTTAGCCGGAGCCGATCTGCGCAATGCCGACCTGCGCTGGGCTGAGCTAGAATCAGTCAACCTTAACAATGCCAACTTGGAAGGCGCAAATTTGCGTCACGCTCGCCTCTACAACGTGACGACTAAAGACACCAATTTCTGTGGGGCTATCTTGATGGATGCGGTAAAGGGGTATTGTGATTAGGCCTTGGCTATGTCCAGATCGGGTGTTTTGACCCTGAGAAACTGAGAATTTCGAGATGAACGGGATCGTTAGGTAGGGGGCGGTTTGTGTCTAGTGTCATCGCATATGGCAGCCTGATGAGTATCGAAGAGCTAGCACGACAAGGGTTGCTGACGACTAACTTGCATCCCGCAACCGTGCTGGGTTTTCAACGCTCATTCAGTCAGGAACCGTCATGGCGGCAAGGCACTGGGAACAAACGAGGGGTCTTAACAGTTACGAGAACAGCTCAAGCATTCATCAACGCGATCCTAGTGTCAGGTATTCCAGCGTCTGCATATGCAGCGATTGACGAACGGGAGCGTGGATATAATCGCATCCTTGTAGCCAAAGATCGCATCCTTTCGTTCAGCGATGGGCAGGTCATAACCACGCAGTCTGACATCTACATTTACGTTGGGAAACCGCACCGGATCAACACGAAGCTTGAACCCAACACCGAGTACCTTAAGCTGTGCATGAACGCCGCTCGCGAATGGGGCGAAGCGTTCTACGACACTTTTCGAAAAACATCGTTCATTTTGGGCACCCCACTTAGTGAGCACCCGGCTATTATCGACCCCAAACGCGCGTGATACCATACCGTACGGCAAACGATTCTTGAGTAAGCGATTCTTAAGTACCTAAATTTAGGCCAAACAAGGGGCACGATGCCCTCGCCAAAAGCGCTGGAAGTATTGCCAGAATAGGAAAAGTGATGAACGCTTGAGAAAGCAAAGAAATACCCAAGGTTCACCACAATGAATGCTTTAGAGTCTACCCCCCCGTCTTGAATGATGCCAGCGCCAGCAACGAGTCCGTGTCCGCTCGCGCCTTCCTAGCCGGTATCGGCGCAAAACTGAATGGATTGAACCTGTTTGGCCCGATTAGTGATCAAGTGAAGATCCAGCAAAAGACGGTGAAGGATAGCCCCAGCGAAAAGCTCTATGATGGCTTTATTGGTATCCTGTGCGGTGCAGGTGGCCTGGTCGAAGTCAATAAACTGGTGCGCAGTGACAGCGGTTTGCAGCAAGCCTTTGGACGAGAGCGCTGTGCTGAACAGTCAGTGATCCAAGAGACATTGGATGCGAGTGATGCGCAGAACGTCAACCAAATCCAGAGTGCGATGGATGAGATCTATCGGCAGCATAGCCAGGGCTACCGTCATGACTATGACCAAGCGTTGCAAGTGCTGGATATGGACATGAGCGGTCACCCTTGCGGCCCGAAAGCCGCCTTTGCCACGAAAGGCTACTTTGCGGGCAAGCGCAACCGCCAAGGTCGCCAGCTAGGCCGGGTGTTAGCCACTCGCTACAACGAAGTGGTTACAGACCGGACGTTTGCCGGGACGGTGCAGTTAACGAAGGCTCTGCAACCGCTGTTGCAAGCGGCGGAGAAAACCTTAGAACTCGAACAATCGCCTCAGCATAGAGCACGTACCCTGGTTCGAGTCGATAGTGGGGGTGGTAGTCTCAAAGATATTAACTGGATGTTGTCACGAGGCTATCGAGTACTGACCAAAGACTACTCGACGAAACGAGCACGCAAGCTGGCGGGCAGCGTCGCTCAGTGGACCGATGACCCCTTTCAGCCAGGGCGACAAATTGGGTTGGTGACGACGCCAAGCCAGGATGACTATTGTCAACCGGTCGTCCGCATTGCAGTACGCTGCCGCAAAAACAACGGACAGTGGGCCATTGGCGTTCTGGTTACGAATCTGGCCCCGGATGAGGTGGCGGCCTTGGTGGAGATTGAACTGGATATTCTGGAGAATCCTGCCGAGCTTTGGCTTGCCTATGTGCTCTGCTACGACCAGCGGGGCGGAGGCGTTGAAACCTCCTTCAAGCAAGATAATCAGGCCTTGGGCATCAAAAAGCGTAACAAAAAGCGATTCGAAGCTCAACAGATGCTCACTCAGCTCAATGCCTTAGCTCACAACGTCTTGGTCTGGGCCAATGGCTGGTTGACCCAAGACCAACCGATGCGCAAGCAGATTGGCTTTGTCCGGCTGATGCGAGATGTTTTCACCACCACAGGGCGACTCTGCTTCGACGAGCTAGGACGATTGGTTGAGATTCGATTAAATGAGGCTGACACCCTGGTCAGACCTTGGATACATGGCCTATCTCAACTGCTCAAATCAGAGCATGTTAACGTTAATTTGGGCAAAACTTAGGTAGGTAGAGATCTTCTATCCAGTCGTGCATCAGCTCTAACGAACGGCTAGCCTGCAAGTAGCTGTGAAATACGGCCACACAGTCGTCGCCATAGCGCACCAGCGGAATCTCGGCCTCCAGGCAGCGACGATCAAATTCGGTCAGATACAGGTTCGCCAGCGCCCCCGAGAGAATGCCCCCTTGCAAAACCCCCTTGTTAGGCCGGTAGAACTGTCCACTTAGCATCACGCCCGCCTTCAGCTGCTCTTCCACCAGGCGAATCCAGGTCGGGTGCAACCTCAGCTGCTCCATCTGGTGAATCAGCAAAGGCCACGATAAGTTATCGAAAAACTGCTGGATATCGACCTTTGCCACCCAGGCAGGCTGAAACTGGTACCGGGCCATAATCCGATCGACGGCGGTATAGATCGATCGCCCTGGCCGATAGGCAAACGCGCTGTCGTAATAGGCCTTTTCTAGCTTGGGATACATTCCCTGCAGTAGATAGCGCTGCACAATGCGATCTCGCACCGTCGAGAGGCCGATCAGCCGCTGACCGCCGCTCTTCTTTCTGACAAAAAAGCCCTTAGCTGGACTGGCTGCATAGATCTCTCGCTGTAGCTGTCGCCGCAGGGAGACCATCTGCTCTTGCCACACGTTGCCAAATAGCTCGACCGTAACCCCGTCGACCCCGGCTGCTGGACTGCCCCGCTGAACCAGCCCCCAGGCGGCATTGAGATGTTCTTTATAAACTCGCATGTAACCTCTGAACTCATCGACAGTCACATCCTGTCAACCGGCTACCCGAGCCCAAACCTGAGTGAGACCTGACTTCATACCTGAGTTCACGCCCGAGTTCGTTCCCTCCCCTTCACCCCCTCTCCCCGCCACCTCCTACGCTCCTGCTAAAATCCAACCAAACTCTCCCACCCCACTCCCATGCCCCGCTCATACTGCGTTCATCCGGATCACAAGCAAAGCGTTGTGCTGGCGATGCAAAGAAACCGGTTCTTGACCCAGGGGGCGCTGGCAGGTCACTTAGAGATTGCCTTATCCACCGTTAACAACTTTTTTCGCGGGCTCAACGTTTCAGTGGCAAAGTTTGAGCAAATCTGCGAAGCGCTGACGCTCGACCCCGGTAGCCTGATCAACCCGGCTGATCCGGTGAGTGAAGCTCTGGCAGCTGAGCCGCTAACCAGCAACTTCTATGCCTACGACCCTGACTGGGTCGGACGTGAATCGCTAATTGAATCGTTGCTGACTCAGATAAACAAGGCTTGCCGCTTGCTCATAATCACGGGGATTGCAGGTGTCGGTAAAACCGCACTGGTGGAGCTATTGACCCTGCGCTGGACTGACAACAATCCCCAGTTTCGCCTCATTCGCGCTAACTTCGATTGTCAGGAGCCTTCCGATAGTTGGGACAGTACCTCTGCTCAACTGCTAGAAGACTGTGGCCTCAGAGTTAGCCCAGAGGAACGTTCCGATGCA
>JBCBJS010000121.1:0-3878 GCA_038523095.1 Cyanobacteria bacterium J06626_6
TACATATTGTTCTCTAGGTCTGAGTTGGACTCCGTTGAAGTTTGATGATGGTACACCTGAGCTAGTAGAAGGGAGTGAAGATGAGCCATCATTTCTCAGTTCCGGCAGTCCTCCGCCTAGTGCAGTCGTAGAAGCTTGAGCAGTAGGCGCTAAACCAGCCTCAGAAGGTAAGAAAGAACCACGCTCAATAAAACTCAGGTAGTCATTCATTAGTGGTTCAGTTAGCGTTCTATCGATGATTCTATTACCGTTGCTATCACTCCACTCAACATGCAGATGAGGACCACTAGAGCGGCCTGTGCTGCCCTGTTTGCCTATTGCTTGTCCCTGCCTAACGACGTCTCCTTCCTGTACGTAAGCACTACCTAAATGAGCGATGAAGGCCCTTACACCAGTATCTAAATCTTCTACCTCTAAGTAGTTACCGTATCTGCCACCACACTCAGTATCACCAACTGTACAGCCAGCGTGAGCGTCTACGATTCTACCGTTGAATGGTGAAGGCACATTAACAGCATCAGAGCCATTCTGTAGCAGTGTGAAGTCATAAGAACCACCAGGAGACTCATCGTAGTAGAACTGGGTCTTAGCAACTTGGTATGAACCAGAGGAGAAGTCAGCGCTGATATCTCTTTTACCAACTCCTCTATTGCTTGGTCTCCGACTAGCTGAAGGATAAGCCCCTAAACCAATCACAATGTCATCATCATACTCAGCACCATTAGCATCTAGTTGGGAAGCTAGGAGGGAGCTAGGAGAAGTGTTGAGTTTACGTGCAAAATGACGTCTGCTTCGGCACCAAAATGATGTTTGCTTCGGCGGCAAATGACGTCTGCTTCGGCAGCCAGTGATGCTTACCTCGGCACCAAAATGATGTTTGCTTCGGCAGCCAGTGATGCCTATCTCGACAGGTAATTTTCCAATCGGTTATCGGTTCTGCTAGAGAGCAAAAGATGCTCGCTAGGAACAACCTCGATGCCCCGCAAACAACAAGGGAAATTACTGCCCATGGTGAAATTTAGAGAGATTATTCGACTGCATGAATTAGGTCGCAATCAAACGGAGATTGCGCGTAGTTGCGGCGTGGCTCGCTCTACGGTGCAAGACTATACACGTCGGGCAGATGCAAAAGGGCTGAGCTATGCAAAGCTCTGTGAGCTGAGCGACAGCGCGGCGCAAGTCCTACTCGGCAAACAGACAGGTGCACCAGTGCCAGCTAAGGAGATTGCCTTTGCCGATGTCCACAAAGAGTTGTCCCACAAAGGTGTAACTTTAGCGCTGCTCTGGCAAGAGGGGCTAGACCGGGGTGATTGGACGCTGAGCTACGGTCAATTCTGCCGTCGCTACAACCAGTGGAAAGGGACACAGAATCTATCGATGCGTCAGATTCATAAGCCCGGTGACAAGTTGTTTGTTGACTACTGCGGCCTGACCATACCCGTCCTAGAGCCGAGTGGTGGAGCGGTGACGGATGCCCAAATCTTCGTAGCTTGCCTGGGTGCGAGCAACTACACCTATGCCGAAGCAACAGAGAGTCAAGCAATAGCTCATTGGATTGGGTCTCATCAACGCGCGATCGCTTTTTTCGGCGGCGTCCCCGCCGCCATCGTGCCGGACAATTTGAAGTCCGGTGTCACAGAACCCTGCCGATATGAACCGGGTATCACCCGCAGCTATCAAGACTTTGCAGAACACTACGGCGTGGCTGTCATTCCCGCACGAGTGCGAAAGCCTAAAGACAAATCGAAAGTCGAGAAAGCAGTGCAAACGGTCGAGCGTCAAATTTTAGCACCGATGCGCCATCAGCAGTTCACCAGTTTTACGACCCTGAACGAGGCGATTCAGACACGGTTAAATGCCCTCAATAATCGGACTATGAAAGGCTATGGTCTCTCCAGACGCGCCTTGTTCGAGCGCACCGACCAGCCTGCCCTCAAACCCTTGCCCACTTATCCATTCGTCCTGGCAAGTTGGAAAAGTGCCAAAGTAAACTTGGACTACCACATCGAAGTCTCCAAACACTACTACTCCGTGCCCTACTGGTTTGTCGGTCGCACGGTCGAGGTCAAAGTCAGCGAACAGTTTGTTGAAGTCTTCTTTGACCATCGTCGGATTGCAGCTCATCCTCGCTCCAGCGCTGGCTATCGGCATAGCACCTTGCCAGATCATATGCCGCCAGAACACTGGGCCTACAAGCGTCAATCCAAGGAACGCTTTCTCGCTTGGGCCGAACAGATCGGTCCTGCGACAAAAAAACAGGTCAGTGCCATTTTTGACAAAAGAGCCCATGAAGAGCAGGCATTCCGCTCTATCAAGGGAGTGCAACGCCTAGCCACCACCCACGGGCCCAAACGTCTAGAACTGGCTTGCCATCGGGCTAACACCTTTGGCATGACCGGGCTACGGCGACTCAAAGCCATCCTCAAATCTCACCTAGATGAGGTGCCGATTGTCTCTGACGCTTCAGAGGCCACTGTGCTCAATCACGACAATCTACGCGGTCAACAATACTACAGCTGATCTTTTCATCTTTTCTATCTTGGATATTCTTATGCAACAAACACTCGAACAACTGAAATCTCTGAAACTCTCTGGCTTCATTGAGGCTTGGCAAGAACAGCAGGCTCAGCCCACGTTTCACAATCTCTCCTTTGATGAACGCTTTGCTTTGTTGGTAGACAAAGAGTATTGCCGTAGACAGCAACAGCGGCTAGCGCGTCGGCTCAAACAGGCAAAGCTCTTCATTGGCGCGGCTATTGCTGATGTGGACTTTGAGGTTTCTCGAGGACTGAAGAAAGCTCAGTTTCTCGAATGGGCACAAGGACAGTGGTTGATGCAGCATCTCAATCTGATTCTGGTCGGCCCGACAGGAACAGGCAAGACATTTCTCAGTTGTGTCTTAGCTGACCACTTGTGCAAGCAGGGCTACAGCGTCCGCTACTTGAAGACAGCTGAGTTGGTGACTGAACTGAAGCTAGCCAAGGCAGATGGCTCTTTCCCTAGACTGCGTAAGCGATTAGCTGGCTTTGACCTGATTATTCTCGATGAATGGCTCAGAGATCCCTTGCCCAAACCTGATGCCAGAGAATTGTTGGATTTTCTGGATGACCGCTACCGTCGGAACTCCTGTTTATTTGCTACCCAGTTCCCTGTGAATCAGTGGCATCAGCAAATTCAAGAACCGACCTTAGCTGATGCTATCCTTGACCGCATTGTTCACGACTCATTGAGACTCGTGCTCAAAGGCGAATCTATGCGGAAGCTCACCAGCAAAATTCATCTATCAGTTGAAAAAAACGATCAGCTTTCTCATTCAAAATCATCCAAATGATCAGATGATTTGATACTTCTTTTTGACCCTTTTGAAGAAAGTCATGTCATGATGTTTTTATTGCCTGTCTCGGTAGCCTCACCGCCTCATTTCTGAAGGGGTGCCGAAGCAGACATCACTATTGCCGAAGTCATGCGAATACGCACTGTTTGAGTTCTTCCACAATGAAGTCATACAGTTCTTGTCGTACCGCTAGTGCTGGGCCTGCTAGGGTCATCACATCATGCTCAAACCACTGGAGGAGAATCTTGACGTCTCTGGCACGAGCCACCAGTCCAGCCTCTCGGCGCTTCGCTTGCACCTGTTGGATGGTCAGCTTCTGAGTCATCTTGCCTTTTAGTTGAGCTTGGGCAATTTTCTCTTCCAGTTTGATGCGCCGTGTCGTAGCCCCTTTTGCTTGGCGGGCCAGGCCATTAGCCACCTGCTCAAACTGTTGCTGGATATGGAACACATCACCATGGCAGGGTACCGCTGGCATCACCGCTTTTTGCCCCGCCCGCAGCCCACTACCGCCATCGGCAATCGTGTAATCTGGATCGAAGCCTTG
>JBCBJS010000122.1:0-3651 GCA_038523095.1 Cyanobacteria bacterium J06626_6
AACAGGACTGGATGTCACCACCCAAGCCACCGTGATGAACCTGCTAAAAGAACTCGCCACACAACAACAGATGGCCACCGTGTTGATCACTCACGACTTGGCACTGGCTTCTGAATATTGCGATCACATCCTAGTAATGCACGCTGGCCACCTCATCGAAAGCGCCCCTACCCAGCAACTTTTCGCCTCACCCCAGCACCCTTACACGGCCAAACTCACCGCCGCCACCCCCGAACCGCACAAAGGACTGAATGAGCTAGTTCCTATTCTGGGCAACCTGCCCGATCTTCGCCGTGAAGACTTGCCGCCCTGTCGGTTTATCAGTCGATGCGATCGCGCCACCGAAAAGTGCAAAACCACACCGCTACAACCGCAACAGATGACGGCAGACCATCAGGTTGCCTGCTGGCATCCGCTTGGAATGATGAATGAGGAAGGATGAGTGATGAACGATAGCGCACTGCTACAAGTCTCGGAGCTGACCAAACACTTTCCTATTTCATCTGGATCAACCGCTTGGTTTTCGCCTCAGAAAAAGGCACAAAAGCTTCACGCGGTAGATGGCGTTACGCTTAGCATTCAACCAGGTGAAAGCGTCGGCTTAGTAGGCGAATCTGGCTGCGGCAAATCCACCCTCATTCGCCTCATCGCTCGCCTGCTAGAACCCACCTCCGGCAAAATCCTATTCAACAACAAATCTATCGACCAAATCCCCGTCGGTATGTTCTCTCGCAGTCCCTACCGCGCCGAGCTGCAAATGGTCTTTCAGGACCATACCGACAGCCTCAACCCCAGATTTACCGCCTTCGACACTATCACCGAACCGATTAAGCGATTGGGTCCAACCGCTTCCAAATCACAGCTCAAAAACCGTGCTGATGAACTGGCTCAGCTTGTTGGACTCCCTACAGAGCTGCTCAGCCGCTTTCCCCATCAGCTCTCTGGCGGCCAAAAAGCCCGCGTTGGTATTGCCAGAGCCATTGCCCTCAATCCCAAACTGTTGATTTTAGACGAACCCACCTCCGCCCTCGATGTTTCTGTTCAGGCAGTCATCCTACGCCTACTCGCGGAGCTAAAACAGCAGCTGAATATGAGCTATCTGTTTATCTCGCATGACTTAAATGTGGTAAGGCTTTTGTGCGATCACATCCTAGTAATGTACCTCGGCAAACTGGTCGAAACCGGCCCCAGCGAAGCTATATTCAGTCATCCATATCATCCCTATACGCAGGCCTTAGTCTCTGCTATCCCTAGCTTTACCGACTCACCAAACCGCATTCCGCTAGAAGGTGAAGCCCGTAGCCCAATCAATCCCTCTCCAAACATCTGCCGTCTCTACGGTCGCTGTCCAAAAGGTGATGACTACTGCCAACAAGTTCAACCTCAGCTGCAAACTATTGGCAACCATCATCAAGTCGCCTGTCACTATCCCGATACACTGTAGCCACTAAAGTAGTTTGTGCATCGTCACGACTTCACTAAATGAGTCGCCATAACGCGCCGAACAATCCCCTCTCTTCTAAGATCTTGCTCGGAATTGTTCTAGTGCTCCTCAGCGCTGTTTTTCTCGCGCTACAGAACGTCATATCCCGCCTCTTCTTTGTCCCCAGCGATTTGTTCGGTCACATCCGTATGGGCGGCTGGCTATCTTCTCAATTCAGCAATATCATCATGCTCTTAGCCATGCGCATGGCACTGATGGCCGTCATGCTCGCTATCGTTGCCCCGCGTCTACATCGCCAAACTTTCAGCAACATTCGACAGCTCACAAAAGATCTGCGATTGCTCTGCTACGTCGTTGGTAGCGGCGCTTGCCTGTCTGTTGGACTCACTGCCCTTTATTTTTCGCTGAGTCAGGTGGTTGCAGGTGTTGCGATCGCTACCTTCTTTATCTACCCAGCTATCACCCTACTGCTTGCCTGGTACTTCCTACAGCAGCGTCCCCAAGCCTACCAGCTAGGCCTTACGCTCGTCATCTTTTTCGGCGTCATTCTCACAACCCTGGGCGCAGCCGCAGACACAACAGTACCCTCTGACCCAACGCTTGGTATCCTCGGTGGCCTTATCGCTGGACTCAGCTTTGGCATCTATGGCATCTTCGCAGAGCTGGTTCTTCAGCCGTCAACATCAAACAGTAATAGAGCACAAAATCATCGCCAGCCCCTTCACCCCGTTCCATTTTCTCTAGTCACCTTTGTTGTCGTATCAACACTAGGCGGAGTCAGTCTTCTTTTTATGCCAGCTATCGAGGTAGCTGCGATCGCATGGCCACCCATTCTTTTAGTCACGATACTCTCTGCGTTCATTACCGTCATTGCCTACGTCCTTAACAACTCTGGCATTCGCCTAATCGGAGCCTCTCTGACTGCACTCATCAGCGCCAGTGCCCCAGCCCTAACGGCCCTCTTCGCTTGGTTCGCACTACAAGAAAGCCTACAATCACAACAGATGCTAGGCATAGCACTTGTGACAGCTGGCGTCGCAACCCTCAGCATAAAAACAAAGCAACAACGCTAAAACTGATATCACTCAGTGAGGTAACCTTTTGAACAACTCTATTGAAGCGATCAACCAAATGACACAGGCTGAGTTTGTACAACGCTTTGGTCACATCTTTGAAGAAACGCCCACAGTTGCCAAAACTGCCTGGACGGCTCGCCCTTTTACAAAGCTTGATGACCTTCACAAAAAGATGGTCGCAGTTGTACATCGCATGTCACCTGCCGAAAAGCTTGCCCTCATTCGCGCCCATCCTGAACTGGGTGCAAAAGCTGAGATGGCAGACGCCTCTGTTCAAGAGCAAGCAAGTGCAGGGCTCAATCGCTTAAATGCCAAAGACTATCAGAAAATTCAAACGTTGAACGCTGCCTACAAAGAGAAATTTGGTTTTCCTTTTGTCGTTGCGGTTAAAGGAATGAGCGTGAAGGATGTGATTGCGGCTATGGAAACTAGGGTTGGATCAGAGAGAGAAGAAGAGGTGGCGCGATCGCTCGCCGAAATTTATAAAATCGCTCGTTTTCGTCTGGAAAATACAATCGAATGTTAGCAGTCATAGCTAAACACGTTTTCAAAATATGTAGATCGCAAGCCATAAATTTCTGAGCGTCTTGCCTCAAAGCCCCAAGAATTGCGGGTTTAGGGGCCTGCAAATGAGCCAGCGTCATGCAGATATATTCCGTCAGCAGTATCAAAATTGAGGACGGAGCCTCAACAAACACAGCAAGCAGAAACACACCCCGATTAAAAAGAATCCTACGCAAACGCAAGCCGCTGCTCCCTCACAACTTCAGAAACCACCGTCCCCGCTTTAATTGTCGTTCGACTCACTGGAGCTGCACCAATCGCCTGCGATACAGATGCCGCATCCAAAATCACTAAATCCGCATTGCAGCCCACCGCGATTCGATGATTGTGCAGGCCAATCGCTTTAGCCGCCTGAGTGGTTGCCATATTCAGACATAATTCATGGCGATCGCACGTACCCAACTGCAGCGTTTGAGCGAGCAACGTACAGATTTTTAGCGGATCGCCATCGCCAAAAGGCGTAAAGAGATTTTGGATATTGTTGGTTGCTTATAGTGGACCCCAAAAATTGGACAGGAGGCTAAGTTCTGAAATACTCAAATAACCCAGGAGTAATTCATGAGCAGA
>JBCBJS010000123.1:0-3522 GCA_038523095.1 Cyanobacteria bacterium J06626_6
TCAGAATTTTTGCAAAAAATTCTGAACCCCCCACCGGCCACCCCCCACCCCGTTCCTCCCATCAGCCACCCCCTTTGGGGGGTTGTAGGGTGGCCCCCCACCCTGCTCGAAGGGGCGCGGGGGCGGCGAAAAGCCCCCGAAGTCGATCTCTTGCGCTTGCTCTCCGATTCTGTAGATAGGGAGGCGCCAGCCGCTGGCGCTACACATCGTCACCCACCCCGTCACTGCAGAGACCCTTCCGGAGAGGCGCCAGCCGCTAACGCTACACATCGTCACCCACCCCGTCGCTGCGCCATTTCCCCTGAGGAAGAGCCAGCCGCTGGCGCTACACATCGTCACCCACCCCGTCGCTGCGCGCCCCGGACACAGTTTAGTTATCCCTTTGGCTGCATTACGGCGTTTTCCAGAGGGGATTTACTTCGGGCTTGGTGGATTTGTTTGCTGGGGGGGCGGGTAGAACAAATGAGTTGCAGGCTCATCGACACTACTTAATTCTAAAAAGTATTTTCTGTTGCACTCGCCCTCAAGCGCTCTTCGCGTAACCACGGAGCCTGTTAAAACATTTCCTCTTAAAATCCCAAAAAACACTTAGCTAATTCTGTTGCAAAACGGACACTCTAAAACCAGCGGAACATCGTTTAGAGAAAACAAACTTCGCTGCCCCGCGAAGGTTCCTTTTATTGCTGTACATCTACTATAGGAAATTCATATGCCACGCCAAAAACGCGGCTCCCGCACTCTCGAAAAAGCCCAGCGTCGCCTAGACGGCATCAAGCTGATCAGCGAAAAGCTCGATCTCGGCTCTGGCTACACCACTGCCAACTACGGCAAGCGTACCGCCGAGCTTCGGAAACTACTTTCCGAATACAATCAGATGCTGTCTCAGGCAGATGCGCTGCAGTCTTCCGTTGAAGACGCTGAGCGCGAACTTGCCGACTTCTCAGACCATATGCTGATCTGCGTAGCTGCGAAGTTTGGTAAAAATAGCACTCAGTATGAGATGGCCGGCGGTGTTCGCAAAAGCGAGCGCAAGCGGCCCACTCGCCGAGCGGCTGCGGCAGCTAGCTAGCCTCGTTCTTTTTTCAGTCATGCCATTTTTCACTCCTATTAGTGCCAGGCGATCCTTATGGGTCGCCTTTTTTTACTTATTTAGAGACAGGCAGTCCCAAACGCAACTGTGCTAAATAGCGCTGAGTTGCTGGGTGATTGGATAGTTGGCCTTCTTTTCCGGCTTTTAGAGCGCCAGCAAGGCATACCAGAAGAGAGTCTATGAGGGCCTGTGTCTTAGAGTGCTGCTCACCAAGGTGGTTTATGGTTATTGCGATCGCCCGCAAAAGCATCGCTTCAGCATCCGCATAGCGGTTTTGATCGAAGTAAAATCCGGCCAGGTTATTTAGCTGTTTGGCCATATCAAGATGATCATCGCCAAGCAGCTTACGACTGAGAACGAGTGCTTCTTGAAAAAGTGGCTCGGCCTCTGCATACCGGCCCTGACTAGAATAGAGCCCGGCTAAGTTGTTCAGGCTCACCGCAACATCAGGATGACCGTTATCAAACAGTTTTCGATAGAGCGCTAAAGCCTCATGAAATAGCGGCTCAGCTTCCGTGTAGCGGTTCTGGCTGGAGTAGAGGTAGGCCAAGTTGTTCAGATTATTGGCCACAGCGGGATGATGGTTGCCAAGCAGTTTTCTATTGAGTGCTAAAGCTTTATGAAAAAGTGGTTCAGCCTCTGTGTATCGACCTTGGCTGGAGTAGAGATATGCCAAATCGTTAAGACTGTTGGCGACATCAGTGTGCGCTTCACCGAACAAATCTTGCCTTATGGTTAAGGCCTCGTCGTAGAGCGGTTCAGCTTTTGAATATTGAGCTTGCTTGCTATGCAAGTTGGCCAAGTTATTGAGACTTGTCGCCACATCAGGATGCTTGTTCCCAAGCAGATGGCGCCTCATTTCTAGAGCCTTGCGATAAAGCTGTTCTGCTTTTTTATAGTTTCCTTGACTTTCGTAGAGCCCAGCTAAGTTGTTCAGGCTGTTGGCGACGTTGGGATGGTTTTTGCCGAATAGTTTTTTCCTAAGCTTCAAAGCATCGCGATAGAAAGGCTCGGCATTTGTGTAGCGGCCCTGACTGTAGTAAAGCAAACCCAAGTTGTTGAGGCTTGTCGCCACCTCAGGATGCTTTTGCCCAAGCAGTTTGCGGCGGATCGACAACGCATTTCGATGCAGTGGTTCGGCTTCGTCGTAGCGGCCTTGAGTTGTGTAGAGCAGGGCTAAATCGTTCAGACTTGTGGCTATGTCGGGGTGCTCATCACCTAGTAGCTTTCGCCTTAGCGCTAAGGCATCCTGATAAAGCGTCTCCGAATCGCTGTATTGTCCCTGAATTTTGTAAAGTCCAGCTAAGTTATTCAGGCTTGTGGCTACGTCGGGATGCGATTCGCCGCAGCGGCTTTTGGTGATAGCAATCGACTTTTTATACCAGCATTCAGCTTGTGTGTAGGCTCCCTGTTCTTCATAAAAGCTAGCCATCGCAAAAAATGGCCACATCAGTTCTCCATTTATATTGCTTAGCCATGCTGGCCACCGTATTGCTGCTGCTTCGATGTGGGGCATCAGAGGCGTCATTCTTTGGAGCAGCGCCCGTGTTGGTGTTTCTAGCATTTGCTGTGCCAGAGATACCATGAGCTGGCAGTAAGTTTTCTTCAATTCATCGGCATCTTCTCGCTGATCTAGCTTTATTAGAAAGTACTCTCTCACCAGCTGATGCAGCTGAAACATCCCCGGCGCAGGCCGCTGTAGCAAGCTCCGAGCAATCAGCTCATTGCGGGCATATGCCAGTGCTTCTTGCCTATCTTCTGACACAACAGAGGCCGCTACTGCCCAGGGAATCTGCGCTAGGGCAAACAGGCTAAGCCAGCCAGCCGTTTTCTGCCCTAGTGCAGAGAGTCTCTCCCAGCTCAGCTCAAAGGCATCAATCACGCCTCGCTCAGCTGTCATGCCATCGTAGATAGCTTGCAGCGCCCGCGTCTTAACCCGTGTCTCTTCTAGCCGTTGGTATAGCCGCTGATAAGTATATTCAGGATTTTCCTCCAGGTAGCAGCCTAGTAACTCCACCCCCAAAGGCAAATAACCCACCCATTTACAAATCGCCTTCGCCGTCTCCGCCTCCGCGTCCGTTCGCTCTTTTCCGACGATTTGCCGCAACAGCTCCAGCGCATCCTCTTCACTCAGCACCTCAATCTGAAAAGACTGTACCTTTCTTGCCAGCCGCTGCTTCCGCGTCGTCATCAGCACCTGAAACCGCCCCGACTCCGGCGGCAACAAGCCCTTCACCTTCTTATACTCTGGCACATCGTCATACACCACCAGCACCCGCCCACTGCCCGGCCAGTGACTCCAGCAATAGGCCACCTGCGCCGCCAGCGCCAGTCCCTCCGGTATCTTCAGGTCCAGATACGCCCCCGCGAAGTTCACAATCTGCGATGCCACCTCAGCATCCCTTACCTGCAGCCAGCAAACCCCATCCGGA
>JBCBJS010000124.1:0-3504 GCA_038523095.1 Cyanobacteria bacterium J06626_6
CGTACCATGGAGCAAGACCTGGCCTACATCATGTACACCTCTGGCTCCACAGGAACGCCAAAGGGCATCATGCACACCCATCGCAGCGGCCTAAACTACGCAAAGATGGCGGCGGCTACCTACGGGCTGACCCATACAGACCGGTTGGGGAATCACTCGCCGCTGCACTTTGATATGTCTACGCTGGACTACTTCTCGGGGCCACTGGTGGGCGCGACGACGGTGATCATCCCTGCGGCCTACACCAAGCTACCGGCTAGCCTGTCGCAGCTGGTGCAGGATGAGTCGATGACGATCTGGTATTCGGTGCCCTTTGCTCTGATTCAGCTGTTGTTGCGCGGGGCGCTCGAAGAGAGAGATTTGAGCGCCTTGCGGTGGGTGTTGTTTGGCGGTGAACCCTATCCGGCGAAGTACATGTATGGACTGATGGAGAAGCTGCCCCAGGCAAGGTTCAGCAATGTGTATGGGCCAGCGGAGATTAATCAGTGTAGCTACTACCACGTTCCGCCTTTGGCTGAAGGTGAATCTGCGCCGGATGAGGTCGCGCCGATTGGGAAGATTTGGGCGAATGCGGAAGAGATTGTTGTCGATGAGTATGACGAGCCGGTGCCCAGCGGCAAAATTGGTGAACTGTTGGTGAGAACGCCAACGATGATGCAGGGCTATTGGCAGCGACCGGATTTGAATGAGAAATGCTTTTATCGGACGGAGATTACCTATCAGGACGCGGTGTTTTACCGGACGGGAGATTTGGTGCAGCGAATCGGTGATAACTATCACTTTGTTGGTAGAAAAGACCGACAGGTGAAGATGCGAGGCTATCGAGTAGAGCTAGATGAGATAGAGGCTGCTTTGGTCTCGCACGAGCAGGTGGAGCAAGCCGCTGCTTACGCGGTGCCTGCTGACGTGGGGAGCGTGCGGGTGGAGGCAGCGGCGATTTTGAAGCCAGCGGCGACGCTTTCAGAGGCTGAGCTATTGACGTTTGTATCAGCTCGACTGCCTCGCTATGCCGTGCCCCAGCGCGTAGAGATTTTACCGGTGTTTCCTAGGACAGGCACGGGGAAGATTGACCGGCGATCGCTGCAGAAGAGAGCCGTGCTCAGTCCGGATAAGGTGGCTGCGCAGGCTTCCCCTCCCTAGCTGAGCTGTCCTAACTGTACTTTTGTGCTAGTTGTTTTCTATCTGTTGTTTTTGTTGCTCGCTCACTTTTCTTTTATCTCTATATATCTTTTATCTCTACGTGGCTTAAGTCATGCCTTCTCAAATGGATAATCAAGAAATTCTCAAGCAGTTTGTGAGCGAAGACTTGCTCAACAATCGACAGCAGGTGGAAGTCGATGATGACCTGCTGGGTGAGGAGATTATTGACTCGATGGGGGTGATGCGGTTGGTGGCCTTTGTGGAGGAGCGGTTTGCCTGTAAGGTGCCGCAGTCGGATATTACGATCATCAACTTTCGGACGATTAAGGCGATTGATGACTACCTCGCTGCTAGGAGCCTGTAAGAACTATGACGGCTGCACTCTACGCTTCTCAAACTGAACAGGCTGCGCTGTTGGAGCTGACGACAGCTCAGCGGCTGCTGTGGATGGGTCAAAAGCTGGCTCCAGAGTCTCCGCTGTACAATATGGCGTTTCTGTTTGTGCTGACTGGTGAGTTGGATACGGATCGCTTGCAGGCGGCGTTTCGGGCGGTGGTGGCGCGTAGCGATGTGCTGCGAACTGTTATTGAGGAGGTTGGGGGAAGCGCGCGACAAAGAGTTTTGACGTATCTTGACTACTCGATACCGGTGCTAGATTTTAGCGGGCGGGAGAATCCTGCTGTGGCGATGCGAGACTGGGCGCTGGCACAGAGCCGAACCCTGTTTGACCTGTCTGAGCGTTTGTTTGATGTGGCGCTGATTCGGCTAGGGCCAGACTGCGTGGCTTGGTATCTCAATCAGCACCATCTAATTACCGATATTTCTTCGGTGAAGCTGCTGTTTGAAACGGTAGGTGATTTTTATCAGCGCTCAGTGGCAGAAGATTTGGACAGTGCTTTGGCGTTGCCAGCTTACGCGTCGGTGATGTTGCCGGTTCCTTCGGAGCGAGCGGTAAGCTACTGGCAACAGATAGAGCCCGAACCAGTGGCGCTGTATCAGCGGATGTCTGCGCAGCTGCCTACAAAGACAAGAAGAGTTTCCTGTGAGCTGGGGCCGGAGAGAACGGCGGCTCTGAAGGCGTTGGCGCTAGCTTCTGAGGCGACGGCGTTGACCCCTGCGCTTTCGCTGTTTAACCTGGTGGCGGGAATTTTGTTTGCTTATCTGTATCGGGTGAGTGAGACGAATGGGACGCTGGCGATGGCGACGCCTGCCCACGGACGACCGACTAGGGCGTTAAAGGAGACATTGGGTGTCTTTATAGAACTGTTTCCGCTGCTGGCGGAAGTAGATGAAAGCGAGACGTTTGCGACGTTGCTCAGCAAGGTGAATGCGGCAAGCGGCGCGCTGCTGCGACATGCTGAGCCGGGAGCGAGTGAGTTCGCACCTAAGCACGATGTGACGGTGGTGCTGAATTTTATTCATGCGCAGCTACCCAGGTTTGCTGGTTGCTCGGTGCAGTCTGAGTGGATTCATCCGGGGGCGGGCGATCCGCGCCACCATCTGCGGCTGCAGGTGCATGACTTTGACGGGCGGGGGAGCCTGCAACTGCATTTTGATTTTAATGAGGCGCTGTTTGAGCGGCGGCTGCAGGAAAGAGCACCTGAACACTTTTTGGCGCTGGTGGATGCGATATTGGCGGATCGGCATCAGCTGATTGCGGCGGTTGAACTCTTGGGTGAGGATGAGCGATCGCACTTAATGTCACTGGGTCGCTGTCAGCCAGTAAGTGTAATTGAGACGGTGGTTCAGCAGTTTGAAACTCAGGTGGAAAACACGCCCGATGCGATTGCTGTAACCTGCGAGGAGAAAGTGCTGACTTATCGTCAGCTGAATATTCAGGCCAATCAGCTCGCCCACTGCCTTCGTCGTCAGGGCGTGAGCGCAGAAACACCGATAGGGATTTGCTTGCTGCGATCGCCTGAAATACTGGTGGCTATTTTGGCGGTGCTAAAGGCGGGGGGTGCCTACGTGCCTATTGATCCCGCTCATCCAGACGAACGAATCTCGTACATTTTAAAGGACACGCAGGTGCAGTGGCTGCTGACGCACGCCGCGATGTCTGAGCGATTGGCTGCGCTTGGGAGTGGAGCATTGACAGTTGTCTCAGTCGATACGTTAGCGCTCAGCGAACAGCCAGACAACAACTTGCTGGGCCTGGGTGCAATGGACCAGCTGGCATATTTGCTGTATACCTCTGGCTCAACAGGACAGCCGAAGGGAGTCGCTGTAGAGCATCGCGGGCTGGCGAATTATGTGCGGTGGGCCGGGCAGCAGTATGTGGCCCAAGAGAATATTGAAGAACCGTCAGATCAAAAGTCAAAGGAGAAAACAGCGGAAAAGCAAACGGTTCTTCAATATTCTCTT
>JBCBJS010000125.1:0-3101 GCA_038523095.1 Cyanobacteria bacterium J06626_6
CTCATTTTCTTCAGCGGCTCCACCATTGAGCAAGTCTTTTGCCAGTTCATTGGCCAGTTCATTAGCCGATTCGTTGGCAGTAGCGGGGCGAGGATCCATTCGTTCCGGCGGGGTAGGAAAGCGAGCTGCGGCGACAAGCTGAACGCAGTGTCAGAAGCAAGGGTGCAAAAAGCAACAGTGCAAAAAGCAGTGGCGGTCGTGGCAAGGCGTATACTTACTTTAAAGTAATGTTAAGCCCAGCGCACCCTAAGATTTCATGATTTGGCCTTTTAAGCCTCGCTATCGCAAACAAGTCGCCCGAATTGAAATTTCTGGTGCGATCGCTGGCGCAACCCGCAAGCGAGTATTAGAGGCGCTCAAGGAAGTGGAAGAAAAGAAGTTTCCCGCCTTGCTGCTACGTATCGACAGCCCCGGTGGCACCGTTGGCGACTCACAAGAAATCTACAGCGCCCTTAGAAAGCTGCAAGAGAAGGTCAAAATTGTCGCTAGCTACGGCAATATTTCCGCTTCGGGTGGCGTGTACATCGGCGTAGGAGCCCATCACATCGTTTCCAATCCGGGCACCATTACCGGCTCCATCGGTGTCATTTTGCGTGGAAATAATATAGAGAAGCTGTTGGAGCGCGTTGGCGTTTCCTTTAAAGTGATCAAATCTGGTCCTTATAAAGACATTCTTGCCTTTGACAGAGCGCTGACCTCTGCCGAGGAAACGATTCTGCAAGAGCTGATCGACGTGAGCTACGGCCAGTTTGTGCGTACCGTGGCCGAGGGGCGCAACCTAAGCGAGGAAAAGGTGAAAGAATTTGCCGATGGCCGCGTCTTTACCGGTGAGCAAGCACTGGCCTTTGGGATGGTAGACCGCCTAGGCACTGAAGAAGACGCCCGCCGGTGGGCTGCCGAACTGGGTGGGCTCGACCCAGAAAAAGCAGAGTGCTACACCTTTGAAGAGAAGAAGCCGCTACTCTCCAAGCTATTACCTGGAAATCGCTCTGCACTCAGCCTATTGCCAGCGCACATGCCTGCCACCATGGCCCGTCTGGATTTTGAAGTTGCCACTAGTGGCGTGCCGCTGTGGATATATCAGCCACCCATGATGGTTAAATAAAGGAAACATTGAGATAGCAAGGGAAAAAGCGCTGTGAACGGGCAAATGGACTGGACAATTCGGGCCATTCGAGGGGCAACGACCGTTCCCGAAAATTCGGTAGCGGCGATGGCAGAGGCGGTGAGCGAATTGCTCGATGCGGTGGAAGCGCGCAATGAGCTAGACCCAGACAAAATGGTAAGTGTAACCTTTTCGGTGACGAAGGATTTGGACGCGGTATTTCCAGCTGCGATCGCTCGCCGCCGACCTCACTGGGATAACGTGCCCCTTCTAGACCTACAGCAAATGCACGTCGAAGGCAGCCTACCGCGCTGCATTCGCCTCATGCTCCATATCTACATGCCCGCAAGCACTCTGTCGGTCAATCACGCCTACTTGCGCGGTGCTCAGAAGCTACGCCCCGACCTTTGCCTGGCAGCTGACTAGTAGTTGAGCATAGAGAATTTGACAGGTAGGCTAGACATAGCAAATAGCCGCCCTCCTTATTTCCCATGCCTGCAAAATACATTGTGACGCTAACGCCCGAAGAGCATACGCAACTGACTCAACTGACCAGCCGTGGTGAACTGTCAGCGCGGAAGATGAAGCGAGCCCAGATTCTGATGTTGGCAGATAAGGGCAAGTCAGACGAAACCATTGCAGAAATGCTTAGCGTGGGCCTCTCGACGATTCATCGCACCCGTCAAAAGTTCGTTGAGGGGAATGTTGACTTTGCGCTCAACGAATTGCCGAGGCCGGGCGGACAAAAGAAGCTAGACAGCAAAGCAGAAGCGTTTCTCGTCGCGACAGCTTGCAGTAAACCGCCATCCGGTCGAGCCCGTTGGACGATGCAGCTATTAACAGACCGATTAGTGGAACTCAACGTCGTCGAAAACCTATCGAGTGAAACGGTGCGACGCACCCTCGAAAAAAACAACTTAAGCCTTGGTTGAAAGAACAATGGTGCTTTCCGACGGTCGGCGCAGACTTTGTCTGGCGCATGGAGCACATTCTGGATTTGTATGCCCAAGCCTACGATCCAGACAAACCGGTGGTGTGTTTTGATGAGCGGCCTTGTCAGTTGATTGGAGAAACGCGGGTACCTCGCCCGCCGAAACCAGGGCGCGCGGAGCGCTACGATTATGAGTATGAGCGCAAGGGCACCTGCAATATATTCGGCTTCTTTGAGCCATTGGGGAGGTGGCGACACATGAGACCAACCCAGCATCGAAAAAGCCAAGACTTTGCCTTATGTATGCAGTATCTCGTCGATGTCCTCTTTCCCGATGCGAGCGAAATTCAAGTGGTTCTAGATAATCTCAATACCCATACACCGGCGGCGCTATACAAGACCTTTGAGCCGGATGAAGCCTTACGTATCCTCAATCGCATTCAGTTTCATTACACGCCAAAGCACGGCAGTTGGCTGAATATGGTTGAGTGTGAGTTCTCTGTGCTCTCACGACAGTGCTTGAATCGACGCATTCCTGAGTTTGAACAACTCACGCAAGAAGTGGCGGCGTGGGAAGACAGACGTAATCTTGAAGGGGCCACCATCAACTGGTTATTCAAGGTGGAGGATGCTCGTATCAAGTTGGCTAAGCTCTACCCTCAACCTAGCCTGTCATAATCACTGCGGCCTAGTACTAGACAGTGGGGGGAAACTGAGATTGGGTTTCTCTACCTGGTTGCAACCGAGCTACAGGTCAACCTACAGCCGCTAGGCTTCCAAGGCGAGAGAACACTACTGGCTAACCTCAGTCACAAAATTGGGCAGGCATCCGACAAAGAAAGCATCTTTAGAAGTGCCACCAAAGACGCCAGAAAGCTTCTCAAGGCCGATCGCGTTGCGGTTTGTCAGTTCCGCCAAGACTACAGCCTCGAATTTATAGCCGAGTCAAAAGTGGCTAACGTAGCATCTATGCTTGGCGTCGTTTCAGCAGATACATATTTGCGAGAGCAGGAAGGTGGGTGCTTCAATCAGCACCAGCCGTTTGTACTCAACAATCTTGATCGA
>JBCBJS010000126.1:0-2890 GCA_038523095.1 Cyanobacteria bacterium J06626_6
ATACTCATGCCAGTGCAGCGCCGAAATAAAGCTTTCTCCATACGGCGCAGACGCAGCTTTTTGAAAATGGCCAGTTGAACCCAGGCACGGCGGTGGAGGGAGAGTTTATTCAGCGTGTGGTGGGCAATGCCTATGCTGAGCGTAAGGTGATTGTTTTAGATTGTTGCTATGGCGCTGCGTTTGCCAATGGCTTGACGGGCATGGACGACACCAGCATTGATATAGAAGCGCAGATTGGCGCTAAAGATTCTGGTGATAGGGGCTGGTGCGTGCTGACGGCTTCTACCTCAACTCGCTATGCGCTGGAGCAAGAAGGCGAACCTCTGTCTGTATATACGCGCTACTTGGTGGAGGGGTTAAAGACTGGAGGAGCTGCGCCGGATGGAGAAAGCTTTATTTCGGCGCTGCACTGGCATGAGTATGTGATGGCGCAGGTGAGGGTGGCCGCGCCGGTGATGAAGCCTGCAATTTTTAATGGGGAGCAGGGCTACGACATTTTGATCGCGCGGGCGCGGGTGGACAATGCACAGCGCTATCGCAAACGGGTGCAGAAGAAGCTGAGAAGGGGGAGACTGAGTGCGGCAGGAAAGCAAGATTTGCTTTATTGGCGCGGGCAGCTGGGGCTGACGCTGGAGCAGGCTGAGGCAATTGAAGAAGAAATTCTTAAGCCCTACCGGGAAAAACAGAAGCATCTGGCAATTTATGCAGAAGCACTGGAGGAGGAGAAGGCGGACGGTAATCTGTTCGACGCGGAGGTTATTCAAGACTTTGAAGATTTGCAGAAACTGTTTAATCTGAGAGATGAAGACGTACGGCCGGTCGAGAAGAAGATCATAGGCTCTTGGTTGCCATCGCTTCCCACAATTACGCCACAGAGTCAGAATAATGCGCAATCTCATAGCGGTAAACAAGAACAGCTTTCACTCTACCCTAAGTTTTGCTTCGAAACGGTGCGGGTCAATGAGGTCGGTAATGTCATTGAAACAATATCTGGCGAAGCAGAATGCTACACAGAAGACCTAGGAAATGGGGTGACCTTAGAAATGCTGCGTATTCCGGGCGGCAAGTTCATGATGGGGGCAGTGCCGGGCGAAGAAGGTGCTAGTGATGATGAGTACCCGCAGCATGAAGTAACGGTGCCTGAATTTTGGATGGGGAAGTATGCGGTGACGCAGGCGCAGTGGCGTGCAGTCGCTGTCCTAGACAAAGTAGAGCGAGACCTAGAAGCAGGCCCTGCCAAATTTAAGGGCAAGCAGCGTCCAGTGGAGCAAGTGTTTTGGGACGAGGCCATAGAGTTTTGTCAACGGCTCTCGCAGCGGTCTAAATGGACCTACACTTTACCTAGCGAAGCGCAGTGGGAATATGCCTGCCGTGCAAACACAAAGACACCCTTTTACTTTGGTTCAACGATTACGACGGAACTTGCAAACTATCGAGGAACCGATTTTAGTTATCAGGGCAAAACATGCCCTGGCAACTATGCCAAAGGCCCAAAAGGTCAATGTAGAGAAGAGAGCACAGATGTTGGAAGCTTTTCACCAAATATCTTCAGCCTTTATGATATGCACGGAAACGTATGGGAATGGTGTTTAGATAGCTGGCACGATTCTTATGAAGGCGCTCCTAGTAATGGAGATGTTTGGAAAGAATCTTCTGATAAGCGTAAAGTGCTGCGAGGCGGTTCGTGGCTCGACAGTTCGAGGGGTTGCCGCGCTGCCAACCGCGGCTGGTCACCGCGCGATGGCCGCTACAGCGACACCGGTTTTCGAGTTTGTTTTATTGCCCTCAGACCGAAACTGTAACACTCTTCTACTTTCCTATGGTAGCTCTATAGCTTACGAGGATTTCACTAGTTTTTCTCACACGAAGTGAATGAAAAAAATAATTCTTAAACTTACCCAAGAATTATCACTCATAAAGCCTTGCGAGAGTTGTCGGAACCCCTACGTGGAAGAGCTACTTATCATCCAGAAGACATACAACAAACAACAATCTGAGGAACTGTCGCGCTGTCAGCTGCAACAGAAATCCGCGCGTCATTCATCAGGGTCGTCGGCGTAATTGATATCCACTTCGCTCAGAAATTTTGTTGGGTCGTTCAGACTGGCAAAATCCAGTAGGGCTTCGCCGAGCTGGTCTAGCTGTGCGAAAGATAGCTGCTTAACCCGATTTTCTATATTGGTTGGGAGCTGGCCAACCTTGCGGCCTAGCTGACGGATGATGAGCGATCGCTCCTGTTCCAGCCCTTGCTCTAGCCCTTGGCGCTTTATCAGCTGATAAGTGACTGACTCCTCTAAAATATCCATGCGTAGAACCCGTTGAATGGCTGACTCTTCTAATACTAACCCTGACAAGATAAAGGTGGATGCCATTAGTTCAGACTGGGGAGAGTGTCTCTAATTTTGTGTAAGCGCTTTTTTACTTAAACGGAAAAGCGTTCTGGGAACAGAATAGCAAAATGCGACAAGGCTGCTCGCCAGTTTTTAATCGGTCTGTTCCACTTCTTCGAGATGTTGTTCAGCGCCAGGTACATTTGCCTGAAAACAGCATCTTCGCTGGGGAAGACGGCCTTGGTCTTGATGACCTTGCGCAGCGAGCGATTGACCGACTCAATCGCATTGGTGGTGTAGATGACTCGGCGAATCTCCATGGGGTAGTCGAATATCGGAATGACATTCTCCCAGTTGCGTATCCAGACCTGAGAGACGGCTGGGTAAGTCTCGTCCCATTTGGCAGCAAAGGCATCGAGCGCAGCTTCTGACTCATCGAGTGTCGCTGCCTGGTAGATAGGCTTGAGGTCAGCAGTCACGGCTTTTCTATCCTTCCAAGGCACATATTTCATGCAATTGCGCATCAGATGCACGATGCACAGCTGTACTTGCGTCTGTGG
>JBCBJS010000127.1:0-2519 GCA_038523095.1 Cyanobacteria bacterium J06626_6
GACCGCATCAAAGGAGTCATCGGCAAAGGGTATCTGCTGATATCCCCCCATCTCAAATCGAGAGATTTGCAGCGATTGCTCAAAATCTGTTGTGCATGGGTCAACATAAGGGAAGAAATATCGACGCCAGTAACATGAGCAGGCTGATTGAGACTATCCAA
This sequence comes from Cyanobacteria bacterium J06626_6, assembly GCA_038523095.1. Classification (GTDB taxonomy): domain Bacteria; phylum Cyanobacteriota; class Cyanobacteriia; order Phormidesmidales; family Phormidesmidaceae; genus Phormidesmis. The sequence goes on from JBCBJS010000127.1 coordinate 162, forward strand.
CAGTGCCAGGCTAAAGGCACCTGTTCCGCCCCCACAGTCAAGAATTTTCGACGTTGGACCAAGATGACTGGACAGTCATAAGTTTTCGACCAGGGATGAAGTTTTAGGCTTAGGTGTATCAGTGCTTTTGTAAGCCTCGATTTTACTAGCCAACAATTTAGCGAGAATTAGCTGTGGCGTACTTTCGGCTAAAATGCGGTCGCGTTGCTGCTGTAGAGAGATTCTAACAATCTGTTCAGAAGGATAGCCATGCTTCGGCAAGGTACGAAACCATCTGGGGAAGCTTGCCCAAACTTGCTGGGGCATCTCCAAGGCAAGGATCTGCAGGAGCCCGAGCGCAATGGCATTGAGGTTGACAAAGCGTTCAAAGGCTTCGACTTTCTGCTCAATGAGCAAGCGCTCGAAGGGATGATAATCGTCTAACTTGAAGCGTTCTGGCCAGCGGGAGGCGGGGTCCATCAACTGAAGCCAGAAGCGATAGGCAAAACCGCCGAGGAGGAGGACGAGGGTGCGGAAGGTGACCTCAATTTTGAAGCGCCATCCGTAAGCCTCGATGACCTCAGTCCCGGTGAGGTTGATGTCGCTAGAGAGCAAAATTATCCGTCGCCCACAGGGTAACTGGGTCAGGACAAACAGGACGAGTTCATCGGCATCATCCCAGTGAAACAGAAAGGTCTGATAGTGTACGGTCACGGACTTGCCATAGAGCCAGACGGCGGCTTTGGAACAGTGCTCTTTTGGGGCAAACAGGTCTTTGAGCTTGATCTGACTACCCCATTTTCGAGGACGACCGGGTCCTTGTTTGCCGGTGCCCCGGCAGAAGGCGGCACAAGCAACGGTGCTGATGCGGGCCCGACTAATCAAATGCAGGCCCTGCTGGCGGAATGGTTTGAGCACTTTTGCCGTCGCATAGTACGCATCCAGCAAGCCATAGCTACCTGGGGCCATCTGTTCCATACACAGGTCTGCCATCTTATCGACCAATGTCCGCTCATCTGGTGCCACCCTGGCAGGCTCAATCCCATCATGCAGCTTCAGGTGTATCGGCACCGCAAATAGCGCTTTCCCTCCCCCTTGGAGCAAGCCCAGCGCACTGAAGTAATGACCCCGTAGCCAAGTGGGTTTATGCACATCTGCCGATTCCTGATGCAGCCCCTTGACCCCCGGCATCTGGCGTCCCTCTTTGCCCACCTTGATGCCATCTCCCACGTACACCAGTTGGCCGCGCAACCGCTTGCTATATGCACTAGAGCGCAGCCATTCACCCCACCGATAGCACAACTGGTCGATGCTGAAGGCGCTTGAATGAAACCAATGCAGCGCTTGATGGTAATAGCCCTCGCTCAGGCCAATCCCATTGACGTAGCTGCTCACGGCTGGTGACTGCTCGCTTAACAGCACACCCCACAGCAACAGCACAAACCACTCATACGTGGCGGCTCGGCTAAAAGCTGGACGCAACGTTAAAACGATTTGCTCAATACGCTCAGGTATCTCCATAATGAAACCGGCTGATGCTTTGCTATTTCAGCCAGTTTCGGACATTCCCTAACCCAAAGGTGGTGGGATGTTCTTTTCTTTCTAGCGCTAAAACTCAAAGGCGAACTTCGCACTGTCCAGAACCTGAGTGTTACCAGTACCTTTGATGGTTAGAGCAGCGTTGTCGAGCTTGAATTCACCACCCGGATTGATGTCAATGACGTGAAAACCTGAACTGAAGGTAACGGTATTTTGTCCAGTAAGCGTACTCTCTGTAATAGTGCCAGTGTTGGTAAATGCCTGAATCGCCTCTACAGCTGTATCCAGCTCGTTGACTAGATCAGAGAAATTAGTGGACCCATTGACCCCGTTATTGCCTGCACCGAAATTCTGATAGTCAAAGTTGTTGTTGTCTGTCTGGTCAATTTCTGAACCGGATGATCCGCCATCACAGGCCGCTGCGCTTGAGGCGCAATCAACTCCATTATCGGCAGAAATATCGACATTCTCGATGACAAACTGCCCCTGAGGGTCAATAACGGCCATGTTGCCATCAAAGAACTGTTCAGTGTTGGGGCCCCGGCTGGAATCTACTGGATTTGGGGTTTGAGGTGCATTGAAGCGATCAATTGCGGCTGCATTATTGCCAGTTGGGAGTATCACTGTGTTACCACCCAAACTAGGACCGTCGTCTTGGTCCCCTGTGGAAGGAACACTATTGGACTGCTGTCCAGCTTCGGCATTCGAATATGTAATCGCTTTATTGCCATCATCCACGCCGATGATTAGGTATTCGTTCGACAGCGGGGTTCCATAGCCAGCACCAGAAAGCGATGGACTATTAAACGTCAAGTCTAGAGCGCTCGCCTCTCCCGCTGC
>JBCBJS010000128.1:0-2310 GCA_038523095.1 Cyanobacteria bacterium J06626_6
GTAATGGTTCCGAAAGAATATCACAGGGGGATTATCCAGTAATTCGACACTGTTTCCGTCTCCTTGCGGGGTAATGGTTCCGAAAGTATTTAGCTCTTTTAGAATCGGCTTGTGATGGTAAGATTTCCGTCCCCTTGCGGGGTAATGGTTCCGAAAGTCATCTAGTCTCGATGTTCATTCTGAATCTTTTGGTTTCCGTCCCCTTGCGGGGTAATGGTTCCGAAAGATCTGAACATATTCTTTCAATACATTTAGCGACTCAAATGGGTTTCCGTCCCCTTGCGGGGTAATGGTTCCGAAAGCTGATAGTCTTCCTTACTAAAGTACTCGTTCTTAAGGTTTCCGTCCCCTTGCGGGGTAATGGTTCCGAAAGGCAGGAACAATGGCGACGCATTAATTTTTCCTAGTAACGTTTCCGTCCCCTTGCGGGGTAATGGTTCCGAAAGCTATCAGGACATTGACTTTTGGGTCGATGGCGTTCCGTTTCCGTCCCCTTGCGGGGTAATGGTTCCGAAAGAGTTTCAATAAAACGTACACCGATTTCTTCGAGTACTTGTGTTTCCGTCCCCTTGCGGGGTAATGGTTCCGAAAGAGGTCTTACGAAGGCATAGCGCCAGACTGGAAACTGCTTGTTTCCGTCCCCTTGCGGGGTAATGGTTCCGAAAGAAGCTATGAACATTTCAAACAAAACAGCAGGTGTGTTTCCGTCCCCTTGCGGGGTAATGGTTCCGAAAGCGGGTTCAGATGTCGTGGTTGGCCCAGGTATCGATGAATGTTTCCGTCCCCTTGCGGGGTAATGGTTCCGAAAGGATCGCATAGAAGCAGGTGCAGGATACTTCGGCAAGGTTTCCGTCCCCTTGCGGGGTAATGGTTCCGAAAGTATAAGACTTTGAGCGTGTTTAAGGTCTACTTGGATACTGTTTCCGTCCCCTTGCGGGGTAATGGTTCCGAAAGTTGTAGATCAATCACAATCGCGACGCCGTCGCCGTCGCAGGTGGTTTCCGTCCCCTTGCGGGGTAATGGTTCCGAAAGTAAAACTACCAACAACTGAAATGAATATCTTTTATGGTTTCCGTCCCCTTGCGGGGTAATGGTTCCGAAAGGTATTACCAGCAGGGTGGCGAGGCTGTTGTGGCTGGTTTCCGTCCCCTTGCGGGGTAATGGTTCCGAAAGCCTCACCATTGATATCAATCTCGCGGATCCACCCACGAACAGTTTCCGTCCCCTTGCGGGGTAATGGTTCCGAAAGCAGTTACCCACCAGTTGAGCGTGTTGACTGGCGCAAGTTTCCGTCCCCTTGCGGGGTAATGGTTCCGAAAGAATAAAAGCCAATAATATTGTTAACTCTCAGGGCAAAGGTTTCCGTCCCCTTGCGGGGTAATGGTTCCGAAAGAGAACGGCCCCGATGCAGAGGCCGAGCGCTAACCGTTTCCGTCCCCTTGCGGGGTAATGGTTCCGAAAGTGAACGCCTGGATACGAGACTTGATCCCGCCGATGGTTTCCGTCCCCTTGCGGGGTAATGGTTCCGAAAGTGGAAGTGGGCCGGATATACCAACAAAGCCAATGCTACGGTTTCCGTCCCCTTGCGGGGTAATGGTTCCGAAAGAGCTCAAAAATAGTGTCGTAGCACTGGCGTTTGGTTTCCGTCCCCTTGCGGGGTAATGGTTCCGAAAGTTTATAGTGATGATACCATAGTATACTATAGTCTCTAGAGTTTCCGTCCCCTTGCGGGGTAATGGTTCCGAAAGTTAGATGACCCTAAGCAAGTCTTTAGTGACCTAAAGTTTCCGTCCCCTTGCGGGGTAATGGTTCCGAAAGATACTTATAGGAATTGGCATAAAGTAGATTTTACTACTAGGTTTCCGTCCCCTTGCGGGGTAATGGTTCCGAAAGGAAATAATTTTACCTAATGATAATCCAGTAGTAGGTAGGTTTCCGTCCCCTTGCGGGGTAATGGTTCCGAAAGACGTCTACGAAGACGACCGCAAAAACCTAAAGGTCGTCTAGTTTCCGTCCCCTTGCGGGGTAATGGTTCCGAAAGTTTTTCAGTGGCAGCTCTCACCATGTCAGCGATGCGCCTGTTTCCGTCCCCTTGCGGGGTAATGGTTCCGAAAGTTGGAGGCTACGTATTCTAGGGTGGTCCAAAACATGAGTGTGTTTCCGTCCCCTTGCGGGGTAATGGTTCCGAAAGGGTGAAGGTCGAACCGGGTAGGGTTCGTTTCATCGCAAGGTTTCCGTCCCCTTGCGGGGTAATGGTTCCGAAAGGCGGAGGGTTAGTCCGAGCATGGTCAATCAACTGCTTTGTTTCCG
>JBCBJS010000129.1:0-2194 GCA_038523095.1 Cyanobacteria bacterium J06626_6
AAAAAGGGGCAAAGCCTTGCTTGATAGTCTGTTGGGCACCTTGCTTAGCTAGCTCCTTGAAACCCCTATTGAGCCAAAGAGTTATCTGAGGTCATCGGTCAGCTCCAAAACCTAGAATCGCTCGATCTCAGTAGCAATGAGCTAAAAGAGTTGGCTCAATAGCTGTTTCTGGGAGGTTGCACAGTTGAATCGTGCGCGTTAGCGTGAAATCAATAGCATCCCACCCATCGCCTCCAATGCTAACGCTTTCGAGACTCATAGACGAGCACAAATGCTACGAGACAGTTCGCCAACTGCGGTGGCCCAACGGCGTTTGTTGCGTTGAATGTGAGTCTGCATCGGTAACAAAGCGAGGCAAACATGAGACGCACCCGGCTCGGCAGCGATACGTCTGCGGCGACTGTGGACGTCAGTTTGACGACTTGACGGGCAGCATTTTTGCTGGACGCCATCAGCCCTTGCAAACCTGGATGGCCTGTCTGTATCTGATGGGGCTCAATCTTTCGAATCGCCAGATTGCTCAAGAGTTGAGCCTGCACAAAGATGACGTCCACCAGATGACGAGTGAACTGCGCCAAGCAGTGGCGGATAAACGGCAAGAAGTACAGCTATCAGGCACAGTAGAGTTCGATGAAGTCTACGTCACCGCAGGTTACAAAGGCCAACCTGAGCAAGTTAAAAAAAAGGCCGCAAAGGGCGGCGGCGTAAGCTCAAAGGGTTTCGGGGACGCGGTACGCTCGAAAAAGAGAAGCCGCCGATCTTCGGCATGATTGAACGCGGTGGAGAAGTGGTGATTAAAATGCTTGCGAATGTTCAACAGAAGACCATCAAACCGATTATTCAGGCAACGGTGAGTGCTGGTACACTCATCTACACCGATGAATACGACATCTATGCCAGGCTTGAGGCTTGGGGCTACACTCATAAGAGCGTTTGTCACAGTGCTGGAGAATATGCCCGTGATGAAGACGGCGACGGCTTTTGCGAAGTCCATGTCAACACGATGGAAGGATTCTGGTCACTGCTGCGCTCTTGGCTCAGACCCCATCGCGGCATCTCTCAAGAGAAGCTGCCGATCTATTTAGGATTCTTCGAGTTCGTTCACAATGCTAGAAAAAGGGGCAAAGCCTTGCTTGATAGTCTGTTGGGCACCTTGCTTAGCTAGCTCCTTGAAACCCCTATTGAGCCAATTTCATTAGTGCTATTTCAATGCAAATTGGTCGATTCGATGGGCAAGCCAACCAGCTTTCGCCACAGCTACGCAAGCAAAATCGCATCCAGACGATTCAAAGTACGCTGGCCATTGAAGGCAATACACTAACGATAGAGCAAGTCACCGCTATTCTCGAAGGTAAACGAGTCCTAGGCCAGCCTAGAGAAATTCAAGAGGTGAAAGGTACGATTCAAGCATACGAGTCGTTACCAAGCCTAGATCAGGCAAGTAGCGCTGACTTTTTAACCGCGCATGGTCAGCTGATGGGAGGCGTTTTCGCGGAGGCAGGTAGATTTCGCAAAAGCGGTGTAGGCATTCAGAAAAATGGACAAATTGTGCACATGGCACCGCCAGCAAAGCGTGTCCCTAAACTCATGGCAGACCTGTTTGAATGGACAAAGGCCTCAGAATCGCATGCACTTGTCAAAAGCTGCGTCTTTCACTACGAGCTAGAGTTTATCCACCCTTTTATGGATGGTAATGGCCGAATGGGACGGCTGTGGCAAACGCTAATACTGGGCCAGTGGAATGATTTCTTTTTTTCACTGCCCATTGAGAGTGTCATTAAAAATAAGCAAATGCGCTACTATCAGGCGCTAGAAGCTGCGGATAAAGCCGCTGACAGCACCATTTTTATAGAGTTCATGCTTGAGGTGATTAGCGATGCACTCTATCAAGGCCAGCAGACATTTGCTCAACCCCAAAATGAATCAGGCGATCAAGTAAGCGATCAAGTAGATCAAGTAGGTGATCAAGTAAAAGCGCTTCTCAAGGTAATGGATGACGGACAGTATTGGAGCACCCAAGCGCTCATGCAAGCGCTCAATTTATATCGCAAGCCGACGTTTCGAAAACACTACCTAAATCCTGCCTTACAAGCAGGGCTCATAGTGAGGCAATACCCTGATAGCCCAAGAAGCCCAAGGCAAAAGTACAAGAAGATTTGAGCTGTAAGCAAGAAAAAATTAAAACCAAAATAGG
>JBCBJS010000130.1:0-2181 GCA_038523095.1 Cyanobacteria bacterium J06626_6
AGACAGGTCCATCGATTCGCGTCCTGAATGCTAGAATTGATAATAGTTTCCAGCTGAGGAGTTCCACTACAAATTCCCCGCAAGGGGACGGAAACCATAGGCCAAATCTCGAAACATTGCTGACTGCATTGCGTGTTCCACTCCAAATTCCCCGCAAGGGGACGGAAACTAGATGCCCTGGCAGATGCTCTGAAGGCAGACGCTGCCAGTTCCACTCCAAATTCCCCGCAAGGGGACGGAAACCTGTAGCCGCTTTAGACGCTGGGTTGCCAGCATCTCTCGTTCCACTCCAAATTCCCCGCAAGGGGACGGAAACTTCAAGGTAGCTATCAAAGCGTTCATACCCTGCGCAGTTCCACTCCAAATTCCCCGCAAGGGGACGGAAACTCCCGCCTGACAAAGCCATAGTTGTTGTATCCGATCTGGGGTTCCACTCCAAATTCCCCGCAAGGGGACGGAAACTAAATCGAACGCAGTTGCGGCGTAGTTCTCGTTTTCCAAGTCGTTCCACTCCAAATTCCCCGCAAGGGGACGGAAACCTGCGCCAGTTTTAGCGCGGATATCGGCGTCGTTATAAAACCACTGTTCCACTCCAAATTCCCCGCAAGGGGACGGAAACTTCCTGCGCTTGGCTCCAGTTCAACTGGGCGTCTTGTACGTACAGAGTTCCACTCCAAATTCCCCGCAAGGGGACGGAAACCAGTGTTACTCGTACTCCCAACCTGAACACTGGAATCCTGTCAAGTTCCACTCCAAATTCCCCGCAAGGGGACGGAAACCTTGAACAATTGGCTCAGCAATGGATGAACAATGAATAGTTCCACTCCAAATTCCCCGCAAGGGGACGGAAACTTGAGGTGTTTATCTGGATGGGCGTCGTGATGGTGTGTTCCACTCCAAATTCCCCGCAAGGGGACGGAAACCATTTTTTAATTGTTCTTCGTGGTTGTACAAATTGTACTCAGAAGAGTTCCACTCCAAATTCCCCGCAAGGGGACGGAAACCCTTGCCCTAGTGCCTAAGGGGCGGGCTGGGTCGTTCCACTCCAAATTCCCCGCAAGGGGACGGAAACAAGCCATTATGTTCTTTTGAAAACAACAATCCTTAAAGTTCCACTCCAAATTCCCCGCAAGGGGACGGAAACACGCCACTAAGGTACGGACCCGAGCAGTTTCTCAGGTCGTTCCACTCCAAATTCCCCGCAAGGGGACGGAAACAACATAAATTTTATTGCAATAAGACCAATGTTTTTGACAAAAACGTTCCACTCCAAATTCCCCGCAAGGGGACGGAAACTCAACACAATTGACAAGATGGCTCAGAAGCGGGGTTCCACTCCAAATTCCCCGCAAGGGGACGGAAACTTTTGCTGCAATGTTTTTCGATTGTGCAAATATCGTCTTTGCAGTTCCACTCCAAATTCCCCGCAAGGGGACGGAAATATTCAGCCTTAGCCTTGTCTGCCAGGTTGCCAGCCGTCCCCATTGTTCCACTCCAAATTCCCCGCAAGGGGACGGAAACGCAAGTACGGCTCAACCGCTCTATTGATCAACTCCGGTTCCACTCCAAATTCCCCGCAAGGGGACGGAAACCCCGCTAGATCGGCCTTAAAAGCCTGCAAGCTTCCGTTCCACTCCAAATTCCCCGCAAGGGGACGGAAACCCTGCATCCGATCGCAGTACAAATCAAGCTCATCGCCTAGGTCCAGGTTCCACTCCAAATTCCCCGCAAGGGGACGGAAACAATCAACACAGCCATCATCTCCGTCTGAGGTTCACGATTGTTCCACTCCAAATTCCCCGCAAGGGGACGGAAACTCTTCTAGGCGGTATGGTCGGTCATCCTTGTCTGTGACTGTTCCACTCCAAATTCCCCGCAAGGGGACGGAAACCTTGGCATTGAGCTTTCGCCGCGCCTTTGACCCTTTGGGGTTCCACTCCAAATTCCCCGCAAGGGGACGGAAACATTGGCGGCAAGTGCGACAGCTACCAGCGGCTCGGGGTTCCACTCCAAATTCCCCGCAAGGGGACGGAAACCAACCTGAGAGGGTGGCAGAGGTCGTTATTCATCCCCCGTTCCACTCCAAATTCCCCGCAAGGGGACGGAAACGTTAGCGACTCTAGCAGACGAACATATCGGTCTCGGGTTCCACTCCAAATTCCCCTTGCGGGGAATTTGGAG
>JBCBJS010000131.1:0-1999 GCA_038523095.1 Cyanobacteria bacterium J06626_6
CGCAATCCTTCTCTGCCAAAATGGGACATTCTCATTAGACCTATCTGATGGTACTTTCTTCGATGGAAATTACCTAAATCAGCCCATTACTCTCACGTTTACTGAAAAGAACAAGACTTTTGACCCCGTTGCCGTCTATGGGGATGCGCCCAATCCCACTCAACTTTGAACCGAGGACAGTATCATGCCGCTACGTCATCAACCCGCCCCACCTACACCCTGGGATAGCGATCTCGATCAGCCCAGCATTGCTGCCTCTGCCTATGTCCATCCCCAGTGCAGCCTGATCGGGGATGTTCAATTGGGTGAAAATGTCATCGTCGCTCCCAACACCTCCATTCGTGCAGATGAAGGGGCCCCCTTTTACATTGGGGCAAATACCAATATTCAAGATGGGGTGGTTATCCACGGATTAGAGCAGGGACGTATTTTCGGCGATGACCAGCAGGCCTATTCGGTGTGGATTGGCCACGATACCTGCATTACCCACATGGCGTTGATTCACGGGCCTGCTTACGTTGGCAATGACTGTTTTATTGGCTTTCGCTCAACGGTGTTTAACGCTCAGGTGGGCCACGGCTGCATTGTAATGATGCATGCCTTGATTCAGGATGTGGAGATTCCGCCCGGTAAGTATGTGCCTTCGGGCGCGGTGATTACGACTCAGCAGGCTGCAGATCGGCTACCGGATGCGACTGAGAGCGATCGCACCTTCTCTCACCATGTAGTCGAAGTTAATCAAGCGTTGCGGGCTGGGTATCGCTGCGCTGACGGTATTGCCTGCACCCCTTCTTTGCAGAATCCGGCCTCCAGTAATGGCGCCCAATCTAATGGTTCTGGTTTCAATGGCAGCGTATCTACGTCTCAAAATGGCAAAGCGCCTTATCCTTTGCAGACGGATATCGTAGATACCATCCGGCAACAGCTCCGCCAGGGCCATCGCATTGGCCTAGAATTTGCCGATGCCAGGCGATTCAAAGTCGGCTCCTGGCAGACTGGCCCTACTATTACTAGCACCTATGAGGCTCAGGTACTAACCCAGGTAGAACAGTTTTTGACTGATCACCCTGGTGACTATGTGCGATTGTTGAGCATCGACCCCAAAGCAAAACAGCGTCAGCTAGAGCGAATCATTCAGAAGCCAGTGTGAGTACAACATCCTTGCAGCTAGCAGGGCTGAACCGAACAGGAACCGCTAGCTTCTTTATCTCTGTTACAAATTCAGATCTTGAACATCAACATGGGATGATAAGCTCAACAACCACTCGACTAGCGCCGACTACAACGACTGTCATTTTCATGTTGTCCATCCTGATACGCTCTGAAACTAACTTGACTATCTTTCAACAAGAACGTCATCTATTTTCGCTGATGCTAAGCATCTATTAGGGCGATCGCTCTGGCAATGCCATCTTCCTGACGGAGCTTTTCGCCTAGTGCTTTAGCTTTCTGTTGAGCGGTGGAATTTGTTGTCACAGTTTGAATCGCCGCTGCTAACTTCTCAACCGTCAGTTGCTTTTGGGGAATTGGTCCGCTACCTACACCCAGCTCGCGAACTCGTTGCCCCCAAAAGGGCTGGTCGCCAAAGAACGGGCAGATAACGGTAGGACAACCGGCTCGTAGCCCCGCCGCCGTAGTCCCCGCCCCACCATGGTGAACAACAGCTGCCATTTGAGGAAACAACCAATCATGGGGAGCCTGTTCGAGTTTGAAAATCGTCTTGGGCAAATCCTCTGCTGATAATCCGCCCCAACCTGTCGCTAGGATACCGCGAACCTTAGCCTGTTGCAGCGCCCCAATGACAATACGGGTTAACCGCTCCGGATCGCGCCCAGCCATACTGCCAAAGCCGACATAGACTGGGGCATCTCCTGAATCCAAGAAAGCTTTCAGATCCGCTGGCGGCTCCCACGCTGTTTGCTGGTCTAAAAACCAGTAACCGCTAGCGATAACATTTTCAGGCCAGTCAGTCGGTTCTGGTGCAACGTGGCGACTGTAG
>JBCBJS010000132.1:0-1994 GCA_038523095.1 Cyanobacteria bacterium J06626_6
ACTGTTTGCACTTGAGTAGACTTTCAATATGATCGACATCTTTTCTCTATCCTCGATAGCACAACACCCATCCCGCTGGCTGCAATCAGACCCCAAAAGCCCAGACCACAAGCCAGTCCAGAACCATAGACTAAACCTACTTTTCGTCCTTGGTTCATGGCTACAATGACGTTTGACAGGGTTGCTGGCCCAGGCGAAACCGCGAGAATGAAGAAAGTTAGTGCTATCGAGGATAGAGAAAAGATGTCGATCATATTGAAAGTCTACTCAAGTGCAAACAGTTGCTGATGCAAACATAGCTATTCCTTTGAGGAAAAGACTCTACCTAATTGCCATAGATGGCAGATTCAGCAGAAGTATGTCCGCCTAAATATAGCCGATTCCAGACTGTTGCCCCGAAAAGTCGTTGTCTGCGATCGCACTCTGTACTAGTGTCTCATAACGACCCTTTTGAGACAGTGAGCAGAGATAGCAGAAGTTAACGGGTTTCTAGGCTTTCAGGTGTGTCACAACTGATTTCAAAATTTATGTGTTAGTAGCCGTCAGCTCTAATGAGTTCTGGTACGAAAGTGAATCACTGCTTGTAGCAACTTAGCTCGGACGGCTTTGTCTGCCGTGGTAGACCCTTAAGATGACTACCTCTGAAGCTAGCAGTGCATAGTGAATCACAAAGCCGTAGCGACCAAAGGCAACAGGCCATTTCCTAAGACCTGCGGATTCGTCTATAAGCCTGCCCTGCTTAGGCGATCGCGCCAAGCTCTTTCCAGCTGCTAAAATCAGCTCAACTGCTTTATCGGCGCTGTCCGCATTGCGCGGATAGAGATAGTCGTAGTGCTTTTGAATGTCGGCTTTGGCAGCAGGTGTCCAGACTAGCTGACTCATGCGTTCTGTTGATGGGTCAGCGTTTTAGCCCAGGTTTCCATATCAGCTTGGCTAACGCTTTCGCCAGTGCGCTGATAGTCGCGGAGCGCCTGAAGGCTGAGTTCAGTCATGTCGGCCTCGCTGAGACTGGGAAACGTGGCAGCAAAGGCTGCGTCGTCGGTAAAGTCTTCTATCTGTGAGGCGCGAGGTTGCGTACTAGCGAGCGCCTGCTCTAAACCTTCGACGCTGGTGTCGGAGCCTACTGTCCAGGCGAGCACAGCAGCTTTCACTTGCTCTCCGGGCAAAGTGCTTATGTGCTGTGCGATCTTTTGAACTGAAGTGAGGGATGTCATAGGCGAGCGGCTGGCACCAGTCATGTTTATAGTAGCGCGATCTCATCTCCATTCTGTCACAGGCGTGATTAGAGCATAGCTACGCTTAGGCCAATTATGCTGTCAGACTAACTCACGTTCAACCGTTATCCCATCTAAGTAGCGGTAGACGCAAGGTTTAGGTTTCGGCCTCTAGCGCTTCAAAGGCTTATGGTGATTGTCTCTCCCTCAGTTGGCAGGTAAATGTCTTGACAAATCGCCTCCGGCAAATCTTGCATCGCTGCCTTCAAGCTCTCTCGGGTTGTAAAACAGTGATCTAGCGCCTGCATATGAACGCATACGATCTTGGCTTCAGGATTGTTCTGTTTGGCTAGCTGAAAGAATTGAAGCGCTTGGGCTTCGTTCATCATGAGCGGATCGGGTGCGATCGCCTCAATAACTGCCCCGCCCGTGTGCGCAATCACAATATCCGGCTTATATCCCTTCAAAATCGCTTCGACTTCACCCACCTCATCTAGTATGGTGTCGCTTGTCCAATAAATAGTCGGCTGATCCTGCGCCCTCAAAATAATGCCATTTACCCCGCCCATCATCTGACCCAGCTTGCCGATGCCATGCTGACCAAACTCCTGCGCCATAGAAATACCTTTAAACTCGCAGTCGGGAGCCTCCATCGTCGTGACGTTCGTAAACCCCATCTCCGTCAGCCTCGCTAGAAACGATTTCCCTGTGGAGGTGGCGTCTATTTTAGAGGGTGTGGATGCAGTGTTGGTCAGCCATATGCATGCGGATCATTTTGAC
>JBCBJS010000133.1:0-1909 GCA_038523095.1 Cyanobacteria bacterium J06626_6
CACGCTATCTGCGACCCGCAGGTCTGAGAGCATATCCTCATCTACGGGGTGCAGTACTGCGCGAAGGGGGGCTGGCATCTTAAAGCTCGATTGCGGCTTCTCTATCCTACAAAATATTGCACTGACCTACTTAACAGAGTCGATTCTGTGCGTAATCTATTCTGTTGTTGGCTGTTATTTCTAAGTCGGAAAATCACCCTAAAATAGTCGTCCCTGAAAAACCCGACTCAAATCTAAGCGATCGCTTCCAGCGGGCATTGCCATCGCTTTTAGCGGGCTACGCCATCGCAAAGGTACCCGCAGCATCCAAACAGCACCGGTAGAGCTTACGGAGGTTAAAGCCGCAGGCCGTGAGCAGCGCGTTGATGCGGTCGCCCTGGGTTCCTTTGAGGAAATTGCGCCCTAACGCATGGTCATGCTTTAGGTGGCCAATGACCGGCTCAATGGCACTGCGTCGCTTAACCAATCGTTTGAGTATCCCCTTGAACTTCCGTGTGCCTGCCACCAGCACCTGTAAGCCATCCGGGTGATACTTTGTGCCTCGAAAGCCTTTGTCTACTGCGGCTTGCTTAGGTGCGACCCCCGTCAACTGGTTCGTTTTCTCAATCACATTGCTGAGCGTAGCGCCGTCATAGGGATTGCCGTGAACGGCATCAGCACCCACAATCCAGTTGCTGGCACTGGTCGTCACAAGCACCACTTTGCACCCGAATTCATAGCGCTTGTGAACTTTACCTTTGGCGATGCATTCGACCTCGGGCGCGTGCATACTGTAGACCTTATTGGAATCACTCTTCTTTTGTTGTTTAATCTGCTTTGCGCGGCTCAACAACACTTCCATTTCTGCATCTGGCTGCGGTAGCTTTCGTTCAACATCTCGAATCACACGACCCAGGTACGTACGCAGTTTTCGCGTATGTTGTCTCGCTCGCTTGAGCTGCCTGGCAACCCGATAGCGACTTTGTTTGAAGAAAGCATACTTCCCAACCCTCACATAGCTTTGACGTAACTGGATACCTCTCTTTCTAGCCTCACGAACCAGAATTATTCTCGCCTGATTGTAAAGTCTCGCATCGGTCGGGAAAGCCACTGCTTTCTCTTGTACCGTGGTGTCCACATTCACTCGCTCAATCTCTTTCGGTTTCATCACAGCTGTGCGCATCGCTGTTTGAATAATTTGTCCGAGTAGTTGTTCAAAACCATCTACGCCAATCTGTTTTCGCCACTTCACTAGACTCGTCGGATGGCAGGGAAAGTCATGTTGAAATTCCTCCTCCCCACAAAAATACTGCCAGTACGGATTTTCTACCCACTTGGCGACTACGCTCTCGTCGCTTTCGTCGTACAAAGCTTTCAGATAGTGCAATCCCACCATCAACCGCGTGGGCAACGCTGGCCGTCCGCCACTCGGCTTAGCAACTCGCCCAAACTTCTCCTCAAATGAATGCCAGGCTATCGTTTCAGCCAGTTGCACCAGCGGATGCTTCAGGTTCAGCTGACGGGCCAGAGCCGATAGCGGCGAGCTGGCATTTGAGGCAGAGGAGGATGGCTGCATTTTGCAAGCTTTTTCCGACGAGGGTGGTTTATCTGGTAATTCTAACCTGCTATTTTCAACCTGAAGCATTCATATAGCTTGGCTTTGAGTAGTTTTTCAGGGACGACTAATTATCTATACGTTAGCTGCGCTTCTTTTTGCTGAGGACGCAGAGTGTTTACGACGATAGCAGTGGATAGAAATGTCCGACAGGTCCTTGGCCTTGACCAATGGTCAGTGAATGGCGTAGCGCTTCAGTGACGTAGCCCTTGGCGGCTTTCACTGCGTCTGTAAGTGACATATTTTTGGCTAGGTTGGCTGCGATCGCACTCGATAGCGTGCAGCCTGTTCCATGAGTGTTTTGAGTATCTACAG
>JBCBJS010000134.1:0-1840 GCA_038523095.1 Cyanobacteria bacterium J06626_6
GGACCTTCATCCATGAGTACAACCGCTTGATCAGGGAAAAACTCATGGAGTTCGACCATCTTGATATTTCCTCTGTCCTTTACTAAATTGCACTACCGAGACGAGATACTGATCAAAATCACTCGTTTCCGTCCCCTTGCGGGGAATTTGGAGTGGAACAGTTTTTGCAGGGCGGCGATCGCCTGCTGTCGAGACGCCTCTTGCTGTTTCCGTCCCCTTGCGGGGAATTTGGAGTGGAACGCGCCACTAGCTAGAATTCAAAGAAACTTTCTAAGAAGTTTCCGTCCCCTTGCGGGGAATTTGGAGTGGAACCTAAAGTTGTGAAAAAGTACGTGAAAATCAAGGCTTGCCGGTTTCCGTCCCCTTGCGGGGAATTTGGAGTGGAACGGAATGATTCCTCCCTACATGTCCCAAGTCTTGCTGTTTCCGTCCCCTTGCGGGGAATTTGGAGTGGAACTCTAGTGAGATACACACAAGGGATGTCAACGCTTTTATGTTTCCGTCCCCTTGCGGGGAATTTGGAGTGGAACAGATGGCCTGCGAAGAGTGTGGACATGAGTGGGTAGGTTTCCGTCCCCTTGCGGGGAATTTGGAGTGGAACATGCTGCATCCACGTTCACGCTGCATGCCCAGCATCATCGGCGAACGTTTCCGTCCCCTTGCGGGGAATTTGGAGTGGAACAATGGTGAAAGATCGGTTGTCAAAATGGGACGAACAGGGTAAGCGTTTCCGTCCCCTTGCGGGGAATTTGGAGTGGAACCCTACGGGCTCTCTAGGGCACTCTCGGAGGCTATGGTTTCCGTCCCCTTGCGGGGAATTTGGAGTGGAACCCATGGCTGGTCCCGGCAGTCCTGTGGCCACAGGGGGATGGTTTCCGTCCCCTTGCGGGGAATTTGGAGTGGAACCCTGTTGAAAAGCATTGTCCTCCAGGTCCCGGATGTCTTGTTTCCGTCCCCTTGCGGGGAATTTGGAGTGGAACAGATCTGGGTCAAGGCTTAATTCAAGGACTAAATGTTTCCGTCCCCTTGCGGGGAATTTGGAGTGGAACGCTGTATGCCTCATCGTCTGGGGCAAATCCCCGCAGTTTCCGTCCCCTTGCGGGGAATTTGGAGTGGAACAGACGCCAGCTGGTGCGACACCATTTGGACGATGTGTTTCCGTCCCCTTGCGGGGAATTTGGAGTGGAACGAAAGACTAAGAAAAAACCTTCATTGGTAGTATTATTTTGAAAGTTTCCGTCCCCTTGCGGGGAATTTGGAGTGGAACGTGAGAAGGTGAAAGCTGTCGATACCCGTGCTATAGACCGAAAGTTTCCGTCCCCTTGCGGGGAATTTGGAGTGGAACCGGAGGAGAAGCCCGCGCCGTACCGCCTAAGCGGTCGGCGTGTTTCCGTCCCCTTGCGGGGAATTTGGAGTGGAACGTGAGTTCAGAGAGCACGTCGGCATATTGGCTTAGGTTTCCGTCCCCTTGCGGGGAATTTGGAGTGGAACAACACGAAACGCACAACATAACTTCCGCCACCAAGATCAAGTTTCCGTCCCCTTGCGGGGAATTTGGAGTGGAACGTGGGACGTTCAAGACCAAGGATGGCTGCGCGTCACTGTTTCCGTCCCCTTGCGGGGAATTTGGAGTGGAACCGGTGAAGCTACCCAATTCGCCGTTACAGATTTTAGGTTTCCGTCCCCTTGCGGGGAATTTGGAGTGGAACCCGCATAGGTCACGGGCTTAGCCGTCATTCCGCTCACTCGTTTCCGTCCCCTTGCGGGGAATTTGGAGTGGAACTCTTGAGACTGGAAGCTTGCAAAGCTCAGGCTTTGCAAGCTTGTGTCGGTCACCTTG
>JBCBJS010000135.1:0-1792 GCA_038523095.1 Cyanobacteria bacterium J06626_6
ACTTATCTGCCGAAGCCTGGACAGTAATATCGTTGGTTGCCTTAGCCAGAATACCGCCGTCACTTGCGATATTGCCTTTGACCATGTCCTGCATGAGGAAGCTCTGCGTTGCCTGATTGTGGTTGGTGATCCCGACATAAAAACGGGGATCGATGCCGAGTAAATGTCCGAGATACCACCAAAATTTATAGATCTCCGCGTTCTCGGATGGCGTCAGGCTAAACCCCATTTCCTCGGCAGCGATCAGGGACGTTATCGTAAAGCTAGACCAGGTATAGGCTAAATCGCATTGAGATACCGGCATACCTAAAGCCACTGTGTCGTAGCCTTTTTTCAAGCTCCCTGAACGCATGTAAGCATGGATCATACGAACCTGAATCGTCTCAACATATCCTGGGCGACCCAAGAGGCAATTGCCGGGATACATGGCCGCATCAAGCCACTTCCCGGTTTCTTCAATTCGGCGCCCCACACCCTCAACGAGCCGACCTGTTGCAGCCAGAATAGTTGCAATGGGAACAGATGAGTAAAGCTGCATGAGTGAGCCAGCAGTGAGTGCTAGGTCAGCGACAATTACCGGGAGGATGTACCACGATCTAGCACCTTTCGTTACCAGCGCCTGAAGCTCTTCTTTGCTCAAGAAGGGGCTGAAGTCCGGCATGGTCTCGCACTGCGTTAGCAAAGCAGCGACAGCTGGATGCGGGTTTTCAACAGAGGCTAAGCCATTTTTAACACCTTGGTTAAGCTGGGCTCGCACCTTGTTATCCTCGTGGATGGCCGCAACGACTGCGTCAGCCAGTGGATCGCCGATATGCATCGCCTCCTGCATAAAATCGGCGTTTTCAGAACCGAATCGTTCCTCGAAAGCGGCGCGTGTATTTCTGCCCGTCGGCCAGGGGTGGGTAGCTGTATCCATAACTTTTTCCTGTAAGGTTCTTCAGTCGGAAGTCGGCCTGGTTCAGTTGCGTGAGACAACACAGCTGTAATCCTCTCCCATAAGAGGTTTCAGCATTTCTTATCCCAGACAACCCAAACTTAGGCTGCTTGGAGATTTCAGCGATTCTTCTCAGCCAACGGAACCAGTGACCTTTGGTCGGTTGGCCATGAGAAATCACTTTTAGTCATTTGGGACGCCCCTAGAGGCTTAACTCCATAATTCGTAGCCACGGTCTAAACATGAGTTAGAGCTCATGTTAATATCATGTGTATCAAAGTTACAATAAGGAATCAGGGTTTGTCAACAGATGCGGGATTAATTCCCGTAAGAATCCAAATGGAGTCAATTTGAGAATGACGGAATCTGCCTCACAGTCCCCAAAAATGCGTCGTAAGCCCAAGCAGGTCCGCAGTCGAAAACGGGTTAATCGAATACTGGATGCTGCCGAGCAACTCCTCATTGAAGGAGGCTATACTGCCGCTACCACCAATGCCATTGCAGCTCGCGCGCAGGTTCCCATCGGTACGCTTTATCAATTTTTTCCAGACAAGGCCGCCATACTATACGCACTTGCCGAGCGATATGGGGAGCTCCTACGCGAACATTTATTAACCTCAGCAACTGAGAGAGACTTACCCATTTCTTTGCCCGATTACGTAGAGGAGCTTGTGGATGCGATCGAACGCTTCTACGCAGAGCATCCAGGCTATCACGCCATCTTTGCCCAAGCTCAAGGGGCTTTGCCAGAACTCAAACGGATGGAAGAGGCATTAGATACCCAGCTCATCGAGGATTGGACTCGCGAGCACGCTCGATGGGATACAAATTTAACAGAATCGGACTGCCATGCGATCG
>JBCBJS010000136.1:0-1709 GCA_038523095.1 Cyanobacteria bacterium J06626_6
CCGAAGCCAACGAACTCCGTAGGTGTGACGGTATTGCGTGCCTCAAAGAAGCTAATCATAAATCCCCAAAGAATGGGAATGTAGACAAACACGGCCAGGCCAATGACAAGCGGCCCGACGAAAAGCCAGAAATTCAGAACGTTTTTTTGCTCATGTGTCGGTGAGAAACGAAAAAATGCCATATTTGTACTCGCTTACTAGGTGAGACTGTCTAGCCCCAGGATTATGTACCAGTGGGAGTGAGAAATTGTTGCTGCTGATACTGCTGTCGAAATTCAACCGGAGTCAAATCCGCCAGTGAGCTATGTGGACGAAAGCGGTTGTAATCGTCCATGAAGTTGTCCAGGATGATTTGCGCCTCAGCCCCCCGATCAAACAGATAGCGATTGAGGCTTTCATGCTTCATCGTCTCGAAGAATCGTTCGATGAACGGGTTTTCCCAGGGACTACCAGGTGTGATGTAAAGGGTCTGGCTACCCTGATTGGCGAGCCACTGCTGAACCCGGTGCGCGACGAACTCCGGTCCGTTGTCACTGCGGATATGCTGTGGCACACCACGAGTAGCAAAGAGCCAATGCAGCAGATCAATAACTCGATCTGAGCGGATGCTTTTTGCCGCGTAAATCATCAGACACTCCCTCGTGTACTCATCCATCACAGCTAGAATCCGTACCCGTTGCCCGTTTTCGGCGCGATCTTCAGTGAAGTCATAGCTCCAGACATGATTGGGGTGTTGCGCCCGTTTCTTGACCTCACCGCGCTCACCAAAACGCCGCTTGACGGTCTTTCGGCGTGGCAACTGCAACCCCTCCTGTCGCCAGATACGCTCCACACGTTTGTGATTGACTGGGTAGCCCTCGCGCCGCATCCGGGCGGTGATGTGTCGATAGCCGTGTTGCGGAAAGCGATACGCGAAGTCGCGCACCTCTGCCACAAACGCTCCATCATCGGCCCCTCGACGCGGCTGGTACCGTGCTGTTGAGCGTGGAATGCCCACCAACTGGCACGCTCGCCGCTGTGAGAAGTTGTGATCATCGACTAAGCATCGCACCGCCTGACGCTTGACTCGAGGGCTTACCATTTTTTTGTCAGCAGATCCTTCAACCCGTCGATGTCAAGTACCTGCTGGGCCACGATCCGCTTGAGTCGACGGTTTTCTTCCTCCAACTCACGTAGGCGGCTCAGCTCATCCCGATCCATCTCACCATATTGATTCTTCCAGCGATACAGTGTGCTTTGCGCCACACTGTAGCTCCGACAGATTTCTTCAGTCGTTTTGCCTGCTTTCAGCTCACCCAGAATGCGGATGATCTGCGCCTCGGTATAACGTTTGCCTGTTTTCTTGCCCATGAGAATGCCTTTCTGTTAGCTATAGTTTAACGAAACATTCTCACTTCTACTGGCTCAAGTTTAGGGGGCTAGGACACACTCATATTCATTAGATTACAGACTCTGTAAAACTTCTCGATTGAGTAAAATCCCAAACTACAGCGTTTGATACTCCAAAGGCTTATTGGTATGGATTCTGAAGTCCATTCGGTATCTGTACTGGGATTATTGTACCAAGATTTTCGATAAGGTGTCTTGCGGTTTCCCATCCACGGGAGAGCATAATCTGGAAGTCGTTCTCGTTGGCATTCACATTGAAGTCGGTCCAGTCGAATACCCTAATCTTGCAATCGGACGTATTCCTCTTAAGGGATTCGACT
>JBCBJS010000137.1:0-1636 GCA_038523095.1 Cyanobacteria bacterium J06626_6
CAAACAAATCAAGTTTCCGTCCCCGCAAGGGGACGGAAACTCTTCTAGAAGCTTGTTAAGCTCCTCGAAGTTCTGCTTTCAGATCCATTACCCCGCAAGGGGACGGAAACCTCATTCCAGCCATCAGTCATGTCAACACCTTTGAGGCTCTTTCAGATCCATTACCCCGCAAGGGGACGGAAACTTGATTTGTTTGCCATTAAAAGAGATAACGCCGTATCTTTCAGATCCATTACCCCGCAAGGGGACGGAAACTTCACGAATATAACCGTGAGTGATTCTAAGAATACAATTCTGCTTTCAGATCCATTACCCCGCAAGGGGACGGAAACCCCACCGATAGCTCAACATCATCATTGACTGCAAGTGAACTTTCAGATCCATTACCCCGCAAGGGGACGGAAACTCCGTGCTACACGCCAATACTCATCAACCGAAAGCTTTCAGATCCATTACCCCGCAAGGGGACGGAAACAATAACCAAATTCGCGCCAAATTCAACTTCTTTGGCTCTTTCAGATCCATTACCCCGCAAGGGGACGGAAACTGAACGAAGCATTTACAATGCTAGCATGACCATACGACTTTCAGATCCATTACCCCGCAAGGGGACGGAAACATCTTTAGTACAGTAGCTGTGAGAGTTCCATTCGCCCACTTTCAGATCCATTACCCCGCAAGGGGACGGAAACCCAAGAACAGTGGGATTGCCAACGCGCTCCAGAAATACACCTTTCAGATCCATTACCCCGCAAGGGGACGGAAACCACGCTTCGCCACCAGCTGCGCGAGATTCGCCAGAACTTTCAGATCCATTACCCCGCAAGGGGACGGAAACAAGTGACAAAGCGGTCACCAAAGAAAATTTGGCAAACTTTCAGATCCATTACCCCGCAAGGGGACGGAAACCCGATTACAGCGTTGACAACAAACTCAGGTGCCTCAATCTTTCAGATCCATTACCCCGCAAGGGGACGGAAACTCACGTACGATCAAATAGATCACCGCTACAGTCAACAACAACTTTCAGATCCATTACCCCGCAAGGGGACGGAAACCCGAGTCGGTTTTTATAGCCTGCTCTCGCGGGCTAAACTTTCAGATCCATTACCCCGCAAGGGGACGGAAACACCACCGCCACGAATTGAGTCTGCCTTTTTAAGGACAACTTTCAGATCCATTACCCCGCAAGGGGACGGAAACAATGAAAGTGCCCTTGGGCATAGAGAAATGGTAGTGTCCTTTCAGATCCATTACCCCGCAAGGGGACGGAAACTTTCGTCTCAGTATCTGCTACTTCGTTTCCTACCTGAGCTTTCAGATCCATTACCCCGCAAGGGGACGGAAACGTACACGGAAGCATTGGTAGTGCGTGAACCCCGTTAGCTTTCAGCTCCATTACCCCGCAAGGGGACGGAAACACCAGGGGTGCCAGGGGCACCATCAACGCCGTCATTTCCTTTCAGATCCATTACCCCGCAAGGGGACGGAAACGTTTTCAGACCCTTGCTTTTTTTAACCACTGCATACTTTCAGATCCATTACCCCGCAAGGGGACGGAAACGTTGGCTTATCAATGAGGTCAACATCATGTGTGGAACTTTCAGATCCATTACCCCGCAAGGGGACGGAAACA
>JBCBJS010000138.1:0-1622 GCA_038523095.1 Cyanobacteria bacterium J06626_6
CGCATTCGAGCTGGCCTATCTGTTGAGCTGCCGCTCAGACAGTTCTTCGATACGCCTACTATCGCTCTGCTAGCTACTGCTGTTGAAACCGTTGTGTCGCAGGGTTCAGCTCAAAAGTTTCATCAGCCCATAAAGCCGACGTCTCAAAATAATTTTGCGCCGCTCTCCTCTACTCAGCAGCGGCTATGGCTACTCAATCAGCTCGAAAGCAGCAGTACTGCCTACAACCTCAAGCGGGCGCTGCGGCTAACGGGTGAGCTAGACCTGTCTCTTCTAAAACGTAGCCTACAAGAGATTGTCGATAGGCACGCTGTACTCCGCACAACCTTTAGGTCGGTAGATGGGCGTCCGGTACAGGTCATCCATTCGAGTGTAGATGCGGATCTGACTGTTGTGAATCTAAGGGCTGTTGGAGAGACTTTTCGGCAGGACGCACTGAGTCAGGAAATACTTGCGATCGCAGCTCACCAATTCGATCTGCAAAAAGGCCCAGTCTTCCGTTTTGGCCTCATCGCGCTATCAGACACAGACCATGTGCTCGTCATTAATATCCACCACATCGCCTTTGACGGCTGGTCTTTCAGAATATTTTTCAAAGAGCTATCTGCGCTGTATTCATCTTTTTACAACGGTCTACCCTCTCCCTTGCCCGAGCTAGATATTCAGTATTTAGACTTTGCTTGCTGGCAGCAAAACTGGCTACAAAGCGAGGCGTACCAGAGCCAGCTCCAATACTGGAAAGAGCATTTACGCGATGCCGAAAGTGTACTCAACTTGCCCACCGACTATAAGCGACCACCCGTCCAGACTTACAGCGGCGCTACCTACAGCCAGCGCCTATCTTACAAACTCAAAGAAGAGCTACACACCCTCAGTAGGCAGACCGGCACAACGCTCTTTATGACCATGCTAGCTGCCTTCAAGACGCTTTGTTATCGATTCACTCAACAAAAGAGTCTCACGGTCGGTTCTCCCATCGCCGGACGCAATCAAAAGGAAGTTGAGCCGCTGATTGGATTTTTCGTGAGTAATCTTGTTCTACATTCTGTTCTTTCTGAAGATATTAGTTTCCTTGAACTGCTAAAAGAGACAAAGCAGAATGCACTGGAAGCCTATGCACATCAGAGTGTACCTTTTGAAGCTCTGCTCAAAGAGATAAATCCACCTCGAGACCTCAGCCGAACACCGCTATTTCAGGTGTGGTTCAATATGGTGAACCTAGGCGAACTGAAGCTCTCTATGCCAGGGTTGAGTGTAAAATCGATTAGACCTGGCGAATCCTCAGCACGGTTCGACCTGACGGTGTACGTGCGAGAAGGCGAGCAAGGCCTATTTATACAGTGGCTCTACAACAGAGACCTATTCAAAGAGAGCACGATTGCCTTTATGAGCAGCAGCTTTGAGACGCTGCTAAAGAGTATCGTGAGCGCGCCGGAGCAGCTGATAGGCACTATGCCAATGCTGAGTCCGGCCCAGCAAAAGCAGCTGTTGCCCCCAGAAAGTTTGAAAACCACTTCTCTCAAATTTCCCCATACGGAGGTTGGTCAGTCGATTCCAGCGCGATTTGCGGCTCAGGTAGAGGCATACCGCAGTCGCGTTGCCATCAAGACGAGGAGGTATGA
>JBCBJS010000139.1:0-1562 GCA_038523095.1 Cyanobacteria bacterium J06626_6
GGGCGCATCTAAAGGTTCGGGGAACCGCTCAAAGTGATTTGCGAGAATAGAAGAAAGAAAAAGCTGACTCCAGAAGGGATCAGCCTTATCAAAAATCATCTCTATGCTAGCAACTCCTTTCAACGAACATGTTGAGCCTCAAGATTGGTCATCTCTACTTGACCAGCTTCAACAGAGCCAAACCATAGCCGCTATTGTCATTGCCGCCTGGCAAATCGGGCTATACGTGGCGCGAACGCTAGTAGAACAACAACTGAATGAACGCGCCGAGCAACCTACCGTCTGGGGACAGTGTTCGGTCTGTGGTCAGCGGCTACATAGCAAAGGGGTTGCGGCTCGCCAGATGCTGACTATAGTCGGGCTGGTAAAGTGGCGACGGCGAGTGGGTCGCTGCCCTCAAGGGTGTGCGGGCAGTCAATCGGCCCCCTTTGACCAGATACTAGGCATTGAACCCTACCAGCAAAGCTCAGTAGAGCTGAAGCGGTTAGGCTGTCTACTGTCTATCTTTGTGCCGTTTGAATTGGCTTCCTGGCTCTTATCTCAACTGAGTGGCATTCGAGTTAGTGATGATAGTCTGTGGCAGTGGGTTCAACACTATGGCCAGCAGGCTGCAGAGCAGTGGGAAACAGATGCCTTGAACTGGCAGAAAGGAGAAGCTCCACCGCTCGAAGAAATATCTCAGGAACTCGCTGCGATGCCATTGTTGATCGCCGCTGACGGGGTAAGCGTGCCGCTGCGTTCGCAGGCAGGTACGCCAGCCGGAAAAACGCTTTGGCGAGAGGTGAAAGTGGGCTTGCTCGCTCGCCTTAGCCATCGACTCAACCGCAATGGTCAGCAGGTCACCCGGTTGCAGCAACGGCGATTAGTCGCGGTGCTGGGTGATATGGCCACGTTTCAGCCTCGTTTACAGCTTGAGGCCGTACGGCAGGGTATCGAAACCGCACCGCAAGTGGTCTGGTTAAGTGACGGGGCCAGAGGCTTTTGGCGACTCTTCGAGGTTTGTTTTTCACAGCTAGCGGTCGGTATCCTCGACTTCTATCATGCTGCCGCCTATCTCTGGCAAGCCGCCGATGCCTACAAGGACGGGAACCCAGCACGGACACCGCAGATGTGGTTTGAGCGATTGCGTCATCAGCTCCGACACGGCTATGTCCACCGGATTATCGATGAGCTGCGCTGGCTGAGTCGTTCTCCTAATACGGCTGCGTCAACCAAAACAGTCCTCGTACGAGTGCATGACTTTTTCGATAAGCATCGTCACCATGTACAGTACCGACAGTTCAAAAAACAGGGTCTCCCGATTGGTTCTGGTATGGTTGAGAGTGCTTGTAAGTGGCTGATTCAACAACGCTTTAAGGGTGTTGGCATGCGCTGGAGCGAGTCGGGGCTAGACCATCTAATGCAATTGCGAGTCGCTTGGGTCAATCAACGGTTTGACCCGTTGTTTTCTCAACACACTTTGGCCCTTCCTATCGTCTCCCCTAAGGGCGCATCTAAAGGTTCGGGGAACCGCTCAAAGTGATTTGCGAGAATAGAAGAAAGAAAAAGCTGACTCCAGAAGG
>JBCBJS010000140.1:0-1543 GCA_038523095.1 Cyanobacteria bacterium J06626_6
CCGTGTTTCCGTCCCCTTGCGGGGAATTGGGATCGAAAGATGTCTACCTCCACGTCTACCGCAGGCAGCGATGTCTGGGGTTTCCGTCCCCTTGCGGGGAATTGGGATCGAAAGTAGTTATTGCTCCTGAAGAGATTCCTGATGTAGTTATTGCTGTTTCCGTCCCCTTGCGGGGAATTGGGATCGAAAGTGATACTACCCAACGGCTGCGTACCGGTGATACTAGCCTGTTTCCGTCCCCTTGCGGGGAATTGGGATCGAAAGATCTACGATTTAAACCGCACCGAATTGGCGGTTCCGTTTCCGTCCCCTTGCGGGGAATTGGGATCGAAAGTATTTTGCAAACTACCCTGCATTCCAAGAAGCGCTCGATGCTTGTTTCCGTCCCCTTGCGGGGAATTGGGATCGAAAGTACCCACCTTTGATGTCTACTCCATCCCTGTGACTGAGGCAGTTTCCGTCCCCTTGCGGGGAATTGGGATCGAAAGGTTGGAGATCTTGACGCAAACGGCAAATTGCAAGTTGACGCGTTTCCGTCCCCTTGCGGGGAATTGGGATCGAAAGCCGAATCGAGGTACCTGGTTGCTCCCTATGTATGGGGAAGTTTCCGTCCCCTTGCGGGGAATTGGGATCGAAAGACAGTTAGTACTGCCGCTGATGGCAGTGGTGATAAGTGGATCAAGTTTCCGTCCCCTTGCGGGGAATTGGGATCGAAAGCGGATTTGCTGGATTTCAAAGCCTGCGACCAAGCGTTCCTGGTTTCCGTCCCCTTGCGGGGAATTGGGATCGAAAGGTTCTCAATGGCCGCTTTTCGGTCCGTGTCGATTCTGTGGTTTCCGTCCCCTTGCGGGGAATTGGGATCGAAAGCACAGGGTACTACAGCTCGCGCAACCTTTGAAACCTTAGAGTTTCCGTCCCCTTGCGGGGAATTGGGATCGAAAGCACTGGCTGAAACCGGTCAGTTAAGCTCAGATTGTGAAGAGTTTCCGTCCCCTTGCGGGGAATTGGGATCGAAAGCGGATCCGCTGAAGCCTAACTCGGCAGCCCTGGATACCGTTGTTTCCGTCCCCTTGCGGGGAATTGGGATCGAAAGAGAGTGGTGAGTGGTTAATACGAATTGGTGGATATTATGAAAGTTTCCGTCCCCTTGCGGGGAATTGGGATCGAAAGAGCATGTAAACAAGGTGTCTGAGCGCGATGACCGTCTGGTTTCCGTCCCCTTGCGGGGAATTGGGATCGAAAGTCTCTTAACCTGCTTCACGGAGAGCGGTGTATTGTCAGTTTCCGTCCCCTTGCGGGGAATTGGGATCGAAAGGCGTCATCAAAACTGTTCTGTCCACACTGGAAAATACGGGTTTCCGTCCCCTTGCGGGGAATTGGGATCGAAAGTTAAAGGCACAGCCGAACTTCTTTTGGAAGAGGACTGATATTGTTTCCGTCCCCTTGCGGGGAATTGGGATCGAAAGCACAGGCGAACAACGGGAACGATATTCAGGTTACCATGGAGTTTCCGTCCCCTTGCGGGGAATTGGGATCGAAAGCT
>JBCBJS010000141.1:0-1487 GCA_038523095.1 Cyanobacteria bacterium J06626_6
GTCCCCTTGCGGGGAATTAGAAATCGAACCTCTGCGTAGTTCTTAACTACTTAGACTATCTCACCTTGTTTCCGTCCCCTTGCGGGGAATTAGAAATCGAACATTCCGGATTGACCTTACCGCCGAGCGTGTTGCTACGTTTCCGTCCCCTTGCGGGGAATTAGAAATCGAACCCAAGACTGTACGGGTTTGATGCAGAGGAGTTGGAGTTTCCGTCCCCTTGCGGGGAATTAGAAATCGAACCTGATATTCAGGAATTCCTGACTCCAGCTCACATCGTTTCCGTCCCCTTGCGGGGAATTAGAAATCGAACTTGGAAAGAGAATGGAGTCCAGCTTTGACGAGATCGTTTCCGTCCCCTTGCGGGGAATTAGAAATCGAACTGGTGAAGCTGTTATCAACAATGATAGCATCACAGTGTTTCCGTCCCCTTGCGGGGAATTAGAAATCGAACCTTGGAGGAGTCGACCTCCCATGCCGGAGTGTCCCTCACGTTTCCGTCCCCTTGCGGGGAATTAGAAATCGAACGCAGAATCATCCCTCTACGATTGGGCTTTCTCGCTTGTTTCCGTCCCCTTGCGGGGAATTAGAAATCGAACTTTTCTATCTGGGGACGGTAATCCTGTAGAGTCTGTAGTTTCCGTCCCCTTGCGGGGAATTAGAAATCGAACGAGGGCAAATTTATGCTTTTCTGGAAATATCTGATCCTGTTTCCGTCCCCTTGCGGGGAATTAGAAATCGAACTCTGGGAAACCCCGGACTCCGGGCCGGCTTCCAAGGAGGAGTTTCCGTCCCCTTGCGGGGAATTAGAAATCGAACCTGGACCCAATGGGGTCAAAGTGGCGATACTACTGATAGTTTCCGTCCCCTTGCGGGGAATTAGAAATCGAACATCAACACAATGAGATCGCCAAAAGGCATCCACAGAGTTTCCGTCCCCTTGCGGGGAATTAGAAATCGAACCACGAGGAAAACCGTTGGCAGACTTCTGAAGTGATCTCGTTTCCGTCCCCTTGCGGGGAATTAGAAATCGAACCAACAGAAAATGAGGCGGATTATCGCTTACGACGGGGGTTTCCGTCCCCTTGCGGGGAATTAGAAATCGAACCTTTCATCAGTGTAGGCTTCGTTGACTACACTAACCAGTTTCCGTCCCCTTGCGGGGAATTAGAAATCGAACCAAGTGCGATTGCCAACATTACAGTGCATGGGCAACGGGTTTCCGTCCCCTTGCGGGGAATTAGAAATCGAACCCGGAGAGATATGAAGACGATGCACGTGGGTGCATGTTTCCGTCCCCTTGCGGGGAATTAGAAATCGAACCTTGTGTCTAAGTTTCAAATGATACTGTTTCAAGGTTGTTTCCGTCCCCTTGCGGGGAATTAGAAATCGAACCTCGCAAGCTGCGCCTCTTACTCAAGCTCAGCATGCATGTTTCCGTCCCCTTGCGGGGAATTAGAAATCGAACCAGGCATGTTAAATGAACT
>JBCBJS010000142.1:0-1380 GCA_038523095.1 Cyanobacteria bacterium J06626_6
ATCCCAATTCCCCGCAAGGGGACGGAAACACGGTAGCACTTGCAATAGCAGCAGCGAAAATAGCAGTCAGCTTTCGATCCCAATTCCCCGCAAGGGGACGGAAACCTCCCAGCATACGCGCTGACAGTGAATTCTTCGTAGGTAGTCTTTCGATCCCAATTCCCCGCAAGGGGACGGAAACAACAGTCCGTTAAAGGACAAGCCGAAGCGATCTACCAGGCTTTCGATCCCAATTCCCCGCAAGGGGACGGAAACTAGCCCCAATAATGCACGTCAGTTGGATCAATCACAACTACTTTCGATCCCAAGTCCCCGCAAGGGGACGGAAACTCTCAGGCGACACGTTAAAGTGCGCGCGGATAGATGCAGCAAGACTTTCGATCCCAATTCCCCGCAAGGGGACGGAAACTGTCACTGCAGCCTGAATGTCAGCCAAGGTTACACCTTCGACACTTTCGATCCCAATTCCCCGCAAGGGGACGGAAACAGTAAATCGAACTTGAACTAGAAGCTAGAATCTCGCACTTTCGATCCCAATTCCCCGCAAGGGGACGGAAACTTCTTAGTCAAAACGAGCGGGCCAGGGTTCCGTCCCTCCAGACTTTCGATCCCAATTCCCCGCAAGGGGACGGAAACAATCGCAGGGTACTTGCGTGCAAAGAACGCATTGCCTGCCCTTTCGATCCCAATTCCCCGCAAGGGGACGGAAACCACCGATCGCGAAAGCAGTACCGCAAGCAAGAAATAGCTGCTTTCGATCCCAATTCCCCGCAAGGGGACGGAAACCATCTACAAACCGGTTTGCACGCTGGTTCCATCCTGCGGCTTTCGATCCCAATTCCCCGCAAGGGGACGGAAACAGGAACGTGTCACTTTCACCAAAGGAGAACCCTCCGAATGCTTTCGATCCCAATTCCCCGCAAGGGGACGGAAACCATAAGCGCCACCGAACTGGAAGAACATTGCGTCCCAGATGCTTTCGATCCCAATTCCCCGCAAGGGGACGGAAACCCCAAAGCTTATCGCCTTGAGTGTTTAATCGATCTTCTAGCACTTTCGATCCCAATTCCCCGCAAGGGGACGGAAACTTTGTAATGAACGTTCGTTTACATCTGAGGACTGGTTACCTCTACTTTCGATCCCAATTCCCCGCAAGGGGACGGAAACCCTTGTGAGGATCCACGTCACAACCAAGACCTTGGAACTGCTTTCGATCCCAATTCCCCGCAAGGGGACGGAAACAACTGGCGGGTTTCGACAGCCATATTCTCAAAGCACACCTTTCGATCCCAATTCCCCGCAAGGGGACGGAAACTAGTTGCATATTCTGACTCGCTATTAGCGGTGAAGTTAGCTTTCGATCCCAATTCCCCGCAAGGG
>JBCBJS010000143.1:0-1350 GCA_038523095.1 Cyanobacteria bacterium J06626_6
GGCCCTGCCTAACGGCATTCCGTCCCATGACACCATCAGCCGGTTGTTTGCGATATTAGACCCTGCTGAGCTGCAACTCATTGCGTTGACGATTTGTGGCGTCATCTGTGGAGCTGATAGCTGGGTAGACATAGAGGCTTATGGTCACAGCAAAGTCGATTGGCTCAAAAGCTTTCTGGCCCTGCC
This sequence comes from Cyanobacteria bacterium J06626_6, assembly GCA_038523095.1. Lineage (GTDB taxonomy): Bacteria > Cyanobacteriota > Cyanobacteriia > Phormidesmidales > Phormidesmidaceae > Phormidesmis. The sequence goes on from JBCBJS010000143.1 coordinate 187, forward strand.
TAACGGCATTCCGTCCCATGACACCATCAGCCGGTTGTTTGCGATATTAGACCCTGCTGAGCTGCAACGATGCTTTACCAGTTGGATAGCGTCAATAGCCGAGCTAAGCGCTGGGGAGGTGGTGGCGATAGATGGCAAGTGTGTGCGTCGCTCCTACGATACCGGTAAGGGCAAAGGGGCGCTCCATATGGTCAGTGCCTGGGCCAGTGAGAATCGACTGGTACTGGGCCAAGTCAAAGTCGATAGTAAGTCCAATGAGATTACTGCGATACCCAAACTGTTGGAGGTGCTTGACCTCCAAGGCTGCATTGTCACGATTGATGCAATGGGTGCTCAAACGGCCATCGCCGAGCAGATTATCGACCAAGGGGCAGACTATATCCTCTCCCTCAAGGGCAATCAGGGAGACCTTCACCAAGACGTTGAGCAGTTGTTCGACTGGGCCAGCAAGACCCAGTTCAAGGACATTCCCCATGAGTATCATCAGACTCTCGATAAAGGACATGGTCGCATTGAAATTCGTCGTCACTATCTGATGGGCTCGGTGGCGAATTTGCTCAATGCTGAGCGCTGGAAGGGACTCAAGCGGATTGGCATGATTGAATCGGAGCGGCGAATTGAGGGGAAGCCAACCACCGTTGAACGACGCTACTATCTGCTAAGTCTCGACGGGGATGTTCAACGTTTTGCCCTGGCCGCCCGCGGCCATTGGGGCATTGAGAACCGACTACATTGGTGTCTCGATGTTGCCTTCAGTGAAGACCAATCTCGTATTCGCTCAGGCCATGCCCCAGAGAACATGACCCTGATTCGCAAAATTGCTCTCAACCTGCTGTCTAAGGAGGCTTCTGTCAAAATTGGCAAAAAAGCCAAACGGCTCAAGGCTGGATGGGACAACGATTACCTACTCAAAGTCCTCAATGTCTGAGTATGCGTTTGCCCTGTTGCTAGCCCATTATCGACATGGTTCATACAGCTAGGCTTCATGGGTTTCGATCGTTAAATAAATCGCCTGATTCATTCTCCATCGGGGCTAAGCCACCACTGCTTCCGCCAGAGATCCTTCAGATTGTTCCCCGTCTTCCGGTTCGTACAGGTACTCAAACCAGTTGCCAAAGGGGTCTCGCCCGTAGAAAGAGGCGGTGCCGTCGCGGTGTTCGTGAA
>JBCBJS010000144.1:0-1271 GCA_038523095.1 Cyanobacteria bacterium J06626_6
TCAAGAAGGAACTTTCTGACGTTTCCGTCCCCTTGCGGGGAATTTGGAGTGGAACTAGATATCCCTGGGCTGATCTCGTTTCTATCTCAATAGTTTCCGTCCCCTTGCGGGGAATTTGGAGTGGAACTTGCGGCAATGTCATGACTGTCTACCCCCCTTGCTGAGGTTTCCGTCCCCTTGCGGGGAATTTGGAGTGGAACACACCTACAACGGCCGCTAGGGCTGCAGTTCAAGCCGCGTTTCCGTCCCCTTGCGGGGAATTTGGAGTGGAACTCTACCCTTGAGGGCTTGGAGCGCGCCCTCAATGCAGTTTCCGTCCCCTTGCGGGGAATTTGGAGTGGAACAAGCCCTTGAGCGCTTCTGGAATTATTCCGTTTTCAATCTTGGGTTTCCGTCCCCTTGCGGGGAATTTGGAGTGGAACCTGTGACCAGTGGCATTTGTCAGGCACGGTTTACCCCCACCGTTTCCGTCCCCTTGCGGGGAATTTGGAGTGGAACAAGCAGGCTCGTACAGTAAACCTTGTCGCGAGAGATAAGCAATTCCGGTTTCCGTCCCCTTGCGGGGAATTTGGAGTGGAGCTGGGGGAGTCAGTAAGCCTTTTATAGGGCTACTACTATTGTTTCCGTCCCCTTGCGGGGAATTTGGAGTGGAACACACTCGGGACAGCTGGCTATAGCTCGGGACTCTCATAGGGTGTTTCCGTCCCCTTGCGGGGAATTTGGAGTGGAACCCGAGAAGGCCTGTAGCTACTGTGAGCAGGTCTACAGGTTTCCGTCCCCTTGCGGGGAATTTGGAGTGGAACTAAATACTTGCATCTGCTTACTGTATTCTTGTGGTTTCCGTCCCCTTGCGGGGAATTTGGAGTGGAACCCGATCTGGCAATTCGCTGATGGCCAGCCGTTTAGGGATATTGGTTTCCGTCCCCTTGCGGGGAATTTGGAGTGGAACACCTTGTAGGGAATCCGATGATCGCCAACGGCTCGAAGTTTCCGTCCCCTTGCGGGGAATTTGGAGTGGAACACTTGGGTAGCGTACTCACCGTCACTGGCCAGCACGACCATCGTGTTTCCGTCCCCTTGCGGGGAATTTGGAGTGGAACTCGGTAGGCTTTGGATTCGTGGCATCGGACGATATTAATGGTTTCCGTCCCCTTGCGGGGAATTTGGAGTGGAACACCCGGTGTGCATGGGCCAAAGGCTGCTTCCAGTACGGTTTCCGTCCCCTTGCGGGGAATTTGGAGTGGAACGGTACTAAAAATGAGTGAGAGACC
>JBCBJS010000145.1:0-1265 GCA_038523095.1 Cyanobacteria bacterium J06626_6
CTGAGAGGGTGACACAAAGGCCAAACCGCCGATGAATTGCAGGGTTCGACATACAAAGAGAAGAAAAGATAGGCTGGTTTTGCGAACACATCCTATCGAATCAATGATATCTCAAAACTATCAAGGCCAACTCCAGCAGCATCTGACAGCTCGTGCCTATCTATTGCTATCTGTGTTGGTAACCGTTGTCCAAACGTGCCGAGACGTTCGAATAGAAACGCTTGCAGAGGCGCTACCATTGCCCATCCTATTCGAGTCACGGCGAAAAAAGTTCAACGGTTTCTTACGTTGGGTGCCTTCAGTCTGAACACACTGTGGCGAAGCATACTCACAGTGTTTCTCACTGAGCAGATAGACGAGCAAACGACTGTCTATGTTGCGATTGACCGCACGACTTGGCGCGAGGTCAACTTGCTGATGGCAAGTGTTGTTTGGAGAGGCAGGGCCATTCCGCTCTACTGGCAGTTGATGACAAACCTGGGCAACTCTAATTATGCTGAACAGACTGAGCTTCTGAGCGAGGCCTTACCTATCCTCTGTGCCTACAAAGTAGTGGTTCTCGGTGACCGTGAGTTTTGCTCAGTTGACCTGGCTCGCTGGCTGGGTAATCAAGGCTACGGCTTCTGTTTACGACAGAAGAAATCGACCTGGATGAAGACCACAGACAAGGCCTGGGAAAGACTGTCAGAAGTAGGCTTACAGCCCGGAAGTCAATGCTTCTACAACGCCGTCACATTGACCAAGAGCAAAGGCTTCGGCAAGGCCCATCTGGCAGGCAAGTGGAAACGACGCTACTATGGCTTTGCGCCCGATGAGCCTTGGTTTATTCTGACGAATCTCGATACACTTGACGAGGCTATCAAGGCGTATCAAAAGCGCTTTGATATTGAGGAGATGTTTCGTGACTTCAAGGCTGGTGGCTACTCGCTAGAGCGTTGCCGCGCCCAAGGTAGAAGATTTTTAGCGATTATCTTACTGATTTCTATTGCCTATCTCTGTGCCACTGCGCGAGGGCAAACCTTCAAACGAAGGGCATTGCAAAAGTACATCGCTAGACCTGAACGCTACGACCAGCCTGACAGGCGGCATAGTGCCTTTCACGTCGGGCTAGCTGCCTATCGGTGGGTACCTTTCTGGCCACGTTGCCAGCAACAAGTTTTCGAACTGTTGGCGATTGACCGTAACAAAATTCGCTATCATCTCAAAGGTCTCAAGGCTATGAATGCCGTCCTCATTACCTCCTAGCTGTTGTGTCACCCTCTCAG
>JBCBJS010000146.1:0-1239 GCA_038523095.1 Cyanobacteria bacterium J06626_6
AGGGGACGGAAACTGTTTTTGGTATTCTCCAGCCTTGCTTCACCTTCAACGCGTTCGATTCCTCATTCCCCGCAAGGGGACGGAAACTATTCCCCAGATGCCAGAAAACATCTGGCTCCTCAGTTCGATTCCTCATTCCCCGCAAGGGGACGGAAACCAGCATTTTGAAGGCCACTCTTTTTGGAGAGCAGCAACAGTTCGATTCCTCATTCCCCGCAAGGGGACGGAAACTTCCGGTCCCAGATACTCACCTGTTTCCATGGCACGTGGTTCGATTCCTCATTCCCCGCAAGGGGACGGAAACAGCAATAATTTCAGGGGATGCCCCGGAATTTTGTAGCGTTCGATTCCTCATTCCCCGCAAGGGGACGGAAACAGTTAGGCTTTATTGGCCTTTTTTTGGCGTAACGGTTCGATTCCTCATTCCCCGCAAGGGGACGGAAACTTTATTCTACGGCTTCAGCAGGCGCTTCTTGTTGAGGGTTCGATTCCTCATTCCCCGCAAGGGGACGGAAACTTTGCCTTCAACCTCAACAGCCAGCAGCGCATTTACACGGTTCGATTCCTCATTCCCCGCAAGGGGACGGAAACCCCAGTTTCCTTCGCCTACTAGAGCATTGATCTCAGTGTTCGATTCCTCATTCCCCGCAAGGGGACGGAAACTTTGCTATGTGACGTTAGCGTGTTAGCCTAGGCATCTAGTTCGATTCCTCATTCCCCGCAAGGGGACGGAAACGATCGTTATATAGGCGGGTGAAGCTATCGCCGTAGCCGTTCGATTCCTCATTCCCCGCAAGGGGACGGAAACTTTTTTCCCCATAAGTTTTAGTACTTAGACATGGTGGTTGTTCGATTCCTCATTCCCCGCAAGGGGACGGAAACTGCATATGTTTTTCTTCAATTTTCCATCCTTTAACGGTTCGATTCCTCATTCCCCGCAAGGGGACGGAAACACCACCACCGCCCCCCAAAACACTGTATATCTCATATCCCGTTCGATTCCTCATTCCCCGCAAGGGGACGGAAACGGTGCAGAGAGCCAAGGGGCCCTCTTCCCGGTATGGTTCGATTCCTCATTCCCCGCAAGGGGACGGAAACATGACGGTTTTTCCGCCAATTGCGACGTATGCCCGAGTTCGATTCCTCATTCCCCGCAAGGGGACGGAAACTATCACCACCGCCTTCGGCACTGATACGAGACTTAGTGTTCGATTCCTCATTCCCCTTGCGGGGAATGAG
>JBCBJS010000147.1:0-1215 GCA_038523095.1 Cyanobacteria bacterium J06626_6
CAGGGCAAACGCATACTCCAAAGAAGCAGGATACTGAATGAGTAGACCCACATTTAGTCCTGTTTATGAGTTCATCAAAGCATGCATCGGGTTCACTGCTAAAGCATTTTGAAGCACTCGAAGACCCACGAACGTCATATCTAGTAGAACATCCTCTGCTGGATATTATCGCGCTGACGATATGCGCTGTAATCTGTGGAGCAGAAACTTGGGAAGAGATAGAAGCCTACGGCCATAGCAAGCAGGACTGGCTAAAAACGTTTCTACGCTTGCCCAATGACATTCCTTCTCACGACACAATTGCCAGGGTGTTCGCGCTGTTAGAGCCGACTCAGCTACAGGAATGCTTTGTTAGCTGGGTGAAGAGCATCGCCAAGCTGAGTTTAGGCGAGATCGTCTCGCTCGACGGGAAAAGTGTCCGTCACTCATACGACAAGGGTACGGGCAAAGGAGCCATCCATATGGTGAGTGCCTGGGCGCACGAGAATCAGCTGGTTCTAGGCCAGGTCAAAGTTGCGGATAAATCCAATGAGATTACAGCCATACCCAAGCTCCTCAACATCCTGGATGTGCAGGGATGTATCGTCACAATTGACGCAATGGGTGCACAGACAGAGATTGCTGAGCAGATTATCGACCAAGGGGCAGACTATGTTCTGAGCTTGAAAGGCAACCAGGGCAACCTACATGAAGATGTTGAGCAGTTATTCGACTGGGCCCACAAAACAGACTTCAAAGCGATTGAACACGAAGCCTATCAGACGATTGACAAAGGCCACGGGCGGATTGAATTCAGACGCTACTGGCTACTGACTAACGTAGAGCATCTCGAAAACGCGCAGCGCTGGAAAGGGCTCAAACGCGTTGGCATGATTGAGTCAGAACGTCGCATTGAAGGCCAGCCGACAACAACTGAGAGACGCTACTATCTGACCAGTTTAGATGGTGGCATTGAGCGCTTTGCCGAGGCCGCTCGTGGGCATTGGGGCATTGAAAACAAGTTGCACTGGAGCTTAGATGTCGTCTTTCATGAAGATGACTCACGCATTCGAACAGGCCATGCGCCAGAGAATATGACGGTGATGAGAAAAATCGCACTCAATCTCTTAGCTAGAGAGTCATCCAAAGGCTCGAAAAAGAACAAACGGCTCAAAGCGGGCTGGGACAACGACTTTCTGATTCAAGTACTACTTGCTTGAGTATGCGTTTGCCCTG
>JBCBJS010000148.1:0-1213 GCA_038523095.1 Cyanobacteria bacterium J06626_6
GTCAAAATGATCCGCATGCATATGGCTGACCAACACTGCATCCACACCCTCTAAAATAGACGCCACCTCCACAGGGAGATCGATAGTCGGATTCGGGGCAATTCCAGCAAAAGAAGGCAGTGCCCCCTTCTCAGACAGCATCGGATCTAGAAGCAAAGTTTGACCGCTATACGTTAGCTTTGCAGTCACGTTGCGAAAAAATTCGTAGGAGATAGAAACCATCTACAACAGAAGTGAGACATCCCTGAAATTGTATTTGGTCAATGAATACCTTACCTGAAATAATCATTAGAAAAGCGCTTATTAGAAAAGCGCGAAAGCAGCTGCCATATTTCCCGTTTTGACGATGCACTATTCAACTTTCTTGCGCTAAAGCTTTTGAGTTAAAACTTTTGAGCCAGAACAGTTAGTATGTAGACTATTCTGTATAGCAACTGGTATAGCAATTATTTAACACCCTATGGCTCGGGCAAAATCGTCTTCAAAACCCTCTGCAAGAGATCGCATTATGAAAGCCGCCTCCGACCTCTTCTATCGAGAAGGCGTGCAAAACGTCGGCATTGACCGGATCATTGCAGAGTCAGGCGTGGCGAAAATGTCTCTGTACAACAATTTTAAGTCCAAGGACGCCTTGATTGCAGCTTGGCTGCAACAGCGCGATGACAACTGGCGCGAATGGTTTCAAAAAACAGTCGAAAAGCAGGCGACGGAACCGAGGCAGCGTCTTCTAGCGATATTTGATGTTCTCGAAGAATGGTTCTCTCAACCGGATTTTCGGGGCTGTGCCTTTATCAACTCCTCTGTTGAGCTAGTTGACCCGGAGCATCTAGGGTATCAAGTGGCTATAGAACATAAACAGGCAGTTTTCGACTACATTCTGCAGTTGGTAGATGCGGCTGCGATCGCAAATCCCGAAACAGTAGCAGAGCAATTGCTGCTACTAGTAGAAGGCGCAATTGTAGTAGCAATGATGCGCCGCGATCCGAAAGCGGCTACCTATGCCAAGGTCGCGGCCACCACTTTAATTCAAACCACATAGCCTCACTATCAGAATATCTTGACTTTTATGTTTGACATTAAATCAATCACTAGATAAATTATAAATATACAGACCTGTCTACCTAACATTGTCTATAAAGAAGGAATCTTCCTATGGCAGTTACACGAGGTGCTTATCATATTGGCTTAACCTTTCCCTTGGGAAAGGTTAAGC
>JBCBJS010000149.1:0-1211 GCA_038523095.1 Cyanobacteria bacterium J06626_6
TTACACTGTGCTTGAAGAGGGAGCTTCTTTGTGAGATATCGTTCATCTTTCTCTGCTGGGTGAAGAAGAGGATGAACGCTGAATGAAAGAGTCAAAAGCGCAGTCTAAGTGTATCGAAGCACTCTCAGGCACTCTTGTGGCCTTAAATTCCGCCTTCTAACTTCATCATTCTCTTCGTTTCCGTCCCCTTGCGGGGTAATGGATTTGAAAGTAATTGGTATGTTAGTTTCTGTAGCAATGACGCTTATGTTTCCGTCCCCTTGCGGGGTAATGGATTTGAAAGATTGATGTACTGAAAGATACGTTCATGGCGCAGCTTCCATCGTTTCCGTCCCCTTGCGGGGTAATGGATTTGAAAGACAGAAAAACAATCAGCCTGGCAAAAAATGCAATAAATGGTTTCCGTCCCCTTGCGGGGTAATGGATTTGAAAGTTTTACAAAGGTTCTAAAGTGTTCTGTGTTGTACATGGAAAGTTTCCGTCCCCTTGCGGGGTAATGGATTTGAAAGACGCACTGCGATACAGAAAGGTTGCAAAGTGATCACCCTGTTTCCGTCCCCTTGCGGGGTAATGGATTTGAAAGTTGGCACCGTTCAGACGTTTGGGTTCGGGATGATACGAGAAGTTTCCGTCCCCTTGCGGGGTAATGGATTTGAAAGAGTACATAGATAATCTGGGTGTTGAAATCCAGAAAGGAGGTTTCCGTCCCCTTGCGGGGTAATGGATTTGAAAGTGGTGAAGAAATGGATCCCATGTGGGATCGCTTCAACGTTTCCGTCCCCTTGCGGGGTAATGGATTTGAAAGCTTGCTGATCCTCACTTGTTGAGCGCTGATGCTGAAGGTTTCCGTCCCCTTGCGGGGTAATGGATTTGAAAGTTGTAATCCTGGTCCACCATGCGGATACTGTCGTGTTTCCGTCCCCTTGCGGGGTAATGGATTTGAAAGTCTGTTTATGTTGCTTTAGCTGGAAAAACTGTTTTGGGCAGTTTCCGTCCCCTTGCGGGGTAATGGATTTGAAAGAGCTACAGAAACTTGTATGGGGTGATTATTGTAGGCGATGTTTCCGTCCCCTTGCGGGGTAATGGATTTGAAAGTACGGCGCCACTCAGTTGGCACCTCAAAAGTGTTTAGATGTTTCCGTCCCCTTGCGGGGTAATGGATTTGAAAGTAGCGCAGATGACAAAGGCCTTCGTTTTGAGAAGGTTAGGTT
>JBCBJS010000150.1:0-1171 GCA_038523095.1 Cyanobacteria bacterium J06626_6
AACGAGCACTAATTAATAAATTGATCTAATAAACGTTTGCCACTTTCATTCCAATTACCCCGCAAGGGGACGGAAACGGATCTATCCAAGATTGTTAGTATTCGCTGCAATTTATCTTTCATTCCAATTACCCCGCAAGGGGACGGAAACTGGAAGGGCTGTAGCCTATAATGCTATTTTTGGTAAACTTTCATTCCAATTACCCCGCAAGGGGACGGAAACAAATAAGATACAGAGTTAAACACTTGAAGCTCATTCTTTCATTCCAATTACCCCGCAAGGGGACGGAAACTTTTTTTCGCGACCTTGTGCGCCATAGGCAACATATGTTTCTTTCATTCCAATTACCCCGCAAGGGGACGGAAACATAAATGGGGCGGGCATCACCGGCATTCCGGCTTCTCTTTCATTCCAATTACCCCGCAAGGGGACGGAAACTAAAACTACTTTCTGTTTGTTTCCTTATCCCCTCCTCTTTCATTCCAATTACCCCGCAAGGGGACGGAAACAAACTCCATATGGCTTAACCGCCAAACAGCTTGGAGACTTTCATTCCAATTACCCCGCAAGGGGACGGAAACGGAATGCGTTCCCAAAAGCGTGGAGTTACCCGATGCTTTCATTCCAATTACCCCGCAAGGGGACGGAAACACGTCAGCCGTACCATCAACCGTGTCACCTGTTAGAGCTTTCATTCCAATTACCCCGCAAGGGGACGGAAACTAGATTATTTCACCCCCGCTTGGAAGGCTGAAAAACAGCTTTCATTCCAATTACCCCGCAAGGGGACGGAAACTTCTTTGCAGCTCACGGTCATATTGTCTCGCTCCCCACCAACTTTCATTCCAATTACCCCGCAAGGGGACGGAAACGTGCCGATGTCTTTTTTGCGGCCAGTACTGACGACTTTGCACCTTTCATTCCAATTACCCCGCAAGGGGACGGAAACTCTGCTTCTAAAGGTGCAAAAAAGACGTGTAGCATTTCCTTTCATTCCAATTACCCCGCAAGGGGACGGAAACACACGATAGAACACAGATCCCGTATAGGTAATACTTTCATTCCAATTACCCCGCAAGGGGACGGAAACGGCATTTTAGACATTTCTTTGTGGCCGTTTCGTAGAATATCTTTCATTCCAATTACCCCGCAAGGGGACGGAAACCTCTAT
>JBCBJS010000151.1:0-1109 GCA_038523095.1 Cyanobacteria bacterium J06626_6
TCCCGAAGAATTTAGACGCTGCCCTCGAAGCGCTGGCCGCAGATGGCAAAATGAAAGAGATGCTGGGCAGCGAGTTTTGTCATCTGTTCTCTACGGTGAAAGCTTACGAACTGAATCGCTTCCATGAACACATTACAGATTGGGAAGTTTCAGAATATCTAGAGATGTACTAGGAGAGAAAACCATTAAGAGAGAAACCTATTAGGAGAGAAAACTATGCAAACCCTAACAAAGCCGCCACTAACCGCTGAACAAATCGAACAATTTCACCAGGATGGATTCCTCGTGGTGGAGAACGTTGTCCCTACTGATGTGGTGGATAAGGTGGTCGATCGATTTGACCCGCTTTATGCGGGAGAGTTTGAAACAGGGACTTATCCCGATGAGTGGCACTGGAATCCTCACCTGGGTAAACCTGGTGCGGCCGCGCAAATGACAGGGGTTTGGCGATGCGATCGCACCATAGCCTCAGTCGTCATGGCCGAAAAGATCGGACAAATGGCCGCTGCGCTAGAGAACTGGTCCGGCGCGCGGCTGCTCTCTGACGGCATCTGGCAAAAGCCTTCCGGCGCGAAAGAAACCACACTGCACCAGGATTCTATGTATATCGATTACCACACGCCGACAGAGGTCGTTGTGTGCTGGATTGCGCTCAGAAATGCAAGGGTTGGTGCCAGCACGATTGAATATGCAAAGGGTTCCCATCGTTGGAAATTGTCAGAGGCGGTCTCTGAATTTCACAATCAGGATAAGAGCTATCTGGCGGAAATGAAGCAAGCGGCTAAAGCGGCAGGCGTTGATACCACAGAAGTCGTCCCGCTTGAGATCGAACCGGGCGGCTGCGTATTTCATCACGGCAATACCTGGCACGGCTCAGGGAAAAACACAATGGATGTCGTCCGTAAAAGCATGGTGCTTGCCTACGTTCCTGCGGATGCGCGGTTTAAGTCCTATGACGCTTATGTTCCGGGTGGCTATATTGCAGGTAAGTATCGCCGCCAAGGAGATGACACGATGGACGAAAGCTATTTCCCGATTGTGTGGAGAGAGGATGGCTATCGGACACCGTTTTTAGACGACTTTTGTGGTGATGCCTTATCCAAATAGCG
>JBCBJS010000152.1:0-1083 GCA_038523095.1 Cyanobacteria bacterium J06626_6
CCAATTACCCCGCAAGGGGACGGAAACCAATAGAGATAGCGGTCGTTTCTTCACCTTGGAAAGTTAGAACTTGCATTCCAATTACCCCGCAAGGGGACGGAAACAATCGGTTGCGCTGCTTCTTCGACTGTTTGCTGTCGAAAGCCCTTGCATTCCAATTACCCCGCAAGGGGACGGAAACAAAAGAACGCCGGTATAAGCAGTGGATTGCCATGCTGTAACTTGCATTCCAATTACCCCGCAAGGGGACGGAAACAAGCAACTTGCTTTTCAACATCAACCACAAGACCTTTCATCTTGCATTCCAATTACCCCGCAAGGGGACGGAAACTAGGTACGAACCACGTACGAATGGTAGCCTGAGGCTCATCTTGCATTCCAATTACCCCGCAAGGGGACGGAAACTTATCACACCTCCGTATGATGTACGTTTTTTAATTAGTTGAACTTGCATTCCAATTACCCCGCAAGGGGACGGAAACCTGATTCGTGGCAGTTGCTACAATCTGAGCCTGACTTGTCTTGCATTCCAATTACCCCGCAAGGGGACGGAAACTCTTACGGTACATCCAAGGCTTGATGTGCTTGCGCACTTGCATTCCAATTACCCCGCAAGGGGACGGAAACTGCTTATCAGACAGCAATTCCTCACCTGTTTCTGATAGACTTGCATTCCAATTACCCCGCAAGGGGACGGAAACGCGCCAACAGTTTTCACATCAATGCCATCCCAATAGTTACTTGCATTCCAATTACCCCGCAAGGGGACGGAAACAGTTGAAGAACGTTCGCTTTCCGATTGCCAAGTGTTCTTGCATTCCAATTACCCCGCAAGGGGACGGAAACATAGAAAGACCAGAGAAAAGTAGAGTTTTCACGACTTGCATTCCAATTACCCCGCAAGGGGACGGAAACCGTCACCCTCCATCACCTCAATGCTCTTACGCTCCGAAAAAGCTTGCATTCCAATTACCCCGCAAGGGGACGGAAACCGTTCACCGCCTTGGTTGCAGACCCATTCCCCTGTTTGCTTGCATTCCAATTACCCCGCAAGGGGACGGCAACGGTGGGTTTCCGTCCCCT
>JBCBJS010000153.1:0-1056 GCA_038523095.1 Cyanobacteria bacterium J06626_6
GATGAAAAGTATGAAGTCAGAAGGCTGAGGGATGAGTGGGGAGACAAGAGGAATAGCTGTCAAGAGTGCGGAGTCTTGCCGTTTTAAATTCATCCTTCCGCTTTCTGACTTCATCCCTCTCTTCGTTTCCGTCCCCTTGCGGGGTAATGGATCTGAAAGGGCTTTCGCTAAATGATAAAACAGAAACTTTCCAAGCCCTTGCTACGTTTCCGTCCCCTTGCGGGGTAATGGATCTGAAAGTTGTTTCTGGGATATTTTCCAACCCTAATTCATGCTGCAGTTTCCGTCCCCTTGCGGGGTAATGGATCTGAAAGGTATAATTTGCCGAAGAACGCTGTGGAAGACTCTTGTTTCCGTCCCCTTGCGGGGTAATGGATCTGAAAGACGGAAGGTTTAGCTCGTGGTCATCAGACCGAGAGCCTAGTTTCCGTCCCCTTGCGGGGGTAATGGATCTGAAAGTCGACTGCCAGTCGAAGGTGATCAGGTTACAGTCGAGTTTCCGTCCCCTTGCGGGGTAATGGATCTGAAAGTCAAAAACTTCTAGCTGGTAACGTTCGTAGTTTTAAGGCAGGTTTCCGTCCCCTTGCGGGGTAATGGATCTGAAAGAAAACTGTGACGCTGCTACCTGCGGACGCTATTGGATGTTTCCGTCCCCTTGCGGGGTAATGGATCTGAAAGCTCAATCTTCAAGACGGTTTATCTGGCCTTCAGTCAGTTTCCGTCCCCTTGCGGGGTAATGGATCTGAAAGTTTCAACCGCGTGAAGCTTGTAAACGAAGGTCTTGCTGAGTGGTTTCCGTCCCCTTGCGGGGTAATGGATCTGAAAGTCACAACATGGTGATGGAAATGGTTTCGAGCACGAGTTTCCGTCCCCTTGCGGGGTAATGGATCTGAAAGTTGATTGGTCTGTTTGCTTTCGCTGCAGCACCTGCTAAAGTTTCCGTCCCCTTGCGGGGTAATGGATCTGAAAGAATGTCTGCAGCGGTGCATTGGGTCAGGCGAACTTCGCTGGGGTGCATCCCACTTTTACAACTGAGTGTAAATGCTCAGTCATCTG
>JBCBJS010000154.1:0-1039 GCA_038523095.1 Cyanobacteria bacterium J06626_6
GGTGTTTCCGTCCCCTTGCGGGGAATTGGGATCGAAAGTGCTCTTTATCGTGGTCGGGTGACAAATCTGAGGCTTAGGTTTCCGTCCCCTTGCGGGGAATTGGGATCGAAAGCTGAGGAGACTGAAGTACAATTCTCGTGTGGAGGGTCTGAAGGGTTTCCGTCCCCTTGCGGGGAATTGGGATCGAAAGCAGCTTTCAATGCATCAAGCCCGTCAACACAACGGGCAGTGGTTTCCGTCCCCTTGCGGGGAATTGGGATCGAAAGAAAGAAGCACAAGAGCTGTGGCGCGAGGTTCACTCGCTCGAGTTTCCGTCCCCTTGCGGGGAATTGGGATCGAAAGATGGGGTCTGGATCAACGGCAGGGAGTACTTCACGTTCCAAGTAGGTTTCCGTCCCCTTGCGGGGAATTGGGATCGAAAGGACACCAACGTTAATGTTGGCGCACCTTCGACTACAACAAGTTTCCGTCCCCTTGCGGGGAATTGGGATCGAAAGTCCAGCTCGCTGTTAATTGTCGGTTCATACACTGACAAGTTTCCGTCCCCTTGCGGGGAATTGGGATCGAAAGGTGAGTCAGTAGAAGCAACTGGCACTTTAACGTTAGATGAGAGTTTCCGTCCCCTTGCGGGGAATTGGGATCGAAAGCTGATGATGCTACCACTACCGAGGAGGCTCAGTAACGTTTCCGTCCCCTTGCGGGGAATTGGGATCGAAAGTGGAGGCGAACAGTTCCAATTTGGAGTCGACTTCTCCGGGGTGTTTCCGTCCCCTTGCGGGGAATTGGGATCGAAAGAACTTCCCTACCAGATCGTTCAAGGGCTGCATGATAATGTTTCCGTCCCCTTGCGGGGAATTGGGATCGAAAGAAAATACGGTCGCGAACTGGGAGAAGGGGCGCCTTGATGGTTTCCGTCCCCTTGCGGGGAATTGGGATCGAAAGTAAAGAAATTACGACTACTGTAACGGAAGATCAGTACTTGTTTCCGTCCCCTTGCGGGGAATTGGGATCGAAAGTTCACTGTGGCTAGGCCTACGCG
>JBCBJS010000155.1:0-1019 GCA_038523095.1 Cyanobacteria bacterium J06626_6
GGCTTTGTTGCAACAATATAAAACAGCGTAAGGAATGCTGTCCTTGCCGTCAGGAGAGGAGGATTCTGCAATTAGCAGGCATAGCTATCCGGCTTAGCCACTTGAATCATGCGATTGAGCACTAAGCAATGTACCTTTAACTCGTTTACCTGACGCGCCATGGTACGCGAAGAAACCTTTCCCCCAAAGGCTGTTTTCTCTCGAAACATCGTAGTCTCTGCAATCGAACGACGGTGATAGCGAATCAGTCGCTTCCACTTTGCTCGGCCAACCAGCCGTATCTTTCTCAAGTTCTCATCTCTGGGATGGCGTGGCCCTTTACGGTTACCATGGAACCAAATCTTGGCATTGCGCTGCGGAGGAATCCCTGCTACGGCGTCTCGTCCTTCAATGTAGTCATAGCAAGCGGCTGTATCGTAGGCGCCGTCTGCATCTACCTGAGAAATCGGGTCTTCAATCTCGTCTAGCAACTCACCCAGTACCTCGCCGTCATGGCAGCTATTATCAGTGACCACCGCTGAGAGAATTTCGCCTGTGGCCTCATCGACCGCCAGATGCAGCTTGCGCCAAGTTCGGCGTTTGCTGACACCGTGCTGACGGGTCTTCCACTCTCCTTCCCCATAGACTTTAATGCCTGTGCTATCAATTACCACATGGCGCTTGCCTCGCGTTGATTGCACCGGAAGTTTGACCTCTAAACGCTTCAATCGTCTGGATATCGTCGTGTGGTCGGGCACACTCAACTCTAGAGCCATCAATTGAAAGACTGACTCGACAAACCCGCACAGTGCACGACCTGGTAGGCCCATCACGCTTTTTAAGCTGACCATCGTCACGATGGCCTGATTGCTATAAGTAGGCGTTGCCCCTGGCTTGCCGGTCTTTTCTTTCACTTCCCAGTTAGAAAGCACTTCAGGAGATAGCCAAAACGTTAGAGAACCTCGTTGCTTCAATCCCTTGTTATACTCTGACCAGTTACGGATGCGGTAGCTCATGAGTCTCTCGGTTTTGTGTGGTAA
>JBCBJS010000156.1:0-1001 GCA_038523095.1 Cyanobacteria bacterium J06626_6
TTCCGTCCCCTTGCGGGGTAATTGGAATGAAAGACAGCACTCACACGATTACAGTTTGAACTAGAGCTAAGCGTTTCCGTCCCCTTGCGGGGTAATTGGAATGAAAGTGAATGACCTTGTCCGTTACGAAATCGCGACTTATGGATTTCCGTCCCCTTTCGGGGTAATTGGAATGAAAGGGTTGGTGTCAGCACTGGGTAGGATTCATTGGAGATGAGTTTCCGTCCCCTTGCGGGGTAATTGGAATGAAAGTTATGCACTAGAACCTTTGATGTGGGATTGGAAAACTGTTTCCGTCCCCTTGCGGGGTAATTGGAATGAAAGACTTGCACTAACTGATATTGAGTGGAGTCAATTTAGTTTCCGTCCCCTTGCGGGGTAATTGGAATGAAAGGCGGATTTCCCAAAGCACTACGAAGAACTGAATGAGTTTCCGTCCCCTTGCGGGGTAATTGGAATGAAAGTCTAGATGTATTAGATATTATTGATTCAAGAAGAGTGTTTCCGTCCCCTTGCGGGGTAATTGGAATGAAAGATAATAACCAGCCAGAAGCGCTGCCCGATTTGTAAGTTTCCGTCCCCTTGCGGGGTAATTGGAATGAAAGTTTTCGTGGCAAGGGATTCACCCTCGCATAATTGAGCATTGTTTCCGTCCCCTTGCGGGGTAATTGGAATGAAAGAAGTCACTTTTCTCTCGGCGATGGTTGAGACGCTAATCGAGTTTCCGTCCCCTTGCGGGGTAATTGGAATGAAAGACAGATATAAAAAAAGAAACGGCGTTTCTCGGCCAGAGTTTCCGTCCCCTTGCGGGGTAATTGGAATGAAAGACCCATTTTCCGGGTTGAACTGGGCGTAATAATTAGGTCTGTTTCCGTCCCCTTGCGGGGTAATTGGAATGAAAGCCAGCAAAGACCTGTCGTCTGTGATTTGCGATCCCAAGTGTTTCCGTCCCCTTGCGGGGTAATTGGAATGAAAGTGACCGATAAGGGTCAAAAAGTCAG
>JBCBJS010000157.1:0-971 GCA_038523095.1 Cyanobacteria bacterium J06626_6
ATCGCTACTGTAATCTGGGACGGGCAGTATCAAAAAATCGATATAAACGAATCAGAAACAGTACCTCTGATTGGGATACGATTATTGCGAGGCTATGACTTACGGATTCAGACTATTGAAGGCGGCATCGTGACGATTGAAGCCTTGGGGTAGATCGAGATTGTCGATGGGTTAATCTGTTGATTTAAATCTCACAGTCAAGTTTTTGACTTCCTGCGTCTCTCCTCGGCAGGAGTTTTGTTATTGCGCGTCAAAATGCCCTGACTCGGGCTAAACAACAAAGCTAGTAAAAAGCAGGCAAAAAGGGTTAGCGCGATCGCAGGTCCCGAAGGCGTGTTGAAATAGTAGCTGATGTACATTCCAATCATGCAAGAAAGCACGCCTATCCCTGACCCAACGGCCATCATCCAATGCAGTTCAGTCGTGAGTAAATAGGCAGCCGCCGCGGGGCTGACCATCAGCGCCACCACCAAAATTACCCCAACCATTTTGATACTGGCAATAATTGTTAGCGTAATCGCAGCCATTAACCCAAAGTTAATAGCGTTTACCGGCAAGCCTACTGCCTCCGCGCCTAGCCGGTCGAAGGTAAAGAACAACAGCTCTTTGTAAAACACTTTGACAGCCACCAAAACGCCTATCGCAATTAGGCCGATCTCTCGTACCTCGGCGGGAGTGATGCTCAAAATATCGCCAAATAACAGATGCTGAAGGTCTAGCCGAGTGCGCAGGCTGGTCAGCAGCGCAACGCCCAGTGAGAAAAAGCTAGAAAAGGTGATGGCCATTGCAGTATCCACCTTGACTTTGGACTGCAAGCGTATCCAAGAGGTGACAAAGGTGCTGAATATGCCCGAAATGAAGGCTCCAGTTAGCAGAGGGAGATTGAGGAAGTTGGCGATCGCTAATCCTGGCAATATGGCATGAGCGATAACATCGCCTAGCATCGCCATCCGCTGCACAATCAGGTAAGT
>JBCBJS010000158.1:0-957 GCA_038523095.1 Cyanobacteria bacterium J06626_6
GCTCACCTTCTCCTGAAATTTCCCGTGATCGCCCTTGACAGCAAACATAATCGCTTGCGGGGTAATGGAATCTGAACACGGTCTGGTTCAGTGGCAGAAACTGGTGACTCTAGTGCTGTTTCCGTCCCCTTGCGGGGTAATGGAATCTGAACGCAGACTTCCTGGAGCGGGTTCTCAAGCCTCTCCTCAAGTTTCCGTCCCCTTGCGGGGTAATGGAATCTGAACTTGACGGTGCCGCAGGCAATGACACGCTTGTTGGGTTTCCGTCCCCTTGCGGGGTAATGGAATCTGAACTCTTCGGTGTTCTCAAAGAAGAAGCAGCCAGCATCTAACGTTTCCGTCCCCTTGCGGGGTAATGGAATCTGAACATGTACGTCCTCAACGGTAAGCCAACACCCATCCCCGCGTTTCCGTCCCCTTGCGGGGTAATGGAATCTGAACGCGCGCCATTGTGACCAACCCTGATTAGTCATGTTTCCGTCCCCTTGCGGGGTAATGGAATCTGAACTTTTCGACGAGCAGTATATCTGCCTTTTAGGGGTTTCCGTCCCCTTGCGGGGTAATGGAATCTGAACCATACGTAAACCCAGCACTGGCTCCTGCAGTGCCCGTTTCCGTCCCCTTGCGGGGTAATGGAATCTGAACAACGAGTCTTAACGAGGCATATCTGCGTCTCGACAGTTTCCGTCCCCTTGCGGGGTAATGGAATCTGAACCGTTACTCTGTTGGGGTCGTACCCCCCGGCAGCATTGTTTCCGTCCCCTTGCGGGGTAATGGAATCTGAACTCGGTGGTATCTTGCAAGACGCCACGTGGGACGATGGCGTTTCCGTCCCCTTGCGGGGTAATGGAATCTGAACCTGTTGAAGTCTATGATTACTACGAAACGTGGGAAATTGTTTCCGTCCCCTTGCGGGGTAATGGAATCTGAACGAGTGGCGACTGGCATTGAGGAGGC
>JBCBJS010000159.1:0-922 GCA_038523095.1 Cyanobacteria bacterium J06626_6
AATTTCTCAAAGTTGTTGAAATAGCTCTTATAGGGAATAGAAACCGCATTGACCGTCTCAAACGCAAACGCTAGAACGTTGAGCGAAATCAGGGCGATCATAAACCCATCGAACAGCTTTCCCGGCCAGTCATCGTGGTGGGTGACTTCTAGCGTTTTGAAAATCAGCTGTTTCAGCTTGAACTTTCCAAACCGGAACCGTCTAATAGCCTGAGGAGGCCGTTTTCTACGGGTTACTCGCTTCGAGTCTAGGGAAGTACTCATGACGGCTCCTCCTGCGGGACTAAGGGACTTTTGATCGATTGACTTTCTAGATAGGCCATAGGGTTGCGCGGATCGAACTGCACGTTGTCGAAGAAGGTTTCGATTCCTCTTGAGGTTGATTGGGGGATAGCGCTTTTTTGGCCAATGGCGATCGCCGCCTCCCGCCAAAGATCCTCGCGATTGACCTGATCGATCAGCGCCTGAGTATCCGTATCCATCGGCAAGTATCCCCAGCGCATATTCTCTAGCAAAAACCAGAGGTCGTGACTTTGGTAAGGATAGGAGGCATTGTCTGTCGGCGATTGGGTCTGCCAAAACTTCATGCGGTAGGGGCTATTGGTTAATACCCGTCCGTCTCCAAAGTCAAAATTTCCTTTTGTTCGCTCTAAAATGTCTTTTGCGGGAACATCGAAGTAGTGAGGTGCTGAGATAATGTCACACATTTCGGCCTTGTTATCCATGCGATCGCACCAAATTTGAGCCTCTAGCACCGCTCTGAGCAGCGCCTTTGCTTCCCGAGGATTTTGGCGTACCCAATCGGCCCGCATCGCCAGCGCCTTCTCAGGATGATCCAGCCAGAGCTGTCCGGTGGTCAAAGCCGAATACCCAGCCTTACGGCGAATCAGCTGGGCATTCCAGGGCTGGCCCACACAGAGCAT
>JBCBJS010000160.1:0-919 GCA_038523095.1 Cyanobacteria bacterium J06626_6
AATTTCTCAAAGTTGTTGAAATAGCTCTTATAGGGAATAGAAACCGCATTGACCGTCTCAAACGCAAACGCTAGAACATTGAGCGAAATAAGGGCAATCATAAACCCATCGAACAGCTTTCCCGGCCAGTCGTCATGATGGGTGACTTCTAGCGTTTTGAAAATCAGCTGCTTTAGCTTGAGCTTTCCGAACCGGAACCGTCTGATAGCTTGAGGAGGCCGTTTCCTACGGGTTGCTCGCTTCGGATCCAAAAAAGTACTCATGACGGCTCCTGCGTGACTGACGGACTTTTGATCGATTGACTTTCTAGATAGGCCATAGGTTTGCGTGGATCGAACTGCACGTTATCGAAGAAGGTTTCGATTCCTCTTGAGGTTGATTTGGGAATGGCGGCTTTTTGGCCAATGGCGATCGCAGCCTCCCGCCAAAGATCTTCACGATTGACCCGGTCAATCAGCGCCTGAGTATCCGTATCCACCGGCAAATACCCCCAGCGCATGTTCTCTAGCAAAAACCAGAGGTCGTGACTCTGGTAAGGATAGGAGGCATTATCTGTCGGCGATTGGGTCTGCCAAAACTTCATGCGGTAGGGACTATTGGTTAATACCCGTCCGTCTCCAAAGTCAAAATTTCCTTTTGTTCGCTCCAAAATGTCTTTTGCTGGAACATCGAAGTAGCGAGGCGCTGAGATAATGTCACACATTTCGGCTTTGTTGGTTATGCGATCGCACCAAATTTGAGCCTCTAGCACCGCTCTGAGCAGCGCCCTTGCTTCCTGAGGATGTTGGCGCACCCAATCGGCCCGCATCGCCAGCGCCTTCTCAGGATGATCCAGCCAGAGTTGTCCGGTGGTCAAAGCCGAATACCCAGCCTTACGGCGAATCAGCTGGGCATTCCAGGGCTGGCCCACACAGAGCAT
>JBCBJS010000161.1:0-889 GCA_038523095.1 Cyanobacteria bacterium J06626_6
GGGAATGAGGAATCGAACCAGCCAACTAATGATGACGGAGAGCAGGATGGTCGGGGGTTTCCGTCCCCTTGCGGGGAATGAGGAATCGAACAATGCTTGCAGTCAGTGCAAGTGCCGGGCTTGACTTTCAGTTTCCGTCCCCTTGCGGGGAATGAGGAATCGAACCTTTTCTAGGATATACTTATCCAAAAAACAAGGTAGGGCAGAGTTTCCGTCCCCTTGCGGGGAATGAGGAATCGAACTTCTGGACAAGAAGCCGGGCCCTACGCCCGGAAAGTGGAGTTTCCGTCCCCTTGCGGGGAATGAGGAATCGAACTAAAGAATTAGAAGCTAAGCTGCACCTAACTGGGGTTTCCGTCCCCTTGCGGGGAATGAGGAATCGAACGAGCAACAACAAAAAGAGGAGCTGCCCCGAGTGCGGGTTTCCGTCCCCTTGCGGGGAATGAGGAATCGAACGGAAAATCCCGAGGTGCTGAGCAAAGAGACAGCAATGTTTCTGTCCCCTTGCGGGGAATGAGGAATCGAACCTTAGTGAGCAACAACAAAAAGAGGACTTGCCCCAAGTTTCCGTCCCCTTGCGGGGAATGAGGAATCGAACTTTTAGGAGGACTTGGTTCTTTTGCGGGGCTCAAGCGCGTTTCCGTCCCCTTGCGGGGAATGAGGAATCGAACTTTTATTGCCCCGTGGGAAATTAACATTGATGTGTTAAAGTTTCCGTCCCCTTGCGGGGAATGAGGAATCGAACCGACAGGCCTGACGACAACACGCCAGACGACGCGTGTTTCCGTCCCCTTGCGGGGAATGAGGAATCGAACCCTCGGCCTTCAGAATCTTTGCCTGCTAATGGTTTCAGCATAGCATTTTCGGGGGTGTCTGAAAACTGCAAAAT
>JBCBJS010000162.1:0-886 GCA_038523095.1 Cyanobacteria bacterium J06626_6
ACTCTAGCAGACGAACATATCGGTCTCGGGTTCCACTCCAAATTCCCCGCAAGGGGACGGAAACTGTATTACCATGGGGTCACGAACGGAGGCCGAACAGGGGCCGAAGTTCCACTCCAAATTCCCCGCAAGGGGACGGAAACAAGAACAGCTTTTCACTGTATTTTTCACCGGCGTAGAACGTGTTCCACTCCAAATTCCCCGCAAGGGGACGGAAACTTGAGCGGCCCCCAGTCCGGGTAAGCGCAAGTCTCCGCCAGATAGTTCCACTCCAAATTCCCCGCAAGGGGACGGAAACCTCTCACCATAGCCTCCTCCTATGGTAATTGCGTCCTTTCCGTTCCACTCCAAATTCCCCGCAAGGGGACGGAAACTAAAAAGTTGAGCACTTCTGTGCAAATCGCTTTATGTTCCACTCCAAATTCCCCGCAAGGGGACGGAAACTGCACCCACTGATGCCAGTCTGGAACAACAGGTAGTGTTCCACTCCAAATTCCCCGCAAGGGGACGGAAACAAAAAGTAAATCGTAAACAAGATAAGGTGCTTATAAGAACCGTTCCACTCCAAATTCCCCGCAAGGGGACGGAAACATTCCGAATCAATGCTGATTTCGCAGGAATTCAGGTACGTTCCACTCCAAATTCCCCGCAAGGGGACGGAAACCTTTGGCGCTCGGGCCGCTGTGCTCTTCTGCCCAGTTCCACTCCAAATTCCCCGCAAGGGGACGGAAACCTGTGGTGGGGGGCAACGGCTGAAAGGTGACTTAGACATTGAGTTCCACTCCAAATTCCCCGCAAGGGGACGGAAACAAGTCAAATCCTGATGCCTATCTGAAGCAAACAGTTTAGTTCCACTCCAAATTCCCCGCAAGGGGACGGAAACTAA
>JBCBJS010000163.1:0-855 GCA_038523095.1 Cyanobacteria bacterium J06626_6
CCAAAAACAGTTTCCGTCCCCTTGCGGGGAATGAGGAATCGAACAAATACACGTGTACCGCATGCGGGCACAGATGTAACTGTTTCCGTCCCCTTGCGGGGAATGAGGAATCGAACCCCTCTTGCTTATGCACTGCTCAACGCAGACACGCTGTTTCCGTCCCCTTGCGGGGAATGAGGAATCGAACTTTGGTTCTGACAGGGATCATGGAGCGAGCCAAGATGTTTCCGTCCCCTTGCGGGGAATGAGGAATCGAACCGTTGCGTGGACACGCTGGCTTGCTGCGACTCTGCTGCACGTTTCCGTCCCCTTGCGGGGAATGAGGAATCGAACCATACCAGCGCATCATTGACCCGAATACCGGCAAAGCGTTTCCGTCCCCTTGCGGGGAATGAGGAATCGAACTACACCCAAGCAGGTGTTGTAGCTCGCGCTGGTAGTTTCCGTCCCCTTGCGGGGAATGAGGAATCGAACTGGGCAGAATATCTCCCCCTTATTGATCAGGTAACTGTCGTTTCCGTCCCCTTGCGGGGAATGAGGAATCGAACAAAGCAAGTGAAGTACATCGCAGAAACTGGGATTGGTTTCCGTCCCCTTGCGGGGAATGAGGAATCGAACGTTAATCAAGTAGAAGCCTTGTGCAAGGAACTTGAGTTTCCGTCCCCTTGCGGGGAATGAGGAATCGAACTCTGTTAGGTTTGATCGTTGTTTGTGGAATTGTTGTTGTTTCCGTCCCCTTGCGGGGAATGAGGAATCGAACATCATTGAAATTGAAGAAAAAGAAAGCGGTAGCGTTTCCGTCCCCTTGCGGGGAATGAGGAATCGAACTGTTGAAGTTGCAGACAATGTTTCGTA
>JBCBJS010000164.1:0-836 GCA_038523095.1 Cyanobacteria bacterium J06626_6
TGAGTCTCTCGGTTTTGTGTGGTAACTAAACCTTAACTCATACCCCATCCGTAACCCCTATTGGTGCAACAACGCCTCCTGTATATATATTCCGCCATCTCTCTTGCACAACCTTTCTAGCAGTCGAAAGTATCCTAGGAACCTCTCTTCAGAATTGCTCATTCTCCTGTATCTCAGATACTTCTCCCAAATCTTTGTCTTTTCTTCGGAAAGGGAGAAATATTGAGCAAAACAACTCGTCGGAAATGGTGGTAATTTGTTTCTTTCCGTGTGAAAGACGCTTTTCCCAAGGGGCCAGAGAATATTCCGTCCCTGAGTCCCTGACCAAATCTTCTCAGTAGAGTAGTATAGAGAACCTGTCTTTGAGCAGCTATCACCAACGATATCAACCTTATCTACTATGAAATCACCTCCTAATATTAGGAGGTGATTTCATAGTAGATAAGGTTGATATCGTTGGTGATAGCTGCTCAAAGACAGGTTCTCTATACTACTCTACTGAGAAGATTTGGTCAGGGACTCAGGGACGGAATATTCTCTGGCCCCTTGGGAAAAGCGTCTTTCACACGGAAAGAAACAAATTACCACCATTTCCGACGAGTTGTTTTGCTCAATATTTCTCCCTTTCCGAAGAAAAGACAAAGATTTGGGAGAAGTATCTGAGATACAGGAGAATGAGCAATTCTGAAGAGAGGTTCCTAGGATACTTTCGACTGCTAGAAAGGTTGTGCAAGAGAGATGGCGGAATATATATACAGGAGGCGTTGTTGCACCAATAGGGGTTACGGATGGGGTATGAGTTAAGGTTTAGTTACCACACAAAACCGAGAGACTCA
>JBCBJS010000165.1:0-819 GCA_038523095.1 Cyanobacteria bacterium J06626_6
TACCAGTCCATCACAGCCATCAAATAGAAGTGACTCTTCAGCACAGGTAGATAGGGTATGTCAGTGCTCCACACTTGGTTCACGGAAGCAATCTCAACATCGCGCAACAGATACGGATAGACCCGATGCTCGGGGTGTCGTTTGCTTAGTTTTGGCTTCGGATACACCGCTTCTATGCCCAGCTGTCGCATCAGCCGCTGTACCCGCTTACGGTTCACCTGATAGCCGTGCGCAGCGAGATGAGCCGCCATGCGACGAGAGCCATAGAACGGCGTCTTCAGGTACTGCTCATCCATCAGACGCAGTATCGCTAGCTCTTCATCCGATGGTGCAACCGGCTGGTAGTACAAGCTAGAACGACTGATGCTGAGTAGTTCACACTGCCGAGCGAAAAGCCCTGGTAGACGCACAGCACCCAGAGCTGAGTATCGTACGACAGTGTGAACTACTCAGCATCAGTCGTTCTAGCTTGTACTACCAGCCGGTTGCACCATCGGATGAAGAGCTAGCGATACTGCGTCTGATGGATGAGCAGTACCTGAAGACGCCGTTCTATGGCTCTCGTCGCATGGCGGCTCATCTCGCTGCGCACGGCTATCAGGTGAACCGTAAGCGGGTACAGCGGCTGATGCGACAGCTGGGCATAGAAGCGGTGTATCCGAAGCCAAAACTAAGCAAACGACACCCCGAGCATCGGGTCTATCCGTATCTGTTGCGCGATGTTGAGATTGCTTCCGTGAACCAAGTGTGGAGCACTGACATACCCTATCTACCTGTGCTGAAGAGTCACTTCTATTTGATGGCTGTGATGGACTGGTA
>JBCBJS010000166.1:0-814 GCA_038523095.1 Cyanobacteria bacterium J06626_6
TGATACGAGACTTAGTGTTCGATTCCTCATTCCCCGCAAGGGGACGGAAACTTCACTGATCAAAACTCCTAACTCCTGAAGTAGTGGTTCGATTCCTCATTCCCCGCAAGGGGACGGAAACGTTTGCACCGAAAGCTCCTCGCCAGGACGCCCGAGGGGTTCGATTCCTCATTCCCCGCAAGGGGACGGAAACAACAATGGTGACCTCACCCTGCGGGGGGGCAATAGAAGGTTCGATTCCTCATTCCCCGCAAGGGGACGGAAACATTAGCAGTATGGGGGAAGTTTGTGGGATTGCCCTCGTTCGATTCCTCATTCCCCGCAAGGGGACGGAAACCGTTCGCCTGAGCCCTGATTTGGGCGTCGCTTGTTCGATTCCTCATTCCCCGCAAGGGGACGGAAACGATCAATTCCAGACCAACGATAGTTTTGCGAGGATGTTCGATTCCTCATTCCCCGCAAGGGGACGGAAACTTTTTACTGCATTTTCAACAGCACTAGTATCAAGTTCGATTCCTCATTCCCCGCAAGGGGACGGAAACTTTCACGATGCCCTCAGATGTCGTCTCAACGTAGGGGGGTTCGATTCCTCATTCCCCGCAAGGGGACGGAAACGTAAAGGCGACAGTTGCTCTAAGTCCAAGTATGAACGTGTTCGATTCCTCATTCCCCGCAAGGGGACGGAAACATTGGGGGACAGTCTGCCCCCTCCGGGACCGTTTCCGGTTCGATTCCTCATTCCCCGCAAGGGGACGGAAACAAACAGTGGACAGAAGAGTACGGTTCATTTTTTTTCTCGTTCGATTCCTCATTC
>JBCBJS010000167.1:0-806 GCA_038523095.1 Cyanobacteria bacterium J06626_6
CGGGGTAATTGGAATGAAAGATTCTCAACCTGTTTCAAGTATTCCAAATACTCGGTTTCCGTCCCCTTGCGGGGTAATTGGAATGAAAGTGGGCTATACCGCTACGCAGGGCACTGCTAGCTGGAGTTTCCGTCCCCTTGCGGGGTAATTGGAATGAAAGTCAATCAGATCTGAAGCGGTGAAGCTGACTGCTCCGCTGTTTCCGTCCCCTTGCGGGGTAATTGGAATGAAAGCATTCCTCGGCTGTATGCAAATAACCCCTGCTACATCGGTTTCCGTCCCCTTGCGGGGTAATTGGAATGAAAGGACTGGGAAGCGATCGCATCTTCTGTCAAAACTGCTGTTTCCGTCCCCTTGCGGGGTAATTGGAATGAAAGGCTGTCGGCAAGTATCCCGAGGGCACCACTCCGAAGCAGTTTCCGTCCCCTTGCGGGGTAATTGGAATGAAAGTCAAGTTGGTTACAGGTGGGGTTAAATCACCGGAACCTGGTTTCCGTCCCCTTGCGGGGTAATTGGAATGAAAGAAAGAGACCTATGTACAAGGCAAAAGAGACCTATGGTTTCCGTCCCCTTGCGGGGTAATTGGAATGAAAGTTCAGAGTCAGGATCGACTAACAGCCAGCGCCAAGCACTTTCCGTCCCCTTGCGGGGTAATTGGAATGAAAGCAGGTGAATTGGCCGATTTACAAGCCGAATTGCAAGCCATCTTTCCGTCCCCTTGCGGGGTAATTGGAATGAAAGCCTTCGCTTTTCAGACCTTGGTAGCCATAGCTTCTAGGCTCCAAATCGACGTGTTCTTATTATAG
>JBCBJS010000168.1:0-761 GCA_038523095.1 Cyanobacteria bacterium J06626_6
AGTGTATTTCACCGCTGGCAGATTGCGAAATAGCCGAGATACCTGCGTATAGGGCGACTGATTTGCACCAATTTCTTGCCGCATCATCGTCACCAGTAGCAAGTCCTCTGGCGACACTTGCCCCATCGGTCTTTCTTCTTTGATCGAGCGAATAAAGTCGTAGCCAGCCTGAGTGAGCGCCTCATCAGCATCTAGCACCAAAATCCAATCTTGCGTAGCCTGATCGAGCGAAGCATTACGCGCCACCGAAAAATCATCGCCCCACATTAAAAAATGCACTTTCGCGCCAGCATTTTCCGCCATCGTCGGTGTCGCATCACCCGAACCCGTATCGACCACAACAATCTCATCGGCCAAATCTCTCACACTGGCCAAGCAGCGCGGTAAATTTTCCGCCTCATCTTTCACGATCATGCAAAGGCTAAGGGTCGCCATTGATGCGATTTCTCCTAAAGAAAGGTCACCAGAGAGGTTAAGAAAAGCAGACTAAAAGCACTGCTACAATGAGGCCATCAAGCTGATTTCAATAGGCTGGCTTCAAGGGAGCACAACTTATGACGGTCGTTGCAGCAAAATGGACCTTGGAAGAATATCATCGCATGATCGAATCTGGCGTGCTAGACCATCGACGCGTTGAATTAATTAAAGGAGAAATCGTTGAAATGGCACCGGAAGGTAAGCCCCATGCTTATTTTGTATCCGAATCTGGTGAATACTTAAGCAATCTTTTGGGAAACAAGGCAAAAGTGCGATACGGGAAC
>JBCBJS010000169.1:0-744 GCA_038523095.1 Cyanobacteria bacterium J06626_6
CACATTGGAGAATGTTTGACCCAATGGGTGCAGTGGTCTCCTCAGTTCGGGTGATAGATGGATGGATGCGCTCCAAGCTTACACAGGAAAGTTCAGCCAAATTTTCTTAGCCTTCATCTGAGCCAAAGAGCGGGCCGACTTGCTATCTTCGATATCGAGCGAAAGGTAACGACGACGACCCTTGAAGACAAAAACCAATTGCAGCCAGCCTTGGGAGTTTTTAATTCTGCCAGCGCTCTTAGCCACCTTTCCACGTTCTGCTGGATTAGCCATCGTAAAAAATTGAGTCACAGTGCCAAATCTGTACCCCAATAAATGGTCCAAATTCGCCTAACCTGTCCAACGCTTGTCCGTTTTTAAGAACATTTTGCCAAAAAGGCAAAGCGCTCTACCAAAAGTCATAAAATTGAAAAACCAGACAACTGAAAGTCCTACAAATAAAGGCTTCTATAAAAGCGGGTAATGGGATTCGAACCCACGGCATTTTGCTTGGGAAGCAAACGCTCTTTTTATATATAGAAGTAGTTTCGAGAATTTTATATTTTTTGTACCCCAATCGTACCCCAATAAATGGTCTAAAAAAGTCCGTCATTTTTAGACTACTCTACCGATTTCAGCTCGCTCAATCTCAATTTTGATGCGCGTAGCTCTAATTGAGCACATTGATGCTAAAGAGGCTTTCTAGGCTCTGAAACCTAATCACATCAGAGGATTTAGAGAGCTTCCTTTTTACTGCACCAATTT
>JBCBJS010000170.1:0-732 GCA_038523095.1 Cyanobacteria bacterium J06626_6
AAAGTGGTTTTGCAAGTTTTGTAACCTTGTCAACCTTGGCAATGGGTTTCCGTCCCCTTGCGGGGAATTGGGATCGAAAGACTCACTGCTTGTCGGAGCTGCGCGACACTACCTGGGAGACCGTTTCCGTCCCCTTGCGGGGAATTGGGATCGAAAGTCTTACTTGCAGAACTGAACATCGCCAAGGCGAACCTCGATGTTTCCGTCCCCTTTCGGGGAATTGGGATCGAAAGTAAGGAATTCAAGGAGCTTTTCGAGGAGTTCAGTCAGTCAAGTTTCCGTCCCCTTGCGGGGAATTGGGATCGAAAGATGAGTGCCCATGGGATTGCGATGGTCATTGTTAGTTTTCTAGCAAGGTTTCCGTCCCCTTGCGGGGAATTGGGATCGAAAGGCTACTGCTGGTTTCGGTTGCGCTCGTCCTGCAATTCTGGAGTTTCCGTCCCCTTGCGGGGAATTGGGATCGAAAGTTGAAGAGGTACTTGCCGCTGATGGCACCTCGTTAAGTTTCCGTCCCCTTGCGGGGAATTGGGATCGAAAGTTTGTTCAAAACCAGGAGGTGCACTATGCATCGGAAAAGTTTCCGTCCCCTTGCGGGGAATTGGGATCGAAAGAGGTGAAGGTCGTTGATGGCGTTGTCTTCGTTTATTCGGGTTTCCGTCCCCTTGCGGGGAATTGGGATCGAAAGGCAAATTGTGCAGGAGCTTCAAAACTCACCAGAGGTAGAAGGTTTCC
>JBCBJS010000171.1:0-732 GCA_038523095.1 Cyanobacteria bacterium J06626_6
CCCCCCAATTGCACGCGATATACTTTCAATCCATTACCCCGCAAGGGGACGGAAACTAGTGATGCCCAAGTGCTTAGCCAACAAAGCCAAGGCTTTCAATCCATTACCCCGCAAGGGGACGGAAACCAGAAACGCTTGGGGAAGACTTTACAACACATTTAGAAGCTTTCAATCCATTACCCCGCAAGGGGACGGAACACAGGGTGCTTTTCTTTCACCCACTCGCAAAAGTCGCCATCTTTCAATCCATTACCCCGCAAGGGGACGGAAACCAGCTGTACGAAGACATCAACAGTGGGCTTTTAAGAGTGCTTTCAATCCATTACCCCGCAAGGGGACGGAAACTCATGGTTGGTGAATTCCCACACCCCGCCATCACCTTCGACTTTCAATCCATTACCCCGCAAGGGGACGGAAACGAATCAATTCATCCTCCAATGATCGACGTGCAGCAAAAAACTTTCAATCCATTACCCCGCAAGGGGACGGAAACTGGTTAAGGACATAATTTAGCTCGTATCGCCTTAGCTTTCAATCCATTACCCCGCAAGGGGACGGAAACTGGTAAATTCTTCATTTCAAAATCTACGGAAAGTACTTTCAATCCATTACCCCGCAAGGGGACGGAAACTGGATTGAAAGTCGCAAAAAGATACTATGCGATGAGAGATCACAATGGTGGCGCAGTCTTTCAATCCATTACCCCGCAAGGGGACGGAAACGTGAACATTT
>JBCBJS010000172.1:0-722 GCA_038523095.1 Cyanobacteria bacterium J06626_6
GTGGTTAAAATGTTGCCGCTGAGTAATATGCATTGAGTTATGACGGTTGAAGTTTACAAGCCTGCTCTCAAGCTCAAACCTGTTCCGTTAGCACCGGCACGTCCTGTGATGACCGGTCGGAAAGTCAGCAGAGCAGTTATCGACGCACCATCTAGAAAGGATAGGCTTGACTACACGCCTATCAAACCACGCATAGATCTGGCCCTTGGCATAGAAGATATGACACATCCTGATGTACCTAGCTTTGCTGAGCTAGAAGCCCTCATCATGGTGGGCTTGTCGTAACAGGGCAGATAAAATTACGACAAGCTCTCGTTGTACTCACCGAATACGACGAAGTTGGCTGACTGTCGATGTGATCGCACAGCCTAGTCTGACAGCATCGCTAAATTAACGCCCCTTTTTGCGACAATTCAATCGTCTAGATTCCAGTATTGACAAGGGCTCACGAAACTCAGTCAGCAGCATTCCAGACTACTCAGAAAACGACGGGTTTCTGGACAGTCTGAGATCCGCTTAGAAAACGGGGTTATTGAGTACAAAGCAACTCGTCTAAAATTCAAAGCAAGACAAACCTCCTACGCCCTATCTTTCTTAGTAGCCCAGGACAACCGAAGTAAAGCTCTGGATCGGTTGTTAGAGATTGCCTAGCTAGTAGTAATTTCGATACGACAGTATTCTCTCGACTGCCTCTGCATGAAGACTATAACTGCCTCTGGATT
>JBCBJS010000173.1:0-709 GCA_038523095.1 Cyanobacteria bacterium J06626_6
GGGAACGCGCTGCTAATTCTTCCATAATTTCGTTCCATGGTTCGATATCGTCAAACCCTGCACGTAATAATCTGGCTTGAATTACTGCAGTAGTGATTGTTTCAAAATACTCCTTACCAGATTTAGCGCTGTACAATCTCGAAACAATCACCACCGCTGTAATTCAAGCCAGTTTACTACGTGCGGGGTTTGACGACATTCAACCCTGGAACGAAATTATGGAAGAATTAGCAGCGCGATCGCGCTCTCACTATCGGAATTTAATCTACGAACAGCCCGATTTTATCGACTTTTTCAATCAAGTTACTCCCATAGAAGAAATAAGTCAGTTACAAATCAGTTCTCGTCCTGCTCGTCGTCCTTCAGGTAAAAAAGGCTTGAGTAGTTTACGAGCGATTCCCTGGGTATTTAGCTGGACGCAAACCAGATTTTTGCTACCAGCATGGTATGGGGTCGGTACAGCTTTACAAGAATTTCTCAACGAAGCTCCCGACGACCATATGCAGTTACTGCAATGTTTTTACAGAAAATGGCCATTTTTCAAAATGGTGATTTCTAAAGTAGAAATGACTTTGGCTAAAGTTGACCTACAGATGGCTCGACATTATGTAGAAGAACTATCGAAATCTGAAGATAAGCAGCGTTTTTATGGAGTATTCAATCAAATTTCGAGCGAATACCACCTAACAAAAAATTTAGTTCAGAGAAT
>JBCBJS010000174.1:0-701 GCA_038523095.1 Cyanobacteria bacterium J06626_6
TAATCGGAAAATTTTATAGTCATTGATCTTGTATAGAGTCCGATTAATTCCTGGCGGTGAAGTTCAGTTTTTACATCCTAAAGATGCAGTTTTTCCAGAAAAGGTTAACAAAGGAAGAGTGGCTGTGGGTAGTCGTGAATTTTCTATAGGAAAAAATCCAAATCCAGGAGCTATTAAATTTACAGGAAAAGCTAGCTACGAAACTTAATTACCAAACAAAAGAAAATAAGGAGAGATGGCAGAGTTGGTCGATTGCGTCTGACTTGAAATCAGATGAGCCTTTGCAGGTTCCGTGGGTTCGAATCCCACTCTCTCCTTGATTCTATTTTATAAAGCGGGCATAGCTCAGTGGTAGAGCGCAACCTTGCCAAGGTTGATGCCGCGGGTTCGAATCCCGCTGCCCGCTTAAAAATCAACCCTATTTAGCTAACGAAACAACAAGTCCTGTAGCACCTACTAAAGCTAACCATAACTGTGATAAGCGTATATATTTACCACTAGATTCTTCCCATTGAGTTCGTACTGCAATAGCTACGGGAATACTAATAATTAAAAAAAGCGATAATAAAATTAATAGTGTTGTTAAAATTTGAATAAGTAAAGTCATAAATCTAGAATAATAAATTTATTAAGCAAAAAACAAAAATTTTATTCTATGCTATTCTTATAATATTAAAATAGCAAGATAAGTTTTTATTTTT
>JBCBJS010000175.1:0-691 GCA_038523095.1 Cyanobacteria bacterium J06626_6
CAAAGGAGATGGAGACCAGCATGGCCGTGATGGCCACCGCGATGCTAACGCGCCCACCGATGAGCACTCTAGCGAGCTGATCTTGCCCGCGATCATTTGTGCCGAAGGGGTGTAAAAGGCTTGGTTTGGCCAGTGCTCTGGCAAAGTCAATATTGCTAAAAGAGGCCGTGTAGAAAAGAGGGCCAAAAATAACGGCAAGGATGATGATGATGAGAATGAGGGAGCCTAGGATGGCCATGCGATCGCGCCGAAACTGTGTCCATGCGCTGCGCTGTACTGGCTGTGCCTCGGGTGGGAGCGTCTTGTTTGAAGCAGTCGTGCTGGCGGCAGTGGTCATTCGATAGATGTGGTGATAGAGGCTGTCGCGGTGCTAATATCTGGCAAGCCTAGCGCTGGGCGATAAATCTGCTGATACCAAATGGCCTGACTATTTGGGCTGATGCTGCCTCGGGGCGGAAAGGCGGCGTACTTGAGTTTTTGATCAAAGCGAATATGTAGCCACGGTACACCATGGCCGTGGGTGTTGCACCAAACGGCTTTTTTGTGTGCGATCGCATCTCTACAAAGCTCTCCGACCCGCTGCCAAAGCGCCTGCCGGGCAGTCTCTGGGGCCGTTCGGCAAAAGGCGGCGATGTGGCCATACTCTCCGGTCGCTCGAGGAATTAAGAGATGCGCATCGCCTGAAAAATTT
>JBCBJS010000176.1:0-664 GCA_038523095.1 Cyanobacteria bacterium J06626_6
AGAGTTTCCGTCCCCTTGCGGGGAATTTGGAGTGGAACAGATTTTTGGGAGCCTGCTCGTAAGTTGGCAGAGCTTATGTTTCCGTCCCCTTGCGGGGAATTTGGAGTGGAACCGGTAGAGGCTAATGAGAATAGATTGAGCCCGCAGTGTATTGTTTCCGTCCCCTTGCGGGGAATTTGGAGTGGAACACCCTGATCTCGCCGTTCTCCGTCTCTTCCAATCTTAGTGTTTCCGTCCCCTTGCGGGGAATTTGGAGTGGAACCGATATAACTTATTTGCAGACGAGAAGATTTAAGGGGAATGTTTCCGTCCCCTTGCGGGGAATTTGGAGTGGAACTCAAAGATAGAGAGGCTTAAAGGGTGCTATTCCAGGCCGTTTCCGTCCCCTTGCGGGGAATTTGGAGTGGAACCGCATCACTAGAATGGTCATTCTTGAACTTTATAAGGGTTTCCGTCCCCTTGCGGGGAATTTGGAGTGGAACGCGCTGAAGTGGGCGCTGAAGAACCGGCGTGCGATCGGTTTCCGTCCCCTTGCGGGGAATTTGGAGTGGAACCATAGCCAATCGATTGTGGCGTAACGTCAATAGTCCTCATATCGTTTCCGTCCCCTTGCGGGGAATTTGGAGTGGAACCCTGGAGCAGAAACGCCACCATTGGATTTACA
>JBCBJS010000177.1:0-657 GCA_038523095.1 Cyanobacteria bacterium J06626_6
GCCAAGGGCGGTCTTTAAGGGCACGCCAGGCAAGCTCCATTTCACCAATGGTTTCTATTCCCAGTTCGCGGGCAGTTACAAGGGCCGGGGCATCCCAAGGAACACCGGGGCTCACAACCAGTAGGTCTAAACCTTCTTCCTTAGCGATTTTGGCGTCGAAGGCATAGTTGAGCTTGACGGTGATGCCCTCGTCTTGAAGACGTTTTGCATCGGACTGGTGGCGTTGGGCCGCGCCGCGATCGCTCAAGGTAACGGTGTGTCCCTGTTGCGCCAAAACGCGAGCAGCAGCAATTCCAGAGCGGCCAAGGCCAATGACGTGGGCTGTTTTCATAAGAATTACAAATCGGCTCAGATCTTAAGCAGCGATTGTATCAGGAGAGGGGAAGTTGAGAAGTGAGTTCTGTAAGAAAACACTAGACTCAACTTTTCACAATTTCGCCAAAGTCCGCTAGCACTCGCGCGTGGTTACGCAGCAGCCCCAGGAGATTCAGCCTATTTTTTTGAACCTTGGGATCATCCGCCATCACCATGACACTATTGTCACCATCAAAGAAATTAGCAACGGTAGGCGCTGCTTTTTCTAGTCCAGCGATGAGTTTGCTGTAATCACGTTCTGCCTGAGCTGCTTGCGTTTGCGGCAGAAGCGTTTGCAGGCTG
>JBCBJS010000178.1:0-653 GCA_038523095.1 Cyanobacteria bacterium J06626_6
GACGGCTGCTGCTGTTGCCTGAGCGTACGTCACGTCAATTGTCCTACCAGCTTCTGCAAAAGTGGGATGCACCCCTTCGCTGTTTCCGTCCCCTTGCGGGGTAATGGATCTGAAAGTTGGGACAGGCATGACTTGAATGCCGGATGTTCTGCTAGGGTTTCCGTCCCCTTGCGGGGTAATGGATCTGAAAGCAAATCTAAAAAACGCCATCTTCGGTGGCCAAAAGCAGGAGTTTCCGTCCCCTTGCGGGGTAATGGATCTGAAAGTTGGACTCGTAGCTCTCGGTGCAACTGGTATCGGTCTCGGTTTCCGTCCCCTTGCGGGGTAATGGATCTGAAAGCGCCCCGACAACTCGCACGAGACGGTGAAGACGGAAAAGGGTTTCCGTCCCCTTGCGGGGTAATGGATCTGAAAGCACAATATTGACCGAATCTCTAAAGAATCTCTAAAGGGTTTCCGTCCCCTTGCGGGGTAATGGATCTGAAAGGGACGGCCAACGACCGACCTGCAGATTACAACCAGTGGTTTCCGTCCCCTTGCGGGGTAATGGATCTGAAAGTCTCGGCAAGAGCTGACAGACTTGGTCAAACGTTTAAAAGGAGTTTCCGTCCCCTTGCGGGGTAATGGATCTGAAAGTTTGTTCTAGCTGCTCT
>JBCBJS010000179.1:0-643 GCA_038523095.1 Cyanobacteria bacterium J06626_6
TTCTTGGGGGTTTCCGTCCCCTTGCGGGGTAATTGGAATGCAAGGTTTCAGGCACGTTCGCTTGGGATGGTTTAGGTAACACTAAGTTTCCGTCCCCTTGCGGGGTAATTGGAATGCAAGCCAACATTAAACAACAGACGAGTTGCAAAAGAAGGAAGTTTCCGTCCCCTTGCGGGGTAATTGGAATGCAAGCCCGCCGTGTATCAAGAACTCAAGCGAGAGTTTGATTTTGTTTCCGTCCCCTTGCGGGGTAATTGGAATGCAAGTTCTCAGCAGCATCACTGCCTGTGGATCGCCTGCCTTGGATGTTTCCGTCCCCTTGCGGGGTAATTGGAATGCAAGATGTGAGCCACAATGGATTGAGCGTTTTGAAGCGGCTGTTTCCGTCCCCTTGCGGGGTAATTGGAATGCAAGACGCACAGATTCCTGTCGCTAACGTACCTGTTCAGGTTTCCGTCCCCTTGCGGGGTAATTGGAATGCAAGGGTGCCGTTGCTTCAATCGGAAGCCAGTACTTGAACGGTTTCCGTCCCCTTGCGGGGTAATTGGAATGCAAGAGCTGGTCAGCTCTGCTAGACATCGACGGCAACGGTGGGTTTCCGTCCCCTTGCGGGGTAATTGGAATGCAAGCAATAAGGGAACTG
>JBCBJS010000180.1:0-643 GCA_038523095.1 Cyanobacteria bacterium J06626_6
ACGCCTGGTGGCCCACATCCCAGACCACTTTGTCGTGATCAAGATCGAGAGTTTGATATAGCCCTAGTGTGAGTTCTACCACGCCAAGCCCGGGGCCTAAGTGACCACCACTGGCGGCGATGGTTTGCAGATGTTTGTCTCGAATCTGTTTTGCAATCTTTTCTAGCTGACTAATGGGTAGACCATGCAACTGGTTAGGATGCGTAATTTCGCTCAGATGCATATCAAATCCTCTCTTACCGACATAACCGTATCGTTCATCTTCACTCTTTCACTGTAGATTAGATCAGAGCGTACACAAGCAATGAGGCTCCTAATGAAACCTTTTTTGACGCCTGATCTTTCGACTGTTCGTTTTGCTACCCGGATGGCGGCGACGACTCTCTTTGGAGGGGCCTCTATTGGCATGACGCTGCTGATATCGCCTGCTTCAGCAGAATCAGACTTTTTTGGCTGCACCGCAGGCATGATGGAAGCGGGCATTGCAGAAGATTCTGCGATCGCAGCTTGCGCCGCTTCGAGAGTGCCTGATTCTCTGGGAGCCTGTGTTGTAAATGTTAGCGAATTTACGGGGCTCGCTGCATCCAGTGCGTTGCTCATGTGTGAGCGATCGCGCCGTCCAAACGAAGTGGCTAACTGTACC
>JBCBJS010000181.1:0-629 GCA_038523095.1 Cyanobacteria bacterium J06626_6
GTCGGAAATTAGCGCAGACTCGTCCAAAGCTTCTGTCAGCTCACTGCTGAGATTTGCACAGTCGTCGAGTCCGGTGTCTTCTTGCTGTAGGTTGCGCACGTCTATGCGCAATACGGGTGGGCTTTGATTGGTTTGAAAAACGGCTTCTACAATCTCTAAGCCAAGGCGGCTAGCAATCGGAGAAGCAAGCTCAATCACCTGGGGAACTAAAGGATGTGTCATAAGCAGTTATTTGGCCAATAAAAAAAGCGGGCTCTACAAGAGCTCCCACTTTTCGCTGCGGCCCAGATAGGCCATAGGAATTTAGGTCAGGCAATGCTTGAAATAACGCTACCTGAAACAGCTGTCTTTGCGCTGTTCTAAGACAGTCTAGCGCATGGGCTCCTGCGATCAACTTTTTCTGGTGCAACGTTTTGTAGATATCGAGTGACCGTTACCGAATAGCGCTACCGAGATCGACTCGTTGTGCCATATAGCCGATAGCGCGACGCCTGCAGCTGCTCTATGTTCTCGGTGGCGACTCTCTCTACATAGTTCAATTTAATTTCTATGGCCTATCTGGGCCGCAGCGAAAAGTGGGAGCTCTTGTAGAGCCCGCTTTTTTTATTGGCCAATAACTGCTTATGACA
>JBCBJS010000182.1:0-628 GCA_038523095.1 Cyanobacteria bacterium J06626_6
GTCAGTCCGTTGAGATCTCCCATCATTGTGAGGTGATACAGATTGTCTAAAACCTCTTTTGAAGGTGGAATAATTTCAACAGAGTCACTTTTCTGAGTAATATTTATAGTCTGTTGTGTGCTTAAAGATGTGGCGCTATCTTTATCATCATGCTTCTGATGGATCCACGTTATTTTTAGGTGTTTTTCTAAAACCTGTAGAAGCTGATCAATATCTATTGGCTTCGGCAGGAAGGCATCAGCACCAGCATTTAGGCTATCTTGGCGATCGCACTCAAAGGCATGGGTACTGACAACGAAAATAGCAGTCTTTTCAGTCTGGGGCTGCTGCCGCAGTTGCTTAATCAGGCTAAGCCCATCAGTGCCAGCGAGCGAGAGTTCGGTGATAATGGCCTCTGGGCAGTGCGTGCGCGACATTGCGATCGCTGCTGGGCCATTTTCCGCCTGCACAGTAGAAAAGCCAACGGGTTCTAAAAGCTGCGCGATCGCCTGGCGGTTATCTTGACGGCTATCGACAACGAGAAGCAGCGGCTCTGTCCTTACCTCAGCATTTCCGTCCTGACTTCCAGCCTGTTCACTGTCCCCCAAAGGAATCGCAACAGATTTTATCCCAGTAATTTTGCGGCCAT
>JBCBJS010000183.1:0-627 GCA_038523095.1 Cyanobacteria bacterium J06626_6
TATTTTGGCTGGCGGTAAGGGTGAGCGCTTTTGGCCGGTGAGTCGGCTGAAGCGTCCTAAGCAGTTTCTTTGCCTGGATGGGGGCGATCGCTCGCTACTGCAATCTACCGCAGACCGACTGCTGCCTCTGGCTAGCTGGGATGAAATGTTTGTGATTACGGCGGCTCATATCGCGTCAGGGGTGCGTGAGCAGCTGCCCGAGATGCCAAACGAAAATATTTTGGTAGAGCCCCAGGGGCGGGATACGGCACCTGCGGTTGCTTGGGCGACGCTAGAAGTGGCCAAGCGGTTTGGCGAAGATACGATCTGTGGCTTTTTTCCGGCGGATCACTACATCGTGGATGAGGACCGCTACTGCGATACGCTGCGGGCGGCGACGGAGCTAGCCGTGACATCGAGTGCGATCGCTACATTGGGAATCACGCCCACCTTTGCCTCTACGGGCTATGGCTACATTGAGCAGGGCGCGGATGCGGGCAGCTTTAGCGCGGGTAGCGTAAGTGACTTGCCTGCTTACAAGGTGAGCCGATTCGCTGAAAAGCCAGATAAATCGACTGCTGAAGCCTTTATCGAAAGCGGCCAGTACAGCTGGAATAGTGGCATGTTTATTTGTCCGGCGGCGGTGAT
>JBCBJS010000184.1:0-625 GCA_038523095.1 Cyanobacteria bacterium J06626_6
CTTACGGGGAATGAGCAATGAAGGGCGGAAGAGTGAGGGCGGAGGGCGGAAGAATTTTGGTCAGGATTAATAGGTGCAGAAGTCTCCTCGTTCTTCCCTCTTCTTTCTTCCGTCCTGCAGCTGTTTCCGTCCCCTTGCGGGGAATTTGGAGTGGAACTCTCTTTATGATTGGTTAGAGTCTCAACCACCAACTCATCGGTTTCCGTCCCCTTGCGGGGAATTTGGAGTGGAACCTTCCCTGCCGAAAAAGCGGGGACTGTACAGGCGGGGATCACAAGTTTCCGTCCCCTTGCGGGGAATTTGGAGTGGAACTCCGCGACCTGGGCGGCATCTCTCTTGCCTGTGTCTTCGAGGTTTCCGTCCCCTTGCGGGGAATTTGGAGTGGAACTTTTTCTGGCAGTGCGTCGTCAAAACAGCGCATTTCCCTTGTTTCCGTCCCCTTGCGGGGAATTTGGAGTGGAACCAACATCGCCACCTCGTTGAGCGGGCGTGAGTTTTTGTTTCCGTCCCCTTGCGGGGAATTTGGAGTGGAACGCCAGGAGTCGAGACGAGGGTAGTCCAATAATGTAAAGGATAGAGGAAAATACGATTCAACTGCTCACGTTTCCGAGGCATAGCAGCAATG
>JBCBJS010000185.1:0-609 GCA_038523095.1 Cyanobacteria bacterium J06626_6
TCTGGCATTGAAATAGTTAGGCCCATACCTTCATCCTTTTGCCTTTATCCTTTATCCTTTTGCCTTTCGTTCTGTTTCCGTCCCCTTGCGGGGAATTAGAAATCGAACGACTGAGCTCGTCCAAAAGGATGATGAGCAGAATTAGTTTCCGTCCCCTTGCGGGGAATTAGAAATCGAACCGCTAATTGTAGGGTGCCTGGCGATCTTAATCGCCAGTTTCCGTCCCCTTGCGGGGAATTAGAAATCGAACTAGAGGCTCTGGTTCTGTACCGCGCAACGGTCGCCAAGTTTCCGTCCCCTTGCGGGGAATTAGAAATCGAACCAAGGAGATGATACCATTTATGGTAACGACGGCGACGTTTCCGTCCCCTTGCGGGGAATTAGAAATCGAACACGGCTTCGGGTCAAAGACCAGGAGTTCCAACTTCTTGTTTCCGTCCCCTTGCGGGGAATTAGAAATCGAACTTTTGTTCTGACTGAAGAGAATGATGTCGTCTTTTCGTTTCCGTCCCCTTGCGGGGAATTAGAAATCGAACGTTGAAGCTATTGGTAATCACATTCAAGCCGCATACAGTTTCCGTCCCCTTGCGGGGAATTAGAAATCGAACC
>JBCBJS010000186.1:0-608 GCA_038523095.1 Cyanobacteria bacterium J06626_6
ACTCAAAAGGCGGAAGCGGCGAAGCAAAAGGCGGAAACGGCGGAGCAAAAGGCGGAAGCGGCGAAGCAAAAGGCGGAAGCGGCGGAGCAAAAGGCGGCGAAGCTCGCGGCAAAGCTAAAAGCAATGGGTATTGCTCCTGAGCAGGTGTAAATTTTTGGGGTGAGTGCTCAAAGTTAGCCGTTATGGGTTAGGATTTGGCAAAGCGAAGCGGGGCCCATTGCCCTGGGGGTTTGCCAAAACGCTAGAACCTGGACAATTGGATAGTTACAGGGCTTTTTATGGAGTGCGATCGCGCAAACTGCAAGTCATTTTTTACAATTTTGACGACCTTTGCCAAAACCCACTCTGAAATAGCCACCTAGCAAGCCTTCCAGCGCTCGGACGCGCCAAACCTAAATCCCGATTCTCGGGACTGAAACTGCCGTTCGACATTGAGCGTGAGCGACAGGCCATGGCGCGCCAAACCTAAATCCCGATTCTCGGGACTGAAACGTGCCATCGAGACCGGTCGGCAGAGTGGCCGCTGCGCGCGCCAAACCTAAATCCCGATTCTCGGGACTGAAACACAGTCTAGCAATTTATTCACTCAATCGTGAACGTCGCGCCAA
>JBCBJS010000187.1:0-598 GCA_038523095.1 Cyanobacteria bacterium J06626_6
CTGGCTAAATCCTACCGGCTATCAGCGTTTTGTCCACTAATCGGTCCAGCTTAGCGGACATTGTTTGCACAACAGCTACGCAAAGGTCGTATGGCGATATCTGAATAGGACTTCACAGCTCCTTACAGATGTGTCGTAATTAATTCACTAAATTACGACACATCTGTAAGGAGCACACACACTTAGCTAGAGAATTAGGCAGGGCAGGGGCACAGTAAAATCTTTCTCGCCACGTGGTGCTGGCTGTCACTGCGATCACACAATTCACTCTGCCGACATCGCTAAATTAACGCCCCTTTTTGCGACAGATCCAACGCCTAGACTCCAGTATTGACAGGTGATTGCGCAGCTCAAGTAGCAGCAATTCAGACCGCTCAGTTAACGCCCCTTTTTGCGACAGATCCAACGCCTAGAATCAAACACTGATAGGCACTCGCTCAGTTCACACAGTAGCGATTTCGACCGCTAAATTAACCACCGTGAAATTGAAGCTCACGGTGGTCATAAATTAGACAAGCAAGGCTCCTAAAAGCAACTTTCTTATGGCTCAAGGCTATGTAAGACGGTCTCGCACGGCTAACGTTTACACGAAGTAAAG
>JBCBJS010000188.1:0-591 GCA_038523095.1 Cyanobacteria bacterium J06626_6
AAAAGTAATCCTTATATAAAGTAAGGATTACTTTTAACAGATTCTGCAATGTATAGATTTGAAATTAAATTATTTCGTTTATCATTATAAAAACCAATAGCTTCAGATATGGAACCTGAGTAAAGAAGATTCCCAGAATTTAATACGATTCCGCAATCACAGAGTGATTTAATTGCTCCCATATTATGACTCACAAAAATAACCGTCCTCCCCTCCTTCCCCACATCCTCCATCTTCCCCAAACACTTCTTCTGAAACGCTGCATCCCCCACAGCCAAAACTTCATCCACAACCAAAATCTCCGGCTCCAAATGCGCCGCCACCGCAAACGCCAACCTGACATACATCCCCGAAGAATACCGCTTCACCGGAGTATCTAAAAATTTCTCGACCTCCGCAAACGCCACAATCTCATCAAACTTGCGCTTAATCTCAGACTTACCCATCCCCAAAATCGCACCATTAAGATAAATATTCTCCCTACCAGTCAACTCCGGATGAAACCCCGTACCAACTTCCAACAAACTTGCAACCCGTCCCTTAATAGAAATCCGTCCCGTTGTCGGCTCAGTAATCCGCCGGATTACTGAG
>JBCBJS010000189.1:0-589 GCA_038523095.1 Cyanobacteria bacterium J06626_6
ATATAATTCTATATATTCTATTAAGAACTAAGAGTTATCTTTTACATTTTATATTAAAATTTATAATAAATAATTAAATAATTGGGAAGGGAGGGATTCGAACCCTCGGTAACTATCGTTACGACGGTTTTCAAAACCGATGCAATCGACCTCTCTGCCACCTTCCCTTATAAGAATGATATAACATATATTAAGTGAGACTGTTTGTTTGTTAAAAGGGGATTGTAGTTCAATTGGTTAGAGCACCGCCCTGTCACGGCGGAAGTTGCGGGTTCGAGTCCCGTCAATCCCGTTTTTTTTTTATGCTTTAGCAAGATCCATATTTGTACTTTTTAAAACATTTAAGCTATTTCTATATTTTAAAATATTTTTAGGCGAAATGTAATTGTTGACCCATCGTGTAAAATCTTTTCCTTCAATAACTTCATTTTCAACTAATTCATCAACAAGAAGATCAATTAAAAAACGATTTTCTTTTAGTATAGTGTAAGCTTGATTATAACAATCTTCAACTAAATCTTGTAATTGATAGTCAACTTTAGCAATTACAACATCAGAACAATTAGTATTTTAATTGATCTTCTTGTTG
>JBCBJS010000190.1:0-588 GCA_038523095.1 Cyanobacteria bacterium J06626_6
AAAAAAGGAGCTAATCGGTCCTTTTTTTCGTATCCATACTGATGACGGGGTTGCCTGCTGCCTCATACTCTCCCTGCAGCCGTTGGATGGTCTCAAACTGCTCATTGCGCTGGGGATGCTCACCGGTCTTTCCCGTCTTCTGAAGCTTGCGGCGACGATAGTTGTGCTTGGCTAGCAGTTGGTCGACCACCGTCACACTCACGCTCACGCCCGCTTCAGACAATAACTCGGCAATCTCGGGCCGATTGAGATTCGTCCATTTGATGCGCTCATCCATCGGTGAGCCTGCCGTATACGGCGCTATCACCCGTAGAAACGTCTCGTCCAGATTGGCGATGACCTCAAAAGACGACTTGCGACCACCACCGGGACGACGAATGCCAGGATGCTGCAGCGCCGCTTCGTCGTCCAATTCTGCCATCCCCAGTTTGATGGTCTTGTAGTCGCACCCCAGCACCCCACTGACGTAGCTGATGCCACCATGTCCCAGCTTCATCGCTTCTATTGCCGCATAGCGACGGCGGTCTTTCTCTGACAGCGACTGATGGTAGCGCTG
Source organism: Cyanobacteria bacterium J06626_6 (assembly GCA_038523095.1). GTDB lineage: Bacteria > Cyanobacteriota > Cyanobacteriia > Phormidesmidales > Phormidesmidaceae > Phormidesmis. Next base: position 557 of record JBCBJS010000190.1, read on the forward strand.
CATCCGGCTTTCTATCTCATCTGGATAGGGGG
>JBCBJS010000191.1:0-585 GCA_038523095.1 Cyanobacteria bacterium J06626_6
GCAGCTGGCACAGGGCGGGCGTTTCGTCGCCGTGGAGTTGGAGCACGGTGAGATGAGCTGTGCGGGCGATCGCTACCATACTCGCCACCCCCTCATTCACAAACACACCAAAATGATCCACGTCTGGATACTGCTGGCTCACGGTCTGAGTAATCGGTGCGATCATCTCAGGCTGAACGTAGCGCGGTGATTTAGTGGTGCAAATGTAGCCGAGTGCGGTCGCGCCAGCTTGTGCGATCGCGACACCCTGCTCCACCTGGGTAATCCCACAAATCTTCACCTCTAGCATTACTCATCCTTTAGCTGCATTTTTACTTCTCGGCCAGTGCCTACCCGTCGGTTAACTTAAGTTTGGTCAAATAATGGTCAACTGATTGGTCAACCGATAGGCGGTCAAATAATAATAGTCGGTTATCCCCAAAGGCCTTACTCGAAGTCAGTCCGTCATATTCAGTACAATAGAAGCACACAAAAGGAACGCTATTGTCATAGCGCTTCCACACAGCCTGATTTTTATCCTGACTTTTTAAGGGTCAGAAGGTAGTCGCTATGCAAACTGGTTGGCGAGTGGGCACCCTTTTTAAC
>JBCBJS010000192.1:0-581 GCA_038523095.1 Cyanobacteria bacterium J06626_6
GTTTGACCCTCACTAGGTGGCGAACATCTTTGTAAATAGCGGCTGCGTTGTTGTGCACATTGGTATCGACGATCACCATTTCTTTGCGCGAGCTGGGTGCTGCCTGAAATAATCGCTCACCCATTTCAATGGGGATCAGCGGATCGCCTTTGGCATGAATCAGAAGCATTGGCATTCGCAGCCGACTAACTTTTTCTAGCGATTCAAATTTTTGGGTGAGTATCCACTGTACGGGAAACCATCGGGCATAGTGAGAGCGGGCTACCATTTCGGCCATGGAGGTAAATGAATTGTGGATGATAAGTCCGCCGAGGTTGGGGTGATGGCTGGCGAGGTTGATTGCGATCGCACCCCCCAGAGAATGGCCATACAGATAGATATCGCTTTCTGCAATCTGTTGTTTTTGCGTGACGTAGGCTAGCGCTGTCTCGGCATCTTGATAGAGCGAAGCCTCTGTGGGAAAGTCTCCTTCGCTGAGCCCATAGCCTCGATATTCCATCATGAGCACGTTAAAGCCTGACTGCCGCAGCCAAAAGGCCTGCGTCACATTAAAGCCGATATTTAGCCCCGGGCTACATATC
>JBCBJS010000193.1:0-573 GCA_038523095.1 Cyanobacteria bacterium J06626_6
CGATCGCCTCCTCTATCCGATGTCCCTGCACTGGCGATCGCTCTCCTCCCCGGTCTGAATGGGCTTGACAATCACATACTCGCTGTTTATGGAAGCATCAGTGGCGATCGCCGCTTCAGTCTCTAAGAATGATGCATCGGGAGATTGGGGGTCTCTCCACCGTCCTTAACTGCTTCTCTTCTCCTCTTAGGGCTACAATCACGGCTCTGAACACAACATCACCCATCACAAGGCGATCGCCTCCTCTAGCAGATGTCCCTGCACTAGCGATCGCTTCCTTCCCAGTCTGAATGGGCCTGATAATCACATGCTCGCTGTTTATGGAAGCATTAGTGGCGATCGCCGCTTCAGTCTCTAAGAATGGTGCATCGGGAGGTTCGATTCCTCCCCAACGTCCCTAACAGCCTCTCTTCCCTCTTAGCTCATAGGGCTACAATCACGGCTCTGAACGCAACGTAACCCATCAGCAGGCGATCGCACCCTCTAGCAGATGTCCCTACACTAGCGATCGCCCACCATTCATGACCCATCCTGCGGTCGATGTGTGGATAACCACTTCCGTTAATCATCGAC
>JBCBJS010000194.1:0-571 GCA_038523095.1 Cyanobacteria bacterium J06626_6
TGAAGCCGAAAGGTATTTACTTGAGCACAGTTGCTTAAGTAAGATATGAACCAGGCTCATTTTTTGATAACATGAGCTTGGTTCATATTCCATCATGGGAATCCCTGAAATGCCAAATAAATCGTCCGAAGCAACGCTGAGAAGGTGGCGAAAGCCAAAGCAGGCCCGCAGTTTGGCGCGAGTCAATCGGATATTGGATGTCGCTGAAACAATGTTCGTTGAAGAGGGGTATGGGTCTGCTACGACAAAGGCGATCGCCGCTCAAGCCGAGGTCCCCATTGGTACGCTCTATCAATTTTTTCCCGACAAAGCCGCTATTTTGCAGGCGCTAGCAGAGCGCTACAACGATTTACTTCAGCAGCGCTTTCAAGAATTTGACACAGACGAAATGGCGCAGCGTCCGCTGACAGAGTACGTAGAAATCGTCATTGAAGAGATTGACCGATTTTTCTCAGATTATCCAGGCTATTACGCCATTTTTATGGAAGTGCAAGGGTCACTACCAGAAGTTGAGGATGCCACCGATGCTGAGCTTATTCAGAGCACAGCAAAGCTGCTAATGAAACGAGAT
>JBCBJS010000195.1:0-571 GCA_038523095.1 Cyanobacteria bacterium J06626_6
ATTATGAGAAAAATGGGAAGGGCTGGTAAAGCATTAAAGAGCGTTCTTCAGCAGTACGGCATTAGTCAAAACAGACTAGAGGTCACAATGGGGGTTGCTCGCTCCACAGTCAACCAATGGGTCAACGAAGTGAGCGATCCGCTAGCAGATTCCATTCCAGATATCATTACCGCTCTAGACACCCTAGAGCCCTCAGCCGCGCAGATTTTCCTACAGCTGTATATTCAGCGCGACACCAGCCGAATTCGTTAACCGAGCTCTATTGACGAATTCGTCAATCGAATTCGTCAATAGAGAAAACGTTCTAATGCATTAGGACGTTTGCTCAGAAGAGTTGCTCGTTTGACAAGGGTCATATAGCCAGCTGCCCAATGCATTAAGCAACTTTTCAGAAGCTATACCTCATTAGGGCAGCCATGCAGGTCTTTGCCCTGCAATTTCTAACGCCGTCGGAGGCAGCGCAACAGGCTCTGCACTGGCGGCTTGCTCTGATTGTGCGCTAAATAGGGGCAGTAGCCACAGTCGGTGGGTTGGCCCCTCATAATCACCCGATGACGAGGCCGCTTGCGCA
>JBCBJS010000196.1:0-569 GCA_038523095.1 Cyanobacteria bacterium J06626_6
CCATCTTTGGTTGGGTTTTGGTTGGAGGGTTGTTAGAGTTCGTTGTGAGATCTGTTTACCACCGACATTGATTGGCACCATCCGGCTGAATAATTCTGAAATCCATCAGGTAGGTCTCCCAGGTGCGGTTTGGCGTTTTCCAGGTGGGGTCATTCACAATGTCTGCACTCGCATATTCCACGCCGTTGTGCACAAAGCGAATGGGTACGGTGTAGTTCGCTTCTGTCCATTTGTGTACGAGCTATCTAAACTCAACGACGGGTAGCTTGTACCCTTTTAAGGGCCTGTACTTATGCCCTAGTCGGGCTGTTTCATCATCAATTTCGAGTACCTCGACAACATCTTCCTGATAGCCCCACAGCTTGAGCTGATTTTGCCCAAGCAGGAAGTGATTGGAGTATTCACCTTCTGTTTTTAAGTTGCTGAACATGGAGAAGGTGCCTGCTGTGCGCAGTCCTAGGTAGGGGCTAAGGCCAAACAGCAGAATGATGCTCGCAGAAAAGAGAACTAAGGCGCGGTGACCTTGCCCGGATTGGGCTGTTGTAGAAGCGCTAGATAAAAGCGGCACG
>JBCBJS010000197.1:0-567 GCA_038523095.1 Cyanobacteria bacterium J06626_6
TTTCACGGGTATTCTGTGAACTAGTCAAATCAAGAAAAATTTGTGCGTCAGCGGCAAGCTCTACGCCGCCGATGCTCTGGCTAATTTTCTGGCCAATTCTTTGGGACCTCCTCCCATTGTCAGGTGCCAACCGCCGACCCTGTCGCCGACCCTGTGAAATCTACTATAAGGACATGCAGAAGATGAAATCACTCCGTTTTACCCTCGCCGCACTGGCAACCGCTGCAATTACCATCAGTGCGCCCGTTGCCATGGCTCAAACCAGTGTTCAGCCCGGAACAAAAGCTGCTCAAACTGCAAGCGTTCAAAACAAGCAGAACGTCATCGGCGCTCAAGAAGTCGACCAAAGCAGCTTCATTCTTTCCACCAACCCCACAAGCAATTTTGGCGGCAATCAGCGCTACGGCCTGATGATCATTGAGCAAAAATCAGATTCTCAGCTTTGCTACAGCACGACGGGATCTGCTCCTACGCAGGTAAACCCGCTGCTCAGTACCTTTGACTTCAGCGGTATCTGTGGTCGCTCTACCGATACAAACGGATATGCCATCCGCGCAGCCGGTGAGC
>JBCBJS010000198.1:0-566 GCA_038523095.1 Cyanobacteria bacterium J06626_6
CCTTAGCGATATGGCAGTGTACCAGTTCTAATGGATTGGTCATCAAGAACGGTAGCTGGCCTGTTAATAGCTAAGGTTGCGGTTTCTCCACACGAGCTGAAGACTGAGATTCCGCCAGTGGTGTCTCAGATTGTGCTCAAGCTGATGGCGAAAAATGCGGAAGATCGCTATCAAAGTGCGCTGGGTCTTAAGTATGACTTAGAGCGGTGTCTGCATCAGGTTAAAGAGATGGGAGAGGTTGCTGATTTTGAGCTGGGCAGTCGGGATGTGAGCGATCGCTTCCTCATACCCGAAAAGCTATATGGCCGGGAAACAGAAGTTCAACAGCTGCTAGCGGCTTTTGATCGGGCCAGTCGAGGGCGTGCCGAAATGATGCTGGTCGCTGGATTTTCTGGCATTGGGAAGACCGCTGTTGTCAACGAAGTCCACAAGCCCATTACTCGTCAGCATGGCTACTTTATTAAGGGAAAGTTCGATCAGTTCAATCGAAATATTCCTTTTTCAGCGTTTGTACAAGCGTTTCGTCGTCTGATATGGCAGCTGCTGAGCGAATCGGATACGACTCT
>JBCBJS010000199.1:0-320 GCA_038523095.1 Cyanobacteria bacterium J06626_6
GAAAGGCCCAGCCCGGTCCCTTTTTCAGCACTTTTCGTTGTAAATTGACGCTCAAAGATGCGGTCTCTTACGGCCTCCGACATGCCGCCAGCATTATCCGTAATCGTAACGATGACACAGTCATCTTCTAGGGCTGTCTGAATCGAAATTTCCGGAGGGCCAGACGGCTGCGCGCCTTCCTCCATCGCATCGATTGCATTCGCAATCACGTTCATAAACACCTGATTGATCTGGCCTGGGTAGCAGCTAATAGCCGGGAAATCCGCATAGTCTTTTTGAACTGAAATGGCTTTGCGCGTGCCGAGGGCCTTGAGCCGATG
>JBCBJS010000199.1:330-565 GCA_038523095.1 Cyanobacteria bacterium J06626_6
CCTCAAGATCAATAGGGTCCCGTCGATGCCTTTATGAAGATCAAACGTTTGTTTGTTAGCGGTATCAGCCCTGGCAAATGTTCGCAAAGATTTGCTAATTTCAGTAATCCTACTGCTGCTAGTAGCCATTGATTGAATCAGCGCTGGTAAGTCTTCTTCAAGATATTCCAGATCAATATCCTCGGCATAATCGCTAACTTTTTGCTGGTCTGAGGGCGTGAGGGTTGTCTGTTTG
>JBCBJS010000200.1:0-562 GCA_038523095.1 Cyanobacteria bacterium J06626_6
AAAAGACCAGCAATGTAAGGTTTTTTAGTTCTACGGTGTGAAGCAGCGTGGCGTCGTCTTTATGGTCGTCGAAGATAAAGTCTAGGATACCTACGGTATATACCGGCGACAGCTGGTAGTTCCAAAGTTCTCCTTTGAGCGCCTGCTCTTGAATAGGAAACGTTGAATAGTAAACGCTTCTTTCCTTAAAGAAATTTTGCTTTGCTTTTTGGATCTCTACAATAAAGCGTTCGCCACGTTCGCTTTTACAATACAGATCGAAGATTGCTTTTCTATCCAAAGCACTATTTCCGACATTTTCACTATTGCGATAGCTCAGGTCGCTGATTCTGTGCTCTTCAGGCAGCACTACATTCAAAAAATCTATTAGCAGCGCTTTGTTCGGCTCCGTACCAAAAATGCGTTTAAAGCCGAAGTCTGTCAAAGGACTAATATATCTATCTGACACAAATCGGCGACCTGAGCTATCGCAATAGTGAGAATGTCGGAAATAGTGCTTTGGATAGAAAAGCAATTTTCGATCTGTATTGTCAAAGCGAACGTGGCGAACGCTTTATTGTAG
>JBCBJS010000201.1:0-556 GCA_038523095.1 Cyanobacteria bacterium J06626_6
TTTCAGTCAGCTCTGGTTGAAAGTGTGTGAGTCGTTCGGAATACTCAATCGATGGATTAGACGGCGATGGGTAAGCCGGTTGCGCGATCACACCCCCACCAACTCTCCAAACCACAGCCACAGCCACCAAAGGCAACACCTTCAACCGAATCAACGCCATCTCCATCCTAGCCCTCTCCTCACATGTCCTACTCGACAAACAGCCAAACAGAAATACAGCCACACCCATACTTATTCACCCTATTCCAAAGAAAATCAATGAAAACAGAAAACTATCCGTACTTATTTTTGCGCTTTCAGCGACTGAATCTCATAAGCTATTGCCGATAAGGATGAAGGGTGCCCAATAGTAGGGGTGGGCAAGGGTGGCGGGTTCGGAGCTGGCGTTGCTGGCATTGGCTAGGCCACCGCGTTCGATGCCCAGGGTTTCCAAGCGAGCATCCAATGTGCTTTCTTGGTTTAGGAGGCTGAGCTGCGCTTGGCGGAGAGCCTCGGCTTTGGTCAGTTCGCCGGTGGCCATGAATGTATAAAAGCGCTGCATGAGGAGGCTGGTGCC
>JBCBJS010000202.1:0-555 GCA_038523095.1 Cyanobacteria bacterium J06626_6
AATTTGTTGACCATTTAGATATTATCAGTAATTACCTTGATGAGCAGAGTATTAAATATCAATATTTAGATGGTAGTACCCCGGCGAAAGAAAGGAAGAAACGGGTCGATGCTTTTCAAGGTGGGGAAGGAGATGTATTTTTGATTAGTTTAAAAGCAGGAGGTACCGGTCTTAATTTAACCGCAGCCGACTACGTTATTCACATGGACCCCTGGTGGAATCCAGCAGTGGAAGACCAAGCCTCAGACCGCGCTCATCGCATCGGACAACAGCGTCCGGTGACTATCTATCGATTAGTTACAAAGGATACCATTGAAGAGAAAATAGTGGATTTACATGGACATAAGCGAGATTTAGCGGATAGTTTACTAGAAAATGCTGATGTTAGTGGAAAAATATCTACGAATGAGTTATTGAAGTTGATTCAGGAAAGATAGATTCCTTCTTTAGTTATTAGCAAATAAATTCTAAAATCCTTAAAAGTTGTAGCTTAACTTATCTTATGCTAATTCAATAAGTTTGCTTGAATTTTATAATTTATTTGCTAATAACTAA
>JBCBJS010000203.1:0-553 GCA_038523095.1 Cyanobacteria bacterium J06626_6
GTCTAAACTTCCAGAAGCTAAAGTTTTACCATCCGGACTAAAAGCCACGCTCAAAACATTTGATTGATGTCCTTTCAAGGTAGTTATGAGTATGCCAGTAGTGGGATTCCACAACTTGATGGTTTTGTCGTCACTTGCAGAAGCTAAAGTTTTACCATCCGGACTAAAAGCCACGCTCAAGGCAAATGATTGATGTCCGCTCAAGGTCGAAATGATTTTACCAGTGGTCCGATTCCACAACTTGATGGTATTGCCCTCACTTGCAGAAGCTAAAGTTTTACCATCCGGACTAAAAGCCACGTTGAAGACACCTGCTTGATGTCCGCTCAAGGTCGAAATGACTTTACCAGTAGCAAGATTCCACAACTTGATGGTATTGTCCCAACTTGCAGAAGCCAAAGTTTTACCATCCGGACTAAAAGCCACGCTGTTGACAAATGATTGATGTCCGCTCAAGGTATTTAGGATTTTACCAGTGGTGGGATTCCACAACTTGATGGTGTTGTCCCAACTTGCAGAAGCTAAAGTTTTACCATCCGGGCTAAAAGCTACG
>JBCBJS010000204.1:0-553 GCA_038523095.1 Cyanobacteria bacterium J06626_6
GTACGCCAGAGGGGGCATGTGGATAGCCTTTTTCTTTTTCTGCGATGGTGTGTGGTGCGTGGGCGGTTGCAATAAAATCAATCACACCATCTTGAAGGGCTTGCCAAAGGATTTCTCTGTCGCGTGGATACTTCAGCGGTGGATTCATTTGCACCAGCGTTCCTAGCTTTTCGTAAGCACTAATATCGAGCAGCAAGTGCTGTGGTGTCACCTCTGCTGTGACCCAACTCGGCTTGTCACTGCGCAGTAGGTTGGCCTCCTCACCCGTAGACATATGTAAAATATGCAAACGGCGCTGATACTTTTTAGAAAACTGAAGCGCCATCTTAGTCGCTAGCAAAGCCGTTTCGTTATCTTGGACTTTGGTATGTGTTTCGGGGGCTGTTTCCCCTAAAAACTGCTCGCGGCGGGCCAGAATGCGAGCTTGGTTCTCTGCATGCACTGCGATGAGGCGATCGCCTACCGCAAAGATTGGCTCAATCGCCTCCGCCGTCCCGACCGAGAGCGGTCCGTGGGCAGACCCCATAAAAATTTTGATGCCACAAGTGGGATT
>JBCBJS010000205.1:0-550 GCA_038523095.1 Cyanobacteria bacterium J06626_6
GTTGATATGAATCGGCAGTCATCGGAGTCGGATAAGCAATATGCGGGGGGTCGAGCTGCTTATCCACTCGGTTCATCTGCGATCGATCTGGAAGGAGTGGACGTCGAAGAGAAGGATGAATGCGGAAGGATGAAGGATGAATGCGAAGACAAGAGGGGCAGCAGGAAGGGAGAGGGGATCTTGCTGTTTTAAATTCATCCTTCCGCCTTCTGACTTCATCCCTCTCTTCGTTTCCGTCCCCTTGCGGGGTAATGGATTTGAAAGCAAAAGCTCTCCGCAAGCTATAGGGGTAACGATTGGTTTAGTTTCCGTCCCCTTGCGGGGTAATGGATTTGAAAGAAGCTCTCGACATCAGTCCAAAGCAGGCGATGCCGTTGGTGTTTCCGTCCCCTTGCGGGGTAATGGATTTGAAAGCCTTCGCAATGAAAATCCTGCCAAGCTCCTGAAGGTTTCCGTCCCCTTGCGGGGTAATAGATTTGAAAGTTTACCTTATGGCAAGACAAGCAAATCGCTCTAAAGTGTCCGTCCCCTAGCGGGGTAATGGATTTGA
>JBCBJS010000206.1:0-544 GCA_038523095.1 Cyanobacteria bacterium J06626_6
AACCCGGAAGTCCTTGCGAACACTAGAATCTGAATCTAGCGCGTCTACCAATTCCGCCAGTCCCGCTAGCCAGCAGATCAAAAAAGGCAAGCATGCCATTTTCGGCTCTGCGATTAACAATACTCTAGCAGTTTGGACCATCCGTCAACAGCTTAGGACGCTGAGTTCATTCGCCTGCACGCCATTAAAAGGAAAATCCTCTCTCAAAAGAATGACTTTTTTAGCGGTTTCTCATAAAAATGTCGCCGTTGCCCGAGAGAAATCGGAAAGTTTCGGGTAGAATCCATACCAAATTATCTCAACACTTTTTGTTTCAAACTATGGAGGCCACTCCCATCAACACTCCTACTTCCTCAAAACCCGCTCAATCACCTACAAACTCTTCAGAATCTGTGATTGAAATTTGGGGAGGCGCTCCGTTGAGTGGTCATATCCCTGTTAGCGGTGCGAAAAACTCCGCATTGGTCGTTTTGGGTGGCGCTTTGCTGTGCTCCCAAACCTGCCGCATTCGCAACATTCCTGACCTGATGGACATTGGCCGCAT
>JBCBJS010000207.1:0-542 GCA_038523095.1 Cyanobacteria bacterium J06626_6
GTGAGCTAGGGGGTTGCCTTTTAGCATGGGGGCGTGACTATCCAAGTGTTAACGAAAACCGCTGTTCAGACGAGCCCGCTGACTTCGCTTCAGTCAGGCCAGTGGGTGAAGCTGATTTGTGGGGCTAGCTATCAGCATCTGCCCGTCATCCGCGATTTGGCGGTGGTCTATACCCTGGCGGGGGTGGATTGCATTGATATGGCCGCCGATCCGGCAGTGGTGGCGGCGGTACGGCATGGCGTTGAGGCCGCGCTAGCATTAGTCAGTCATGTGCCCAATGGGTTTCGCCATCGTCCCTGGCTGATGGTGAGTCTGAATGACGGGGAAGATCCGCACTTTCGCAAGGCGGTGCTGGGATCGGAGGGCTGTGCAACGGGCTGTCCTCAGCCCTGCGTGTCGGTGTGTCCGGCGGCGGCGATTGAGTCAGTGATGGATTTGCCTGCGGTAGAGATTCTGCCGGAGCGGTGCTATGGCTGCGGTCGGTGTTTACCCGTGTGTCCGGGGGCATTGATTGAGACGGTGTCGAGGCCACTGAGGGTGGG
>JBCBJS010000208.1:0-541 GCA_038523095.1 Cyanobacteria bacterium J06626_6
ACTGGCGCTTGGAAAGGCGCAGGCGGTCGCGCCGCAGTTTAGCAGTGCGCTGATTTTGGGCTGTGATTCGGTGCTGGCGATCGACGGTATTATTTACGGAAAGCCGGAAAGCAAGGCGGAGGCGAAAGCGCGCTGGCGGGAAATGCGAGGCGGCTCGGGTGAGCTGATAACGGGCTATGCGCTGCTGGCACCGGGCAAAGAGCCGCTGGTGCGCTACCGGATGACGAAGGTATTTTTTGCCAAAATTACAGATGAGGAGATAGAGGCCTACATCGAGACGGGTGAGCCGATGCACTGCGCGGGGGCATTCGCTACGGACGGGAAGGGCAGTATGTTTGTGGAAAAAATTGAGGGCTGTCATACCAATGTGGTGGGCTTGAGTATTCCATTGCTGCGGCAGATGATGGCAGAGCTGGGCTACCGGGCGATTGATTTTTGGGGTCACTAGCTTCGGCTACGCTCAGCTACCGGGGGAGTAGGGAATGCTCCCGCGAAGTGCATCGGCTCACCCGTCTCGATGTAGGCCTCTATCTCCTCATCT
>JBCBJS010000209.1:0-540 GCA_038523095.1 Cyanobacteria bacterium J06626_6
GTTTTCAGACACCCCCGAAAATGCTATGCTGAAACCGTTATCGAATAAAGGTTCTAGAGGCCGAGGGGTTCGATTTCTAATTCCCCGCAAGGGGACGGAAACATTTCTGACCGGCTTGCGTTTGGCAAAGTATTGCCCTTGGTTCGATTTCTAATTCCCCGCAAGGGGACGGAAACGACAGCCGTCAGACCTCCACTCACATCAACATCTGCGGGTTCGATTTCTAATTCCCCGCAAGGGGACGGAAACCCGAACTACTAAGTAGTTCGGGTTATCCCCCAAGTCAGGTTCGATTTCTAATTCCCCGCAAGGGGACGGAAACGGTTGCGTTGAAGGGCAACCGCAAACCCCATCTTTGAGTTCGATTTCTAATTCCCCGCAAGGGGACGGAAACCTACAAGGGATGGGATAACTAAAATTAACACAAGACAGGTTCGATTTCTAATTCCCCGCAAGGGGACGGAAACGTTTTTCATGGATGCAAGTTCATTTAACATGCCTGGTTCGATTTCTAATTCCCCTTGCGGGGAATTAGAAATC
>JBCBJS010000210.1:0-538 GCA_038523095.1 Cyanobacteria bacterium J06626_6
CTGCTTGCATTCCAATTACCCCGCAAGGGGACGGAAACAAATCCACCTCAACATTTGCTTGTTTCAGAAGCTCTGCAAGCTTGCATTCCAATTACCCCGCAAGGGGACGGAAACTTTCTAATGACCAACAACCGGTCATCTGGCGCAATACAACTTGCATTCCAATTACCCCGCAAGGGGACGGACACAGCAAGTTTGCTTCCGTCATCATCCAGCGGGCAACCAATCTTGCATTCCAATTACCCCGCAAGGGGACGGAAACTCAGAAGCGTCAGCCGCTTCACAGAGGGCACGGTCACTTGCATTCCAATTACCCCGCAAGGGGACGGAAACAACAAGTTCATCATCTGCAATCCGGGTTTGTATCTCTGCACTTGCATTCCAATCACCCCGCAAGGGGACGGAAACTCTCTGAACATAAGTCAATAAATGGTCTTAAAACCACTTGCATTCCAATTACCCCGCAAGGGGACGGAAACGAAGAGAATGATGAAGTCAGAAGACGGAATGAGGAATTTAAAACCACAAGATTCTGCAG
>JBCBJS010000211.1:0-537 GCA_038523095.1 Cyanobacteria bacterium J06626_6
GAACTGACCGTCATTACCGATATTTCATGCGTCAAATTACGCAGCGGACTTTACTGTATACTGAGATGGTGACGAGTGCAGCAATTATGCACGGAGATAGGGAACATTTATTAGGTTTCTCACCCGAAGAAAAACCGTTGTCACTGCAAGTAGGGGGCGATAATCCCCAAGATTTAGCAGAATGCGCTCGTATTGCCGAAGGTATGGGTTATGACGAAATCAATTTAAATGTAGGATGTCCTAGCAGTCGGGTACAAAGCGGTAATTTTGGTGCTTGTTTGATGGCTCAACCGCAGCAAGTAGGGGATTGTATTGCAGCAATGATTAATGCGACTAAAATTCCGGTTACTGTTAAACATCGTATCGGAGTTGATGATTTAGACAGTTACGAGGATATGGTAAATTTCGTTAACATTGTTTCTCAAGCTGGTTGTCAGCGCTTCACCGTTCATGCTCGCAAAGCTTGGTTACAGGGCTTAAGTCCCAAAGAAAACCGCGATGTTCCACCTTTGAGATATGACGACGTGCATCGTTTGA
>JBCBJS010000212.1:0-530 GCA_038523095.1 Cyanobacteria bacterium J06626_6
TCGCCAGTTTGAGGAATACGACCGTCGCGAGCCTTGCGATCACGAGGCTCAAAACTGCCAAAACCAACCAAGCTTACTTTATCGCCACCCGCAACGGATTCCATAATCGACTCGATTACAGCCGATAGGACAGCATCTGCATCTTTCTTGGAAACGTCTGCTTTCTCTGCAACCGTATCGATTAGTTCAGCTTTGTTCATAAATGGGTGCCTTAAAACTTCGATAGTAGTTTTAGCACAAGAGGTAGTAGATCACAAGTACTATAGGCTGCTTTTTCGCGATTATTTTACTGCAAGTCAGTCGTGGCGCACGGTAGCGCCGTTGGTATGCAATGGTTTCAGCAAATGTGTAGGGAATCAGTAATCTCTCAAAAAAATATGTTTTTTTATGTAACGCTTGCCTATATAAGCCGATTTATTCCGTTTCAGCGCGCCACTTGCAACATAGATCACAACTCGGCTCAATCGCTTGCTTGCTCTGATGCACACTTAGCTGACAACAGCTTATTTTTTAAGAAAAAGTTTTTACTT
>JBCBJS010000213.1:0-528 GCA_038523095.1 Cyanobacteria bacterium J06626_6
CCATCCCCTTGCGGGGTTTTAGGGATGAAAGGGCTATTATTTGCGGTGTTTGTGGATTGCTCACGTTTGCCGAGTTTCCGTCCCCTTGCGGGGTTTTAGGGATGAAAGTCTAATAGTTTGGGCTGCTTTAATGGCAGACGACCAGTGTTTCCGTCCCCTTGCGGGGTTTTAGGGATGAAAGATGCAATATGACTACTGGGGACGCAATGTTACCAAGTTTCCGTCCCCTTGCGGGGTTTTAGGGATGAAAGGGTGGAGAACTAGACAGGCGTAAAAAGGCCGCCAAGATACGTTTCCGTCCCCTTGCGGGGTTTTAGGGATGAAAGTAAAAAGTGTTGCTCTTGAGAACAAGTGCACTACTGTTGCGGTTTCCGTCCCCTTGCGGGGTTTTAGGGATGAAAGTCTGACGGAGCAGTGGTATTGATTTACTACTACTACGCAGGTAAGTTTCCGTCCCCTTGCGGGGTTTTAGGAATGAAAGTGATTCCCTCAGTAGAGGAGGGAAGCGATCAGGAGCATGCGTTTCCG
>JBCBJS010000214.1:0-528 GCA_038523095.1 Cyanobacteria bacterium J06626_6
GATGCGCTCTCAGATCGAGTGAGTTTGTGGCGGCTGAGGCAGGCGAGTCCGCTGCGCAAGGGCAAGGGCCGCAAAAAGCTAGACATTGAAGAGGCGCGGGCGTTGGTGCTGGTAGTGTGTCGTTTGACGAGGGATCACCATGCGCAGATTCGTCAGGCGGTGGCTAAGTTGGAGCAGTTGAGTGCCGCTGGAGAGCCGCCACATCGGGCCGCTGTATTAGGTGATTATCTCGATAATTTTAATAATATGTATGGCGATCGCATGGCTGATCCCACGTTGCCAACTGAGACCCTCACTCAGCTATCGCTACGTCTGCTGATTGATTTGCTTTTTTATAGTGCGTCAGGCGGTGAGCGTCAGCTGTGGTTGGCGCTGCTGGATCGAGCTAGTTAGTGCTGCGCCGCTATTAACATTTGATGATCTCCCTAATGGCTATCGGTCATCACCTGAGATAATAGTGGGGTTTGATTTCAACCAATATCTTTCAACCAAGACTGCCATGACTGCCCTGTCCGCTGCTGAACTGAA
>JBCBJS010000215.1:0-525 GCA_038523095.1 Cyanobacteria bacterium J06626_6
CAAAGGAGATTACCGCCTCGCGGTAATCTCCTTTGAGAATTCCACGATTCTTAGGCAAGGTAAGTGGGAAAAGGGACAACATCTCAATCATCCACCAATTAGGATAACTATTCAAGACCTTGATGGATCTACGCGCGACAAGTGCCACTGCTATGAAAGAACCCAGCATGAAAGATCACAAACGCTTACTGCTCATAGATGATGACCCCAATCTCATCTTGCTGGTAAAAGACTACTTAGAATTCCGAGGATATGAAGTCGTCACTGCCGAAAATGGTCGGGAAGCTCTGGATATATTAGAGCAAGAAATTCCAGACATGATTATTTGCGACGTGATGATGCCAGAAATGGACGGATACACCTTTGTAGAACAAGTCCGACAAACAGAACGCACCAGTTGGATACCTGTTCTCTTCCTTTCTGCAAAGGGACAAAGCGCAGACAGAGTGAAAGGTTTAAATAAAGGTGCCGACGTGTATATGGTTAAACCTTTTGAACCCGAAGAACTCGTAGCTCAAGTTGAAT
>JBCBJS010000216.1:0-524 GCA_038523095.1 Cyanobacteria bacterium J06626_6
AGTCAGAGAAAGGTCTTGGAAGGTTTGGGCCGTGGACATGGATAGGGTATCCCTAGGGATTTCTAGGGTGTGAGGGTGATATGGATAGGGTTGATTGTGTGGCTGCAAGGGAAGCACACACAGGAAAAGTCAAATTCAAAGTCGAGTCTTAGCAGTTGCTTTTGTTGAGCCTTCGGCATGTACATCGGCGTGTACACCAGTGCGAGAATCTTGGGACCGTTTGGTCATATGAGTTACTGACCCACCCCGTCGCTACGCGCCACCCCTACAGAGGGGATTTTCTTTTGGCTGTGGGGTATTGTGTGGCCGCGTTCGATCACCTCTAAACTACTGCCTGAGGTAGATCCCCTCTTGAGGGGTGGCCGCAGCGCAGCGGAGGTCGGGGTGGGTCGGCAATGCGTCCCGCAAATAGCCAGTACCTGCTGCTGACAAAATCAACTAAAGCAGTTAAAAGCAGCGGTTAAAAGCAAACAGTCGGAAATATAACCTGAGACAAAGTAGACTCAGACATTAGACAGGTCAAA
>JBCBJS010000217.1:0-521 GCA_038523095.1 Cyanobacteria bacterium J06626_6
TCATTCACAATCATAGTCTGACGATTTCTGGAAACACACTGTCTCTCTTGGTACCAAGACGCTCAGCCCAGACGTGGCTCTTAGATTAAGCGCGTAATATCAGTGCTGGTGTATATGAGTCGCCTTCAGATACAGAAACCACAAGGGGATGCTCAATTTTGAACCATATTCTCGAAAGGCCCGTAGATAAAGGATTCTAAATAAGCGGGTAATGGGATTCGTAGGCTTTGCCTTCTCGCAGAGTGCCCACGGCATTTTGCTTGGGGAGCTGAAACTCTGCTTATGCAAGGCAGTAGATTCGAGGATTTTTTATTTCCCATACCCCAACCGTACCCCAATAATTGGTCCAAAAAAGTCCATCATTTCTGGATCAATCTACCAACTTCAGATCGCTGTACAATCAATTTCTAGTAAGCGTAAAGCTGAGCCGTACTGGTTCGACAGCATATGTGTATGTCGGCGCGCATGTGTATAAATATGTGTATGATTGGCGTATGCAGTTCGAATGGGATGAAAACAAG
>JBCBJS010000218.1:0-520 GCA_038523095.1 Cyanobacteria bacterium J06626_6
TGATCACAATAGGCGCGCCTCGCTCTTCTACATAGGAGATCGCACTCTCTGCCGCAGTAAACACAGCAGATACAGCGGTGGGCACATTAGCTTCAGCCATCAGGTCTTTTGCCCACGCTTTGCTCGATTCAATCTGCGCACCGTCTTGGCCCGGTCCAAACACTTTTATATCCTGAGCGCGGAGGGCATCGGCTAGGCCTTCAGCGAGGGGTTGCTCAGGGCCAACGAGCACAAAGGCCATGTTGTTGACGAGGGCGCAGCGGGCGATCGCATCGGCTTCGCTAGTTGCCATCGCCACATTTCTACAGCTTGGATGTTGCTGCGATCACCTGATGTCACAGAAGTGGTTTGCATTCCTGGCAATGGCGGGACAGCGATGCTTCCTGGCTGTAGAAATGTGGCAATGGCAACTAGCGAAGCCGATGCGATCGCCCGCTGCGCCCTCGTCAACAACATGGCCTTTGTTCTTATTGGCCCTGAGCAACCTCTCGCTGAAGGCCTAGCCGATGCCCTCCGCGCT
>JBCBJS010000219.1:0-519 GCA_038523095.1 Cyanobacteria bacterium J06626_6
GCAAACATTATTAAAGATTAATCGAGTGAACTATCTAGCAGGTAGTCTCAATCCTCATCCCAGAAGGTGATCGATTCGCTGATGGGCTGCAATACGGTGCCTGGATAATAGAACTCTAAAATCTGCTGGTGAGAATAGCCTTGCTGACCCAAATTGTAAGCACCGGTTTGACTCATGCCCACACCGTGCCCAAACCCACCGCCGACAAAGCGAAACCCGGTCAAAACAGGTTCAGCATTCTGTTCATTTTCTGTTGTATTTTCACCAGGATTAGGTTCATTTGTCGCTATTTCGGGATCACCACTGCTAGGGTTCTCACCGTTCTCTTCTGCGGTTTCATCCCCTTCCGGCGGCTTTGCAGTCGGCACCTGCATCACAGGCTCCACATAAAACAACAAACTTCTTGGCGGCACCAAGGCCTTCACTGATTCATCTTTAATCAGATCAAACGAGCCAAGATCGGTTTCTACCGTTAGCTTCTGCACCCGACCCGACTCTGCGCGTTCCACGACGGTGAGG
>JBCBJS010000220.1:0-518 GCA_038523095.1 Cyanobacteria bacterium J06626_6
GTTGCGGCCGCCAGTCTGTCGCTCGGGACGGTCCTAAAAATGTAGTCGCCCGCATCGGCAATTTTGACCGCTGTGCTGGTGGGCGAAACCATCGGCAGTTCGCCTGCTTCATAAATTTCTGAAACGGCGAGTGTGGTGCCGCTAGAAAAATGGCCGACGACACCGAGTACGTCTGGGGTGCTGACCAGCTCGTTAGCGATCGCCTTCGCCGTCTCCACATCGTCTTTATCATCAATGAGCAATACCTTTAGCGGCGTACCGTTAATGCCACCCGCATCGTTAATGTCGGTTTGGGCCTGGGCGACCCCGCGCATTAGCTCTTGGGCTGGGTTTACGGCTGAGCCAATGGGTAAAATGACGGCGATCACATAGCTCTCAACCGCCGCAATCTCAGCGTTATTGCGATAGATAATCGATTCTGGATCGTTGCGATTTCCCGCGAGCGCTGTTGTAAACTCTACCCTGGCCGTATCATAATCGCCCTCGGCTAGCGCATCTAATCCCTTCTGCTTCGCGTC
>JBCBJS010000221.1:0-515 GCA_038523095.1 Cyanobacteria bacterium J06626_6
CCCTGACTTAAGTGCAGTGTTTGTGCAATCTCTTTGTTGTTTTTTCCTTGCCCAAGGAGTTTGATAACTTCTTTTTCTCTTTCGCTTAGTCGGGTGCTGAGCTGAGTTTTCGGGGTTTCTTGCTTTGGCACACTCGGTGGGTTGAGCTGTGCAAATACCCTAGGCGCAATGGTAGGCCCTAGCTGACTGCACCCTTGAGACAGTACACGAATAGCATCTGCCAACTGGGGCGCTGGCGTGCTTTTGAGCAGGTAGCCCAGTGCGCCAAACTGTAGGGATTGCCAGATATACTCATCTTCGTCAAAGGTGGAGAGCACAAGAATGCGAATCCAAGGGTAGCGCTGATGAATAACGCGTGTAGCTTCGACCCCATTGCACAGCGGCATGCGCACATCCATCAAAACGACATCGGGCTGATGTTGTGTGGTCAGCGCGATCGCCTGTCTACCATTTTCTGCTTGGCCAACAACAACGAGATCTTTTTCTATTGATAATAATTCGGCCAGTCCTCGGCG
>JBCBJS010000222.1:0-514 GCA_038523095.1 Cyanobacteria bacterium J06626_6
TAGAAGCTTGTTAAGCTCCTAGAAGAGTTTCCGTCCCCTTGCGGGGTAATGGATCTGAAAGCAAGATGATGTGCCTGCAGCACAAACTCCTGCAACTCCACGTTTCCGTCCCCTTGCGGGGTAATGGATCTGAAAGATCTTCCGCTTGGCTATACTGTTGTCCTCGCTTCAAAAGGTTTCCGTCCCCTTGCGGGGTAATGGATCTGAAAGACCCAAGGGGTTGCCTAGATTGACAGACCGCCACCACGTTTCCGTCCCCTTGCGGGGTAATGGATCTGAAAGGGATAACGCAAAGGAGTTTGAACTTCGTTGCGGTAATTGTTTCCGTCCCCTTGCGGGGTAATGGATCTGAAAGCCTATCTGGCACGTTATTTTGCACAACATCTGCAACCGGGTTTCCGTCCCCTTGCGGGGTAATGGATCTGAAAGAGCCTTGTTTCAGAGCACTGCTATATAAGGCTTGCAGACTTCAATTACGCACTTCAAATACTACCTTACTCACAACGCTCTTTCG
>JBCBJS010000223.1:0-514 GCA_038523095.1 Cyanobacteria bacterium J06626_6
TCAACATGCAGCTACCCTACTAGCTGCATGTTGATAGCTTCAGAGATAGTTGGAATCTCTGCATATTCGCCTCTGACCGATTTGAAAACGCCGTAGACCACAATGCCCATCCCTCCGAGGAAGAGCACGTTCATCAGCGACTCGCCAATGAGGGCAACGCTACCTAGTCCCAGCATCCTGATAATCAGCATAGAAATAGAAATCAGAATACTCACTAGCAGTCCTTGGAGTACGTTGTAGCGAATGAACCGGCTGATGTTGGTATTTCTAACAACGAAGATGAAGAGCCCAAAGAAGATAGCAATGCCAAAAATGCTGTTGTCTAGCAAGATAAATGGAATCAGCGGCGTCATGATGATGTTTAGCGCATCAGATAGGGGCGGCGCATTGGTCGCTAAAAATTGAAGGAAGTACCCGCCTGCTATGTAGGCAGAAGACAGCGGCATCAGTTATGCCAGCGACGCAAACACTCTGTCTAAAGGGGATACAGAACCGTACATTGAGCAACTCCATG
>JBCBJS010000224.1:0-274 GCA_038523095.1 Cyanobacteria bacterium J06626_6
TCAGTTTGTTCTTGTTCGGCGATTTGAGTGCCAGTTTGAGTGCCAGTTTGAGTGCCAGTTTGAGTGCCGATGTAGTTTCGCAATAGATGCACAGCGAGTACGTTGCGCAGCGACTCAACTATCATGTTGCTACCAGCACCCCCCACTTGAACTTCTTGCTTGAGCAGTTGAGAAACGTGAAGGATAGTTGGATCTGGAAAGATGAGCTTAGTGTCAAAGGAAAGGGTACCGGAACTACTAGCGCTTAGGGATACGCAAACAAATAATTCACCCG
>JBCBJS010000224.1:284-513 GCA_038523095.1 Cyanobacteria bacterium J06626_6
AACTCATCCAGGGCATTTGGGTCTACCGAAATGCCTTTTTCATAGGTACCGCTGAGATGATAGATGACCGGCTCTAAGCCTTTCCACATCATCCGAGAAGCCCACTCCAGGGTGGTGTCAATCGAATCGAGAATTGCCCCATTCCAGAACTGCTCCAGCGCCGCCCAGCAGCGCTCCACCGGATTGTATTTGCTGTGTTTAGGCGGATAGTAAATGAGAACTCATTTAC
>JBCBJS010000225.1:0-513 GCA_038523095.1 Cyanobacteria bacterium J06626_6
GCAGCCTATGGCGGGTTTACCGTGGTTTTTCTAGGCTTTTGTCCGTTGTAGCGGTCATATCAAAAAAAGTGGGTACGCTGCGAGGAAGGCATGAAAGTGCCCATCTACCCAAGCTTCTGAAGATCGCTTAAATATGTTGCTAAGAGAGAATCCCTATTTTGCCATTCTGTGCCTTACCACAGTGGTATCTGGCTGTGTTGCCTTTATGGCCTGGGTGAGGCGGGCAGAGGCTCCAGCGACAAGGCCATTTACCTGGCTGATGGTGGCGATCGCATTTTATGCCGTGGCAGGTGCTATGGGCGCGGCGTCTTTATCTGAGCAAAGCATTATCTTTTGGGCAAAGGCGGAGGCTATTCTCTCTAGTGCAGTAACGGCTCTCTTTTTTACCTTTACGCTGCACTTTACCCACCGCCGCGAGTGGCTTACTTTTCAGCGTCGCTGCTTTGTGTGGGCCTTGCCAATTTTCAACATGCTGTTGGTGTTTACGAATCCGTGGCATGGCTGGGTGTGGAA
>JBCBJS010000226.1:0-509 GCA_038523095.1 Cyanobacteria bacterium J06626_6
TGGCTAAAATCACCCGCTGCTGTATACCGGCTTCAATCAACCCCGGATCGTGTTCCAGAGCAGCGCTAAAAAAGATCTCTCCAGGTAAAAAGAGAACAACAAACTCAGGGCTAGGCTGAAACTGCTCCCAGTACGCTTTGTTACTCAGCTGAGTGATATGTGTACGGATATGACGGGCGTGATCCCTCAGCTTAACTAACCGCTGCGCCTCATCGGTCAGATCCAGCGCTTCTAGGTAGGCTGCCAGGGGCGCTTTAGCATCAACCACAAGACGTCGCTGAAACGGCAGCTGTACGACCATATCTGGCCGCAGCGTTCCTGTTTCCGTTTGCACCGTTGCCTGCTGAATGAAGTCACAGTGTTCGACCATCCCGGCCATCTCGACTACCCGCTTGAGCTGAATCTCGCCCCAGCGCCCGCGCACGGTGGGGGCGCGGAGGGCCTTGGCCAGGTTAGCGGTTTCCGTTTGTAGCTGTAGCTGCCTGGTGCTGAGGGAGGTAATCTGTTCC
>JBCBJS010000227.1:0-507 GCA_038523095.1 Cyanobacteria bacterium J06626_6
GGGTTGCCTTCTTGGGGGAAGGCCTTTCGATCCCAATTCCCCGCAAGGGGACGGAAACCTTCAACTGTTTTCTCGTGATCGTCAATCTGACCGCGAACCTTTCGATCCCAATTCCCCGCAAGGGGACGGAAACACCGCATGCGGTACAGGTGTATTTAAGCCCCTTCCCATCAACTTTCGATCCCAATTCCCCGCAAGGGGACGGAAACTATAAGCATCAACTGGGTTAGTGATGACCTGAGGCTCCTCCTTTCGATCCCAATTCCCCGCAAGGGGACGAAAACATGCTAGTGAAGTTTTCTTGAGTAGCTTTTAGTCCATAGACCTTTCGATCCCAATTCCCCGCAAGGGGACGGAAACTACCGAGAAGAATTATCACCACCAGCAGTTCAATGAGGCTTTCGATCCCAATTCCCCGCAAGGGGACGGAAACCATAAGTTGAGCATTCAACTTCGTAAACAGTCCCTTTAACTTTCGATCCCAATTCCCCGCAAGGGGACGGAAAC
>JBCBJS010000228.1:0-507 GCA_038523095.1 Cyanobacteria bacterium J06626_6
GAGTTCAAGGCGGTTGTCGAGTTGTTCCAGCACGTCACGGAGACGCTCGGTATGTACGACTTCCGTGCGCGTGTCGGCACGCGCGATCCGAAGTCCGACAAGTACGTGGGCGACGATGTGCTGTGGGACCGTGCTACGGAGGCGATCATCCAAGCCTGTGACGAGATGGGCCTTAACTATGCGGTTGAGGAGGGCGAGGCGGCCTTCTATGGGCCAAAGCTGGACCTTGTGATTAACGACGTGCTCAAGCGCGAGTGGCAGCTCGGTACGGTGCAGGTGGACTACAACCTGCCGGAGCGCTTCGACATCGAGTACGTCACCGAGGAGAACGAGCGCGAGCGCCCGATCATGATTCACCGCGCGCTGTTTGGCTCTGTCGAGCGCTTCACGGGCATCCTGATTGAGCACTTTAACGGCGAGTTCCCGCTGTGGTTAGCTCCGGTGCAGGCGATTGTGATCCCGGTGACGGACGATCACAACGACTACGCCGACGTGGTTGTCGAGCAG
>JBCBJS010000229.1:0-502 GCA_038523095.1 Cyanobacteria bacterium J06626_6
TTTGCTTTTTATGAAAGCAACCGCGATGAGGCCGTAGAGATTGTGGCAAATAAGCTCAACCTCGCCCCTGAAGAGCTGCCCCCTATTTTGGACACGGTCCGTCTCTTTAGACCGTCTGAGCATGACAGCGTTGTCTTTAATGCAGAAGATTCGCTAAACATCATGGACAGCATCAACTTTGCCTCAGAGACAGGTAAAACAATGGGCGTTGTCGATGAGGCGGTCGATCCCTCGACCCTCTATGACGATTCGTTTACGAAAGGCGTTGATGCCGAGAGCTAAACGGCTGTAGCAGGTTATAGCAAACGTCCTAATGCATTAGGACGTTTGCTCAGAAGAGTTGCTTGTTTGACAAGGGTTGTAGCTCCTAGCGAGTATCCTAAGCAACTCTTCAGAAGCTATAACTCAGTAGATTTAGAGAATATCGTCCAGCAAAAGCGGCGTCTATCTTCAGAAGATGAACGCCGCTTTTTTCATGGAGATTTATTTTCTGGTGCAAACT
>JBCBJS010000230.1:0-501 GCA_038523095.1 Cyanobacteria bacterium J06626_6
AACCACCGAACTGGCGACTGTCTCCTTGGGCGATTGCCACTTACTTAATGGGTGGCACATTAAAAAGTGGCGTGGAGATATCCGCTAAATATGTCGGCAGTCGGCGGCTGATGGAAATTGCGATCGCGACGCTTGCCACAGACCGAGCCCTATTGCTTTATGGCGTGCCGGGTACAGGCAAGTCCTGGGTCTCTGAGCATCTAGCGGCAGCTATCTCCGGAGATTCCACGCTCTTAATTCAAGGGACGGCTGGCACCAGCGAAGAAGCTATTCGCTACGGCTGGAACTACGCTGAGCTGCTGGCAAAAGGGCCGTCAACTTCTGCAATTGTAGAAAGCCCGCTGATGAAAGCGATGGCCACTGGCAAGATTGCGAGAGTAGAAGAACTTACCCGCATGCCCGCAGATGTTCAAGATACGTTAATTACCGTACTTTCTGAAAAACTGTTGCCCATTGCTGAGCTGGGCACAGAAGTACAGGCCAACAAAGGCTTTAACCTGA